>NZ_CP088953.1:3512500-4196952 GCF_021165935.1 Microbulbifer elongatus | reverse complement strand
GGTGCCCAGCAGCAGGTTGGCACTGTAACCACCGGAGACACCGGCGAATGCGGCAGCGAGGCCGGCCAGGGGGTGGCGGCCGAGGGAGTGGAAGATCATCGCCGCCAGTGGAATCAGCACCACATAACCCAGTTCGGAGGCGGTGTTGGAGATGATACCGGCGAACACCACGATGACGGTTACGGTGCGTTTGGAAGCCTTCAGTACCATGCCGCGTACGGCGGCGGACAGCAGGCCGGAATGCTCGGCAATGCCCACACCCAGCAGGGCCACCAGTACCGTGCCCAGCGGGGCGAAGCCGGTAAAGTTGGTGACCAGGGTGGTGACAATGGTCCTCAAGCCCTCGCCGGAGAGCAGGTTCACCACGTGGATCACGCCGTCTGCGGAGCGGCCTGCGGCGCCTTCCGGGCGCGGGTCCACCACGGAAAGTCCAAAGTAAGAGGCGATACCACTCAAGACCACCACGCCGAGGGCGAACATGGCAAACAGGGTGATGGGATGCGGTAGCAAGTTACCGAGCCACTCGACCGTATCGAGGAAACGGGTAAAAGCCTTCTTCTTGCCAGTCTCGGCAGGCTGGATATCACTTGAGGAAGTGGATGAGGTCATTATTTCTCCTGTGGCTCGCCTGCCGGCTAAAAAATGATCAATCGGCGCGCAATCATACATGAAAAATGACAGCGGTGCCTTTTGGGGCGGCGATACCGGCTTTTATTCTTTGGAAAGGCAATATCTGGGCAATCTTCCGCCCAATTATCAGCGTAACAGAGGACATGCTGCCAGTTCACTGGCGCAAAATGCAATCATTGTCAGGAGAAGGGTGGGCACCCGCGCGCACCGCCGTGCCCGCGGGCGGGCTGGTCAGAATGTATAGCCGATGCCGATCGAGTACACCCAGGGGTCTATATCCACATCGGTGGTGATACGGGTGTTGTAGCCCTGGGTGGTACGGAAATCGATTTTTGCCTCGGTATCGATATCCAGGTACCAGACCGCGGCGTTGAACAGCCAGTTGCTATCGCGGCCAAACATGATGTCTACCCCCAGTTCCCCGGCCAGTCCCCAGGAATCATCCAGCTTCAGGCTGGCGTTGCTGCTGGCATTGAGCACATCTTCAAAGTAATCCTGGGCGACGTTGCTGATGTCTTCGTCCATAAACGTGGTGAAGTTCACCCCAAATCCCACGTAAGGCTGTACCCAGGATTCCTTGCACACCGGGAACCACTGCACGGTGAGCGTGGGAGGCAGGTGCTCGATACTGCCCAGATCCACCTTGCCCAGCAGGTCACCGTCCAGGGTCGGCAGGCCAGCGACTGCGAGGTCGTGCTCAAAAGGCAGAGCGGCGAGTAAGCCGAGGGCGAAGTGGTCGGCAAACAGCCAGCTGGCGGTAAAGGTGGCGCTGTCGCCATCGTCGACATATACCCGGGTGTCGTCCAGATAGAGGGTGTTGTCGATGTGCAGCAGGTCGGAGTCGTCATCCGGGTCCACGTGTCCCCAGCCTATGCGGACGACAACATCGCCCTGCTCGTAGTCGGCCAGGCACTGACTGGCACCGAGGGACGCCACCAGAAGGGCGGTGGCAAGGCTGAGAGATTTCATGGGGTCACTCCTTGGACTACATGGCGTTGCCGATGAACGGATTTTCGCAACATTCTGAGTCTAGACGTGGGCTGGTTTGCGCAACACGATTGCGTTTGAATGGGCGACAACGTATTGCGGTTCCTGATCGTTGGTGGGGCCGAGGGTTGTTCGCTACTGGAGTGAGCGCAATAATGTGATCACAAAGTATCGTGCCGGCATTTTTACAGGTGAAGAAATGAAGATTGGTGTTCTGAAAACGGATGATGTGCGCCCCCAGCTGGTAGAGGAGTTTGGGGAGTACCCGGAGATGTTTGCGGCGCTGCTGCAGCGGGAAGATCCGTCTTTGGTGTTTGTCACTTATGAGGTACAGCACGGGCATTATCCAGACGATATTGATGAGGTGGACGCCTATCTGATGACGGGCAGTAAGACCGGAGTCTACGATGATCAGCCGTGGATTGCGCCGTTGATGGAGTTTGTGCGCGAGCTGCACAAGCGAAAGAAGCCGACCCTGGGAATCTGTTTTGGCCACCAGTTGATTGCGCAGGCGCTGGGTGGCGAGGCGCGCAAGTCGGAGAAGGGCTGGGGTGTGGGTGTGCACAGTTATGAGGTGCAGGAAACGCCGAACTGGATGGTGGAGCCGCAAGGGGAGTTCAGTCTGCTGGTGAGTCATCAGGATCAGGTGGTGGCGTTGCCGCCAAAGACGAAGGTGATTGCGTCCAGTGATTTCTGTCCTTATGCGATGCTGCAGGTGGGTGAGCACATGCTTACGATGCAGGCGCACCCGGAGTTTACCAAACCGTATTCGAAGGGACTGATGGAGTTGCGTCAGGAGGTGTTCGGGGCGGATATGGTGGAGAAGGGCAAAGAGTCCCTACACAACGATATCCATGCGAGTGCGGTGGCGCGCTGGATGTTGGCTTTTTTGAAAGGTGCTTCGTAGCTCACGTGGGTTCTTTTCTCGTTAAGGGGGGGCACTGCTACCGGGTGCTGCCTCGCGAGACACGCCGTGAACCCATCCCTGGGGGCTCTGCAAAAACATCCTGTTTTTGAAGGTCTCGCGAGGCAGCCCCCGGTATCAGTGCCTTCTCGATTACCGTATTATTTTTTCCAACTCGTGCGCCTCACCGCTGTCATTCGAATGCTACTTCCACTTGATATTGCAGCCGATAGAAGGTGTCTGCTCTTCACTCGGCTTCTCGCCAGCCAGAACCTTATCCACAGCTTGCATTAAATCCTTTCCGTCCACCGGTTCATCATTTCCCGGTCGGCTGCCATCAAACTGGCCGCGATAAGCCAACTTTCCGTCGCTACCAGAACTACGTCAATTGACGCATTCCGCCTCCGGGGGATTCTTGTTTTGATTGTCCTCAAATCCAACCAGAGATTTCGTGGCAACTGCCTCCAGGGGCCACTCGGCTTTTGATGAATCAGCTCGTTATTCCCGATATTGCCAACATATCCGACGCTACCAGTGCGACCCGCTGGCAGGCGGATCTGGAGTTGCGTTTTGAGCGCACGGTGCGGGGCTGTCGGTTGGCGCGGAACTACCACCGCGGGCCTTTGTATGTTCAGAAGCCGTTCTTTCCCGAGGGGCGGGATCTGGCTCATGTGTATTTGTTGCATCCACCCGGTGGGCTGGTTTCCGGGGATCAGTTGGATATTCGGGTGGCGGTGGATGAAGGGGCGCAGGCGCTGGTGACGACCACCGGTGCGGGGCGGGTGTATCGGGCGCGGCCGGATGCGTTGCTGCAGTGTCAGAACACGTTTTTGCGGGTTGCGCGCGATGCCAGCCTGGAGTGGTTGCCGCTGGAGAATATTGCCTACCCGGGTGCCAATGGTGCCATGACCATGCGGGTGGATCTGGAGGCCGGGGCGCGGTTTGTCGGATGGGAGGTGACCTCGCTGGGGTTGCCCGCCTGTGATGAGGATTTCAGCGGTGGCCGGTTGCTGCAGCGGCTGGAAATTTTCATTGAAGGCAAGCCGTTGCTGGTGGAGTCACTACGGCTAGGTGGTGATAGTGACAATATTTTGCGGGCGGCGGCGGGGCTGCGGAGCTTGCCGGTGAACGGGCTGCTGGTGATGGGGCCATTTACCAATATTTTTTCCGAAGAGCTGCTGGAGGATTGCCGGGCGCTGGTGGCGGATTCAGAAAGACGCTGCATCGGCGGCGTTACGCTGGTGGCCAATATTTTTGTGGTGCGGGTACTCGGCCACTGCGCGTTTGAAGTGCGGGGGTTGCTGACCAGACTCTGGGAAACTGTTCGCCCGGAGCTACTCGATCGTCCGGCCTGCGCACCGCGTATCTGGCGCACCTGAATAGCGAATCGCAGATTGTATTAAAAAGGTTTACCCATGGAATTGCTGCCGAGAGAAAAAGACAAGCTGCTGGTATTTACCGCTGCGCTTTTGGCCGAGAGACGCCTGGCGCGAGGTTTAAAGCTGAATTACCCGGAAGCGGTCGCACTGATCACCATGGAAATTATCGAGGGCGCGCGGGATGGTAAAAGTGTGGCGGAATTGATGGGGTATGGCCGCGAAATTTTGAATGCCGATCAGGTGATGGATGGGGTGGCAGAGCTGATCCATGAGGTGCAGGTTGAGGCCACTTTCCCCGACGGCACCAAACTGGTGACCGTGCACAACCCTATCAGCTAAAGCGGAGACACGTTAATGATTCCCGGAGAAATCCAGGTCGCCGCGGACAGGGGCGATATCGAACTCAACCCCGGCCGGGAAACCCGTACCCTGCGGGTGGAAAATACCGGCGACCGCCCGGTGCAGGTGGGCTCCCACTATCATTTTTTTGAAGTCAATCCGGCACTGCGCTTTGAGCGCGAACAGGCCCGAGGTTTTCACTTGAATATTGCCTCCGGCACCGCGGTGCGCTTCGAGCCCGGGCAGGGGCGCGAGGTGGAATTGGTGGCCTACGCGGGTGCGCGCGTGGTCTATGGATTTCGCGGTGAAGTAATGGGACCGCTCGATGGCGAGGGAGCAGAAAAAGCATGAGCCGGAAGGATCGAGCCCATATGGACCGAGAGAGTTATGCACAGATGTTCGGTCCCACCACCGGCGATCGTGTGCGCCTGGCGGATACCGAGCTGTGGTTACAGGTAGAAAAAGATTTCACCCGCTACGGGGACGAGGTCAAATTCGGTGGCGGCAAGGTTATCCGCGATGGTATGGGCCAGAGCCAGCGTCCTTCTGCGGAAACACCGGATCTGGTGATTACCAATGCGTTGATTCTCGATCACTGGGGCGTGGTCAAGGCGGATGTGGCGGTAAAGGACGGACGCATTTGCGGTATCGGCAAGGCGGGTAACCCCGATGTGCAGGAGGGGGTGGAAATTATTATCGGCCCGGGCACGGAGATCATTGCCGGTGAGGGTTCGATTCTTACCGCCGGTGCCATCGACGCGCATATTCATTTTATCTGTCCGCAGCAGGTGGAAGAGGCGTTGATGTCCGGCGTCACCACCATGATTGGCGGCGGCACCGGTCCGGCTACCGGCACCAATGCAACCACCTGCACACCGGGCCCCTGGAATATTGGCAAGATGCTGCAGGCCACTGACAGCCTGCCGATGAACTTTGGCTTTCTCGGTAAAGGCAATGCAAGTCTGCCGGAAGCGATCGAGGAACAACTGGAAAGCGGCGCCTGTGGCCTGAAACTGCACGAAGACTGGGGCACCACACCGGCGTCCATCGACTGCTGCCTGACGGTGGCAGAAAAATACGATGTGCAGGTGGCCATTCACACCGACACCCTGAATGAATCCGGTTTTGTGGATGACACCCTGGGGGCTTTCAAAGGCCGCGCCATTCACACCTATCACACCGAAGGTGCCGGTGGCGGTCACGCGCCGGACATCATCAAGGCCTGTGCCTCGTCCAATGTGTTGCCGTCGTCCACCAATCCTACACGCCCCTACACCATCAATACGGTCGATGAGCATCTGGATATGCTGATGGTGTGCCACCACCTGGACACCAGTATTCCGGAAGACATCGCCTTTGCGGATTCCCGTATCCGCAAGGAAACCATCGCCGCGGAAGACCTGTTTCACGATCTCGGCGCCTTCAGCATGATTGCGTCCGATTCCCAGGCCATGGGTCGGGTAGGGGAAGTGGTTACCCGCACTTGGCAGACCGCGCACAAAATGAAAGTACAGCGCGGCACCTTGGCCGAGGACAGCAGTGGTGATACTGCCGGTGCGGATAATTTCCGTGCGCGCCGCTTTATCGCCAAGTACACCATCAACCCGGCCATCACCCACGGAATCGCCCACGAAGTGGGATCTGTCGAAGTGGGGAAACTTGCGGACCTGGTGCTGTGGAAGCCGGCCTTTTTCGGTATCAAACCGTCGCTGATCTTAAAGGGTGGCATGATCGCCGCTGCGCCCATGGGCGACCCGAATGCCTCGATTCCCACGCCACAGCCGGTGCATTACCGCCCCATGTTCGGTGCCCTCGGCATTGCCGCCGCAAAAACATCACTGACCTTTGTGTCCCAGGCTGCCATGCAAAACAAGGTGGCCGAACAGCTGGGGCTGTTGCGAACCCTGGCTCCCTGTAAAAACACCCGCACCATCAGCAAAAAAGACATGATCCTGAACGACTGGCAACCGGATGTCAGCGTCGATCCGCAGACTTACGAAGTGCGTGCGAATGGCGAGCTGCTCACCTGCGAGCCTGCCACCGAGTTGCCACTGGCACAGCGTTACTGTTTGTTTTGAATACCTGTTTTGATTGCTGTTGTTGTTCAGAAAAATAGGAGTAAGTCGTGACCCTGGAAATCTTTCGACGCCTCGGTATCAAGCCCGAGTTGAGCGCGGACTACCGCGTAATTCTCGATCATCTGCAGCGTGACCGCGGTCGCTTGCGTGTTTTTGCTGATGATGGCTCCGAAGTGCGCATCTTTCTCGAGCGCGGAAAACCCCTACTGGTCGGCGAAATTCTGCAAAGCGAGTGCGGAAAAACCATCGAGGTACTCGGTGCGGAAGAACCCGTCACCACCGCCCGAAGCGATGACTGGGTGACCTTCTCGCGCGCCTGTTACCACCTGGGCAACCGCCACGTGAAACTGCAGATCTCGGACAGTGTGGAAGATCGCTGGCTGCGTATAACTCCGGATCACGTACTGGAGGAGATGCTGGAATTGCTCGGACTGAAACTGACTCGAGAGCAGGCTGTACTCGTACCTGAATCCGGCGCATACAGTGGCGGCCACAGTCACTCCCATGGGCAGAGTGATCACAGTCATCATCACCACGGCGAGCAGCATGAGCATCACCACCACTGATGCCGCCCTGCTGCGATTGCTGCAACTCTCCAGTGCCAGTCTACCCGTGGGCGGTTATGCCTTTTCGCAAGGACTGGAATACGCGGTGGAGACCGGCTGGATAAAAAACCTTACGGACACGCGAGAGTGGCTGTCATTGCAGTTGGCAGAATCCTTCGCACAAGTGGATTGCCCGCTACTGCTGCGCTGCCACCGAGCCCTGCAGGAAAGCGATACCCAGCAACTGAATTACTGGAATGACTACAGCCTCGCCTGC
The DNA here is from genome assembly GCF_021165935.1 of Microbulbifer elongatus. Taxonomy (NCBI): domain Bacteria; kingdom Pseudomonadati; phylum Pseudomonadota; class Gammaproteobacteria; order Cellvibrionales; family Microbulbiferaceae; genus Microbulbifer; species Microbulbifer elongatus. The sequence goes on along the minus strand of NZ_CP088953.1, from coordinate 4,189,813 downwards.
AGGGAAACCAAAGAGCTGCGCCTCACCGACACCGCAACCGGTATCGCCCTGATGCGCCTGCTTTCTCAGCTGGACATTGAAACCCCGACGCTGGAAGGCGACAGCAGTTTTATCGCCGCCTTCGCCATCGCCGCCCACCACTGGCAGCTGAATGAACAGGCCGCGGTGCTGGGGCTGGTCTGGTCCTGGCTGGAAAACCAGGTCGCCACCGCCACCAAACTGGTGCCCCTGGGGCAGACCCAGGCACAGCAGTTGATTGGTGAAATCCAGCAGCAGGTTCCGGCAGCCATCGCGCGCGCGCAGGCAATCCAGGATTTCGAAATCGGCGCAGGCCTGCCCGCACTCGCCATCGCCAGCGCCCGGCACGAAACCCAATACAGCCGGTTGTTCCGTTCCTAGGCAGTAACCCAAAGTAATAATCCCAAGAAATTCCCAGAAACACTTGTTGAAAAAATTGTTAAATATAGAGGGAAGCAAAAGAATGAGTACCGCAAAAAAACAGACCCTCCGCGTCGGCATCGGCGGCCCCGTCGGCTCCGGTAAAACCGCACTGCTGCGCGAACTCTGCGCCGCAATGCGCGACCACTACCATATCGCCGTCGTCACCAACGACATCTACACCCAGGAAGACGCCCAGTTCCTGACCCGCCACGAAGCCCTGGAAGCCGACCGCATCCTCGGTGTTGAAACCGGCGGCTGCCCTCACACCGCCATCCGCGAAGACGCTTCCATGAACCTCGCCGCCATCGACGAACTCATCGCCCGCCACGGCGAACTGGACGTCGTATTTGTAGAAAGTGGCGGCGACAACCTCAGCGCCACCTTCAGCCCCGAACTCTCCGACCTCACCATCTACGTCATCGACGTCTCCGCCGGCGACAAAATCCCCAGAAAAGGCGGCCCCGGCATCACCCGCTCCGACCTCCTGCTCATCAACAAAATCGACCTCGCCCCCCTGGTCGGCGCCTCCCTGGAAGTCATGGACCGCGACGCCAAAAAAATGCGTGGTAGCCGCCCCTTCGTCTTTTCCAATTTGAAAGTACAGAAGGGCCTAAAAGACATCATCCAGTTCATCGTCCGCGAAGGCATGCTGGAAGAAAAAGCCATACCCGCAATCGCTTAAATTGATTACCAGAAAAAACCAGAAGTAGAGACCATTATGAAACTGAAAAAACTAGCACTCGCACTGACCACTCTAATCATTACGACCCTCAGCCTGTTCTCCCAAGCCCACGAAGGCCACGCTCCTGCAGGCGTTGTACACGAATTGCATCACATGCTGTGGGTTGTGATGGCGCTTGCCATGAGCGCCGTAGCGGTATTCCTGATCAGGAATCACGGAAAGAAAAAAGAAAATACAGAAGACTAATCGGCTACGTAGCATGATATCCGATGAGAAGGGCGGGTGCCGGGTAAGGGTTTTCAGGAGCGTCGGCGACAGGGACGTCGCCGACGCAGCCTACAGGGATGTACTTGTGGCGGTCCTGAAAACCCTTACCCGGTGCCCGACCGCCACTAAAAGAAATTAAAGACCACCAAAGACCTCAGGAGTCAGGATTCAAAGCCCGAATAGCAATCCCCGCCGCAGCGGTCCGATTCTCAACCCCAAGTTTCGAAAAAACCCCCTCAAGATGTTTATTCACCGTACGGGGGCTGACATCCAGGATCTCGCCAATCTCCCGATTCGTCTTCCCATTCCCAATCCAGAACAAAACCTCCGACTCCCGCCGGGTCAGTCCTAACTTTTCGCGAAGAACCTCCTCCCCAGCAGGCCCCCCATCATCCACCAGTTTCAGAAGGCAAGTCTGCGCATCCCGACGCTCAACAAACACCACCGCCAATGAACTCTGCAAACCCTCAAGCTTCAACTTGTGCCCCGCACCGGGAGCGCGCGACAACCAAACCTGTAATGCCGCCCCCATCTTCCGCTGCTGTTGAGGCTCCAACGCCCCCGCACTACTCAACAACGCATAGGTCTGCGGCGTAGCCCACTGCATCTGCCCCGACCCATCCACCGTAAACAGAAACTGCCCCGTAGAATCCAGAGCCTGATGGGCGCTCGACGTCAGACGCGCATTGCTCAAATGCACCTTCATCCGTGCCAGCAGTTCACTGGGCTGAATCGGCTTGGTTAAATAATCCACCCCACCACTTTCCAGCCCGCGCACAATATCCGCCGAATCCGTCAGCCCCGTCATAAAAATAACCGGGATCGAAGCCAGCGCCGGATCGGCTTTCAGCAATCGACAAGTCTCAAACCCATCCAGCCCCGGCATCACCGCATCCAACAGAATCATATCCGGGCGCAGGCGACGGGCAATATTCAGTGCCTGGCTGCCATCCAGCGCAACCAGCACATCAATCCCCGCCTGCTCCAGGGTGTCGTTGATCAGGCTCAGGGTATCCGGGGAGTCGTCCACCACCAGAACAATATCGCCCGTTTGAGAATCCATCCTGTCTCCCTGGGCGCTTGCCGATTGAGTATCGTCGCAAATCGTCATGGGTATTCCTTGCATTCAAGCGCTTCGCTCAATTGCTCGAAGCGCATGGTGTCCGCCAGCTGGCGAAATTTTTCAATCCGGTGTGCGGGCACGAGCGACTCGCTGGCCAACCGATCCAGGGTGCGGTGCACACCGCTGCGGTAGCCGATGCGTGAGTAGGCTAGCAGCTCTGCCAGTAGCGGGTGTTCCGGCAGTGGCAGTTCATCGTCGTTTGCAGTGCGCGCTGCATTGTTCGCGCTCTTGGGTGTATCGTCGTAGCGCCACTCCAGCTGCAGCAGCCCCGCGATGGTGTCGAACAGCTTCTGATTGACCAGGGGCTTCACCAGGTAGGCATCGTGGTGGGCGAGGGGTTTGTCACCAGGTTTCAGGTGGCGCTCCTTGGCGTCGGCAGAGAGCATCACGATGGGTGCGTTGATCCCGAGTTCGCGCAGTTTTTCCGCCAGGGTCAGACCATCCATACCGGGCATGGTGACATCCAGCAAAAACAGATCCGGCCGCTGCCGCTGCACCAGCGCCAGGCAGTCTTCCGCACTCTGTGCTTCCATCAGGGAAAACCCCATGGGCGTGAGCAGGTCGCCAATCAGGCCGCGGTGAATGGGCTCGTCGTCGACCACCATGACGCTGCGACGAGGGCCGTTATATCCGGTGATCTGGCGGGCTGGCGTCTCGACGCGCTGCTGCGAATCCACCCAGGACAGCAACAGGGAAACCGTAAACCGGCTGCCTTCACCGGGGGTGCTCTCCATGCGCAATTCGCCGCCCATGATCTCCGCCAACAGGTAGGCAATGGTGAGACCGAGGCCAGTGCCGGTCACCGCGGGCGTCGCGCCGTGGCGCACTCGCTCGAAGGGTTTCAGGATCCGCGCCTGGTCTTCCGGGTCTATGCCCACTCCGGTATCGGCAATGGTGAACTCCGCCACCTGATTGCGGTAGCGAATATGAAAATCCACCTGGCCCTCGCGGGTGTACTTGATCGCGTTCGACAGCAGGTTGATCAGTATCTGGCGCAGGCGTTTTTCATCGGCAATCACGGTGGAGGGCAGCGGGCTGTGGATATGGCAGTGCAGCTGTATGCCCTTGGCTTCCGCCTGGGGGCGGAACATATCCACCATCTGCTCCAGCAGTTCAGGTAACCGCACGTGGTTGCGATAGATATCCAGGCGGCCGGCCTCAATCTTGGAGATATCCAGCAGGCCTTCAATCAGATCCGTCAGATATTCACCGCTACGCTTGATGATGCGCAGGCCGTTGCGGTGTTTTTCCGGAATATCCGGTTGCTGGTTCAACAGCTGTGCATAACCGAGGATGGATTGCAGGGGCGTGCGCAGTTCATGGCTGATACCGGACAGGTAGCGGCTCTTGGCGCTGTTGGCACTTTCCGCCTCTTCCTTGGCATGTTGCAGCGCGCGGTCGGTTTCCTTGTGCGCTTCGATTTCGTTCAGCAACAGGCGGGTTTGGCGGTTGGATTCCATCTGCGCCACCACCCGGCTGTCGTGGGTGAGCAGGAACAGCCAGCCCAGTACACCGGCGATCAGCACCAGTATCACAAACAGGGTCCACAGGGTCTGCTGTAAAAGCTCCGCTTCCGCGGGGGTGGCCGGCGTCATCTGGCCATAGATCAGGGACAGTATGCCGCCAATACAGGCACCGGCGCCGAGCAGTAATCCACTAAACCGTCCCAGGCGCGAGTCCACGCCGTTGACCACCCGCTCCGGCACCAGCATTTTCAACAGGTTGAGCATCTGCTGGGAGAAATGGGCTTCCGGCTTGCAGGCGTCCAGGCAGCGGGAGTCCAGCGAGCAGCACAGGGAGCAGATGGGCCCCTGGTAGGCTGGGCAGTGGCTCATATCCGGCGCTTCGAAGTCCTTTTCGCAGATGCAGCAGGTCTCGGCGGTTTGAATGATCTCTGCTGCTGCGGTGTCATCACCATCCAGTGACTTGCGCCGGCGCGCCAGATAGAAATGCCCGCGGGTCACTATTCCCAGCAGCGGCACGGTGGTAAAGCAGATGGCCAGGCTGATAAAGCTGGCAAAATTTTTTGCCCCGTCACCAAAGTGTCCCAGGTAGCACAGGATGCCGACAATCGATGCCAGTAACATCGAGCCCACACCCACCGGGTTGAAGTCGTACAGATGCGAGCGCTTGAATTCCACATACGAAGGGCTGATGCCCAGTGGTTTATTGATCATCAGATCCGCTGCCAGGCATCCCAGCCAGCTGATGGCCACCAATGAAAATATTCCAAGAACGCCCTCGAGCGCGCGATAAATCCCCAACTCCATCAGAATTAGCGCAATGCTCACATTGAACACCAACCACACCACGCGCCCGGGATGGCTGCGGGTCAATCGCGAGAAGAAATTGGACCAGGCGATGGAACCCGCGTAGGCGTTGGTCACATTGATCTTCATCTGCGAGATGACCACCATCACCCCGGCCAGGATCAGTGCCATGGTGGGGGACTGAGTCAGGTAATTGAACACCATCTGGTACATATGCACCGGATCCGCCGCCTGCGCGGCGGAGGCGCCACGGGTAATGGCGAGATAGGCGAGGAAGGAGCCAAACAGCATCTTGATCAGCCCGATCAGAATCCACCCGGGCCCGGCGAGGGTCAGCCAGAACCACCAGCGCGCGCGGTTCTCACGGGTCTTCTCCGGCATAAACCGCAGGTAATCCACCTGTTCACCGATCTGCGCCACCATGGCAAAAAACACCGCGCTGGCCGCACCAAACAGCATCCAGTTGAACTCGGCTCCCTGTGGATTGTGCTGCGGGGCGTACTGGGTCCAGTCCTGTACACGGGAGATTTCAAACCAGGCGGCGATGCCCAGGGCAAGACACTGCAGGAATAGCCACAGGGGCTGGGTGCCAATCTGGAATTTGCTTACCGCGCGGATGCCGTGGGTCACGATGGGGATGACCGCTACCGCGCACAGGATGTAGCCGATGGCCGGTGGTATCCCCAGCAGCGCATGCAGTGCCGAGGTGAGGATGGCGGCTTCAATGGCGAAGAAAATAAAGGTGAAGCTGGCGTAAATCAGTGAGGTGATGGTGGAACCGAGATAACCGAAGCCGGCGCCGCGGGTGAGCAGGTCGATGTCCAGGCCGTGCTTGGCGGCGTAGTAGCTGATCGGGAAGCCGGTAATAAAGATCACTGCAGCCACAGCGAGCATGGCGGCGACGGTGTTGATAAAGCCGTAGCTGAGGGTGACCGAGGCGGCGATGGCCTCTAACGCGAGAAAGGCGGTGGCTCCGAGGGCGGTTTTGGCGACCTGTTCGATGGTAAAGCGGCGCCCACGCACGGCGGTAAAACGCAGTGCGAAGTCTTCGAGTGTTTCGTCTCCTACCCACTTGTTGTAGGTCCGCCGTACGCGGAATACCTGTTGTGCGGGTCGCATGGCCTGTTGTTCGTTGTCGTTATCGTTGCCCGTAAATATTCCAACCACCGGGTATCGCCTGTTACTGCTTGGTTCTCGTCATTTTCTTTTTCTATGCAACAAGAATACCGGATTCTGTGCTGTTTCTTCTCATCTTTAGTGTACTTCCACCCGCAAGCCTGAAAACCGTCAAATGACGTAGTCCTGTACCCCAATACGCGTATGGCTCCTCTGTCCGGTCGGTCGAATAATCGATAGCAACAAAAAATAACCAATCAGGGCCAAGACCAAGGGGAAACTTATGGAAAGGTTGTCAGGAGGTATGAGACTGGAAAGTGGTACGCAGTCAAACAAGTGGTGTTTACGCGGCGCGATTGCCGCGGCGGTAGTGGCTGGCAGTGCGGTGGCGACGCCGGCGCTGGCCAAGCAGTTTGAATCGGAAGGCGGGCAGACGTTCAGTATCGGGGCGGGGTTCCGGTCCCAGTTTCAGTCGGTGGAAGGGGACAGTGAATTTACCCTGCCGGATATCCGGGTGTATAGCTCGGGCCAGTTGAACGATACGGTGAAGTTTACCTTTAACCTGCAGCAGCGCGATAACGATACTGCAGATGTGCTGGATGCGATTGCGCAGTTTGAATTTGCTCCAGAGTTCAATATCTGGGTGGGGCGGATGTTGACGCCGGCGGACCGGATTGAGATGAGCGGTCCTTACTACGCGCTTTCCTGGAACCAGTATCGCCAGCCGCTTTACGCATCCGACCAGGGTGGTCAGGCGGGGCTGATCGGGCGGGATGAGGGGATTACCTTTTGGGGCACCGCCGGTAAGTTCCAGTATGCGGCGGGTTCCTTTTACGGGGTGGACGGCTACAGCAACCAGGATGACAACCCGCTTTTTGCCGCGCGCTTTGCGTATAACTTCCTGAATATGGAATCCAACCCGGGCTACTACACCAGCTCTACTTACTACGGTGGCCTCGGCAATATTTTCACCCTGGCGCTTTCCCTGCAGAGTCAGGAAGACGGTGTGGGCTCTGAATTCGAAGCGGGGGATTTCTCCGGCTGGACCATCGACATGCTGTCGGAAACCGTACTTGGTGGCGGCGGTGTGGTGACGGTGGAAGCGGAGTACAAAAGCTTCGATGCGGATTACACCCTGGCTTCCATGCCCGCAATGGGTGAGTGCTTCTGTCTGTTCGATGGCGAATCCGCGTTTGCCACTGCGGCCTACCTTTTCCCCAGCGACGTTGGCCCAGGCAAGTTTCAGCCCTATTTGCGCCTGGTGGAGAACAGCCCATCGGATGGCGTCAGTAGCAGCGCAACCGAGCTCGGCCTCAACTATGTGGTCAATGGCCACAACACCCGCCTCAACTTCAACTATGTCTCTGGCGATGCCAACGCTTCCGGCTACGCGGGCGCGGATACTGATACGTTCAGTCTCGGTATGCAGGTACAGCTATAAACCCAATTCGAATAATTCTGGAGCAAGCTCATGAAACTCAAAAATTACTTTGCCGGTCTCGCCTTGGCCGCCGGTACCACTGTTATCAGCAGCGTGGCCCTGGCCGCGGAAACCATCAAGGTGGGAGTACTGCACTCCCTCTCCGGCACCATGGCCATCAGTGAAACTACCCTGAAAGACACGGTACTGATGATGGTGGACGAGCAGAACCGCAAGGGCGGTCTGCTGGGCAAGAAACTGGAAGCAGTCGTGGTGGATCCAGCCTCAGACTGGCCACTGTTTGCAGAAAAAGCCCGCGAGCTGCTGACCAAAGAAAAGGTGGATGTGATCTTCGGTTGCTGGACTTCCGTATCCCGAAAATCCGTTCTGCCGGTGGTGGAAGAATTGAACGGGTTGATGTTCTACCCGGTGCAGTACGAAGGCGAGGAGTCTTCCAGGAATGTGTTCTACACCGGTGCTTCGCCCAACCAGCAGGCGATCCCGGCGGTGGACTATCTGATGTCGGACCTGGAAGTAGAGCGCTGGGTACTGGCGGGCACCGACTATGTGTATCCGCGTACCACCAACAAGATTCTGGAAGCCTATCTGGAATCCTCCGGTGTGGCCGAGGAAGACATCATGATCAGCTACACCCCGTTCGGCCACTCCGACTGGCAGAGCATCGTGTCTGACATCAAGAAATTCGGCAGTGCCGGCAAGAAAACCGCGGTGGTTTCCACCATCAACGGCGATGCCAATGTGCCCTTCTACAAAGAACTCGCCAACCAGGGCGTCAGTTCCGAAGATATTCCGGTAGTGGCTTTCTCCGTGGGTGAGGAAGAACTGTCCGGCATCGACACCGGTCCACTGGTAGGCCACCTTGCCGCGTGGAACTACTTCCAGGGCATTGATAGCGAAGCCAACGAGTACTTCGTACAGCAGTGGAAAAAGTTCATCGGCGACGAGAAGCGCGTAACCAACGATCCCATGGAAGCCACCTATATCGGTTTCAACATGTGGGCCAAGGCTGTAGAAAAAGCGGGTACCACCGATGTGGATGCAGTAGAGCAGGCGATGATCGGCATCGAGTTCCCCAACCTCACCGGCGGTATGGCGAAGATGAACAAGAACCACCACCTGTCCAAGCCGGTATTTATCGGTGAGATTCAGGACGACGGCCAGTTCGAAGTGGTGTGGGAAACCGATGGCGTGGTTGCCGGCGATGCCTGGTCCGACTTCCTGCCGGGATCCAAAGACCTGATTGCCGACTGGACCGCGCCGATCAAATGCGGCAACTACAACACCCAGTCCAAGGCCTGTAGCGGCCAGGCCCAGTAAGCCGAATGGCAAGCTGACGGTTGAAACTTAAAAAGATGCGGAGAGTTTAGTGAAGGTTTTACTACTCAAGCTTTGGATGGCAGTAGCGACGGTATTGCTGCTGCCAACCGGCAGTCCGCTGGCGCAAACAGAACCCACAGCACCCGCTGTGGGTTCTGTGCTCCAGCAGCTCCCAGGCGCCAGCCTGAAGAAAACCGGCGATCTGGTGCGACAGCTGGAGCAGGCCGGGGGTGCCGAGATGCGCCCTCTGTTTGAAGTGATGCTGGCCGGCGACCTCTACTATGTAAAAGAGAGCGGGCAGTTACTGAAAATTCAAAAAAACAGCGATGGTGCCCGCATGGGTATTTCGCTGTTTGAAGGCAAAAGTCTCGGGGAATTCAATTCCCGCGATATCAAAAAGGTACGGGTAAACAACCGTTTGCGCAGTCAGCTGCGCGACGCCATTGCGCGCATCGAATTGTTGCACGGCGATGAGGCGGCACAGAAAGCGGCGGTACTCGCCATGCTGGACGATTTGAATGAACAGAATTTACGCCTATTGCAAAACGCGCAACAGGCGGGGGTAAGCGCCGAGGTAAGCACGCTGATCGAACTGGCCGAGGCCATGGTTCAGCTGCGCACCAGCACCGATACCGCCGATCGACTCGCGGCCATCGAGGTGATGCAGGGCCGATTGGAGACACCGGTGCGCAATCAGCTGCAGCGCCTGGTAAGCAGCGAGTCCGAACAGGATGCCGCGGTGGTGGCCGCCGCGCAAAAAGCATTGGATAAAATTTCCGGGCGCATGGAATTTTACGGGCAGCTGGAACAGCTGTTCTTCGGCCTGAGCCTGGGCTCGGTACTGCTGCTCGCCGCCATCGGTCTCGCCATTACCTTCGGGGTGATGGGGGTGATCAATATGGCCCATGGCGAAATGATTATGCTGGGGGCCTACACCACCTATGTGATCCAACAGCTGATGCCAAATGCCATCGGCTACTCGCTACTGGTTGCGGTGCCCGCGGCCTTTCTGGTCTCCGGCAGTGTGGGCGTGCTGATCGAACGCGGTGTGATCCGACATCTACAGGGGCGGCCGCTCGAAACCTTACTTGCTACCTTCGGTATTAGCCTGATCCTGCAGCAGGCGGTGCGCAGTATTTTCTCGCCGCTGAATATGCAGGTGGTTACTCCGGAATGGATGAGTGGATCGCTGGCAATCAACCCGGTGTTTTCCATTACCTATAACCGGCTGTATATCCTGCTGTTTGCCCTGGCGGTGTTCGCCGCACTGGTAGCTATTCTGAAAAAATCTTCCCTGGGGCTGAATGTGCGCGCGGTATCCCAGAACCGGGATATGGCCAAAGCCATGGGTGTAAGAACGGAAATGGTCGATGCCATGACTTTCGGGCTCGGCTCCGGTATTGCGGGTGTCGCCGGTGTAGCGCTGTCGCAGCTGACCAATGTGGGGCCGAACCTCGGCCAGTCCTACATCATCGACTCGTTTATGGTGGTGGTATTCGGCGGTGTGGGCAATCTGCTCGGCACCTTGGTGGGCGGCTTCTCACTTGGCGTGGCGAATAAATTCCTCGAGCCTGCCACCGGTGCGGTGCTGGCCAACATTATTGTGCTGGTGTGCCTCATCCTGTTTATTCAGAAACGGCCGAAAGGGCTGTTTCCCCAGCGTGGGAGGGCAGCGGAATGAGCACAGTAAAAACTGCCGCGCAAACACTGTATCGCTGGTTTGCAGAATTCCGTCAACCCGGTCGCGGTACCTCCTGGCTGGTGGGCGTGCTGCTGGTGATTACCCTGGCCATGTCCGCCGCCAACCTGCTGTTGCCGTCGGAGTCTCCGCTCTATGTGAGCACCTACACCATCACCCTGATGGGAAAATATCTGTGCTTCGCCATGCTCGCCATGGCAGTGGATATTATTTGGGGGTACTGCGGCATTCTCAGCCTCGGGCACGGGGCATTTTTCGCCCTCGGTGGTTACGGCATGGGTATGTACCTGATGCGCCAGATCGGCGACCGGGGTGTGTACGGCAATCCGGAGCTGCCGGACTTTATGGTATTCCTCAACTGGCAGGAACTGCCCTGGTACTGGTTCGGCATGGACCAGTTCTGGTTCGCTGTATTGGTGGCACTGGCGATTCCGGGCTTGCTGGCCTTTGTGTTTGGATGGCTGGCATTCCGCTCCCGGGTGACTGGTGTTTACTTGTCGATCATGACCCAGGCGCTGACCTACGCACTGATGCTGGCGTTTTTCCGCAATGAGATGGGCTTTGGTGGTAACAACGGCCTCACGGACTTCAAGGATATTCTCGGCTTTGACCTGCAGGCGGACAGCACTCGTGTGGTGCTGTTGCTGGTTACCACGTTGTTGCTGGTCATTGCCTTCCTGACCAGCCGTGCCATTGTCCAGTCGCGTCTGGGCCGCGTCATTGTCGCGGTGCGCGACTCCGAGGCGCGCGCGCGTTTTCTCGGTTACCGAACCGAGCGCTACAAGGTGTGGTTATTTGTTTACTCCGCACTGATCGCCGCCGTGGCAGGAATGTTGTATGTACCCCAGGTGGGCATTATCAATCCCGGTGAATTCTCCCCGCTCAATTCCATCGAGGTAGTGGTGTGGGTGGCCGTCGGTGGCCGCGGAACCTTGTACGGTGCGATTGTCGGTGCGCTGCTGGTGAACTACGCGAAAACCCGTTTTACCGCACTGATGCCGGATGCCTGGCTGTTCGCGCTCGGTGCGCTGTTTGTGGTTGTCACCGTGTATCTGCCGCGCGGTCTGGCGGGGTTGTTTGATCGCTTTACCAGCACAAACGCTGAAGCGGCCCGGCCGGAGCGAGCGAAAGAAAGCAATGGCGGGTTATCCACAGTGGAGGTAAGCGCATGAACAGTCTGAGTCAAATTACCGAACAGGCGCGGGAGGTGATGCGCCGGGATACCACCTGGCCGTTTCTGGTGCCGCGTAAGCGCTCGGTGGATGTGTCGAAGAATGTGATTCTGTATCTCGAGGGGCTCAATGTCAGTTTCGACGGTTTTCAGGCGCTGAATAACCTGAACCTGTATGTAAACGATGGCGAGCTGCGTTGCCTGATCGGCGCCAATGGCGCCGGCAAAACCACCCTGATGGATGTGATTACCGGCAAGACCCAGTGCGATAGCGGCAGTGCCTGGTTCGGACAGAATATCGACCTGCTGGCCCACGACGAAGCGGAGATCGCCCAGCTGGGTATCGGCCGAAAATTTCAGAAGCCCACCGTATTTGAAGCGCACACGGTGTTCCATAATCTGGAGCTTTCATTGCAGGGCGCAAAGGGCGTGTGGCGCGCATTGACCGCTACGCTGTCCGGTCATGAGCGCGACCGCATCGATGAAGTTCTGGAAATTATCGGCCTGGAAAACGCCCGTCATCAGTTGGCCGGGGCACTGTCCCATGGTCAGAAACAGTGGCTGGAAATCGGCATGTTGCTGGCGGTGGAGCCGCGCCTGCTGCTGGTGGATGAGCCGGTGGCGGGAATGACCGCTGAGGAAACCGAGCGCACCGCTGAACTACTGACTTCCCTTGCCGGCAAGCACACGGTCATCGTGGTGGAGCACGATATGGAATTTGTGCGCAGTATTGCGCGCACCGTGACGGTACTGCACCAGGGCTCGGTGCTCGCCGAGGGCACCATGGATCAGGTGCAGAATAACCGCGACGTGATTGAGGTTTATCTGGGAGAGGAAGCATGATCCGGATCGAAAAACTCAACCAGAAGTACGGAGGTACCCAGATCCTGTGGGATCTGGACCTGGATATCGAACAGGGTTCCTGTACCTGTATTATGGGGCGCAATGGCGCGGGGAAAACTACTCTACTGAAATGTCTGATGGGATTATTGCCGGCCAGCGATGGGCGTATTCTATATGAAGGAAAACCCATCGAGGGCCGCCCGGCACAGGCGCGAGCCAAGCTGGGTATCGGCTATGTGCCCCAGGGGCGGGATATTTTTCCGCTGCTGACCGTGGAGGAAAACCTGCAGATCGGTTTGCCGGCGCGCCGGGACGGGCTGAAAAAAATCCCCGAGCGGATCTTTGAACTCTTCCCGGTATTGAAAGATATGCTGCACCGCCGCGGCGGCGACCTGTCCGGCGGCCAGCAACAGCAGCTGGCGATTGGCCGCGCGCTGGTGATCGACCCAAAGGTCTTGATCCTCGACGAGCCGAATGAGGGGATTCAGCCCAACATTGTGCGTCAGATTGGTGATGTGGTGACAACACTCAATGAGGAAGATGGGCTAACAGTAATTCTGGTAGAGCAGAAACTGGGTTTTGCTCGCCGGGTGGGTCGTGAGTTTCGGCTTATGCAGAAAGGGACTGTGGTCGCGGCGGATAAAATGGCGAACCTGAACGATGAGCTGATTCGCCAGTATCTAGCGGTATGAGCATAGCGTTTACCTGAATATGTGAAGGTACTCGCTTTTTCCGTAGTAGTGGAACTCTTCCAGGGCACTGTACGCCAGCTTGATTACATGGTCGTCATCGCTGCTCAGTGCTCTCTCGACAATTTCTCGCTGTCGCTGAGAAATTGAACCCACCTCGACTTCTGTTACTGGTTGGATGGGTTTCGGCCGGGTGCTTAAATACGCGATCACCAGCCCCTGCCAGAAGTAACGCAATGCCGTTTCCTGGTCCTGGCAATAGGGCAGTACCAGGCGCAGTGCATGGCAGCCGGTAACTCCGTGAAGCAGCGTAAAGTCGCCGGTACCGAGATAGCCGTGCATGGCTACCTGAGCGATGTTCTCCAGTGCGATCTGCTGCGGCTGGATCGGGGTATCCATCCAGCCCGGTTGTCCGGTAACGGACTGCATATGATCGGCAATATTTCCCGGTGCTAGAGGAATGTCGGGGTATTTACTGGCCACCGCGGCAAGGATTTCGGCTGGTGAAGCGGGAATTCGCTGATCACTGCTGACAAATTCGTGATAGTCGAGATTCCAGTAAGTGAGTCCCATGGCCACTTCTTCGAGGTGACGGGCGTCGATGCCGTAGGCGGTACGAATCAGCCCGTGAAATGCGGCCGTGGCCATGGACGGCAGCAGCGGTGGCAGCTCCTGTTGCAGACATTTGGCGATACCAAGCTGTTTGAGCTGGCGTTCGTAATAATTCAGCACGCTGGGGAAGCGATCTTCGCGGTTGCGTCCCTGTACGGGATCGCTGATCTGTTCCACTGGACTCGCCGGGCGCGGTTGCAGGTGCGGTGTGCTGCGATCGAACGCGTGTCGCAGGCAGTCTGGTGGAGCCCCCAGTTTGTCGAGGGCGATGAGTACCATGGGCAGGTGGTTGGCGAGGCGATCGCCGTAGTGCACGTGGTAGCGGCTGCCTGCTTCCAGCAGTTGTGCGCAGTCGCGGGTGATACTCATAGGGTTTCTCCCTGTCTGGCAAACGGATAGAAACAGGCTAGCGGATTTCTACCGGATCTCCCAAGTGTATGGTCGCCTTGGGCTGGTCGGCAGTGGCCGGGGCCAGGTTCATACCGAAGTAAATCTGCCCATCTTCCCAGCGCCGGTAGCTGGCGAGGGTTTTCAGTGGCTCTTTCTGAGCGCGACCGGTAAACGGGTGGAGCCCGGGAATGGCGCAGCGGGCGCAGGGATGGGTACAGTCGAAGGTCACCGGCCCGTCTTGGGTGTGGACAATCAGGGTTTTCCAGTCGTCTTCTGCAAAAGCTTCACAGCCACTGACCACCAGGTTCGGGCGGAAGCGCAGCATGGATACGGGCTCCGTCAGGCGGCTGTTGAGATCGTCCAGGGAGGCCTGACTGATAACCAGTAAAGGCGCCGCGTCCGCGAAGCTGACCTGGCGATCCTGCCGGGGCGCTTCCAGCGGGCGCTGGAACTCTTCTCCCTGGGCCACCAGGCGTACCGGTGACTGCAACTGGTCGCTCAGCCATTGTGCCACTGCATCGCCCGCATCCCGGGCTGTCACATCATCACCCCACACACGCACGCTTCTCAGCTCGGAATCAGCGCCGGGCTGATTTACCTCGAACCGCTCACCGCTGGCATTTTCCAGTTGTATACCCTTCGCGGTCACCGTCGCTTTGAGTTGCGCCATGGCACGGGTGCGGCGCTGGGTGACGAACTGATTGTCGGTATCGACCAGCATCCAGCGGCGGTCGTTGACCGCACCATAGGTGTCCAGGGCAAGGGATCTGCTCTTATGACCCTGCAGGGATTTGACCGGGAAGTGATAGAGCGCGGAAATTTCCATTGTTGACTCCGGAGTAGGGAGATTGATCTGGGTTGTATTAGCGCATCACGGGCGTGATGGTACAGGAGGTAGCAGCGAAGCTCTAACTGGAACGCCCGCATTCGCAGTTGGGGCAATCGGCGTCAATACCAACGCGATGAAAAGTGGTACATTGGGTGTGTGCATTCGACTACGGTAACAACTAGAAAAATAAGAACGGAGTGGCGGCGATGGGTCTCTCAAAGTGGCTTTTGAGTGTGGCACTGATTTGTGTCTCGGTCAGTGTCCGGGCAGAGCCCTTTGTTGTGGGCGGCGCGCAGTCTCCCCAGAGCCTTTCTCCATACCTTCGTATACTGGTTGACGAGCACCGTAGCCTTACTTTTCGTGATGTCGTGGAATCTGAATTCTCCGGACGCTGGCGCACCAGTGCGGGTGACGGAGCCAATTTCGGTTTCAGCGATGCCGCATACTGGGTTGCGGTCACCCTGCATAATCCCACGGCTTCGCCCGTCGAGCTGGTAGTCCGTCAGGATTATCCACTAATCGATTACCTGGATTTCTGGCAACCCACAGACAGCGGTAGCTGGACTCAGATAGCAACCGGCGATCGCCGCGCGTTCGACACTCGTCCATTGAATATGCGGGATTTTATCTTCCCGATTACCCTGCCCGGTAATGCCACCCGGACCTACTATCTGCGCTATCAGACCGCGGGCTCCATGAATATCGGGCTCAGTGTCAGCAGCGAGATTGCATTGCTTCCCCGGCTGAGTAAAGAGCAGCTACTGCTTGGTATCTACTACGGTGGATTCATCGTGCTGGTGGTCTACAACCTGTTTTTATTTCTCGCGGTGCGCGACCGCGCCTACGTCTTTTATATGGGGTATGCAATCTGTTACGGGCTCTATTTCGGAGTGCACAATGGTGTCTCTTACCAGTACCTGTGGCCGGAAAATCCTTGGTTGGCGAATCAGAGCCTGGTGGCATTGCTTGGCCTCACGCTGATTTTTGGTATCCAGTTTGTGCGCACTGTATGTGCGGGGCCGCAGCTGGCTCCGCGCACGGATCTACTGGCCCGGGTGTTGCTGTACGCACTGCTCCCCTTGACTGCCATATCGCCCTTCGTCAGCTATGGCCCCATGATTCTGATACTGGCAATTCTGACCCTGGTGCTTTCCACGCTGTTTATGGTGATGGGCGTGCTCAGTCTGTTGGGGGGATCGGTGTCCGCGCGGTATTTTCTCGTGGGGTGGTCGGCACTACTGGTGAGTGTGGTTATCTATATGCTGAAAACATTCGGCCTGCTACCCCACAACAGTGTTACCCATAATGCTTTCCAGGTGGGGGCGCTGCTGGAGATGGTGTTGCTTTCCCTGGCGCTGGGGGCGAGGGTCGGTGAGATTCAGCGGAGTGGCTATCTAGACCCGTTGACCACACTGTTCAATCGCCGCCATTTCGACGAGCGATTACCGAAGGAGTTTACGAGTGCCGAGCGCAATGGGGCGCCTCTGGCGCTGCTGATCCTTGACCTGGATCACTTCAAGGTCATCAACGATCGCCTGGGACACGTTCGCGGCGACGCGGCTCTCGCTGCACTGGGGCAGTTGGTCAGAAAGCAGATTCGTAAACCGGTCGTGGCCTGCCGTTACGGAGGGGAAGAATTCGCGATTCTATTGCCGCGCACGAACCGTGCACAAGCGGCAATTGTGGCGGAGCGGTTACGTCACCTGATTGCGGAGCTGAGCCTGGAGGATATTTCTCTTACCGTGAGCTGTGGTGTCGCAGCCCTGGAACAGGGAAACTACGCGTCAGCGATTCAGTTGTTTGAGGCGGCAGATGCTGCGCTGTATCGCGCAAAGCATACCGGCCGCAACCGCGTTGAGCTGGCGCCGCGCAATCCGGAACACGGGGCAACACAGCGGACGTTTGTGGCGGCAACCTCATAGGCTGGCAACGGCCGCTCACAGGAGTTTACCAGGGACTATTTTCACTGCTGACAAATGTCAGCGCAGAAGGAGGTTATCCTCGATCGGAATAAACTGACTCGCGGCATTGATCAGGGAGGCGGATGTCTGTGGCGCTACGCCATATACCTCCACCTTCCTGCCGTAACCAAGGCGCAGCTTTTCCGCCAGCAAATCAAAATCTCCATCGCCCGATACCAGCACCACCGTATCGGCGTCTCTGCCATATTCCAGTACATCAATAGTAATTCCCACATCCCAGTCGCCTTTGGCAGAGCCATCGGCGCGCTGGATAAAGGGTTTCAGCTTCACCTCGAAACCGATGGCTCTGAGGATATTCTGAAACTCCCGCTGCTTTTTATCGCCGCGGTCGGTGGCGTAGGCAATAGCCCTGGTTACCTTTCGGCCTTGCGTGGCCCGGGACCAGAAGGCGTTGTAGTCAAAGTTGCGGCGAAATACCTGGCGGGTGGTGTAGTAGACGTTCTGCACATCCACAAAGAGGGCGACTTTTTCCATGACGGTTATTACTGTGTGAAGGTGGTGGTGCCTGATGGTTTATTGTCCGATGAATAGGTGCGGCTTATCAGTCTTATAATTTTAGGCTATCGGTATTTCCTGATGGATTGTCTGCACTAATTGACTCGATAACAACACCCAATTTCAACGTGATTGCGTGACCCTATAGGATTCCCTTGTCCGATTGATGAGACTAAAAGGAACGCAATCCAATGCTCAAGAAATCCCTCTCCCTGGCCGTAGCCCTGGCGACAGCCCTCTCTGTCAACGCCAATGCTGCGCCGTCCGGCGAGCCCATGTCCAATCAGGACTGGTGGCCCAACCGTATCGATCTGCAACCCCTGCGCATGAACGCGGAAAAATCCAATCCCATGGGGGAAGACTTCGACTACGCCGAAGCTTTCAGCCAGCTGGATCTGGACGCGGTCAAAAAAGATCTCGAACAGGTACTGACGACCTCCCAGGACTGGTGGCCGGCTGACTACGGTCACTATGGTCCCTTCTTTATCCGTATGGCCTGGCACAGTGCCGGTACCTATCGAGTGTACGACGGTCGCGGTGGTGCCGGTGGTGGCCAGCAGCGTTTTGAGCCGCTGAACAGCTGGCCGGACAACGTCAGCCTGGATAAAGCCCGCCGTCTGCTGTGGCCGGTGAAACAGAAATACGGCAACGCCATTTCTTGGGCCGACCTGATGGTGCTGGCCGGAAACGTGTCCCTGGAATCCATGGGCTTTAAAACCTTCGGCTTCGCCGGCGGTCGTGAGGACGACTGGGAAGCCGACGTCGTGTACTGGGGCTCCGAGCGCGAGTGGCTTGGTAACGACAAACGGTTCGATGGCGGCAAGCTGGAGAAGCCTCTGGCCGCGGACCATATGGGACTGATCTACGTAAACCCGGAAGGCCCCAATGGTAACCCGGATCCGGTTGCTGCCGGTCACCGTATTCGCGATACCTTCGGTCGTATGGCCATGAGCGATGAAGAGACCGTTGCCCTGATTGCCGGTGGCCACACCTTTGGTAAGGCGCACGGCGCGCACAAACCCGAGAAGTGTATCGGTGCCGCTCCTGGAGACGCGCCCCTTGAACAGCAGGGCTTTGGTTGGGAAAACAAGTGTGGCAAAGGGCACTCTGAAGACACCGTGACCTCTGGCCTGGAAGGCGCCTGGTCTGCAAACCCGATTGCCTGGAGCTCCCAATTCCTGGATAACCTGTTCGGCTTTGAGTGGGTGAAAACCAAGAGCCCGGCGGGCCATACCCAGTGGGAACCAGAAAATGCCGAGCAGGTAAAATTCGTTCCGGATGCGCACGTTGAAGGCAAGCGCCACGCGCCAATGATGTTCACCACCGACCTTTCCATGCGTTTTGATCCGAAGTACCGGGAAATTGCCGAGCGCTTCCACAAGAATCCACAGGAGTTCCAGCAGGCCTTTGCCAAAGCCTGGTTCAAACTGACCCACCGTGACCTGGGACCGCGTGCCCGTTATCTCGGTGATGAGGTACCGGAGGAAGTGCTGAGTTGGCAGGACCCGATCCCGGAAGTGGACTTCAAGCTGGTCGATGAGCGCGATGTGAAAAACCTGAAGGCGAAAGTACTGGACAGCGGGTTGACGGTACCGCAGCTGGTGCGCACTGCCTGGGCATCTGCCTCTTCGTTCCGTATTACCGATATGCGTGGCGGCGCCAACGGTGCACGGATTCGCCTCGCCCCGCAAAAAGACTGGCCGGTAAACAATCCACAGGAACTGGCCAGCGTTCTGGAGCAACTGGAAAGCATTCAGAAGGACTTTAACCGCAAGGCGCGGGGAGGCAAAAAGATCTCCATGGCCGACATGATCGTGCTTGGCGGTGCTGCGGCCATCGAACAGGCGGCGAAGCAGGCCGGCTACGATGTGACCGTGCCATTCAAGCCGGGTCGCAATGACGCCACCCAGGAGATGACGGATGTTCAGTCCTTCAGCTTCCTCGAGCGCAAAGCCGATGGCTTCCGCAACTATTACAGTAGCGAGGCACACTTGGCTCCGGTGGATATGTTGATCGACAGCGCCAACCTGCTGGATCTGAGCGTACCGGAGATGACCGTACTGGTGGGCGGTATGCGCACCCTCGGGGCCAACTACAACGGCAGCCAGCACGGTGTGTTTACGGATAAGCCGGGTGCGCTCAGCAACGACTTTTTCGTCAACCTGCTGAGTATGGATACCAAATGGTCCAAGTCCGCCAGTGAGAAGGGGCTCTACGAAGGTAAGGACCGCAAGACGGGCAAGCTCAAGTGGACTGCCACCCCGGTCGACCTGATTTTTGGTTCCAACTCAGAGCTGCGCGCTGTGGCCGAGATGTACGCAACCAATGATAACGATGAGAAGTTTGTAAACGATTTTGTCAAAGCCTGGACCAAGGTGATGACCCTGGATCGTTTCGATCTCAAGTAATTCAGACCTTCACAGGATGGATGCTCACGGATGAATACCGCCACACCCGGATGTGACAGGGAACGAAGGGCAGCCAGTGGCTGCCCTTTTTTTATCGCCTGATGAAATGGTTGCGCTGTCATTTTTACGGGGGTGACAAAGGTTGTGATAGTATTTTGAGGGACTGTTCAACAGGCGCCGGTAGCCGCGGGGAAACACCACTCGTGCAACTGCCAGGGCTGCCGCGCAAGACTCGAACTCACTGGATTAGGTTTACGGATGAAACTGATCGGTGCCCTCATTCATTGCATGCGCATTGGTTTGTTGTGCGCGCCGTGGCTTTTCGCGCCATCCGTCGCCCGTGCGGATATTGTTGACGCCGCGCCACCTGTGGTTGAGGTCGCACCCGGCCAGTCTGTACTCTCTCTCACTCCCTACCTGCAACTGTTCGTCGACCATGACCACGCCTTGTCGGCGGACGCACCGAATCCCGCAGCGCTTGCCCACAGACTCACGCCACTCAACCGGGAAGCTGCGAATTTTGGCTTCAGTGATGCGGCCTACTGGGTGGCTTTTACCCTGAGAAACCCGACCGATCGCGACCTGCCTCTGGTGATTCGTCAGGATTATCCGCTGATGGATCATCTGGATTTCTGGGCACCTGCCGTTGAGGGTGGCTGGCACCATGTGCGCACCGGCGACCACCAGCCGTTCGACAGTCGCCCGCTGGCGTTGCGGGATTATGTATTTCCTATCACCTTGCCCCCGCAGAGCCTGCAAACCTACTACCTTCGCTTCGCGTCTGCCGGCAGTATCAACATCGGGTTGTCGGTGAGCAGTCAGCAGGCCTACCTGCCGCGCCTCGGCCTTGAACAATTACTTTATGGGATCTACTACGGCGGATTTCTGGTGTTGGTGCTGTACAACCTGTTTCTGTTTCTCGCTCTGCGGGATACGGCTTATGCCTTTTATATGGGCTACAGCATCTGCTGCGGCCTGTTCTTTGCGGTACTCAATGGCTTTGCGTTTCAGTTTTTCTGGCCCGATTTCCCCTGGCTGGCCAACCGCGCGCTGTTGCTCGCGCTCGGGTTGACGCTGACCTTTGCCATTCAGTTTGCGCGGTTGATCTGCAACGTCAAACGGCTGGCGCCCCGGGTGGACAGATTTTGCGGACTGCTGCGCTACGGGACCATTACCCTGACGGTACTGGCTCCGTTTGTCGATTACGCCACCATGACCGAAATCTTTTCTGCGGCCGCACTGATTGTCTCGTTGACCTCACTTTCAGTGGGCGCGGTCAGCGTGTGGCGCGGCTCGGTGTCGGCGCGTTATTTTTTGATTGCGTGGATCACACTGATGTGGACCGTGGTCATGTACGTGTTCAAAACCTTCGGATTGTTGCCCCACAACGCCATCACCCACAATGCTTTCCAGGTAGGGGCTCTGATCGAAATGGTACTGCTGTCTCTTGCCCTGGGGGCGCGGGTGGGGGAGATCCAGCGGCAGGGGCATACCGATCAGCTGACCGGGCTATTTAATCGCCGCCATTTCGATGAGCTGCTGGCAAAGGAATTTTCTCAGGCGACCCGCAACGAAACGCCCCTGTCGCTGGTGGTACTGGATCTGGATCATTTCAAAGCCATCAATGACCGGCTGGGGCACGCGCGAGGTGATGAGGCCCTGCGGGCAGTGGGGCATCTGGCGAGCAGGCTGGTGCGCAAACCTGCGGTTGCCTGTCGCTACGGCGGTGAGGAGTTTGCCGTACTGCTGCCGGGCTGTGATAAACCGGTCGCCACCAAAATTGCGGATCGACTTCTGAATGCAGTGGCGAAGATGGACTGCGACGGTGTCCCCCTGAGTGTCAGCATTGGGGTCGCGAGTTACGAAAATGGCAATTTCACTTCCGCCATACAGTTGTTCGAAGCCGCGGACAGTGCCTTGTATATGGCCAAAGAAGGCGGGCGCAACAAGGTGGTGACCAGTCCCGATGGCGAAACATCGTCGCAACTGGCAGCCTCGCTATTCTGATTGGGGGAGGTGGCTCTTGATGGTGGCGATCAGCTGTGGAAAGGCGATGGGTTTGGTGAGATAGGCGTTCATGCCCGCATCCATGGCGGCGTTCTGTTGATCGCTGAATGCAGCGGCGGAGAGTCCGATAATGGGTGTCTCGCCAATCACCGGGTCTTTACGGATCTGGCGCGTTGCCTCGATACCGGTGAGGCCCGGTAGCTGCACGTCCATAAATATCAGGTCCGGGCGCAGGGTCCTGGCCTTGTCGATACCGTCGCGCCCGTCGGCCACAAATGTCGCGCACAGCTCCAGATCGTCGCAAAAGGCCTGCATCAGCGTCTGGTTGAGTGGATTGTCTTCAAACACCAGTACCTGCTTGCCCGCCAGCCGGGCACAGGGGAATTCGCCGGCGAGCGCTTGCGGTGGCTCCGGGTTGCCCCTGCGCAGCGGCAAAACGACCGTAAAGCGGGTGCCTGTGCTGCCGTCACTGCGGAGGCTGATCTCGCCGCCGAGCAGCTCGACCAGGCTGCGGGTGATCGGCAGGCCGAGACCGGTACCCCGGGTCTGCCCCAGGTGGGATTTATCCACCTGTTCGAATGGTTCGAAAATAATGGCCTGTTGTTCCGGCGTAATACCAATACCGCGATCGGTGACTTCGATGACCAGTTGCGTCCCGTTGAGTGCTCTCAAGCGCAGCTCAACGGTGCTGTTGGCAGGGGAAAATTTGATGGCGTTGGCGATCAGGTTGATCAGGATCTGCGAGAGCTTTCCCCGGTCACATTCAATGTATTCCGGTAGCGCGGGGTCGATATCGCTGTGGATACGCACCCCCTGGCGTATCGCCTCCGGTTCGCAGGAAACCAGAATGCACTGAACCAGCCGCTGCAGGGGAAAGTGTTCGTTTACGGCTTCGATTTTGCCGGCCTCGATGCGGGAAATATCCAGTACATCGTTGACCAGTTCTGCCAGCCGCTGACCGCTGATGGAAATTTTTTCCAGAAAACTGTGAAAATCCTGTGGCAGTTCGACCCCTTGGCTGCGGCTCTGCAGCACCTGACTGAACCCGACAATGGCGTTGAGCGGTGTACGGATTTCATGGCTCATATTGGTCAGGAAGCGGGTTTTCGAGCGACTGAAAAACTCCGCTTTGTCCTTGGCTGCCAGCAGATCCCGCTCCAGGTTTTTGCGGTCGGTAATATCCAGAATGACACCGATCAATCCTCCAAGTCGACCATCTTCCAGTGTGTAGGCGCCCTTGTTGAATACCACATCGTGCAGCGTGCCGTCTGCGTAAACCACCTGGGATTCATACACCTGATGGCCGCGCTGGCGCATCAGCTCGAGGTCCTTTTCGTGGTAGATCTTTGCCTGAGGGCCGGGGGATACCCCGAATACCGAACGGCCGATAATTTCGCTGCGGGGCTTGCCGAGGAACGCCTCGAATGCCCGGTTGCACCCGGTGTAGATGCCCTTGGCATCCTTGTAGAAGATCGGCGCCGGAATTGCGTCGGTAAGCACCTGCAGAAAGTGCAGCTGATCGGAGAGTGCCACCTCGGTGGCTTCCCGCTCCAGCAGTTCCCGCTGGTAGCGTGCATTGAGTTTTTCCTGGTACTGCAGCAACTGGGTCAGTTGCCGGTTGAGCTTGCGCTGCCGGCGCAGCAGGTAATGCCACAGGGTGACCAGAAGAAGAGTGACGAAAGCGATTCGGATAGTCAGGCCAAGTGGCGCACTACTCTGTGGAACCCAGGTATCCACCGCCCACTCACTGATACCGATCAGGGTGGCGGTAACCAGCGCGAGGGGGAGCAGTCTGCGCCCGGAGGAAAGTTGGACACCTGTGGAGTCATTCATAGGCCGGTATCGATCGAGATTATTTTTTCACCACATTACTCAATTCAGTGAATACCGGCAATATTGCAATCTGGTTACGCGCCAATAAAAAAGCCCGCGGGTGCGGGCTTATTTTCTGTTACCTGGCAATGTCTCAGGTCTTCAGTTTCTTGTACTGCATCCGATGCGGTGTGGCATTCTCACCATTGCGGGCCACGAAGTCCTCGTGGTACTCGGTGTAGTTGCCCTCAAAGAACACCACATTGCTGTCGCCTTCGTAGGCCAGAATGTGGGTGGCCACACGGTCCAGGAACCAGCGGTCGTGCGAGATCACCATGGCGCAGCCGGGGAAGCTCAGCAGGGCTTCTTCCAGGGCGCGCAGGGTTTCGATGTCCAGGTCGTTGGACGGTTCGTCCAGCAGCAGGACGTTGGCGCCCTGCTTCAGGGTGTAGGCCAGGTGCAGGCGGCCGCGCTCACCACCGGACAGTTCGCCCACACGCTTCTGCTGATCGGAACCCTTGAAGTTGAAACGGCCGATATAGTTGCGCGAACCCACTTCGTAGTTGTTGATCTTGAGCATGTCGTGGCCGTCGGACACGGCTTCCCACACGGTCTTGTTATCGTCCAGGTTCTCGCGGCTCTGATCGACGCTGGCAATCTGTACGGTTTCACCGATCTTGATCTCGCCGGAATCCGGCTTTTCGGTGCCGTTGATCATGCGGAACAGGGTGGATTTACCGGCACCGTTACCGCCAACAATACCGACGATGGCGCCCTTGGGCACACGGAACGACAGGTTGTCGATCAGTACGCGGTCGCCAAAGGATTTACTCACGTTGACCAGCTCGATCACATTGTCACCGAGGCGCTCGCCCGGCGGAATGTAGATTTCGTTGGTCTCGTTGCGGGCCTGGAATTCCTGGGACTGCATTTCTTCCAGGCGCGACAGACGGGCCTTGTTCTTGGACTGGCGGCCTTTCGGATTCTGGCGGGCCCATTCCAGTTCTTTCTGCATGGCCTTGGCGCGGGCCTGCTCGCCTTTCTGCTCCTGCTCCAGGCGTTTCTCTTTCTGTTCCAGCCAGGTGGTGTAGTTGCCTTCCCAGGGAATACCGTGGCCGCGGTCCAGTTCCAGAATCCAGCCGGCGACATTGTCGAGGAAGTAGCGGTCATGGGTAATGGCCACCACGGTGCCTTCGAAGTCGTGCAGGAAGCGCTCCAGCCAATAGACGGATTCGGCATCCAGGTGGTTGGTGGGCTCGTCCAGCAGCAGCATGTCGGGGCGGGACAGCAGCAGGCGGCACAGGGCCACACGGCGCTTCTCACCCCCGGACAGGTTGTTCACATCCGCATCCCAGGGCGGCAGGCGCAGGGCGTCCGCGGCCACTTCCAGGCGGTGTTCCAGGTTGTGGGCATCCCAGGCCTGGATCACGTCTTCATATTGCTGCTGTTTCTTGGCCAGGGCGTCGAAGTCGGCATCGGGCTCGGCGTAGTCGGCGTAGACCTGTTCCAGGCCGGCCAGCGCGTCGATGGCTTCGCGCATGCCGTCTTCGACGTTACCGCGTACGTTCTTGGACGGATCCAGCTGCGGTTCCTGGGGCAGGTAGCCGACGTTGATGCCGGGCATGGCGCGGGCTTCACCGTTATAGTCCTGATCGACACCCGCCATAATGCGCAGCAGGGTGGATTTACCGGCGCCGTTCAGGCCCAGTACGCCGATTTTGGCGCCAGGGAAGAAGGACAGAGAAATATCTTTCAGAATCTCACGCTTGGGCGGAACAACCTTGCCCACGCGGTTCATTGTGTATACGTATTCAGCCATTAGAGCTCTAATCCAGTCGGTCAGAATTTGCGCGCAAGTTATCAGGTTGGTGGGAAAGTTCAACCTGGTGGTGGGCGGATAGTCCTGCGGTGGTTTTCGGTCAGGTTTGGTGGCGCCGCTGCTACCGGTAAACCCCATGCGAGACACGAGCTAGGCGCCCCCGCTCAACCCATCCATGGGGGCACTTCTAAAACGTCTCTGTTTTAGAAGGTCTCGCATGGGGTTTCCCGGTATCAGCGCCTTCCCTGCGGATTCTGTAGATTCTAATTGATTCCGCGTTGCCGGCTACGACGTCCAGGACCTTAGTGCTAAGGCGGAGTGGCGGGGAAAGGTTTTCAAAAGCGTCGGCGACAGGGACGTCGCCGACGCAGCGTACAGGGATGTGTGCACAGCGGTTTTGAAAACCTTTACCCGGTGCTTCGCCGCCACAGGTAGAGCGATCGTGCGTACCACGCGACGAGCAGATACGGTAGGAATCTGGAGTAATGCCACAGACCCCGCATCTATGTTTAACTTTGTCCCAAACAAGACAGCTAAAACAATACAACCGGAATCAGTATGACCCAGGAATCACCCGTAATCGTCGAGCGCCAGGGCGCGCTTGGCAAATTGACGCTGAATCTGCCCAAAGCACTCAATGCCCTGAATCTCGACATGATCGATATTCTGGCCGCCCAGCTCGATGCCTGGGAGCAGGACGACAGTGTTGGCTGTGTCTGGATCGACGGTGCAGGGGAGAAAGCCCTGTGTGCCGGTGGCGATGTGGTGGCGTTGCACCGGGAGTCCGGCAGCTACGATGAGCAGGGTGCGAGCCGGTTTGTGCAGGACTTCTTTACCCGCGAGTACCGGCTCGACTACCGCATTCATACCTACGCCAAACCGATCGTAGTGTGGGGTAGTGGGATTGTGATGGGTGGAGGCATCGGCGTTATGAGTGGTGCCAGCCACCGCGTTGTCACCGAGACCACCCGTATGGCGATGCCAGAAATCACCATTGGTCTGTTCCCGGATGTGGGCGGCAGCTGGTTTCTGAACCGGATGCCGGGCCGCACCGGTCTGTTTCTCGGCCTCACCGGTGCCCAGTTCAACGGTACCGATGCGCTGTATTGCGGTATGGCGGACCGCCTGTTGCCCAGTGATGCAAAACAGGCATTGATCGACAGACTGGCGGCGCTTGATTTTACCGGGAGGGATCAACAGGACCACGCCCGGGTCAGCCGCGCGGTGCAGTCCCTGGAACTGGACGCGACAGATCACCCGGCGCCGAATCTGCGCGAACACTACGATGTCATCCAGCAGCTCACCGACGCGCCGACCCTGCCGGAGGTGTACCGGGATATCATCGACTACAGCGGGGAAGATCCCTGGCTGCAGCGTGCCGCCAAAACCCTGAAGGCAGGCTGCCCGCTTACCGCGTGGGTCGTGTGGGAACAACTGCGCCGGGCACGGCATATGTCGTTGGCGCAGGTGCTGCAGATGGAACTGGCGCTGGCGGTCAATATGTGTGGCAATGGCCAGGTAAAAGAGGGCGTGCGCGCGCTGTTGATCGACAAGGATCGCAACCCACAGTGGCAGCCGGCGCAGACTGAAGAGGTCACGGCGGAGCAAGTCGAGGCCTGTTTTTTCGAGCCGTGGGATGGAGAAAACCCTCTGGCAGACCTCGAGTAAATCGGTGGATGCGCAGCGCATCCACCAATAAAAACAGAAAAACAATAATTACACGGAGTAGTGCCAATGAACCCGATCAAACACATCGCCTTTATCGGCCTCGGCAATATGGGCGGGCCCATGGCGGCGAACCTAGTAAAACAAGGTTTTACCGTAACCGCCTTTGACCTGTCAGCCCCGATGCTGGAAAGCGCGGTAGAAAACGGTTGTGCGAAAGCCGACAGTGCGCACGCCGCCATTGCGGGTGCCGATGCGGTGGTATCCATGCTGCCGAGCGGCGAGGCGGTGCGCACTTTATATCTGGGTGTACACGGCCTATTGCAGGCGATGGACGCCAACACCCTGCTGATCGACTGCTCCACCATTGCCGCCAATGATGCCCGGCAGGTGATCGCCGCCGCTGGCGAACGCGGTATCGACGCGCTGGATGCGCCGGTATCCGGCGGTACCGCAGCGGCTGCGGCAGGCACACTTTCTTTTATGTGCGGTGGTGAGGCCGCGGCCGTGGCACGGGCGCGGCCGGTTCTGGACGCCATGGGTGCGAATATCTTTCACGCCGGACCAGCGGGCAGTGGGCAGGTGGCGAAAATCTGTAACAACATGCTGCTCGCGATTCAAATGATCGGCACGGCCGAAGCCCTGCAGCTGGGGGTGGACAATGGCATGGATCCCGCGGTGCTGTCGGAAATCATGGGCGCCAGTTCCGGTGGCAACTGGTCGCTGGAAAAGTACAACCCCTATCCCGGGGTGATGGACGGTGTTCCCGCTTCCCGCGGTTATCAGGGCGGCTTTTCTGTGGCGTTGATGCTGAAGGATCTCGGCCTGGCCATGGATACCGCCGCGGGCAGTGCTTCCTCGACACCACTGGGGGCTCTGGCGAAAAATCTTTACCAGCTTCACGGCGGTGACCCGATCAATCGCGCACTGGATTTTTCCTCTATTCAGAATCTGTTCCGCCGTCCGGTGGGCGACTGACCGCCCGACACCGGGTGAATCTCCGGGCAATTGATTTGGATCAAGGGCCGGGGACTTTTGCTGGGTAACGTACGCTGATCCAATCTCCACAGAAAAACGGATCAGAGGTATTCCCTGATGGCCGACGCAGTCGCGTTCCCAGCCCCCGCCCCGGGGGTGCCTGTCGGACTGATCGACAGGCATGCTCCGCCACTGACAACAGAATTGCTCGCACGGTATTCCGGACCCTGCCCGCGCTATACCTCTTACCCGACGGCGGATCGGTTTCGCGAGCTGCGCGCCAGTGACCCCGGCACCCAGCCCTGGGATGCGCTCCGTAGTGTGAAGACGTTATCTCTGTACGTGCATATCCCGTTCTGTCGGTCTCTTTGTTACTTCTGCGCATGCAACAAGATCATTACCAATCAGTACGGTCTTGCATCGAGTTATCTCGACCATGTGCTGCGGGAGGCCGAGTGGTACCGGGAGCGGGTGGCCCGTGCACCGGTTGTACAGTTGCACCTGGGAGGCGGCACGCCGACGTTTCTTAACGATGGCGATTTGCATCGTTTGATGGTGGGACTGGGGGACGTGTTTGATTTACCCGGCGGCGATCCGGTGGAATACAGTATTGAGGCGGATCCGCGCGTACTGGATCGCGAGACCCTGGACACTCTGAGAGCACTCGGCTTCAATCGCCTCAGTCTTGGCATACAGGATTTCAATCCGGGTGTGCAGCGCGCGATAAACCGGATCTGCAGTCCCGAGCAGGTCGGAACTCTCACCGAAGACGCGCGCAAGCGCGGCTTCCGTTCCGTTTCCTACGATCTGATTTACGGTTTGCCCGGGCAGGATGTGCCCAGCCTGGAAAAAACACTGGATACGGTGTTGGATCTGGCACCGGATCGCATTGCGTTGTATCACTACGCGCACCTGCCGGAGCGATTCAGGGCACAGCGCCTGATCAACTCGGATTTGATGCCGTCACCGTCGCAAAAAATCGCCATGCAGCTCGCCGCCAGCCGCCGGCTGACTGACGCCGGTTACCTATTCCTGGGGATGGACCACTTCGCGCGCCCCGATGACGCCCTGGCCAGGGCCGCAGGAGAGGGGCGGCTGGCGCGGAACTTTCAGGGGTATACCCTGATGCCGGCAGATGCCCTGGTGGGGCTCGGCGCGTCTGCCATCAGCTACAGTCGCGATGGCTATTGGCAGAACCACCACAGCAATAAAGCCTATGCCGCGGCTATCCACGAGCGCGGTGAGGCGATTTTTCGCGGCTGGCAGCTCAGTGACGACGACCGCCTGCGCCAGTGGTTGATCATGGAATTGATGTGCCACCTGCGTGTGGCCAGATCGGATATTGAGGCCAGAGCCGGACAGCGCCTGGAGAGCGCGTTTGCCGCGGAGCTGGCACGGTTGCAGCCGATGTTTGCCGACGGCCTGCTGGTACTGAACGATCGTGACCTGTACGTCACCGAGCGTGGCCGCTGGTTTCTGCGCAATGCCGCTGCCGCATTTGATACCTACCTGCACCAGGCTGATCAGACCACCGGTTACTCGCGGGTGCTTTAAGGTCGTGCCGGAGATACAATTCAGGGACTCTGTGAACCGAAAGACGCCGCCATCCACATGAAAGAGACTTCTTCAGCCGTCAGTTGTGGCAACTGCTCCGTCCGCCGCTTGTGCCTGCCAATGGGCCTGAGTGACGAGGATATTGCGCGCCTGGAGCAGGTCACGCGCAAGAAGAAAATCATCAAAGCCGGGGAGACCCTGTTTCGCGCGGGCGATCCGTTTACCAATCTGTACGCGATCCGCTCCGGCAGCTTCAAGTCCGCGGTCATCGGCGCTGGAGGTGATGTACAGGTGACGCATTTTGCACTGCCGGGCGAATTGCTGGGGCTTGATGCCTACAGCGGCAGTATTCATCCGGGGTATGCTGAGGCGCTGGAGGAAAGTAGTGTTTGTGTGCTGCCGTTCACTCAGCTCGAAGGCCTGGCGCAGCAGGTGCCGGCTCTGCAGAAGCAGATCTACAGTATCTTTTCCGAGGAGCTGAAGCAGGAAAATGAAGCCCTGCTGCTGTTGGGCAAGCGCTCTGCGGAGAGTCGTCTGGCAGCGTTACTGATCAATATTTCCAGCCGCTATTCCCGCCGTGGTTACTCTGCCAGCGAGTTTGTACTTTCCATGTCGCGCATGGATATTGCCAATTACCTCGGGCTCACCGCGGAAACGGTCAGCCGCCTGATCAGCCGCTTTCAAAAGCAGCAACTGATCCGTGTGCAGGGGCGCTCGGTCTCGATCAGCGATCTGATCGCGCTCAGTGAAATAGCCGGGACGCACTGCAGCTACGAGGGCTGAGTAGCGTGCATCCCGCTGTACCCCGGGGCGCGCCGGGGTGCAGCGGGGCACGTTGGCCGAATGGCCACTGCTCGCGCTCAGAAGTAGTAATCTTCCAGCTCGATTTCTTCCCAGTCGTACACCAGGTGCGAGCCGTCGGCGGTGACCAGGCTGACCTTGTCGGCCTCCAGGCAATCGGACCAGTCGACTTTGTTCAGATCCACCATCTCCGCACCGCCGTGCACCTTCACCAGGGAGTCTTCCCAGGCCTGATGGCAGTAACGGGGAATCTCGCCCTCAACGATCAGTTCCCGGCCCAGATACTTTTCATAATCCAGCTGGGGGACCGCATTCAGGTGATAGCGCGCTTCAGCGCCCATCAGATAGAACTTGCCATTTTCCTCGGTCAGCAGACCGGTGGCGGTCAGCGTCTGAGGGGCCTGGTTGGCCGCACAGCCCGCAAGGAACATCAGCGGAAGCAGAAAGCCTTTTCGAGAAGTCATATTTATTACTCTTTAGTTACTTGTTACTAAAAAGTAACAAACCACGATTGCAGTAGCGTTGCAGTTTTGTTGCGCTATTTCAAGCGTGGCTGAGCGGCGTTCAGGCTGCGTCGTTCTTCTCTCTGTGGCCGTCCGTCAGATGCAAGGCCACCTGCTTTTCCAGCCCCTCCAATGCATAGGCCTGGCCGAACCCCTTCACGTAGCGCCCGGCGCTGGGCTGCAGCTCAAACAGGTGGAAGTCTTCAAGGTCCTTGAGGTGGTCCATGACCGGACCAAACTTTTCACGCAACTGCCCGATACGCTGTTGCCACTGGTCCTCGCCGCGGCCGATCGTATTCGCAACCACGTTGAACGTGACGCGCAGGCGGGCGAAAGCCTGTTTTGTGTCGGCCTCGTCGGCATTGAATATTACCGATGCCTTGTTGTGGGCCATGAGATTGGCGCAATGCTCGGACAGTTCCGAGATGTACAGGTAGAAGTTGCCATCGGCAGCCAGGAAAGGGGCGGTGCTTGCGTGAGGTTGCCCGTCTGCGGTGAGGCTGGCGAGGTTCAGTAGTTTGCGGGTAGCAATAAAGTCCCGCACCTCGGCTACCAGATCGGCGCCTTCGTTGGTTTTTGGCGCAGCCTGTTGTGCATTCTGATCGGTCATTTCCGAATCTCCCCTGTAGAATGTTCAGCGCTGGCGCCCGCCAGCTGCTGTTGAAATTGTTTGAAGCGCTCGACCTGTTGCGGAATCAATTTGCGCTCGGCATCCCGACCTAAAAATACTTTGAAGACACAGTTCCCGCTGGGGGCGAGAAAGACCATGGCGTGGCTTTCGGACCCGCGGTGGGGTTTGCTCACAAAGGCGACTTCCACCAGCCCTTCCACCAGCAGGTGGCCGTGGAAGGGGTTTTTATGGTGCATAAAATTGTAGTAACCGTGGGCAATGCTGCCTTTGGGAAATTCGCCTTTAAATTCGAATACGGAGCCTTCGTTCTGGACAATGGCGGTCACTTTGCCCCAGGTGGGCAGCTCTTCGATCAGTTGCCAGACGGCGTCGCTGCCGGCGAGTGAGGCCATCTCACCCGGCAGGTTGGCGATAATCTCGCGGACACTGGTGTCGAGCTGTTTCGCCATCTGTTCCAGGGTAAAGCCAGATTCACTGGCAAGTAGTTCCTGTACTTTGTCTTGTATCACTTTTTGTTGCCCCTGTTTTTGCATAAGCAATACCAAATAAATAATCCCTATTAATCCGCTACCTCATAAATAGCCGAGTCAGTGGTGGCCATTGCGCAAACGATTGCCGATGAGGTTGTTTGCGCAATGGCCACCACTGGCTCGGCGGGCTACGGAGCTATGACACGCTCCGTGGACCGCGGTCTTCGGAGTTTTGGGCTCCGCGAATCGCGGCATCCGGCGGTAATTACTTGTCAAACAACCTAGCGGCAATCGTTTGCCAAATAATTACCCCCGAATGCCGCTCGTTTGTGGCGCATTGAGGCTGTGGGTATTTTCGATCAGAAACGATAGCTGGCAGACAGTTTAATGTTGCGGCCGGGCATATACAGTTCCTGGAACGCCACGCGGTACTCTTCGTCCGTCAGGTTGTCCATAGCCAGTCCGAGCTTGATACCGTTCAGGCTGCCAGCGGCGGGTTCCCAGGTGACGTAGGCATCTGCCAGGGTGTAGCTGTTGTACTCATTGGTCACCTCTGCTGGCAGCTGATTCTGGGCAGAGACCATCGAGGTGCGCAGGCCCGCCTTGAGGTCGCGTTGCAGGAAGTAGTAACCAAGGTCCAGTACAAACTTGTCCGCGGGGATACTGCTCAGATAGCTGTCATCGGTAAGATCCTTACCCTCAGTCTGACCATAGCTCGCCCCCACTTCCAGGTCGTGTAAACGATAGCTTGCGTTCAGCTCAAAACCTTCCAGTTCCGCTTCATCCACATTCACGTAGGTGGTGTTCATGGGAAAGCCGAAGATGGGGTGCGGATTGGTTACCACCTGTTCGATAAAGTTATCCACTTTATTGCGGAAAATCGCCGCGCTGGCATTGAACTGATCGTGTTCACTGGCCAGGTGATTGAACGTGAAATCCGCTCGCAATTCGGTGTTGGCGGCTTCTTCAGACGCCAGGTCCGGATTGGGGATAAATGTGTTGGCGAGATAGCCCAGGCCCATAAAGCTGAAGTCACCGTAGGCGTAATGGGTGCCCTGGGTGTACATCTCTTCTACTCCCGGTGCGCGAAACGCTTTGGCGTAGCTGGCGCTCAGGTTCAGCCAGTCGGTGGCTTTTACGGCGGCGACGATTGACGGGGAGAGCGCGGTGTCGCTGCGCACGGAGTCTGCCAGCTGCTGGCTTTCGGCTTCGAAGCGGTCGTAGCGCACGCCTGGGGTCAGGGTGAATACATCGCCGAAGGTAAATGCGGCCTGGGCGTAGAGGCCGAGGACGTCGGTATCGGCGTTCAGGTTTTCGGGGCGGCTGTCGCCGTCGCGCACGGTGGTGACGTCGTCCTGATACCAGTCGAGGCCGTAGACCCACTGGGCGCCGAGGCCTTCTGTTGCATTGGTTAGTGCGATACCGGTTGTGGTGACTTCGGTGTCGTCGTTTTGACCGGCTTCCCCCTGGGCGGGCCGGAACTCATCGAACCGGGTGTCGTTGCGGTAAACCGTCAGCTTGGAAGTGTGCTTGCCTTCCAGTGCCTGAATCCAGTAGTTGGCCGTGACGTTCTGATCGGTAATGTCGCGCTCTACCAGCGGAGAGCTGGTGCCGACGTTGCTGTTGGGGTTGGACGGTACGCCTTCTTCGCGGTTGTTGTGGCGGAAAGACAGGTCGACGCGCTGGTTGTCGCTGATTTTAAAGCCGCCGCGGGCGAGCAGGGCGGTGTTTTCGCTGGCACTGTTTTCCAGTTCCTCGCCACCGCCGATTTCCACATTGTCATGCTCGGAAACGGCGCCATTCACCAGGTAATCGAAATCGCCGGCCAGGCCGTAAATGGCGGCGGTGGTTTCGGTGCTGTCACCATTGCTACCCAGCTCCTGTTTCAGGTAGCCGCCGAGGCTGTCGCCGTTTTTCAGCAGATCCACGGCACTCCTGGTGGACAGGGCCACCACCCCGCCGATGGCACCGGAGCCCCACAGACTGGAGGCGGGGCCCTTTTTTACTTCTACCTGTTTAAGCAGCTCCGGGTCCAGCTGGTAGGTGCCGCGGTGGCCGGAGTTGAAATTCTGGCGGGCGCCATCAATGGTCTGCAGTACGCGCACGCCCTGCAGACCGCGAATATTCGGTGCCTGGTTGGAGTAGCGGGGGCCGCCGGTGACTTCGATATTGGGCTCGTATTTCAGTGCCTGGGCAATGGACTCCGGCTGCTGCTCGTCCAGTTGTGCGCGCCCGACCACCGCGATGCTCTCGTCGCTTTCTCTGGCGGCCGGATTACGGTCGGCGGCAACCACCACCTCGCCAAACTGGATTACCGGCTGATCGTCTGCCTGCGTATCCGTCGCCTGCCCGTGGACACCACTGGTGCCCAGCGTGAGTAGCGCGGCTGCGAGTGGATGAAGTTTCAGGTTTCTGTACTGGCCCATGGCGGTGCTCCCTTTGTGTATTCCCGAGTTAGGTTCCCAATGGCATACCCGTATTGCCGGCCATTCGTCGGTCGCCGGTTGGTACGGTTGCGCCGAATGATAGGCCTGGTAAACCTTATTGTAAATGCAAACAATTATCGTTTGATGTGTGGTGGGCAAATTGTTAGTCTTCCTCGCGGCGGGAGCAAACGGGACTCTCGTACCGGTGACGGGCGGGGTGGCAGGTGCGCCTCTCGCAAAAGATGCCGTGTAAAAATCACTGCGAATAGAGCGTTGGCGCAGGTGAACAGGGAAGCGCTCAGGTGAAAAAGAATGGGGAGGTATCACCGTGACATGGCGCATGGTCACCATGGTGGTTCTGTCATTGGCACTGCACGGGTGGTTGCTGTGGGCGGCGCCGGTGCGGGAAGTGCCGCCGCCTTCCGGGGTTATGGCGCTGAAGCTTGGGCAGGTAAAACTTGCGTCCGCGGCAGCGCCGGAGAAGGCCGCGGCACTGCCGGAGAAAACCGTCGAGCAACCTCTGCCGGAAACGCCGGAGCCCCCCAAACCAGCGGTGAAGCCGCGTAAACAGAAACCGGTTGAAAAAAGTCCGGTAGCGAAACAGTCAGAAACGAAAAAATCAAAAACGAAAAAATCAGAGTTGGTTGAGCCGCCCACGCCCCCGTCGGTTGAGCAGACCGATTCCGGTATGGCTCAGCCATCCAGTGCGCCGGCAATGCAGCAGAGCGTGAGCGAAGAGCCGGTACTGGTAGAGCGCCCGGCGTTTGCCCGTCCTCCCAGCGCACCGGTCTATCCGGAGCTGGCGCGGCAGCGCCGCCAGCAGGGCACGGTGGTGGTGGAAGTACTGCTGGATTACACCGGCACACAGGTTGTACGCCGACTGCTGCGGTCTTCCGGCGTCGACAGTTTGGATGAGGCGGCACTGAAGGCGGTGGAAGGCTGGCAGTTTCTGCCCTACCGGGAAAACGGCCGCGCGCGATTGTCCCGGGTGCAATTGCCCATTCGATTTACGTTGTAGGGTTTGCCGACAGAAGCTGAAGGAGAACAGAGAGCAATATGTTCGCGCATCAAACCTGGTCTGAATTGTTTACCCAGCTCGGCCCCATGGGCTGGCCGCTGCTGGTGGTGTCCGCCATCGCGCTGGCCCTGCTGGGCGAGCGCCTGTGGTTTTTACTGACCACCGGCCACCGGGGGATCAGCGGCTCATTCAAGCGCCTGCAATGCACCAGTGATTTGGAGCTGGACCCGCTAAGATCGCGGTGTGAACAGGAGCGCGCTCTGGCGAGCCGTGCCATCGCGCTGTTGTTGCAGCATCGCGCGGCCGACAAACCCCAGCGGGAAGAAATTGCTGCCGTGTGGCTGCAGGACCAACGTCGACAGTTGCACAGCGGTCTGCGCCTGTTGATGGTGATCGGCGTGATCAGCCCATTGATGGGGTTGCTGGGAACGGTACTGGGCCTGATCGGTATGTTTGCGGACCTTTCCGGCAGCAGTGAACCGGTCACCCCGGCGCTGCTGGCGGACGGGCTGGGCATGGCGCTCAGTACCACCGCAGCCGGCCTGATTGTCGCGCTTCCCGCCATTGCCGGCGCGCACCTGCTGGCGATCTGGAGTGACCGCGTGGTGGCGGATCTTGAGCACCTGTTTAATCGCGGCAACCTGTGGCTGGAAGGGCTGGACCCCTGCTGCAAAACACCGGATGCCTGCGAGCCAGTAGCGGTCAACCGTGCGGTGCCGGCACAGTGATCAGGGCCAGCCCGCCGAACAATCGGGTGTTTTCCCTTGCCGGTCTGGCGCCGGATCTGACCCCGTTACTGGATATTATTTTTATTGTGCTGGTATTCCTGTTGCTCACCGCCAACCTGCGGTTGACCGCACTGCCCATGGAATTGCCCGCCAGCGAGCACGCAACTGGGGTTATGGCTGCGGAACCGATAACGGTTTCTCTGTCCAATCGCCCGCCGGATCTGTGGGGAATCGGCGATCGTGGCTACAGTAATCAGAAGGCGTTCGAGCGGGCACTGATCAGCGCCCTGAACCTGGAGCCGGAGCGGCCGGTAGCCCTCGCCTCGGACCGCAATGTGCCGGTGCAAAGAATGCTGGATGTATTCGCACTGCTGCAGAAGCAGGGAGTGGAAGTCGCAGAGATTGCGATGCAGCCTCAGGCAACAGCCCCCTGATCGCCGTTTATTCCCGACTGGAACACTGGTTTACATCGACTGGATTCGAATGATGATTTGTTCAAAAGCGCTCCCTCTAAAGCACTCCCTCCGCCTTTTTCTAGCTGCCGCTGTTTTTCTTTTCGCCGGTACGGCAACCGCGGCGCCGGAGCGGGTAATCAGCACCGGTCATTCCATTACCGAACTGGTGCTGGCCCTGGGCGCGGGCGACAGCCTGATTGCCGTAGACTCGTCGACCCGTCTGCCGGCGGATTTCAAAAAAGTGCCGGTGATCGGTTACTACCGACAGCTGCCGGTGGAGGGAATGCTGTCGCAGAACCCGCAGCTATTGATTGGCGGTGAACAGATGGGCCCGGCCAATACCCTGACCCTGTTGGAAAACGCAGGCGTAAAAATTGTGAAACTGCCGGAAGCGGAGAACGGTGAGCAGCTGATTGCCAATATCGATCGGCTGTCTAAAGTGTTGGAAAAGCCGGCTGCTGAGTTGACCAAACATGTAGTGGCGCAGTTGCGTGAATTGAAACGTGCCCGTACCTCTCTATCGGAAGCACCGCGTATTTTATTTGTCCGCGCCCAGGAAGGCCGCGGCCTCAAAGCCGCCGGCACCGGCACCAGCCCGGACAGCCTGATCCGTATGGCGGGCGGTGTTAATGCGGTGGAATTTTCCGGTTACAAGCAACTGTCTGACGAAGCGCTGATTGAGTTGCGCCCGGACTGGATTCTGTTTTCCAGCGATCAGGATGCACAGTTGCAAGGAGGCGCGGCATTGTTGGAATGGCAGCCGCTGTTAAAACTGACCCCGGCTGGCAAAAACGGCGCTTTCTGCTCCGTGGATGGTTTTGCGCTGCTTGGCGGTATGGGGCTTGCCAGCCTGAAGGAAGCAAAAAAATTGAACGAAAAGTTTTCCGGGAACTGATCCCGCTAGGTGGCGGTGGCGCTACCGGGTGCAACTTTGTGAGACACGCCGTGAACCCATCCATGGGGGCTCTTCTAAAACGTCCCTGTTTTAGAAGGTCTCACAAAGTTGCACCCGGTATCGCCACCTTCGCCCGAAACTAATTTACACGGAGTCCCCACCTTTGGAATTTCGCCTGAGTGACAAAAGCCTGCTGCCAGCGCTGATCGCGCTGTTGCTGTTGGGGAGTTGTATTTCCCTTGCGGTGGGCGCCATGACCATCGGCTGGCGGGACGTGCTCGCCGGGCTGATGCAATGGAGCTGGCCCGGTATGTTGGATCAGGAAGTACCGGAACAGTACGCGCTGGTGCTGGGTGAAATCCGTCTACCGCGTCTACTGCTCGGTTTGATTGTCGGCGGCACTCTCGGCGTGTGCGGTGCGGTGATGCAGGGCATGTTCCGCAACCCCCTGGCCGAACCGGGCATTATCGGCATTTCCTCCGGCGCCGCCGTCGGTGCGGGTATTGTGCTGGTTTTTGGTGGGGTATTGAGTATCTGGCTTGGCGCTTTTTATCAAGAGCTGCAATGGCTGTTGTTGCCCGCATTCGCCAGTACCGGTGCCATCTTTGCCACCTGGCTGGTGTATATCCTCGGCGACCGCGGCCGTTCCGTCGTGATGATGCTGCTCGCCGGTATCGCGATTTCCGCGCTGGCCGGCGCTGCCCTGGGCATGTTTGCCTACGTGGCGACCGATACCGCATTGCGGGATATGACCATGTGGCAGCTGGGCTCCCTGTCTGGTGCCACCTGGACCGGTGTGCTGGTAACCGGATGTATTTTTGCCATCAGTGCCGGCCTGTTGTGGGCGCGGGCGAATGATCTGAATGCCCTGCTGCTGGGAGAGTCCGAAGCGCGGCATCTTGGTGTGGATGTGATCGGCCTCAAGCGGCAGATTATCGTGCTGAACGGTATTGCCGTGGGTGCGGCGGTTTCAGTTTCGGGCATTATCGGGTTTGTGGGTTTGGTGGTGCCGCATATCGTGCGCCTGCTGCGCGGACCGGATCACCGCTACCTGATTCCCTACAGTGCACTGCTCGGTGGTCTGTTGCTGACCGTGGCGGACACCATCGCGCGCAGTGTGTTCGCGCCGGCGGAAATGCCCGTGGGGATTCTCACCGCACTACTGGGGGCCCCCTTCTTTCTGTTCCTGCTGTGGCAGCAGCGGCAGCAGATTTTTTAACGGGAGGGTGCCACTGGTATGTTGTTGGAAATTTCCGATCTGTCGATTCAGTATCCGCGTGCGTCTTCACCTCTGCTGGAGCACATCTCTCTGGGTTTTGCCTGTGGAGAGGTCACCGCACTGCTCGGTCCCAATGGCTGTGGCAAAACGTCACTGCTGCGCGCCATCAGTGGCGAGCTGGATTATTCCGGCCGCATCCAACTGTTTGGCCGCCCACAGGCGGACTGGTATCGCAGCCAGCAGGATCACCGCGCCCTGGCGCGCCGCTACGCCCTGCTGACCCAGCATTCCAACCTGAGTTTTGCCTTCACCAGTCGCGAAGTGGTGCAGCTGGGCCTTGGCCCCGGCAGCCTGTCGCGATCGGAGCAGGGCGAACGGGTTGACCAGTTTATGCAGCGCGCGGATGTATGGCGCCTGCGCGACCGGCTTTTCCCCAGCCTGTCCGGCGGCGAGAAGCAGCGGGTGCAGCTGGCGCGGGTTCTGTCCCAGTTGAGCCTCGCCGACCCCGGGGATGAAAAAATCCTGCTGCTGGATGAACCCACCTCCGCCCTCGACCTCAAACACCAGCATGAAGTGCTGGCCCTGGCGGGTGAGGTGGCCGGTGAAAATACCGCGGTGGTCGCCGTCCTCCACGACCTCAACCTTGCCGCCCGCTACGCCGATCGCATGGTGATGCTGGCCAATGGACGGATTCAGGCGGACGGCACCCCCGCCGAATTGCTGCAGCCGGATCTGGTCGAGCAGGTGTACGGCTACCGCGGCCAGCTGGTGGATATGGTGGGCTACCGCGCGCTGTTGTGAGCTTTGCGAGGAGTCTATCTGGTTGATTTTTGCGTCAACTGGTACGCCTGCGTTGGAGGATTCTGTCGGTTTCGCCAGCTTGAGCAGAGTGGGGCGTTGAATTGAATTTGTTTCAGGTGTTCCCTTTGCACCGTCGCCACCCCCTTGGTGTACAATGCGCCGCTTTCTGGGGGCGGGCCGGTCACTAACAGGTCGGGATTTGCCCTTGTCGAGATTATGCTTGCGCGATTCGCGCCTTATCATCCGAGGGAATACCATGTTTGATAAATCCGTCACCCTTTCTTCCTACGATCCCGATGTGTGGTCCGCCATTCAGGACGAAGATCGCCGCCAGGAAGAGCACATCGAGCTGATCGCCTCGGAGAACTACACCAGCCCGCAGGTGATGGAAGCCCAGGGCACCAGCCTCACCAACAAATACGCCGAAGGCTACCCGGGCAAGCGCTACTACGGCGGCTGTGAGTACGTCGACAAGGTAGAAGCGCTGGCTATCGAGCGGGCCAAGGAGCTGTTCGGTGCCGACTACGCCAACGTTCAGCCGCACTCTGGCTCCCAGGCCAACGCCGCGGTTTACCAGGCGCTGTGCGCTCCCGGCGACACCGTTCTGGGTATGAGCCTGGCCCACGGCGGCCACCTGACTCACGGTGCCAAGGTCAACTTCTCCGGCAAGATCTACAACGCAGTGCAGTACGGCCTGAATCCGGAAACTGGCGAAGTGGACTACGAAGAAGTCGAGCGCCTGGCCCTGGAGCACAAGCCAAAAATGATCGTGGCCGGCTTCTCCGCTTACAGCCGCATCATGGACTGGGCCAAGTTCCGCACCATCGCCGACAAGGTTGGCGCCTACCTGATGGTCGATATGGCCCACGTCGCCGGTCTGGTTGCCGCGGGCGAATACCCGTCTCCGGTCCCTCACGCGGACGTGGTGACCTCCACCACCCACAAAACCCTGCGCGGTCCTCGCGGCGGTATCATCATTGCCAAGGCCAATGAAGAGATCGAGAAGAAGCTGAACAGCGCGGTATTCCCGGGCGGCCAGGGCGGCCCGCTGATGCACGTGATCGCGGCAAAAGCGGTTTCGTTCAAGGAAGCCATGAGCCCCGAGTACAAGGCCTACCAGAAGAAAGTGGTAGAGAACGCCCGCGCCATGGCCGAGACCTTCCTCGATCGCGGTATCAACATCGTTTCCGGTGGCACCGACGACCACCTGATGCTGGTGGACCTGATCGGCAAGGAATACACCGGTAAGGACGCGGACGAAGCTCTGGGCAACGCCAACATCACCGTGAACAAGAACGCTGTCCCCAACGACCCGCGCTCTCCGTTCATCACCAGCGGCCTGCGTGTGGGCACCCCGGCCATCACCACCCGCGGTTTCGGTGTGGAAGAGACCAAGCAGCTCACCCACTGGATCTGCGACGTGCTGGACGCGCTGGAGAAAGGCAGCCCCGAGGCGACCATTGCCGAAGTGAAGGCCAAGGTACTGGAGATCTGCGCGAAGTTCCCTGTCTATCAAGGGTAAGTTCTCCCAGCGAATCTTCGGCTCTGAGCCCAGGCGGCCCCATATGGGGCCGTTTTTGGTTGTGGGTGGCAGACCCCGGGGCGCGAAATGTTAGAATCCCGCTCAAAGCAGATGAGAGCATGTCCATGAACAAAAGACAGGTAGAGCAGATACTGAACCGGGCCGACGAGCGTTGTCGGGCCAAGGGCGTGCGCTTTACCGAGAAGCGGCAGAACATCCTGCGGGCGCTGCTGAAGTCGCCGGTACCGCTTTCCGCTTACGAGATTGCCGATGTCTATCGGGAAGCGACTGGCGAGACAATTCAGGCCATGTCGGTGTATCGCATGCTCGACTTTCTGGTGGAAAACAGCCTGGTACACAAGCTGGCTTCCGCCAACAAGTTTGTGGCCTGCTCCCATATCGCCTGCGATCACGATCATGAAACCCCCCAGTTTCTGATCTGCGAGCGCTGCGGTGCGGTCAAAGAGGTGGGTATCAAGGGGGATGTTATCCAGTCTCTGCAGAAGGGTGCCGCCAATGCGGGCTGGCAACTGTTGAGCCCGGCGTTGGAGTTGCCCTGTCTTTGCGATCGGTGCGCCGCCTGAGCCTGTCCGTCCCGCCCACATTGCAATTACCCCGGCGCGCAAGGCGTGGACACTTCTGTGGTAAACTCCGCGCATTTTCCGAACGGGCCCAATCCCCATGCACTGTCCCTTCTGCAGCGCAGACGAAACCAAAGTCGTAGATTCCCG
Source organism: Microbulbifer elongatus (assembly GCF_021165935.1). Lineage (NCBI taxonomy): Bacteria > Pseudomonadati > Pseudomonadota > Gammaproteobacteria > Cellvibrionales > Microbulbiferaceae > Microbulbifer > Microbulbifer elongatus. Next base: position 4,148,003 of record NZ_CP088953.1, on the reverse strand, counting down.
CCTGGTAGCCGATGGCGACCAGGTGCGCCGCCGTCGTGAGTGTCTGCAGTGCCACGAGCGTTTCACCACCTTTGAAACCGCCGAGCTGGTGCTGCCGCGGGTCGTCAAGCAGAACGGCCAGCGCGAACCCTTCAACGAAGACAAGCTGCGCGCGGGTATCCAGCGCGCGGTGGAGAAGCGCCCGGTCAGCACCGAGCGGGTCGAGGCCGCCGTGGCCCAGATCAAACACGCCTTGCAGGCTACCGGCGAGCGCGAGCTTCCCGCCATGCATATCGGTGAGCTGGTGATGGAACAGCTGCGCGAGCTGGATCAGGTGGCGTTTGTGCGCTTTGCCTCGGTCTACCGCCGGTTTGAAGATGTCAGTGATTTCAGTGATGAGATCGAGCGTCTGAATACGCCCAAGGGAGCGGATCAGTGAGTATTACCCCCCGTGAATTGATGGCCCGCGCGGTCCAGTTGGCCGAGCGCGGTACCTACACCACCATGCCTAACCCACGGGTGGGCTGTGTGATTGCCGATGCCGAGGGCAATATCGTCGGCGAGGGCTGGCACAAGCGCGCCGGCGAACCCCACGCGGAAATCGATGCGCTGAACGACGCCGGTGAGAAGGCGAAAGGCAATATCGCCTATGTCACCCTGGAACCCTGCAGTCACACCGGCAAAACCGGCCCCTGCGCCGATGCCCTGATCGCCGCCGGTGTCGCCAGGGTGGTATTCGGTATGGAAGACCCGAACCCCAGCGTGAGCGGGAATGGGTTACAGAAACTGCGCGATGCGGGCATTGAAGTGGAAGGCCCGTTGCTGGAAGAATCCTGCCGGGCACTGAATCCGGGCTTTATCAAGCGCATGACCCTGGGCCTGCCCCTGGTGCGGACCAAATCCGCCATGAGTATCGATGGCCGTACTGCCATGGCCAGCGGGGAATCCAAGTGGGTCACCGGCCCCGCCGCCCGCGCTGATGTGCAGAACCTGCGCGCGCGCAGCTGCGCCATCGTCACCGGGGTGGACTCGGTGCGCCACGACAACCCGAACATGAACGTGCGCCCGGAAGAAATGGCGCTGCCGGAGGCGGAAGCCGCCGCTGCGGCGGAGAAACAGCCCCTGCGGGTGATCGTCGATAGCAAACTGCGCACCCCGGCCAAGGCCTTTATTTTGCAGGGGGACGCCCCCACATTGGTGGTCACCACCGAAGCGGCAGATAGCGAACGCCGTGCACGACTGGAAAAGACCGGCGCCGAAGTGCTGGTACTGCCTGCGGACAAAGACGGCCGCGTGCATCTGGGCGAACTGCTGAAAGAGCTCGCCCGCCGCGAGTGCAACGAAGTGCTGGTGGAGAGCGGCGCGACCCTGTCCGGCGCCTTTATGTACCAGGGCCATGTGGATGAGATCATCGTTTACGTGGCGCCCAAGATTCTCGGCTCCAGCGCCAGACCGCTGTTCGAGCTGCCGATTGAGCGCATGGGATCCATGCTGCCCATCACCATTACCGATATGCGCGCAGTCGGCCACGACTGGCGTATCACAGCCACTACAGATATTGAGCGTTAAAAGCCATCCATTATGTTTACCGGAATCGTTGAAGCAGTCGGCGAAATCACCGCCCTGCAACCCAAAGGCGGCGACCTGCGCCTGCGGGTAAAAACCGGCAAGCTGGACCTGTCCGACGTCAAACTCGGCGACAGCATCGCCACCAACGGCGTCTGCCTCACCGTGGTGGACCTGCCCGGTGACGGCTACTGGGCCGACGTCTCTGCCGAGACCCTGGCGGTGGCGACCTTGAAGGACTGGAAATTGGGCGACAGGGTCAACCTGGAAAAAGCCCTGACCCCACAGACCCGCCTCGGCGGCCATATGGTCAGTGGTCACGTGGATGGCATCGGCGAAGTGGTATGGCGCAAACAGACCGCCCGCGCCGAACAGTTCCGCCTGCGTGCCCCGGCCGAGCTGGCCAAGTACATTGCCCACAAGGGCTCCATCACCGTCGACGGCACCAGCCTCACGGTGAATGCGGTGGACGGCGCCGAATTCGAGCTCACCATCGTGCCCCACACCATCGCCGAAACAGTGATCGGTGGTTACCAGGCGGGCACCAGAGTGAACCTGGAAGTAGACCTGATCGCGCGCTACCTGGAGCGGCTACTCTTGGGAGATGCCGCCGCCGAGCCCCGGAGCGAAGGGCTGACCATGGAATTTCTGGCGCAGCACGGGTTTTATAAGGCCTGATCAAGGCGATGTAGTTGGAATTGAAGCGGATGATGCCGGGTAAAGCTTTGCGAGACCTTCTGCGAGAGGGACCTCGCAGAAGAGCCCCCATGGATGGGTTATCGGGGGGGCGCCTAGCTCGTGTCTCGCAAAGCTTTACCCGGTAGCAGCCGCGCCACGGGCTTACGACGAATTCACGGTACGGTTTGCGAAATTTGAGATTTGCTTTTTACGCAGATCGAAAGAACTAGAGGTTTTATGGAACTGAATAGCGTTGAAGAACTGATCGACGATATCCGTCAGGGCAAAATGGTCATCCTGATGGACGACGAAGATCGCGAGAACGAAGGTGACCTCGTCATCGCCGCCGAACAGGTGCGCCCGGAAGACATCAACTTCATGGCCACCCACGCCCGCGGCCTGATCTGCCTGACCCTGACCGGCGACCGCTGCGAACAACTCGACCTGCCGCTCATGTCCCGCGACAACGGCGCCCAGTTCAGCACCAACTTCACCGTCTCCATCGAAGCCGCCGAAGGCGTCACCACCGGCATCTCCGCCGCCGACCGCGCCCGCACGATTCGCGCGGCCGTCGCCCGCAATGCCAAGCCCTCTGACATTGTCCAGCCCGGCCATATCTTCCCGATCAAAGCCCAGCCCGGTGGCGTACTGAGCCGCGCCGGCCACACCGAAGCCGGTTGCGACCTCGCGCGCCTCGCCGGTTTCGAACCCGCCGCCGCCATCGTCGAAATCATGAACGAAGACGGCACCATGGCCCGCCGCCCGGACCTGGAAAAATTCGCCCAGCAGCACAACCTCAAGATCGGCACCATCGCCGACCTCATCAACTACCGTGCCCTGAACGAAAAAACCGTCGAGTGCGTCAACCAGCGCAACGTGCACACCGAATTCGGCGAATTCAGACTGCGCACCTACCTCGACAAAGCCCGTCGCGAACGCCACTTCGCGTTCAGCCTCGGCGACTTCCAACCGGAAGAACCCACCCTGGTACGCGTCCACGTCGCCAGCACCCTGCGCGACGTATTCTCCCTGCGCCGCGGCGATGAAAAATACGAACCCTGGACCTTCCGCAACGCCCTGAAAAAAGTCGCGGAAGAGGGCAGCGGTGTCGTCGTGGTGATCTGCCACAACGAAACCACCGAGGAAATCGAGGAAAGCATCGACTGGCTGATCAGCGGCAAGCAACAGCGCCCGAGCCAGGATCTGGTGTACAAACAGGTGGGCACCGGCTCGCAGATTCTGCGCGATCTGAAAGTGCGCAAAATGCGCTTGATGAGCGCGCCGTTTAGATTCAGTGCCATTTCCGGATTTGATCTGGAAGTGGAAGAGTATCTGAACGCGGAAGAAATCTAAGACAAATTACACTGATGGGTAATACCACCAATGTACAACTTGAAGGTGGAGTGCCGGGTATCAGTTTTCAGGAGCGTCGCAAACAGGATGTTTGCGCCGCAGCGCCCAGGGATGGGTTCACAGCGGTCCTGAAAACTGATACCCGGTGCTCCACCGCCACTGCACCAGGACCCGAAGCAATAAAAGGGACCGGCAGGGAACTAGCAGAAAACGGAAAAAAGAAATGAGCAATATCAAAGTAATCGAAGGTGATTTCGTAGGCAGTACCGGTAAATACGCGCTGCTGGTGAGCCGCTGGAACAGCTTTGTAGTGGAAAGCCTGAAAGACGGCGCGCTGGACACCCTGCGTCGCAAAGGCATCAAAGAAGAAGACATCACCATCTACTACGCCCCGGGCGCCTTCGAATTCCCGCTCGCCGCGCAGAAAATTGCCGAAACCAAAAAGTTCGACGCCGTAATCGCACTGGGCGCCGTCATCCGCGGCGGCACCCCGCACTTCGAATACGTCGCCGGCGAATGCACCAAAGGCCTCGCCCAGGTCTCCATGAACACCGGCATCCCTGTGACCTTCGGCGTCCTCACCGTAGACTCCATCGAACAGGCCATCGAACGCTCCGGCACCAAAGCCGGGAACAAAGGCTGCGAAGCCGCCGAGACCGCCCTCGAAATGGTCTCCCTGATCAGCAAAATCTGATTGAGAAATCACTGAAATGACCGTAACCGCATCCGCCCGCCGCAAGGCCCGTCACTACGCCATGCAGGCCCTGTACCAGTGGCAAATGGCAGGCTCCAGCCTGAACACTATTGAAGCCGAGTTTCATGCCGACAACGACATGAGCAAAACCGACGTCGCCTACTTTCGCGAGCTCTTCCACGGCGTAGCGAAAAACCTCGACGAAGTGGAGGGTGCCTACAGCCAGTACCTGGATCGCGACGTCGAAGAGCTGGACCCGGTATCCCGTGCCCTGCTGCGCATGTCCACCTATGAAATGAAAAACCGCGTCGACGTACCCTACAAAGTCGTCATCAACGAAGCCGTTGCCCTGGCGAAAAAATTCGGTCCCACCGACGCGTTTAAATTTATCAACGGCATCCTCGACAAAGTTGCAGCCAAAGAGCGCAGTGTCGAAGTCAAGGCCGACAAAGGCTGAACCGCCATGCCCGGCCCCGGTGAATTTGAACTGATTCGGGAGTACTTTGGTTCCCGTTTTAACACCGGCGCTCGGCAGGGCAGTGACGCGTATACTGTTGCACTGGGGATTGGCGACGACTGCGCACTGCTGAATCCACCCGCTGGCAAAACCCTCGCCACCAGTGTCGATACCCTGGTGGCGGGCGTGCACTTCCCTGCAGCTGAAGACCCATTCCGGATTGCCTGCCGCGCCCTGCGGGTGAACCTGTCCGATCTCGCCGCCATGAATGCTGAACCCCTGTGGTTCACCCTCGCACTTACCCTGCGCGACAGTGATCCCGAGTGGCTGGAGCCATTCGCCCGCGGACTGGCGCAAACCGCGAATCAGTACGGGATTACGCTGGTGGGGGGCGATACCACCAAAGGCCCACTGTCTATCACCATTCAAGTGACCGGCGCCTGTGAAAAGCCACTGCGCCGGGACGGCGCCGGCGCCGGTGATAGGGTGTTCGTCTCCAATCAGCTAGGTGCAGCTGCGGCGGCGCTGCCGTTGATACTGCGGGAAGTGGATGGCAGCGTGACACAGATGAAGCAGGCCTTTGCCGCCTACCACTTCCCCGAGCCACAGTTTGCCGTGGCCCGGGCGATTGGTCCCTACGCCAGCGCCGCGCTGGATATTTCCGATGGTTTTCTCGGAGATCTCGGGCATATCTGCGAGGCGAGTGGGCTCGGCGCGGATCTGAATCTGGACGACTTTCCTGTTGCAGAGCTGGCGCGCACCATGAAAGGAGCCACCGCACTGGAAACCGCACTGACCGGCGGCGACGACTACCAGCTGTGTTTTACCCTGCCGGAAAAGCATCTCCAGACAGTACAGAAGTTACAGTTGCCGATCACCGCCGTTGGCAGGATGCGCGCAGCCGCAGGAATCCAGTGCACCCTTGACGGCAAGCCATGGCAGCCCGGCGCCACCGGTTACCGGCACTTTTAACGGGCAGAAAAAGCATCATCATGAGCGAGAAAAAGACCCCCCTACCCACGCCCACGTTTGCCGAGTTACTCCGCAGCCCGGTCATGCTGCTGGCATTCGGTTTTGGCTCCGGCCTTGCGAAAAAGGCCCCGGGCACTTTCGGTACTGTGGCTGCAATTCCGTTCTGGTATGGCCTGCAGTTTCTGTCGCCGGTCGCCTATATGGGCGTGCTTGTGGTCACTTTTATTCTCGGTTGCTACCTGTGTGGCGCCGCCTCGAAGAAGCTCGGTGTGCACGACCACGGCGGGATCGTGTGGGATGAATTTGTCGGCTACTGGCTGACCATGTTTATGGCCCCCGCCGGTTGGCTGTGGGCGCTGTACGGCTTTGTGCTGTTCCGCATCTTTGATATTGCCAAGCCACAGCCCATTGGCTGGGTGGACCGCCGGGTACATGGTGGTCTGGGAATTATGCTCGACGATATACTGGCGGGTATCTACGCCGCGCTGGTATTGCAGGGCACGGCTTATCTGATCCACACACTCTGAGGCAGGACGCCGATGAAAATGCGTAATCTGGTGGTATCGATTGCTTTATTAATGACGCCGTTACTGAGCGGTGCACAGGACGTGCGCCTGCAGGCGATTTTTGGCACCAGTGCCATGTTCGAAATTGACGGCAAGCGGCGGTTGCTGAAGTCCGGCAAGACTTCACCGGAAGGCGTCAGACTGGTTTTAGTCACCAGTGAATACGCGCTGGTGTCGATCGACGGGCGCGAGCAGAAGCTCACCCTGGCCGCCCCGGTGGCGGCGAATTACCAGCAGGCAGAGCGGGCAGAAGTGCGCCTGAATGCGGACAGCCGCGGCCATTACAGTACCACCGCCTGGATCAATGGCCGGCGGGTGAATGTGATGGTGGATACCGGCGCGACCAGTATCGCGTTTAACTACCCCACCGCCAAAAGCCTGGGGCTGGATCTTGCCCGCGCGCGGCCGATGACCGTCTCCACCGCCAGTGGCGTGGAAAAGGCCTATCGCCTGAATCTCGCCAGCGTCACCATCGGCGGTATTACCGTGCACAATGTGGATGCGACAGTGTTGGGCAGTGACTTCCCCCGGGTGACCCTGCTGGGCAACAGTTTTTTGAGCCGCGTGGATATGCAGCAACAGGAAGGTCTGTTGCTGCTCCGTGCGCGCAATTGATGACGATTTTGATGGATCGCGAGGTATCAGTTTGACCATTCGTTACGTGGAGTCCTGCAAACTGCCGACTTCCTGGGGCATGTTTGATATGCACGGTTTCGAGGAAGTGAAAACCGGCAAGGAACATGTGGTTCTGAGCATGGGCGACCTGGATACGGACACGCCGGTACTGGCCCGTATTCACTCCGAGTGCCTGACCGGTGACGGACTCTTCTCTCTGCGCTGCGATTGCGGCGCCCAGCTGCAGTATGCGATGCACCGTATCGCCACCGAGGGACGGGGTGTAATTTTCTATCTGCGCCAGGAAGGTCGGGGTATTGGTCTGCTGAATAAGATCCGCGCCTATCACCTTCAGGATGCGGGGGCCGATACCGTGGAGGCGAACGAGCAGCTGGGGTTTGGCGCAGATATGCGCGATTACTCGATCCTCAAACCGATGATCGACCACCTGGGTATCCAGTCCATCCGCCTGATGACCAATAACCCGCGCAAGGTTAAGGCGCTGCAGGATCTGGGTGTGGAAGTCAGCGAGCGCCTGCCCCACCAGTCCGGTCGCAACCCGCACAATGTGAATTATCTCTCCACCAAGAAGGGCAAACTGGGTCACCTGTTCGACGACGAGAACGGCACCGAGAAAGAGTGAGGATGAAATCAGTGACTGCGAGCGGTTTTCGCTGTCACAAACCTTTCATAAAACCTTCACGGGAAGGCAACGGGAAAACGCCAATCTATACGTGAGCAAGATGCAGAGCACGCGCAACGCTCAGGAAGAGCCAATCAGTCACTCAGGGACAGCGTGTTCAGGAATTGTGTCTATACTCAAAGTTATCTGAACGTTGGCGGTCGAGAAAGGTGATGTACCTCCAGCGCTAAGATATAAGGGCCGGCTTTATGCCGGCTTTTGTTTGCGCGCCATATTTCCGTTGTGCCCAGGGTGCTAGTCCTGTGGCAGCACAGCACAGGGCTAAAGGTTTTGAAACCGCTGTGAATACATCCCTGTACGCTCTGTCGCAAACGTCCCTGTTTGCGACAGTTTCAAAACCTTTATCCCTGCACTGTGCTTTAAGTCGCACCCTCGAATATCGATTCGATATGTTGCAGTGGTATCCGATGCCTGCTAAATTGCACGAAATTCCACCAGCGGAGGCTTGTTGATGAGTGTATCCAACCCCCGCCGGGCCAGCCGCGACTAAAGGTCGTAAATAGCCCGGCAAGTTCTCTTTTGTCGGGTTTCCCCCCTAAATGGAAACCCCTCCAAACTGTGCCCAGACTAAAGCTCTGAGGCTTGAATGATTTGCGCCTGCCTGTCATTAAATAGCGTGTGCAGGTGCTCTTGAGGGTTTAGAACATTGAGTAAATCCCTGATTTCACGCCGCCCGGCGTTCCGGCGCGGTGCTCTTTCCAGTGCGGACAATAATCATCAGCCCAGCAATTCTCCGCTGCAGGCGCTCGGCTGGAAGCCGTTTTTCCAGCAGCAGTTGAGCCTGGAGGAGCTGGCGGAGTGCGAGCCGGTAAAGGTGATGGCGGTGCACCGCAGTCAGGTCGAGGTGACCGGCGATGCCGGTGACGAGGCGGTACTGGTAAACGGTCCGCTGTTTGATGATGCCGCCGAGCGGCCCACGGTGGGCGACTGGCTGTTGCTGGCGCGGCAAACCCGCAAGCCGGTGCGCCGGCTGGACCGCAGCAGCCTGTTCAAACGCATGGCGCCCGGTGCCAAGCAGGCGCAGCTGATTGCGGCGAATGTGGATAACGTGCTGATCGTTTCCTCCTGCAATCACGACTTCAACCTGTCCCGGGTGGAACGCTATCTGGCGCTGGTGCGCGAGGCCGGCTGCCGCGCCTGCCTGGTGCTGACCAAGGCGGACCCGGCGGCGAACCATGACCAGTATCATGAGGCGCTCAAGGGGCATCGCGACCTGCCGGTGGTGCTGGTGAATGCGCTGGATACCGCGAGCGTGGAGCCGCTGCGGGAATACTGCCGCAGTGGTGAGACCCTGGCGCTGCTGGGTTCATCCGGTGTGGGCAAGTCCACACTGCTGAACAGTCTTGCCGGCAGCGAGCTGGCGGCGACCAGCGATATCCGCGAAGACGACAGCAAGGGCCGGCACACCACCCGACACCGTGCGCTGTACACCATCCCCAATGGTGGTCTGCTGCTGGACAGCCCGGGCATGCGCGAGCTGGGGCTTGCGGATGTGCGCGAAGGGCTGGCGGCAACCTTCGCGGATATCAGTGCGCTGGCCGAAAAATGCCGTTTTGCCGATTGCGCCCACGAGTCGGAACCGGGCTGTGCGGTGCAGGCGGCGGTGGAGTCTGGCGAGCTGGACGAGCGGCGGCTGCGCAACTGGCGCAAGCTGGAGCGGGAAGTGGCGCGCAACAGCAAGACACTGGCGGAAGCCCGCGCGGATGACCGCGCTCTGGGGCAGTTCTACCGCGCGGTGCAGAGCCATGCGCGAGCCCACAAAAAGCGCACGGACTGAATCTGACCGTCCGCGCATACGGGTAAACCCGGAAGCCGAACACCCCCGGGGTATTTGGCTGCCGGGTTTTTTGCTGGGAGTTTTGATAGGCTGCCCCGTAAACCATCGATTCTTACCCGCCTGACCCCATGAATCCCAATCCCGCCTCCTGCCGTATCCTGATTGCCGAAGACGACACCGAACTCAATCAGCAGATGGTCACCCTGATCCGCGATGCCGGCTACCAAACCGGCAGTTGTCTGGACGGCGAAGCGGTACTAGAGGAAGTGGCGCGCGAGTCCTATCAACTGATTCTGCTGGACCTGATGCTACCCAAGCTGGATGGCCTTTCGGTTTTGCGTTTGCTGCGTAAATCCAGCGAGATCCCGGTTATCGTGGTCACCGCCCGGGGCGCCGAAGAGGAGCGGATCACCGGCCTGCGCCACGGGGCCGATGACTATATTGCCAAGCCGTTCAATCCCGTGGAGCTGTTGCTGCGCGTCGAGGCACTGTTGCGCCGGGCGCAACCGGCCTTGGCGCCGAAGCGGGAATCTCTGGAAATCGATCAGTTGAATCTGCGGCTGTCGGACCTGCAAGCAACGGTAGGGGAGAGGAAGCTGGATCTCACCGCGATCCAGTTCAACCTGCTGTGGGAGCTGGCGACGAATCGTGGAGAGGTATTGAGCAAAGCCTACCTTTCCCGCGAAGTATTGAACCGCCCCCTCGGGGCTTACGACCGCAGTCTGGATATGCACCTGAGCCGGGTGCGACGCAAACTCTCTCAGGCGGGCTGGCGCGGTGAGCGCCTGCAGACGGTGCGTGGAAAAGGATACTGCCTGAAATGAATCGCCGTCTGTTGTGGAAACTGATTCTGCTGATTACCGCCGGCATTGTCGCCATGTTCTACCTCATCAACTACGTCACCCTGCGGGCGGAGGAGGAAATGAGCATGCTCAGCCAGGCGCACCGGGACGAACTGCGCGGTTGGGGGCGGGAGGCGGAAGCGCTGTATCGGTCCGGCGACCGGGCGTCCCTGCAGCGTTGGCTCGATCAGTTGCAGCAGCGCGAAGAGACCATTGCCGAGGTGGTCAGTTATTCCATTGCGCACCTGGCGGGCAGCCGCGGTCTCGAAGAGCGTTACAGCGGCAATAAACTGGGGCGGGATGTAGACTGGAAAATCCACCTGTATTTTCCCGAAAACCCGGTGATGGAAATTCCCTTTGAAAATTCTGAGACCAGTTTCCTGGTTCTGCTTCCTGACCGTATGCGGCCGGGCAGTAACTGGCAGACCACCCGCCTGCTGTTGCAGATTTTTCTGCCCGCCCTGGTGCTCGCCATCCTGTCGGTGCTGCTGTACCGCCATATCATGCAGCCGCTGACCAGCCTGCAGCGGGCCACCCGGGAATTCAGCCGTGGAGACTTCACCGTGCGGGTGCGCCCGCAGCTGGGTGGACGCCGGGACGAGTTCAGCGAACTCGCCACCACCTTCGACCAGATGGCCGCGCGCATTGGCGAGCAATTGGTGAATCAGCGGCAGTTGATTGCGGACTTTTCCCACGAATTGCGCACCCCGCTCACCCGCCTGGAAATCGCCATCGAAAACCTCGGCAAACACTACCCGGCAGATCCGAATGTGCAACGCCTGTACCGGGAGTCCCGGCATTTCCGCAAGCTTACCGAGGATACCCTGACACTCGCCTGGCTCGACAACGAACAGCCGCACCTGCGCGGGGAAACCCTGGACCTGGTGGACCTGATCGATGTGATTGTCGACGATGCCCGGTTTGAATTTCCCGACCGGAAGATTGCCACCCAGCTGCCGGAGTCCGCAGTGCTCGAAAACAGCAGCCATCAGGCCGTGGGGCAGGCACTGGAAAATATCCTGCGCAATGCGCTGCGCTATACCCCCGCTGGCGAAGCGGTAGAGATTGCGCTGGAGAGCTGCCGTGTGCAGAGCGGGGAAGCGGGGTATCAGGTCACTATTGCGGACCGTGGCCCCGGGGTGCCAGAAGCACTGCTGGAAACCATATTTCGCCCCTTCTTTCAGGCGGAGCCTTCCCGCAATACCGGTGAATCGGGCAGTAGTAGTACCGGTGGCGTTGGCCTGGGGCTGGCGCTGGCACGGCGCCAGCTCAGGGCCGTGGGTGGTCAGGTGGCGGCCGCCAACCGACCCGAGGGTGGACTTTCTATGACTATTTTCCTTCCGTCAGTCTAGTTTCCTGTCTGAGGCTGGCGCAATGTAACAAATGCAACAGCGCTGTACTTTAAAAGGGCTAATAGGAATAATTCGCGTTTACTGTTGTAGGTCAACTGCGAATCCAGCGGATTCTCCTGGTCTGATTCACCTGAAAAGGAAAGCCCAATGTCTAACAAGTCTCTACTCAATCACTGCGCGCTATTGCCCCTGCTCGCGACCGGTGCGCTCTCTGCCGCACCCGCGCTGGCGGAGGAAAAAGCACAACAGGACACCCTGGAGACGGTTGTCGTGGTCGGCCAAGCCACGGATAGCGAAATTACGCCGGAGCAGCTGGAAAAGCAGCAGGCCAATGATCTGAGTGATGTATTCCGTCATATTCCCTCCGTGTCCGTGGGCGGCTCGATCGGTATTGCCCAGAAGGTGTATATCCGCGGTATGGAAGACACCCTGCTGAACGTCACTGTGGATGGCGCGCCCCAGACCGGCACCCTGTTCCATCATATCGGCCGTGTTTCCATCGAGCCCGAGTTGCTGGAGCGGGTGGAAGTCCAGTCCGGTGCTGGCGAGGCCACCAGCGGCCCCGGCGCTATTGGTGGTGCCATCCGCTTCAAGACCAAAGATGCCGACGACCTGCTTGCCAGCGGTGAACAGCTGGGCGCGCGGGTAAAAGGGGCCTATTTCAGTAACGATGGCACCAAAGGCAGTGCTTCCGTGTACGGCAAGCTGGGCGAAAACTGGGGGGTGATTGGCTCCTTCGTCCAGGTCGAGCGCGACAACATGCAGGACGGGGACGGCAACGAAATCCGGGGCACCGCTACCGATCAGAACCTCGCGTTCTTCAAAGTCAGTGGCGACATCGCGGAAAACCAGAAGCTGACCGTCAGCTACGAGCAGCGCGAAGAGTCTGGCGAGTTGAGTCAGCGTCCCAACTGGGTTCTGCTGGAAGATGCACCCCTGTACCCCATGGATGCCGAACGCGAGACCCTGGTCGCCAACTACAGCGCCAAACTGAGCGACGCGCTCAACCTGGAAATCACCGCCTACGACACCAATTCCGATATGGCGCAGGATGGCCGCTGGGGCCTGTACGGTGGCAACACCCAGTCCACCGGCTTTGATATCCGTAATACCAGTACGATCGGTCAGCACCAGTTGACCTACGGTGTCGAGCAACGCAATGACGAAGTGAAAGCCGGGCCCCGCGGTGCCACCGTTCAGGAATATATCGACGCGGGCTGGGAAACCGGACTGTCGGAAAAAGGTGAGGTGCTGGGTGTTTACGTTCAGGATCACTGGCAGGTTACCGAGCCGCTGTTGATCAGCCTCGGGGTACGTTATGACGCCTACGATCTGGAGCAGGTGAATTACACCGGTGAAGCAAGCAGTGATGAGGTCAGCCCGAACATCGGCTTCCGCTACGCGTTCAATGAAGCCTGGACCCTGAGTGCCGGCCATGCCCAGGCGGTGCGCGGCAAGGAAATCGGCGATTCCTTCACTCTCGAAGGTGCAGCCATCGCGCCGGACCTGGCCGCGGAAACTGTGGACAACAATGAGCTGGCCCTGGAGTACGCCGGCGCGGCCCTGGCGTTAAAGGCGGCGGTCTACCAGAGCACGATCGACAATGTGATTTACGATCAGCAGGGCGCGGGCGTTTACTACGAAAACATCGGCGAGCTGGAATCCGATGGCTTTGAGCTGAGTGGGGCATACTCCTATGACAGCTGGTATGTCTCCGCCGCCTACAGCCACAACGATTCCGAGTTGAATGGCAATGTGGTCAATGGCTACGAAAACAATGGCCTGGGCAATACCCGCGGTGATACTTTCACTCTTGGTGTGGACTATGCGCTGTCCGACCAACTGGATCTGGGTTGGAGCCTGACCCACGTACAGGATCTGAACGATGTCGTGGTGCTGCATCGCTCCCTGGAGCTTGGCTGGATTGACGAACTGCAGACTATCGACAAGCCGGGCTACCAGGTACACGATGTCTACCTGCGTTGGCAGCCTCTCCAGGATGACAGCCTTGCGGTCAACTTTGCCGTGCAGAACCTGTTTGACGAGCACTATCGCGATCACTCCAGTGTGGGGGATTACAGCCATATTCCGGGTTGGGAAATTGTATCCGGCCTGTATGAAGCCGGCCGCGATGTCCGCCTGTCTGTAGATTATCGTTTCTGATTTTCTCGGAAATCGGACAGAAAGGCGCGGTGTGTATGCACCGCGCCTTTTCTTTATTGAAGTAACTTTGTTATTGGCGTAATCAGAAAACAACAAGATGAAATCCAGAACCCGCTTGCTGTGGATAAAACTCCACACCTATTTTTCCTGTTTCTTCCTCCCTCTGGCGGTGATGTACCTCTCCACCGGTATGCTGCATATGATGGATATCGATGGCGGTGTGCGCAGTGAGGTGCAGTTTGAGGTGCCTGTACCCGCGGGTATTCCCGAGGCGGAAGACGAGGTGCGGGCTCTGTTGCTGCCGTTGATGGCGCAACACGGGCAGGATATGAAACTGCCCGCGGACTACTACTATGAGCCGAAAGAAAGCTATATCGGCTGGTACGGTTACAAGGGGCAGGTCTATTTCGAGCCACTGGAAGATCCCGGCAAGGCCATATTACATGTCAAAAAACACGATCTCTGGCACCAGTTCCTGTTGATTCACAAAGGGCACGCGGGGCCGGTGTTCTGGGTGCTGGGTATTCTGTTTGGCCTCAGCCTGCTATTCAGTCTGGTGAGCGGCCTGGTGATCGCCATAGCGGTACCCATGTTCCGCAAAACCTCCATTGTATTTACGCTGCTGGGTGCTGCGACCCTTGCGATCGGCATAGCGCTGAGTGTGTAGAGTTCTCACTTTTTGATTTTGGCGCGGACAACTCAAACAAAGACGCGCCAAAATTCCATAATCTATCAGACCAATTTCTACCGGCCTTTGCGCAAAAAGTGCGACTCGCATCAAAATATTTTTTGCCTTCCAAGCGCGCTCGAAATTTTTTTCGCGAAAAAATTCTTTTAGTTTCATTTGTCTACAGTGATTGGTTGACCAATAAGTCACTGTTTGGCGCAATTTTAAATATTCATGTTGATTTCGATTTCGCTATTTTGTAGCCGGGTTGCGCCGTGTTCTTGCTGAGAAAAAGTTTTCCTTTATTTTCATTGATTTAGCGATTTTGGTTAACCAGTTGCGGTATTGAATCCTGGCTTCGCACATTCCGTTTCTTCTGATTTTTCTAAAAATTGACAGTCTGTTCCGGCGGACATTAGCCTTCCTCGCGCTTCGCGATTTCGTTTTTATGACAGATACCTTTTCTTTTTTGGAGGGATGTTTTCCTGTCTGGTCGGCGAGTGCGCAGTGTTATAGCGAGTAGATGTTCCGAAATAAAAATCAATAATCAGGTCTCTATGCGATGAGAAAATTCACTTTGAATCATTTCAGTCAGAAGCTGGCGCAATCTGCGCTCTGCCTGGCGGTTGGTGTATCCACAGCGGGTGCGGCGACTATCGAGAACCCGGGTTTCGAATCCGGTTGGTCCGGCTGGGAGGATGTTGATCCCTCGGCGATTTCCGGCGTTGCGCACACGGGCAGTGGCAGTGCAAAAATTACCGGTTCCGGCGGTGCTTTTTCCCAGCAGGTGGCGGTAGATCCGCATACGGATTACAGCCTGAGTGCGTGGCTGCGAGGCGCCGGTGGTATTGAGGTCACCGTCGGATCCGATACTTACAGTGATGCCGACAGTTACACCGACTGGGGTGAACTGGGAGTGACCTTCAACTCCGGCAGTCACAGCAGCGTAACGGTCACCGGTACCTATAACGGCGGCGAAGGTCGCTTTGACGACTTCTCCATCGTAAATGGCGGCGGTTCCAGTTCTGGCGGTGGCTCCAGTTCAAGTTCCAGCTCCAGTTCCGGATCGGGTTCCAGTTCCGGCTCCGGGGGTGGCGGCACTGACCTGTGTGAAATCCAGTCTTCCAGCGCCAGTTCCGATGACGGCAACGGACCGGCCAATGCCCACGACGGCAATCTCGGTTCACGCTGGTCCGCCAATGGTGCCGGCGAATACATCACCTTCGATCTGGGCAGCAGTTGCATGGTGAGTGCACTGAATATCGCCTGGTACAAGGGCGATAGCCGTATGGCGTCATTTGAAGTCTACGTGGGCGACAACGAAAACAATCTCACCTACGTGTACGGTGGCAACAGTTCCGGTAACAGCCTGCAACTGGAGGCGCACAATTTTGACGATTTCTCCGGTCGCTACGTGCGGGTGGTGGGCCTCGGCAACACGTCCAATAGCTGGAACAGTATGACCGAGATTGAAGTGGTGCGCGGCGAAGGCGGCCCGGGCAGCCCCAGCGCGGTGATCGATGTACCGGCGAATGTAACCGTGGGTATTCCGTTTACTCTGGACGGCAGCGGTTCCTACAATTCCAATGGCGGGTCGCTGAATTTCAGTTGGGATTTCGGTGACGGTATTACCTCAGTGGAGGAGAGCCCGGTGCACACCTACAACAGCACCGGTGTGTACACGGTGAATCTGCAGGTCACCAACGCCGGTGGTATTACCGATAGTACCAGTGCCGAAGTGACTGTCAGCGAACTTCCCTCCGAGTACCCGGTGGCCACCATCAGCGGCTCTACCACCACGCGGGTAAACACCAGCCTGAACCTCAGTGGTTCGTCTTCCTACGATCCGGACGGTGGCGATATTACTGCCTACGCCTGGGACTTTGGCGATGGCAGCAACGGCAGTGGCGCCAATGTTTCGCATACCTACAGTGAGCAGGGCAGTTACACGGTTACCCTGACGGTTACCGATGATGAGGGCTTTGAATCCTCTACGACCGAAACCATCACCGTGGATAACGCGGCAGTGGAAGACCTGTGGCCCCTGGTCAACAACAGTTTTGAGCTGAGTTCGTCCACCGGGGGCTGGGAGGAGCGAGACCCCGCCAACGTGGTTTCCACCAACGGTACCTCCAACCCAATGCCGGTGGACGGTGGCCGCCTGCTGGTGATCAAGGGCGATGGTGGTCGTATGGAGCAAGCGATCTACAAGCCGGCTGCGGGCAACCGCTATCAGGTGAGCGCCTGGGTTTACAATCACGGCACCATCGGTATTCAGGACCTGGGTTCGGATAACGTCTACGAGACCACCACCAATCACGGCGATGGCTGGCAGCAGGTTACCGTGGAGTATGTTTCTACCGGATCACCGGCACTGGCCTATGCCCGCTACGGCGATGGCAGCGGTGACGCAATCTTCGATCTGTTTGAAGCGGAAAACGTCACCACCCAGGCCGACCTCGATGTGCCGCCGCCAGCGCCGATCATGCGCTACGCGTCTCAGGTCATCGACCTGTCCTGGTGGAAGCTGACCCTGCCGATCAACGGTGCCGAGGAGCACTACACGCCGGACCTCTACACCTTCTCCAGTGACGAATGGTTCAAACTGATCTTCGACGAAGCGGAGCAGGAGTACGCGGTACAGTTCCGGGCCAATCACCACGGCGATTCCACCAGCGGTTCCAGTAACCCGCGCAGCGAATTGCGGGAGATGACCCAGAACTACCACTTCCAGAACTCGAAGAGTGCGGCGGCCTGGTCCAACACCGATGGCAAAAAGCACACCATGTGGATCAAACAGAAGGTCACCAACCTGACCCATGTGAAGCCTCATGTGGTGGTGGGCCAGATTCACGACTCCGGAGACGATGTGGTGGTATTCCGCATTGAAGGCCACAACGGCACCTGTCCTCCGGGCACCGATGACGACTGGGATAACTGCGGCACCGTGGGCAACCCGGATACCCATGCGAACCTGTGGATCACCAATGGCAACGACCGCCACGGTTATCTGGTGGATGGCAACTACGAGTTGGGTACCGTATTTACCGTGAAGATGGAGTCCTACGACGGACAGACCCACTTCTACTACAACGAGGAAAAGGTCCCCTACGTGCACGATGAAGCCATCTCCGGCTGTTACTTCAAGCTGGGCAATTACACCCAGTCTCACGATGGCACGGCACCGGGGGAAAGCTACGAAAACTATGCAGAAACCTATGTGTACGACTACTACGTCTCTCACGAGTAGGGCACAGCGAGCAGACTGAAGTCGCAGTAGGGACTTCAAAAATGCTAAGGGCCGCGAATGCGGCCCTTTTTTGTTCTTTTTTTGTGCGCGTGATTAATTCAGTGCAGCCTGACCGCTCGCTTCCACGGCCGGTTGGCTGTTGCTGATCTCACCACCCTGGGATTCAATCCAGCGGTTCATACGTCTTTCCAGGACATTCAGTGGCAGCGCCCCGGCGCCGAGCAATGCATCGTGGAACTGGCGGATATCAAAGTTGTTCCCCAGTGCCTCTTCTGCGCGGGCGCGGATTTCCTGGATTTTCAACTGGCCCACCTTGTAGGCCAGCGCCTGTCCCGGCCACACCAGATAGCGGTCAATTTCCACTACGATATCGTGCTCCGGTTTGGCGCTGTTGCTCATGAAATACTGGATCGCCTCGTCCCGGCTCCAGCCTAGTTGATGCATGCCGGTATCCACTACCAGCCGCACCGCGCGCCACATATCGTAGGTCAGTGCGCCAAACTCATTGTACGGATCTTTATACAGGCCGAGGTCGTATCCCAGGCTCTCGGAGTAGAGGCCCCAACCCTCGACAAAGCCGGTGTAAAACTTGTTGCGGCGCAGTGGGTGGATATCTTTCTGTTCCTGCGCCAGAGCGATCTGCAGGTGGTGCCCCGGCATAGCTTCATGCACGGTCAGTGCCTCCATCTCCCAGGTCGGGCGGCTTTTCAGGTTGTAGGTATTGGCAAAAAATACCCCGGCGCGACCCGCTTCCATAGAACCCGGTTGGTAATAGGCGGTGGTCTGGGATTTTTCCGAGTATTCCGGAATCGGTTTGATACCGTAGGGCAGGCGCGGCAAAGTGCCAAACAGCGCCGGCAGTTCGCCGTCGATGCGCTTGGCGATATCCCGATAGTTTTTCAGCAAGTCTTCTTTATTTTCGTAGTAAAACTGGGGATCGTTGCGGAGAAAATCCGTGAACGCTTTAAAATCACCGTCGAAGCCGGTCTTTTTGATGATCGCGTCCATTTGGTTGCGAATACGGCGCACTTCGGCCAGCCCGATACGATGGATCTCTTCCGGGCTCAGGTCGGTGGTGGTTTGTTTGCCCACTTTATAGGCGTACCAGCGAATGCCATCTTCGTTCTTGGTAAACGCGGTTTCGGTATTGGCGTTGGGGATGTAATCCCGTTCCACATACTCGGCAAATCGCTGCCAGTTCTGCACCAGGGTTTTCTGGTAAAAATTGACCGCACGGGTGCGCAGTCTTTTTTGCTGAGCGGCGGGAATGCTCGAGGGCATATCGTAAAATGCTTTCAGCAGGGGGCTCTGCTTGGGATCCGCGGGGATTAGCGCCCGGATCTGCCCGGGCAGGTCGCGGAGGGTGATCTGAGGCGGTGTCAGCTTTTGCGCGAGGCCTTTCTCCATGAGGATGCGGGTCTGTTCGATCAGACCGGGGAGTTTTTCCAGGCGCGCAAGAATATTCTGGTAATCGGCCGAGGTTTTTTTGGGCATGGCGTTCAGCACGCCGGGCACACTGCGCTGGATGCCGCTCATATGATTGACGGGCAGCAGGTGTTCTGGAAACTGGTAGCCACGTACTTCGAGCAGCAGGTCTTGATACAGGAGCTGGTAGTCGAGTTTTTCGGCGTCGGTGAGTTTGTCTTCGTTCAGGTGCCGGCTGGCGGCGAGCAGTTTACGGGTCTGCCCTTTGCGCCGCTCGATACCCTTGATGGATTGATCGGTCCAGTGTTCTTCAAAACCGGGGTAGCCGCGGTAGGTGGCGGTCTCGGGGTAACTTTCCATGATCCAGCGGTAACGCAGATCTTGTAATGCCTGCAGTTTGTCGCTGGCACCGCTCTTGGGCAGTGCGTCCATGGCTTTGTTGAACTCTTTATGGTCCATGGCCTGAACGGTCAGGCTGGTAGCCATAATGGTAATGGATAACCCGAGGCGTTTGGCGTTCAGGACTTGCTTAACGGAATTGGTAAAGGACATCGTACTTCCTGTCTCTGAATTATATGTTGTGTGTTCGAAGCGCTTAAGGCTGACGTGAAGGCGGAGCGCAGGGTGGTGCATTTGGAAACCGTCGCAAACAGGGACGTTTGCGACGGAGCGTACAGGGATGTATTCACAGCGGTTTCCAAATGCACCACCCTGTGATCCGCCGCCACTGGTATTTGTTCGGAGCTCTGCTGGAAGCGCAGTGGCGGCCGGATACCGGGTACGGGTTTTCAGGACCGCTGTGAACCCATCCCTGGGCGCTGCGGCGGCGACGTCCTGTCGCCGACGCTCCTGAAAACCCGTACCCGGCACCCGGCCTTCGATTGTTGCTGCTGTGCGTTGTAAGCGTTATATCGCTGCAGCCTGGCCTTTTGATTGTGCCTGATGCATCTGTGTCTGCCGCTCGCGGATTTGTTCTTCGATACCAGAGGCATCAAGGCCGATTTCTGCGAGCAGTTTGGGGTGCTTGCCGTGTTCGATGGTTTTGTCCGGCAAGCCCAGCTGCAACAGCGGTACCGGGACGATACGCTGGTTCAGGTATTCGGAAACCGCACTACCGGCGCCGCCGGCAATGGTATTTTCTTCCAGAGTGACCAGCAGCTCGTGGCTGTCCGCAATACGGTCGATCAGCGCTTCATCCAGGGGTTTAACCCAGCGCATGTCCACCAGTGTCGCACCGAGTCTTTCCGCCGCTTCGCGCGCCGGTGCCAGCAGTGTGCCAAAACTCAGGATCGCAATATCCTTGCCCTCCTGAATAACGCGGCCCTTGCCAATCGGCAGCTCGGTCATTTCTTTTTCGATTTCCACACCCGGGCCAGTGCCGCGCGGGTAGCGCACTGCCGACGGGCCCGGGTACTGGTAAGCGGTGTAAAGCAGCTGGCGACACTCGTTCTCGTCGCTGGGTGCGGCGATAACAATATTGGGCAGGCAGCGCATAAAGGTCAGGTCGAAGCTGCCCGCGTGGGTGGGGCCGTCTTCGCCGACGAGGCCGGCGCGGTCGATGGCAAAGGTGACATCCAGGTTCTGGATGGCCACATCGTGCACCAGCTGGTCGTAGCCCCGCTGCAGGAAGGTCGAGTAGATGGCCACCACCGGTTTCTGCTCTTCGCAGGCGAGGCCGGCGGCCAGAGTGACCGCGTGCTGTTCCGCGATGGCGACATCGTGGTAGCGCTCCGGGAAGCGCTCGGCGAATTCCACCATGCCGGAGCCTTCGCACATGGCCGGGGTGATACCGATCAGCTTTTCATCCTGCTCGGCGGTGTCGCACAGCCACTGGCCGAAAATATCCTGGTATTTGGGGCCTTTCTTTTTTACTTCCGCGGCTGCTACCTGAACCTTGGGTTTTGGCTCCAGTTTATTCAGTGCGTGGTAGCCCACCGGGTCTTCTTCCGCCGGGCCGAAGCCCTTGCCCTTGGTGGTGACGATATGCAGCAGCTGGGGGCCGCGCTGATTGCGCAGGTTGCGCAGGGTGTGCACCAGATCCTGCATATTGTGGCCATCCAGCGGGCCGACATAGTTGAACCCCAACTCCTCGAACAGGGTGCCGGGGGTGATCATGCCTTTTACGTGTTCTTCGGTGCGCCGCGCCAGCTGCCAGGCCTTGGGGATGGCCGACAGGATCTTGCGGCTGCCTTCGCGCATGTTCAGGTAGGTTTTACTGGCCAGAATGCGCGCAAAATAAGTGGCGAGGCCACCCACGTTCTTGGAGATCGACATACGGTTGTCGTTCAGCACCACCAGCATATCTTTGCCGGTGTGGGCGGCGTGGTTCAGGGCCTCGAAGGCCATACCCGCGGTCATGGCGCCATCGCCGATCACGGCCACGACCTTGCGTTCATCCGGGGAGCCCAGGGCCATGCCCAGGGCGGCGCTGATGGAGGTGCTGGAATGGCCCACGCCGAAGGTGTCGTAGGGGCTTTCACTGCGTTTGGGGAAGCCGGACAGGCCGCCCTGCTGGCGCATGCTGAGCATCTGCTCGCGACGGCCGGTAAGGATCTTGTGCGGGTAGGTCTGGTGGCCCACGTCCCACACCAGGCGATCTTCCGGGGTGTTGTAGATGTAGTGCAGGGCGATGGTGAGCTCCACCACGCCCAGGCCGGCACCGAAGTGGCCGCCGGTCTGGCCCACGCAATAGAGCAGGTACTCACGCAGCTGGGTTGCCAGTTCCGGCAGCTGTTTTTCCGGCAGGGCGCGCAGTTGGGCCGGGTCATCGATCTGGTCGAGAAGCGGCGTTGACGGGCGCTGGCGGGGAATCTCGTCGAACATCAAGGGTCCTGAATCGGGCAGCTCGGGGCACCGCAGCCGTACAGGGACTGGCGGCGGCGACCCAAGGTATCATTTGCAACTGATATAAGAAGCGAATTGTATGCCCCCCGCGGGGAGATTGCATCCTGCGCGGCGTGCCGGCCGACCGGTCAGGTTTCCCTGGTACCGGTCAGAACCAACCCAGTATCAGGTAGACCCCCAGCAGCAGGACCACACCAGCCACCATACTGCCGGTGAGCCAGTTGCGGGCCATGACGCCTTCGGCGCGGTGGTGGCTGGCGATGCCCTCTACCAGGCGCTCCACCCCCGACAGCGCGGCCTGGCGCAGGCGATTGTCCAGGGCAAACAGGCGGGTGAACCCGGCGCGCATGATATCCGGTACCAGCCGGCGATAGAGCCAGTCTACATCCAGGTTTACCGATGGCAGCTCCGGCGGATACAGGTGGCGCAGGTTCAGCCACACGAACGCCAGGGCGGAGAAGAACAGCAGCTGCAGCTGGGTCAGCACGTGAGTGACATCGTAGGGGGTGTAGGACATTTCATAGGGCAGCAGGCTGTACAGCGCCTGCGGGTAGATACCGATGGTCAGGCACAGGGCCGCTGCGATCGTCATGGCGATCAGCATATTGACCGGCGGCTCGCGGGCCGGCAGTTTGGCGTCGTGGGCGAAGAAGGCGAAATAGGGGATCTTGATCCCCGCGTGGTGGAACACGCCCGCGGAAGCGAACAGCAGGATCAGCCAGACCCCGTCGTAGCCGTTCTTGATCGCCGCGCTCATCACCATGGATTTGCTGACGAAACCACTGAACAGTGGGAAGGCGGAAATCGATGCGGCGCCGATAATGCACAGCACCGTGGTCTTGGGCATTTTCTTGTACAGGCCACCCAGCTCCGAGCCATTGATCTTGCCGGTAACGTGCAGCACCGCGCCCATGGACATAAACAGCAGCCCTTTGAAGATCACGTCATTAAAGGCGTGGGCCACGGCGCCGTTGATGGCGAGCGAGGTTCCGATACCGATGCCCACCACCATAAAGCCCAGCTGGTTGATCAGACTGTAGGCCAGCACCCGCCGCAGGTCGTTCTCGATCACCGCGTAGAAGATCGGGAAACAGGCCATGGTGGCGCCGATGTAGACCAGTAACTCGGTACCCGGAAAGGCCCGGGCCAGGCCATATACCGCCACTTTGGTGGTGAAGGCGCTGAGGAATACGGTGCCGGTCGGGGTGGACTCCGGATAGGCATCGATGAGCCAGCCGTGAAAGAACGGGAAGGCACATTTGATGCCGAAGGCAAGGAAGATCAGCCAGCCTGCGGGGTTTTCGAACAGGCTGCCATCGAGGCCGATCTGCCCGATGGCCAGTGTGTCGTGGGCCTGGCTGTAGAAAATGACGCCGCCCAGCAGCAGCAACCCGGAAAGGATGTGCAGGGTAAAATAGCGCAACCCCGCCATATACGCGCGCCCATTCCGCCGTGCCCACACCAGAAATACCGAGGTCAGGGCCAGCAGCTCCCAGAAGATAAACAGGGTGATCAGGTCACCGGCGAAGACCGCACCCAGAGCGCTGCCCGCGTACAGCATGCTTGCCACCTGCTGCAGGGTGTCCCGCACATGCAGGGCGTAAATTACCGAGAGCAGCGCAGCGATATGGAACAGGTAGCCGAACAGCAGGCTCAGACGGTCCGCCTTGAATAACAGCAAGTTGAAATCGAGAATGGTGTAGTGACCAAACTCAAGGCCCGGGACGCTTGCGCCCAGTTGCCATAAATTGGCGAGACCGAGTACCGGCACGGCGATAAACAACAGCCCGCGCGCCCAGCCGCGTAGAAACAGCCCCAGCCCTGCGGCGAGAAAAAACGGGATAAACGGTGCAACTTCAACCACGGTCCTGCCCTCCGTCCAGGTAGATGGTGGGGTCTTCTTCCGTGGGTTCACCACTGTCCGCAGCATCGAAGTCGGCCAGTTCCCGTCGGTCGTAATAATCTTCCGGGCGCATCAGAAAGGTGCGCATCCACTTGGCTGCAAACACCAGAACCACACAACCTACAAAACCGTAAATCGGGTAGAAGCCGGGAAGGCCTTCCCAGCGGAATTCCGTATGGCGATGAATCACAAAGTCCGCGGCAAACAAAGCTGCGCACAGGCCGTAGAACACCCGCAGCATCTTGCGGATATTGTCGGGGTTATCGAAAAAGTCCTGTTTTTCACCGCTCATGTCAGATCCCAGCCTCGATCAGTGCATAAAAAGCATCGGGGAACAGCAGTAGATAGATACAGCCCGCCGCGGTAATCGTGAGGGCGATAAGCGATGGCAGCGGTGCTTCCCTGATCGCACTGGCACCGTTCACCGGTGGCGCCGTCACCGCAGAATCCTGACTGTTTCCGCGAAAGAATGCGCACAGAGGAATCGGTAGCAGGTAGGCGATACTCAACAGCGAGCTGACCATCAGCAGCCCCATCAATATCCACTGTTCCGCTTCCAGGGTGCCCAGCATCAGATACCACTTGCTCCAGGTGCCGCCGGTGGGCGGGATGCCGATAATACACAGGCTGGCTACCAGGAATGCGGTCATGGTGACCGGCATCTGTCGGCCCAGGCCGCGCAACTGGTTGACTTCTGTTTTATGTGCCGCCACCAGAATGGCACCCGCGCAGAAAAACAGGGTGATCTTGCCAAACGCGTGCATCACGATATGCAACGCACTACCGGTCATGCCTGCACTGGTGGCCAGCAGTGCACCGAGGGTGATATAGCCCAGCTGACTTACGGTGGAGTAGGCCAGGCGCTTTTTCAGGTTCTGCTGGCGCAGGGCAATAATGGACGCGAGCAGTATGGAAGCGCCGGCCAGATACAGCAGCCACTCGGTGGCGGGAATGGCCTGCAGGGTCTCGATACCGAAAATCAGCAGACAGATTTTCAGCAGCACAAATACGCCGGCTTTTACCACCGCCACCGCATGCAGCAGCGCGCTGACTGGTGTCGGTGCCACCATGGCGGCGGGCAGCCAGCGGTGGAAGGGCATGATGGCCGCCTTGCCCACACCGAAGACGAACAGGCCCAACAGCACAGACAGCAGAGCCAGGGAGGTTCCGGGCGAAAAAACGCCGCCCGCGCGGAACGAAAGGGTACCGGCCAACAGCCAGGTGGCGATAATTGCCAGCAGGAAGAACCCCACTGACGTGCCCAGTAGAATGCCGAGATAGATACGCCCGCCGGCGCGGGCCTTGTCGGTGCCCGCGTGTGTTACCAGCGGGTAGGTGCACAGGGTCAGCAGTTCATAAAAAATAAACAGGGTAAACAGATTTTCGGCAAAGGCGATCCCCATGACTGCGCCGATGGACAGCGCAAACAGGCTGAAAAAACGGGTCTGGTTTTGCTCGCCGTGACCGCGCATGTAGCCGATGGCGTAGAGGGTAGTGATGATCCACAGAAAACTGGCCACCAGTGCAAACATCAGTCCCAGGGGTTCCACACGGAAGGACAATGCCAGTCCCGGCAGGATATCCAGCCAGTGCGCAGCGATAACATCTCCCGCCAGCAGGGGCTGATACAGCCGGGTGACCGTGAAAAAGAGTGCACTTGCGGCAATCAGCGAAACTGCCTCGCGGAGGTTTTCTCTGCGTGCGGTAAGCTGGATGCCGGTCAGTGCCAGTAAAGGAATCAACAGGGTCAGTTGCAGCAGGCTGGATTCATTCATTGCGCAGCGCCTCCTAGCAGGAATTGCGAGGCCGCGGCAGTCACTTCCACCGGCAGACGGGTATCGATTCCGAAATAAATATTTGCAGCAATCAGCAGCCACGCGGGCAGCAGAATCCCCAGCGGGGCTTCCCGCCTGGTGTCATTGTCCGGCTCCTGCCCATGTTCACTTTCCGGTGACCGGAAGTAGGCCGCTTCCACCAGTTTCCAGATATAGGCCACGGCCAACAGTGAGCCGAGCACCACCAGCACCGCCACCCACCAGAGCTGCTGCTCCATGGCGGCGGCAATCAGATACCATTTGCTGACAAAGCCCACGGTGAGTGGCATACCGATCAGGCTGATACCGCCAACCACAACGGCGGCCATGGTCCAGGGCATGGTGTGGCCGAGACCGCGAAAGTGCGCCATACGGCAGCCCCCCATCTGGTAAACGAGCCCCGCCAGCGCCAGAAATAGACCGCCTTTCATCAACGCGTGATTGAACAGGTGCAGCAGGGTGGCCTGCAGAGCCGTTGCCGTACCAATGCCGATGCCCACCACCATATAGCCGATCTGTGCCACGCTGGAGAAGGCGAACATACGTTTGATATTGACCTGGTAGACCGCGACGATGGACGCGGCAAAGACACCGACCAGACCGAGCGTGATCAACAGAATGTCCAGCGGCAGGTGTGACAGGGAAAAATCCACACCGAACACGGTAAAGGTAAATCGCAGCAGGAGATACAGCGCGACCTTGGTCGCGGTTGCGGCGAGAAAGGCCGTGACAATAGACGGCGCGCAACTGTAGGCATTCGGTAGCCACAAATGCAGTGGGAAAAGCGCCAGCTTCAGACAGATGCCAACAAAAATAAATGCGAATGCCGCGAGCACTGTGGTCGATTCGGCCAGCGACGGAATACGTGCGGCCAGGTCTGCCATATTCAGGGTGCCGGTCATCATGTACAGAAAACCGATACCGATCAGAATAAAGGTGGCACCGATGGTGCCCATGATCAGGTATTGAAAGGCCGCCCACAGTGCGCGCCGGTCTTTGCCGAGGGCAATCAGGGCATAGGTGGACAGAGAGGATATTTCCAGAAACACGAAGACATTGAATGCGTCACCGGTGGCGACAATGCCCAGCAGCCCGGCAAAACACAGCAGATAGAGGGTGTAGAACACGGTCTGCCGATTGGCCTCCAGCTCCCTCTGTACGCTGGTATTGGCTGCCAGCAGAACCACACTACTGAGCGCGGTAACAATAAACAGCACCCAGGCATTGAGCAGGTCGATGCGGTACTCGATCCCCCAGGGCGCTTCCCAGCCCCCCAGCTCGTAAGTGATCGGGC
The DNA here is from genome assembly GCF_021165935.1 of Microbulbifer elongatus. Taxonomy (NCBI): domain Bacteria; kingdom Pseudomonadati; phylum Pseudomonadota; class Gammaproteobacteria; order Cellvibrionales; family Microbulbiferaceae; genus Microbulbifer; species Microbulbifer elongatus. The sequence goes on along the minus strand of NZ_CP088953.1, from coordinate 4,121,089 downwards.
CCGTGGCGTAGACTTGCTGCAACAGCAGTACACTGACTACCAGAGCCGCCACGCTGACCGAGAGGGTAAACAGCCACACCAGATTGGCCTTGCGAATCAACAGGCAGGAAGGGGCCGCCATCAGCGGCAGAATCACCTGCAGGATTGGAAGGTGTGCCAGCATGCTTTATGGCTCCTTTTCCACAGCGGGCCGATTTTGAGGCGAGGCCTGTTCCTGCAGTGCCTCCGCCGCCTGGATATCCCGTTCTTCAATGGACCCATACGCGTGCTTGATGCGAATGGTCAGCGCCAGCGCCAGTGCGGTGGTGGCAATGCCAACCACGATGGCGGTGAGAATCAACACATGGGGGAGCGGGTTGGAATAAAGGGTTTCGCCCTCGTGCAGAATCGGCGCACTGCCACCATCAACCTTGCCCACGCTGATGTAGAAAATAAACACCGAGGTCTGAAAAATATTCAGGCCAATGATTTTCTTAACCAGATTTCCCTGAGCGATGACCATATACAGGCCGATCATCATCAGTGCGATAACGACCCAGTAGTTGTAGTGCGATGCCTGTAACATCATGATCCGGCCCCCTGTTGCAGCGGTTGCAGTGGGGATAAGCCGCTGCTGTCGCCGGCGGGTGGGTTGTCAGTCAGTAATGGTGCGCCTTTAATGGGAAGCGCTGCCTCCCGGTCACGCAATTGCGCCGAGAACAGATAGGAAATCATGATCATCACCGAAGCCACGGTAATTCCAACGCCCAGTTCAATAGCGATAATGCCGATGTGCTGGCCAGTGACCGAATCTCCGGCCAGCGCGCTGTAATCCAGAAAATTTTTGCCGCTGACAAAGCTCAACAGTCCGGTGCCACCGAAAACAAGCACACCCACCGCCGACAGCAGTTGCACCAGGCCGTGGCTGGCAACCTTGCGCACCGCGTCCAGACCGAACACCATACTGTAGAGAATAAACCCCACCGCAAAGATCACCCCGGCCTGAAAGCCACCACCGGGACCATACTCACCATGAAATTGGACATACAGCGCGTAGAGCATGATCGGCGCAATCAGCACCTTGGCCACGACCCGCAATACGATATCCCGGGACGCCTGCTGTACCGGAGAGGGTTCCATGATCCGCAGCGGCTGGGCGGTATGTGTCATCAGTAGTGACAGCACACCGAGTCCGGCGGTAAAGATCACCACGACTTCCCCGAAGGTATCGAAACCGCGATAGCTGGCCAGGACCGAGGTAACGATATTGGGAATGCCGATTTCATCCATGGACTCCTGGATATAGTGCGGTGCCACATGCACTTGCGCCGGAGCATGGATATCGCCAAACGCGGGCATGTCTTCGGTCGCCGTCACCAGCAGAGCCCCCACGGTGACCACGAGTGCAATGGCCAGCCGCGCGCGGTTGCGATCCGCGCGCTGGTAGCGGCCACAGAGTGCGAGCGTCAGTAAAATCAGCAGTGGTGAAATACCGGCACCCACTGCGGCCTCGGTAAAGGCCACATCCACTGCACCCATGGTCATGAAAAAACCCGCCGAGAGCAGCCCGTAAATACCCGCCAGCATGGCGGCGGCAAACAGGTCCTTGATCCAGGCAATAGAAACAGCGGTTGCCAGCAGCAGGGCCAGGAGCGCGATATCGAGGAGCAGGTTCATAAGTTTTTTATCCTGCGGGTTGTGATTGCCATTGTTGTTTTTGTTGTGTCCATTGCGTTTATTCCACGCGGAATCTTCATGCCCGAGAGGGGCCCCGTTGTATTCTCTGTTGCCGCTCAGACGCGCGTGCTGTCTGCGGCCTCTGGCTCCGCATCGGACGACCGGTCCGCGCGGGTGCTACTGCTGCTCACCTGTGGTGCCGCTGGTTCAGCCGGAATCTGTGGTAGGCGCAGTGCGCTGAGTTGCGCGGAGCGGGCCAGCGCGTGGCTGGCGGTCGGGCTGGTGAAAAAAATAAACAGCATGATCAGGGCCAGCTTGAACAGCGCAAGACTCCAGCCGGCGGTCAACATCAAGCCGCTGATGATCAGAAGCGTAGAGAGCGTGTCAGTAATACCCGCCGCATGCATGCGGGAATAGAAATCGGGGAACCGCAGCACACCCACGGCACCGGTCAGCATAAAAAAACAGCCCAGTAACAGCAGGGTGCCACTGGCGTAGGATTGAAGGGTTTCAATCACCGGTAACCTCCGTGGCACTTTCGCCATGGCGCTTGCGAAACTCGAAATATCGCAATACGCCAACCACGCTGACAAAGTTGATGAGCGCGTAGACGATGGCGATATCCAGATATTCGGGCTCCCCAAAGGTAAAACAGATTACTGCAATCAGCAGCACGGTTTTCGTTCCAAACATATTCACCGCGAGAATGCGATCGTGAATGGTTGGGCCTTTCACCGCGCGTATCAGAGCCAGTGTCATCACGACGAGCAGGGCAATCAATGTGGCGTTCAGCATACTTATTTCTGACCTGCGGTGGTGGCGGATTGATCCCGGGTTTGTGTAAGGGCGGCAACCCGTTTTTCCATCTCCCCCTGTTTCAGTTCATCCAGGCCGCTGCGGGTCAGGGCGTGTACCAGTACCGAATCCTGATCGATATCCACAGCGACGGTGCCGGGGGTCAGAGTGATGGAGTTGGCGTAGAGCACCCGACCCAGGTCGGTTTGCAAATGGGTGGGAATACGTTCGCTACAGGGGGATATGGTGGCGCGGCGGGAGAAGAGACCACCCCACACGCAGGCGGCAACTTCGAGATTGCTGACAATAATTTTGCGCAATAGCCAGAGGTAGTAGCCGGGCAGAGTGGCCCAGAGTTCCAGGGGCAGAGACTCGCCATCCACCACTTTCATGCGTCGGGCAATCAGGATCACCAATACGATGGAGATAAAACCAAACGTGAGCAGTAAAGCTGAATAATGCCCGGAATTACTCAGCCAGATAAATGCGAGAACGGCAAACAGACACAGGGTATAACGCATGAATAATCTACTACAGATACCATATTAAAGAGCAATAACAACCGGTGTGGCGGGCGCCGGTAAACCGGTGCGCCAGGACCACATCAGGGGTTCGATACATCTTTACAGCGATAGTGATTTTCAAAAACCGACAGCATAGCGGACTCTGCCGGCGCACCTTCCGCAAACGGTTGTGAGAGTTCCGAGACCTGGCTGATCAGAGTGTCGAGCGTGGCGGAGTTTGGCAGGCAATAGCGGCTATTCAGCCGTTGCACTGCTTCGTCCGAGAGGCGGCTGGCGCGAGTGCGAATAGCGCGGGCGACAAATTCGGAAGGGCGTTCGTCTGCGGCAACGATATCGTTACTTGCGGACAGATAGCCGTGGATAAATGCCCGACAGCTGGTTGCATGGGCGCTTTGCCGGTCAACCTGATGGCTCTTACAGGCCTCAATCAGCTCCGTTGCCGTGAGAGGTTGTGCAAGTACACCGTTTGTCAGGCCAATTGTCAATGCGGCGACGGCCGCCGGGGCAATCACTGCGTGCAGTTTTTGCTTCATACTCGCCACCTATTATTTTTATTGATGTTTTTTTACCGCCGCACGGAGGTGGCTATCCTCCGTATTTTTCTTATCTGGCGCGGTGCGCGCGGCCTTATTGATGTGCGGCCTGTGGTAAATCTTGCAGAGTTTTCGCGGTTCGTCAAATTTCCCCTGCTGCCAAAATTTACATGTATCACAGCATATTTTTACGGATTTCACCGCCAGCTCGGTTTATATGATTCGTTGAAGCGGATTGGGTGCGCAATATTTCACAAGTTTCCCGTGGAAACTCTTACGCTGACGCTTGCCGCACAAGCGCAGCGGCGGTCGGTGAAAGAAGTGCGCGGGGAATGGGATATAGCGGTGACAGGGGGAGCGGTGCGCGGGGATAGTGCGGCGCTCAACCGGCGTCTGTCCGACCATCTGCGCAGATGTTGGAGACGGCGCCTGCCGGCTGGCGGTCAGGCCGATCAATGGCGCCGTTTGACGATGAAATCTGCCAATTGCTGCAGAACGTCGGTGCTGATGTTTTCTGCGCCAGCGCGCAGGTCCTGTAGCGCCAGGCTGGCCTGCTGATGTAGTTCTGCGGCCTTGGCCTGGGCGCCGTCCAGCCCCAGCAGTGAGACATAGGTGGGTTTGTTGCGGGCGGCATCCGCCCCCTGGGTTTTCCCCAGCACTTGTGTATCCGAGGTCACATCCAGAATGTCGTCCTGCACCTGAAAAGCCAGGCCGATCGCCTCGGCGTAGCGGGTAATCGCCGACAATTGAGCGGCTTCAGCACCGCCGATCAGGGCACCAATGCGCGCACTGGCGACGATCAGTGCTCCGGTTTTCAGACGGTGCATTTTTTCCAGCTGAGTCAGCGTCAGGGTGTGGTCGACGGCGGCGAGATCGATGGCCTGTCCGGCCACCATTCCGCGCGCTCCGGCCGCGTTGGCCAGTTCGCCAATCACCTGTACTTTCAACGGCGGTGCCAGATCCGACTGTACCAGCAGCTCAAACGCCTGACACTGCAGCGCATCCCCGGCGAGGATCGCAGTGGCCTCGTCGAACTGGATATGGCAGGTGGGTCGCCCGCGGCGGAGATCATCGTCGTCCATTGCCGGTAGGTCATCGTGTACCAGAGAGTATGCGTGTATGCACTCCAGCGCGGCGGCGGCTTGATGGCACTGCGTTGCAGCGGTGTCACCGGCCAGGGCCAGAGCGCATGCGTAGACCAGCGCGGGGCGCAGGCGCTTACCGGGGCCGAGGGCGGCGTATTGCATGGCGGCGAACAGGGCTTCGGCGTCGCTGTGCGTGTCGAGCGCACGCTTCAGGGTCTGTTCCACCTGCTGGCTGGAAGATTGCAGGAAAGCCTTCAGCTTGGCGGGGACGGGGGCAGCCGTCGGGGAGGAGCTGCTCACTTATTCCACGTCTCCGGAGAATTCGTCGGCGGCGTCGAAGGGCAGTTCCTGCACCTGGCCGTTTTCCTCCATCAGCACCTTCACTTTCTGTTCGGCGCTGGCCAGCTTCTGCTGGCATTCGCGGGTGAGTTTCACTCCGCGCTCGAAGTCCGCGAGGGCTTCATCGAGGGGCAGTTCGCCACTTTCCAGCCGCTCTACCAGCTGCTCCAGTTCTTCCAGTGCGCTCTCGAAGGTTGCGGCTTTCTTCTTTGCTGCCATGGGGAAAATCTCTGATGGGACTTGCAAGTGCGGGCAACCTTAGCGGCTAGCGGAAAAGGGGTCAATGTCGCACTGCCTGCGACAATATGGCGCACTTGCGCGGGTGCCTTTTCCGATAGCATTTACCTATCGAAAATAATTGCCAAACAAGGAAGATGCTGTGCGCCCAGCTGCTATTTTCATCCTCGCTCCTGCGGCCATTGCCCTGTCACTGCCTGCCCCGGACGCGGCCGGGTCGAGCCTCCACAGGGACAACGCCCTCGAACAGGTTATCGTCACCGCCACCCGCGAGGCCAAAACCCGCTCGGAACTGGCGGAATCTGTGGGCGTGATCAGTGAGGAGGCCCTGGAGCATATCGCCCCGGCGCATCCTGCCGATGCCCTCAATCGGGTGGCCGGGGTACATGTGAACAATCTGGGCGGGGAGGGGCATATGACCTCTATCCGCCAGCCCATCTCTACCGCCGGGGTCTATTTGTTTCTCGAAGACGGCATCCCCACCCGTCCCACCGGCTTTTTCAACCACAACGGTCTGTACGAGATCAACGTGCCGCAAAGCGCACAGCTGGAAGTGACCAAGGGCCCGGCGTCGGCGCTCTATGGCAGTGATGCCATCGGCGGGGTGATCAATGCGGTCACCAAAGCGGCACCGGTGGCTGCGGAAGTCTCCCTGAACGGGGAGGTCGGGGCCGACGGCTGGCAGCGCGCGCTGATTTCCGGCGGCAACAGTCTGGGGGCGAGCAGCGCCTACCGGCTGGACCTGAACCGCACCGCCAGTGAGGGCTTCCGGGAGGAGGCGGACTATACCCGCACCTCCCTGAGTGGCCGCCTGGACAGCCAGTTTGCGGAGGGCTGGGACAGCAAGACGGTATTGTCCTACTCCACCATCGACCAGAGCGGTGTATCCGGTCTGGAGGAAGACGATTACCGCAATAATGTTCAGAAGAACCTGTACCACGGGGATATTGGCTACCGGGAAGTGGAAGCCCTGCGCCTTTCTTCCGAGCTGGCCTACACGCCGAGCGCTAGCAGCCTGATTACCGCCACCCCGTTTATCCGTCACAACAGTATGGCGATGATGCCGAGCTGGATGGTGACCTACGACCCGAATATCCGCGATACCGAATTCAGCTCCTATGGCCTGCTGCTGAAATATCGCCGCGACTTCGAGCGCGGTGAGATGATTATCGGGGTGGATGCGGACTACACCCCGTCCGAATACCGCGAAGAGCGCATCACGGTCACTCGGGACGGCGAGTACTTTGTGGATTACGCGCGCACCGGCGAGCTGACCTATCACTTTGACGCCGAGCAGACCTCCGTCTCCCCCTACATACACGGAGAATTCGCCCCCAGCGAGAACTGGCGCTTGAGTGCGGGTCTGCGCTACGACGTGTTCGAGGTGGACTATGAGGACCAGCTGGGCACACCCAACACCGACCCGTCCCACTTCCGCCCGGCTTCCCAGTCCCGCGACTACGATAACCTGAGCCCGAAACTGGGTGCGGTGTACAAGCTCAACGATAACCACCAGCTCTACGCCAGCTACCGCCACGCCTTCCGCGCGCCCACCGTAGGCACACTGTTCCGCCCGGGTTCATCCGAGGGCACCACCGAGCTGGAACCGGTGACCAGCGTCAGCCAGGAAATCGGCCTGCGCGGTATTGTCGCCGAGCGGGTGAATTACGAGGTGGCGGTGTACGACATGACCACCGAGAACGACATCGTCAGCTACATCGAAGGCAACGACCGCAAGACCACCAACGCCGGTGAGACCAGCCACAAAGGGGTGGAAGTCTCGGTACAGGCGCCCGTGGGGCAGGCCTGGGAACTTGGCGTTTCCTATGCGGCCATGCGCCAGCAGTACGAGGATTTTTCCTACGTATTCAGCCGGTTTGATCCGAGCTGTTATTGCATGGTCAGTGAAAACCTGAATTTCGCCGGCAATGAGATCAGCCGTGCGCCCGAGTCCCTCGCCAATGTCACCCTGGCGTACACCCCGCAATGGCTGAACGGCCTGCGCATGGAGCTGGAGTGGTCCCATATGGGGGACTACTACACCGACCAGACCAACACTCAGCAATACGCCGGTCACGAGCTGTTCAACCTGCGTGCCACCCACCACTTCGCGGAAGACCTTTCCGTATACGCGCGCCTGTCGAATATCACCGACGAGCGCTACTCCACCTACACCTCCAACCAGGTGGGTGACGCAGACCTGAGCTACCGCCCGGGGCTGCCGCGCTCCCTGTTTGCCGGCGTGCGCTACCGCTTCTGAGGGCATCGAGCATGAATCTGAAAAAGCAGTGGTTGGAATGGCATAACAAACTCGGCTGGTGGGCACTGGCGGGGATCCTGATCTGGGTGGTCTCCGGCATCAGTCACCCGATGATGGCCTGGTTCGGCCCTTCCGCGGCCAAGTTTTTCCCGCCTTCGGTAAGCCTCGAAGCCCCGGAGCTGGGCAATCTGCCGGCGCTGCTGGCGGACGAAGAGAAAGTCCGCGGGGCGCGGGTGGTCAAGCTGGTACCGGGCGAGGGGGCACCGCTGTTACAGGTGACCCATTCCGAGACGGACCCGCGCCGCTATTATCGCCTCGACAGCGGCACGGAAGTCATTGACGGCGATCTGCAGCAGGCCCGTTGGCTGGCGGCCTACTACAGCGGTCGCCCCGCGGACCAGATTGCCGATATCCAGATTCAGACCGGCTTCGACAATGCCTACCCCTCGGTCAATCGCCTGCTGCCGGTGTACCGGGTCCGGTTCGCCGGGGACGATGGCCTGACCCTGTTTGTCCACACGGAAACCGCCGCCCTGGCGTCCATGACCGACAACGGTAAAACCTTGCTGCAGGGTGTATTCCGCCAGCTGCACACCTTTGCCTGGCTGGACGATCTGGAGTACGGCCGCCTGATCCTGATCGGCCTGTTGATGCTGACCCTGTTTGCATTTGCCGCCACCGGTCTCGCACTGTTATTTGCCCTGAAGCACCGGAAAATCAAAGACGGGAAACGCCGTTACCACCGCCTGCTTGGCTATGTATTGTGGCTGCCTCTGCTGGGGTGGTCCGCCAGTGGCTTCTACCACCTGCTGCAATCGTCCCTGGTGGCGCCGGTGCAGGGGCTGCGCCTGGGGGAGGCCGGGGAGTACCGAAATCTTAATTCCGATTTCGCCTGGGTGAACGCCCTGAATGGCCGCGCGATCAACAGCCTGTCGCTGATCCGTGGTGCCGATGGCGCTCCCCTGTACCGCGTCGGTTTGGCACCGGCGAAAGATTCCGCTCCGGGCAGCCGCAACCAGCGCTTTGACGGTCGCCCGTCGGAAGCCGGGGCCTTATTCGTGGATGCGCGCAGTGGTCAGGTGCTGTCCGGGTTCGGCGACCGCGAGCAGGCCCAGCTGCTGGCCGCGCGCCTTGCGGGTATTCAGCCCCAGGATATTGCCGGTCTGTCGCTGGTCACCCGCTACGGCCCGGGCTATGACTTCCGCAACAAACGCCTGCCGGTGTGGCAGATCGATGTGGCCAATGATGATAAAACCATGCTGTTTGTGGATCCGGTCACCGGGGTGCTGGTGGATCAGTCCCGGGGTATCGACCGCGCCGAGCGACTGTCTTTCTCCCTGCTGCACAAGTGGAGCCACCTGACCCCGCTGACCGGCCGTCAGCTGCGCGATGGCATGATCGTGTTCACCCTGTTGCTATTACTGGCAAGCAGTGTGGTGGGCGGGGTGATGCTGGCGGGGCGGCGCAAGAAGCGGGCGCGCAAACCGCAAACCGCGGCCACTGGTCCAATGCCCGCCCCCGCGACACAATAGCCGATACAATAGGCGATACACGTTTTACCGAGTAGATTGCCCGTGCCAGCGTCCGTGCCACCCATGGGTGGAGACAAAACCATCATTACCAACCTGCGGCGCCTTACGGCGCTGCGGGCCATTGCCCTTTCCGCCTATATCGGCGTCAGTCTGTGGCTGGCGGATTCCCTCAGTGGCGGCGCCCTCGCGTTTGTCCTGCTGGGAGTGGTCACCACCCTGATCAGCGGCTGGCGCGCCCGCGGCAGCGTACCGGTGGGGCGCAAGGAATTCTTTGCGCACCTGTTGATGGACTGGCTGTGGCTGCCACCGCTACTGGCCCTCAGTGGCGGGGCCGCCAATCCGTTTGTGACCTATCTGCTGGTACCCCTCACCATTGCCGCCGCCACACAACCGCGGCTGTTTGCCTGGCTGATGGCGGCCATCAGTATCGCCATCTACACCGGGCTGATGGTGTTTTTCCCCGGCGTGGATGGAGGGCACGGTGCCCATACCGGGCACGATATGAGGCACGGCGCCGAGAGCAGTGATTTTTATCAGCACCTGATCGGCATGTGGGCCACCTTCACCTTTTCCGCACTGTTGATCGCCGGTTTCGTCAACAGCATGGCGGAAGCCCTGCGCAGCCGCGATCGCCATCTGCATAAACTGCGGCAGGAGCAGGCGCGACGGGACCAGGTACTGTCCCTCGGCACCCTCGCCGCCGGAACCGCTCACGAGCTGGCATCACCGCTGCAGACCATGGGCTTGCTGGTGGAGGAGTTGCAGACGCAAGCGGGCTTTTCCGAGCCGGTGGCGGAGGACCTGGCACTGCTGCAACAGCAGGTCAATCTGTGCAAACAGGCACTGGAACAGCTGAAAAGCCGGGCGCGGGACCCGGCGGGCAATGAAGAGTTTCAGTCGATTGCGGAATTTATCGACCGCAGTCTGGAGCGCTGGCAGTTGCTGCGACCGGAAGCACGTTTTGAGTTGCAGCAGCAGGGCGCGGAGGGGCTGTCGGCCCGCCTTCCGCTGACCCTCGAGCAGACTCTGATCAACGTGCTGAACAATGCACTGGATGCCTCTCTTGCTGTGGGCAGTCAGCAACCGGTGTTTATCCAGGTGATCTGGAGCGAAACACATCTGAAGATCGAAATTGCCGATAGTGGGAAAGGCATGCAGGCCAGTAACACCGGGTCCGGCGGCTTTGGTATCGGTCTGATTCTGAGTAAGACCGCGCTGGCGCAGCTGGGGGGCAACCTGACCCTGACCCCGAGAAGTGGCGAGCCGGGCACCGTCGCCACCATAGAATTGCCCCTGGCCACCGAGCGTGAGGAAGTTGTGTGAATAGTTCTGGCAAGCGCCTGTTGATCGTGGACGATGAGAGCGGCACCCGCAGCATGCTGGATCGGGCCATGTCCCGCCGTGGCTTCGACACCCGGGTGGCTGAATCGGTGGATGAGGCCCAGGGGCTGATCGCGCGGGAAAGGTTTGACTGTGCGCTGCTGGATCTCAAGATTCACCACGACAGCGGGCTGGAGCTGATCGCGCCACTGCGTTCGGCGAACCCCCGCGCGCGGATTATTCTGCTCACCGGTTATTCCAGTATTCCCACCGCAGTGGCGGCGATCAAACTGGGGGCGGATGATTACCTGTGCAAGCCGGCCGGCGGTGACCAGCTGGAAGCGGCGCTGCTGGACGAGCCGGGCAGTGCCAGCAGCGATCCCGAGCTGCCGGAGATTGCCAAGGCTCCGCCCTCGGTCAACCGCCTGGCCTGGGAGCATATACAGCGGGTGCTGGCGGAGAATGACGGCAATATTTCCGCCACTGCCCGTGCGCTGGGGATGCATCGGCGGACCCTGCAGCGAAAGTTACAGAAGCGCCCCAAAGGTCAGTAACTCCCGCCTTACCGGCGAGTGCCTAGATGACGATAGGAACCTGTATTTTTCGCTTCCGTCATACCGGCGAAAGCCGGTATCCAGAACCGGGCTGGTGACCCGGATGACCTGGGTTTAGGGTAAGAAGTTTTCCAACTGCCGTCCCGTCCCCTGAATCTCCCGCTCCATCAAGTAATGCGCCAGCGCCCGTTTCTGACTGTTACTGAAGCCGTAGACCGGCATCGGCGGGGTAGGGGTGTCGAAGTAATCTGCGAGCTGCTTCAGGGTGTAACGCCGGCTCAGATCTTTTAAGGGCAGCTGCTGGTGGCAGCGAATACAATTGCGGCGTTCAAAAATCTGCGCCCCCTGGCGGGCCGCATTGCCATCAATGGCGAGAGGTTTTTTCGGTGCGCTGATGGGCGGGCGATTGCTCACCGGCGCCTCCGCGTTGTTCTGGCTGACGGAGCCGGCCTGTACCCGGTAGATGGCGCCGGCGTAATCGTCGGAAATATAAATATTGCCGCGCACATCTTCGGCAATATCCACCGGCCGGCCGTAAACGGTCTCGCGGTCGGTGGATAAAAAGCCCCACAGAAAATCTTCCGCGCGAATCTCGCCGTCATCGTTCCAGTGCAGGGCGACAACCTTGTAGCCGTCTTTTTCATCCCGGTTCCAGGAGCCGTGCAATGCCACCAGTGCGGATTCCCTGTAATCATCGGGTTGCTCGGAGCTGCGCAGGAAACGTATGCCCAGCGGTGCGTTGTGCGCGCGGAACTCGAATACCGGTGGAATTGACGTTTTAATCAACTGTTGAATGCGTGCTCCGCCTTGAATCCCCAGGTCTGGGTCTGGAATGCGGTCGCCATTGGCGTAGGGCCAGCCGTAGAATGCATTTTTCTCCACCCGGTTCAGTTCGCAGGGGGGGAAGTCATTTCCGAGCCAGTCGCGCCCATTGTCGGTGGCGTAGAGGGCGCCGTCTTTGGGAGACCAGTCGAATCCCACGCTGTTGCGCAGGCCCGTCGCATAAATCTGGAAATTGCTGCCGTCCGGCCGAAAGCGCATCATGGTTGCGCGGTGTGGGTCCTTCTCTTCGCACACATTGCAGGTCGAGCCGCTGGTGAGATACATCCAGCCATCTGGCCCCATGCCGATGGTCTTGGTCCAGTGGTTGCCGCTATCCGCGAGCCCTGTCACCACCTTCTGGTAACTGCCGGCAATACGGCCGTCGGAGTGATCGAAAGGCACACGGCCAACACCGTCGCTTTCTGCGATGTACAGCCAGTCCTCGAACAGCGCCAGGCCGTGGGGGCGCTTGAGGCCGTCGATCAGCACTCGCTGGCCGTCGGCTCCGCCATCCGCATTGCGGTCTTTCAGCAGCAGGCTCACCTGGCCAAGTTTTGGCTGTGACACCAGCAGGTCGCCATTGCGGGTGACAGCCATAAAGCGCGCATTTGGCACCTGATCATCAAACAGCGTCACCTGAAAGCCCTCGGCCACCTTGATCTGGTGCTGCACCGTCTCCTCACTGGTGCTGGCTCCCAGAAGTTGCCCCCAGGGCACGTTCACCCCGGGAATCCACCCCCGTGACAGGGCAAAAACCAGCGCCAATACCCCAATGGCGCCAATTGCGACGAAAAGATAAAAAACTAGCGCTTTTTTCGACGTAGATCTCACTGTTGTCTTGATCTCGTAACAGAAGTAACTATAGTAAGCCGCTGAATGTCGCACCAACGTACCAGTTGTGATACGCGCCACGTACCTCCCTCGGACCTGACCAGGTTTAATGTGACGACCGTCACTCGCTTGTAAGACATCTCTTACAACAAGTTCAGCACTTTCCCACTACCCTAAATTTCCCATTCGACCATAATGTATTTGCAAGGACGGAGAACGGATTGCAACGGCGGCAAGGACAGGTCACCAAGGATTGGAGACCGCGCTGCCAGCCCGAAAGGATTTGGGCACCATCCTGTGAGACGCACCGCTTGGGCCGGATTGCTCAAGCGGTGTTTTACATTCTGGGCCTGCAAATTCTCTTCCTGCTACCTTTCTTGTCCCATACCGCGCAGCATTAGGTTATTTATTTCACCGCGCGTATCTTGTCTATACAGGCGCTGCCACCACCACCCGGTAAATTTTTGCAGCAGATTGCCCCCACTGTCTGGAAATCGTCACAAACCTTCGCTTTAATCAGAGCAAGCCGGTGAATTTTTATGACCGGTGGGTATGAGGAGGATAACGAATTCAGTAATCAAATGCTGTACCCGTTCGTATCGCAACCACCCGCTCATCACTGGTGGTCGAGCCTCCATCGGCTCCAGAATTCGCCGCAGTCCTCCCGCGTATCGCATTCTCCTGAATTCCCCGCTTTTCTCCCCAAGACTTCCGCCCACACTTTCTCTGATATTTCGTCTATATCCCTGAGCCCCGCTGGCCTGCCTGCGGGGCTTTATTGTCTGTTGAGCTCGCAAATACGGGAGGTGAACTCGTGCAAGCGCAAATCCTGAGGTTAAACCTCGCTGGTCAACCCCTTGAATGGCTGACCTGGGAAGAGGCCGCCTGCCTGTACGTGCGGGAACTGGTCACCTGGACACTCGGTGGCGTAGTGCAGACCGTACACGGTGGCATCAACCGCTTCGGCGAACGCTCCACCCTCGACCTCGCCGCCATCATCGCCTGCGGCGGCGACCGCATGGCGCGCCCCCGTACCCGGCCGCCCCTCACCAATCGCGCCCTGTTCGCCCGCGACCAGCACCTCTGCCTGTATTGCGGCAACCGCTTCCCCATCCGCGAGCTCACCCGCGACCATATTCACCCGGTCTCCAAAGGCGGCCGCGATACCTGGGAAAACGTCGTCACCGCCTGCCGGCGCTGCAACCAGCACAAGGGCAACCGGCTACTGGAAAATATCGACATGGAACTACTGGCGCTGCCATTTGTGCCCAATGCGGCGGAATACCTGGCACTTACCAACAGCGCGCGCATTCGTGGAGATCAGATGGAGTTTTTACGGGGGCAGTTTTCGAGAAAAAGGCAGGAAGGGTGGCTGTCAGAAGTGCTGCCGCAGGTAAGTTAGTACAGCCGAAAAATTCACAGAAGTCGAAGATAAGGTTCCGATGCCAGGTGTAGCTTTACGAGACCTTCTGCGAGAGGGACCTCGCAGAAGAGCCCCCATGGATGGGTTCACGGCGTGTCTCGTAAAGCTACACCTGGTAGCGGTACCGCCACCGGATTGGAATCAAGCGACCGCAGCGTGGATCAGAGCACCGAGGTAAGAAGAAAAGTCATGCCCCTGGTTTTGCAGCATTTTCGGGAACATCGAAATAGACGTCATCCCCGGAAAGGTATTTACCTCATTCAGATAAATCTCCCCATCATCCGTCAGAAAGAAATCAATCCGCGAAAGATCCTTCAACTGTAAACCCACAAACGCCCGCTTCGACGCCTCGCGAATCCATCCCAACTGCGCATCCGACAAACCCTCCGCCACCACATGAGTCCGCGCCCGGCTGGCCTCCGCGTACTTTTCCTCGTAACTGTAAAAAGTATCCTCCGGCGCACACACCTCACCGGGCGGCGTCACAACCAATTCACCGTCATAGAGGTAAGCCGCCACCTCCAGCTCCCGCACTTTCAGGCACTTCTCCACCAGCACGTAAGGCGACAGCTTGAACGCTTCCCGCAAAGCCCCATCCAAAGCCTCCGGATCGCTCACCTTGTAACAACCCACCGAAGACCCCTGGTTCGACGCCTTCACAAACACCGAACCCCATTGCTTCAATGCATCCTGCGCCTTCGCCGCCTCGTCTGCGTTGTCCGCACACAGAAACTGATACGGGGTATTGTCGATCCCAAGCGCCGTCAGCCACAGCTTGGTGGTGATCTTGTTGAAGCACACCTTGCTTGCCTCAGGCCCACAGCCGAAATAGGGCAGTCCGAGAATTTCCAGCTGAGATTGCAGATCGCCGGTTTCCCCGGGGTAACCGTGAATCGCCGGAATAACATAATCCACCGGCTGCGCGCTGCCCGAATTGCCACCAGAAGCGCTGTATAACAGCTTGTCTGAGCGTAACTCCCGTACCTGGTCATTCTCATCAACAAAGCGGCCATCGCCGTCCATGGTGACCCGGGTTAGCTGGACCGTCGGCGATTTCGCCAGTTCCCGCTGGATAAAATCCGCGGTGCGCAGGGAAACATCGTGCTCACTGCCGCCACCGCCGCAGATCAGTAAAACGTGAATGGTCTGTGATGGGTTGCTATTGGGGGCCTGTTTATTCATTTGGCTCTCATCAGTTCTTCGGCGCTGCCGGTGCCGTCAGTACCTGGGCACACTGGGCCGGCATGTCCGGCTTTTTCGGCGGCTTTTCCGGCTTGGGTTTGGTGGGCGCGGTACCGTTAAGAATGGCGTAAAACTCGTCGCTAAACCACCAGTCCAGCCCACCGCCGCAAGGGTTACCGCGCACCTTGGATTGCGGCTTGCAGTGCTTATCCCCTGGCGGACAATTCAGGCGAACATGAAAGTGGTAATTGTGGCCCCACCAGGGGCGCACCTTGCGCAGCCATTCGTTATCGCTCCCTGCAATATTGCACATTTTCCGCTTGATGGTGGGATGCACGAAGATTCGCGCGACGCGAGGGTCTTCAGACGCGATACGCAGGATATCGGGAATACGCGGATCCCAGTTTTCCTCCAGCAGTACATGCTTGCGTTCATCGGCCATGGGTATGGCGGAGATATTGTCCCGCTCCCAGGCTGTCAGCGGGCGCTCGGCGGCCCGCTTATCCTGGGAAAACCAGATGTCCGCATCCAGCCCTTGTTGGTGGCTCTTGTGCCCGCTGCTAAATGGCCCGCCACGGGCCATGGACATATCACCGATCTGCAGCCGACCGAGGTTATTTTCTTCCACGGCGTTGGAAAAATCCTTGAGAAACTCCACCAGATAGGGGTTGCCGTAGTGACGGTCGCGCCCGGTGCGCACCAGCTGGAAGCCTTCGCCTCGCAGTGGCATCTGCTCCGCGCCGCTCAGACAGCCGTTGCTGTAGCTGCCGATGCTTTCGGGCAGCTGGTTCGACGGTTTCTTCACCGCTTCCCAGGGGTTTTTGGCGAAAGTAGTACTTGCCAGCACAGCCAGTGTGGCGGCGGATAGGATTTGAAGGGCTTTCTTGATCTGAGGCGACATGGTTACTGCGGGTACGTCGATTTAGGGTTTAGTGGTCGAGAAATTATAGAGGTTCCGTCCGCTAGTTCTGTGGAAGCATCCGCTTTCGTGGGTATTCTATTTTCAGGTTATGGGGCGGCCCTGCTACCGGTAAACCCTTCGCGAGACACGCCGTAAACCCATCCATGGGGGCTCGGCTGCGGCCATCCAGGCCGCAGACGGTCTCGCGAAGGGTTTCCCGGTATCAGAGCCTTCACGTCAGGCTTCTATAAAACTTCCCGACAAGCCGCCACCAGCGCCTGCATTTCCTCATCGGTTCCAATGCTGATACGCAAGTACTCACTAATCCGCGGCTTGTTGAAATAGCGAACGATGATATTGCGCTCGCGCAGGGCCAGGAACAGTGACTCGGCAGAAATCTTTGGGGGTTTGGCGAAAATAAAATTTGCGGTGGAAGGGACGATATCGAAGCCCAGGCCCGAAAGCTCAGAGCAGGTCCATTCGCGGGTCGCGATCACCTTGGCACAGTTGTCCGCCAGCCACTCCCGGTCGGCAATTGCCGCCGTTGCCACCTTCTGGGCAATACCGTCGATAGGGTAGGAGTTGAAGGAGTTCTTCGCCCGGTTCAGCCCCTCGATCAGGTGTGCCTGGCCCATCGCATAACCCAGGCGCAAACCGGCGAGGGCGTGGGACTTGGACAGGGTGTGAATCACCAGCAGGTTCGGGTAGCAGTCGATCAGGGCGACCGCACTGTCGCCCCCAAAATCGATATAGGCCTCGTCGATCACCACCACCCGCTCCGGGTGCAACTGCAGCAGCTTCTCGATTTCCGCCAGCGGCAAATAGCGTCCGGTTGGCGCGTTCGGGTTGGGGATAATCACGCCGCCGGCGTTATCGATGGCAAAGTCTTCTACCGCGATGGAGAAGTCGTCCCGCAGGGGCAGCTTTTGTGACTCGATGCCGTAAAACTGGCAGTACACGGGATAAAAGCTGTAAGTGATGTCTGGGTACAGCAACGGCTCCGGGCGCTGGAAGAAGCTGTAGAAGGCGTGCGCCAGTACCTCGTCGGAACCGTTGCCCACAAACACCTGCTCCGGTGACAGATTGAACTGGGCGGCGATGGTCTCGCGCAGCTGGGTGGATTCCGGGTCCGGGTAGAGGCGCAGGTGGGCCGCCAGGCCTTCTTCCTGCAGCACCGCCTGCGCTTTGGGAGAGGGCGGGTAAGGGCTCTCGTTGGTGTTCAGCTTGATCAGGCGCGCGGTGGTCTTGGGCTGCTCGCCGGGGACATACGGCTGCAGCTTCGCTACCGCGGGGCTCCAGAATGGGCTGTGATCGTTGTTGGACTCGGTCATGACATTCACTCCTTGTGCGCGCCAGAAGGCAGCGGCGCGCGGAGATTTTATGCGTTCACGGCACAGAGTTCGACGGTTGTGCCAGTTTAAGTGGGCATTTACTCGCCGCGCACGTCCAGATCCGATTCCGTCGCCTTGCTGGCGGTTGTTTTCTTGCCAGACTCCTGGTCCAGTGGGATATCGAACAGCGCCGGCGTGGCAGCCAGAAACTCCTCCAGCGGTACCGGCTTGCGCCACAGCAGACCCTTGGACTTCAGCTCTTTGGAGACTTGCGGGGAATCGCTGAACTCGTCCATCTTGCCGATCTCCACCGCTGCCGCGAACCCGAGGAAGCACCAGGGCAGCAGCACCGAGGCCACCAGGCGCCAGTGGGGGGCAATATTCAGTGCAAGGTAGGCCGCGCACCACAGCATCACTGGCAGGATCACCGCCAGCGCCAGGATATTCAGCAGCGGCAGGGCATAGTGCAGATTGAAGTTGAAATTGAGCAGGGAGCCAAACCACTGCCAGCCGGCATAGACCAGCGCCGCGGTGGCAGCAATGGAAAGGTGCGCGAGGAAGTGCGCCTCGTGCTTGACCACTTTGCCGATAAAGGCCCAGGCCGCCGCGTAAATCAACAGGCCGATCACCGCGTCAGTGAGTACTTCCACCGCGCCGGTCCACTCAAACTCCATGGTACTGCCGAGGTAAGCCAGCCACAGGCTGAGTCCCGCCACCAGCAGGCACAGGGTGACGGCGACAAGTGGCGTTGCCAGCCGGTCAAAAATATTCTCCGCCGAGTGCAGAGGAATGGCCGGTGCCACGCTCATTTCCGCATTGATAAAGCGCACCCGGCTTTTGCCGATCTGCACCTCGTCTCCGCACTGTATCTGGCGCTCGCGGACATCGGCCTGTTTGACCGACTTATCGCGGAAATTGCGCATCAGGCGCATGCCGTTGAGGCTGTTCAGATCGCGCAGCACATAGCAGCCGTCTTCGTCCTGCACCACTTCTGCGTGCAGTGGGTCCACATGGGGGTCTTCCAGCATTACATCGCTGCTGTAGCAGCGGCCCAGTGTGGCGCGCTCGCCGTTCATGCGGAAGCGGTTGCACACCCGGTGGGCACGATTGATTTCTTCGATAATCAGTGCCATTGAACTTCGCTCGCAAACTTCTGGGTAAAGGCGGTGGCGGATTCCTGGGTGAACCCGGACAGGGTGAAGTGGCTCACCAGCGCACGGTTGTCGTGATCTACCGTGAGGCTCACATAGAAGACGTCGTACAGCTCCGGGTAATCCTTGTAGCGGCGCACGCAATAGGAAGTGCGTGCAATCACTGGCTCGCGGCTGCCGTTGGCCTTGGGCGGCGTTTGCGCCTCTTCGTCGGTGGCATCTGCACCATTTTCACGCTTTTCCGCGTTATCACCACTCTGCGCCTGGCCGTTACGCGGGTGGGTGGTGAACTGCTGCTTGCAGTTAAAGTCGGTCACATCGTCCTCACCGGCGCTGTTGCCGGGAAAGAAGCCGCTCATATTTTCCTCATAGGCCGCGTAGAAACGCGAAGACAGAAAATCGTCTTCGGATTCCAGCCAGAAAAACTCGTATTCCACCCGCCCGGTATCAAAGGTTTCCGACAGGAATACCACGTCCTGCCCGGTACACCCTTTGGCCACCTGCTTGATCAATTCGTCTTCGTCGTCGCTGGTGTTACCCCAGCACTGGATCGAGGGCACGATTTCCCCCACCACCATGGCATCGCCCAGGGGACGCAGCTGCCATTTGGCGTCGAGGATCTGGTCGATGATGCGCTGCTGGTTCTGATGCAACTGACGGCTGATGATCGGCTGCAGTTCCAGGGCGCCGTTGTTTTCGCCGGCGTCTTTTTTATAGTCCTGCAGTAGGGCCACCAGCTTGTCCACCGGCACCAGGAAGCTGATCTGGTTGCCTGCAGTGGCCACGTTGATACCCACCACCTGGCCATTGCGATTGATTACCGGGCCTCCGCTCATACCGGGATTAATGGAGCCGGAGAAATGAATGCGGTCGTAAAAGCTGCCACCGGCGATGCCGTTGTAGGTGCCGGGAACGATGGTCATTCCCAGATCCAGCGGGTTACCCATGGAGACAATGGTCTCACCCTTACTCGGCGCCTGGCTGGCCAGCTGCAGGAAATCCGGGCCGGGCGTACCTTTCTGGCGCAGGATTGCCAGATCGTTCACCACGTCCACATCCAGCAGCTCCAGCTCGCCTTCCTTGCCGTCCACCGACAGGTATTTGAGGACGTACTTGTCGGCATCGTGCACCGCCTCGGAGACCACGTGGTAATTGGTGGCGATCAGGCCGTCTTTGGAAATCTGGAAGCCGGAACCCAGCCCCGCCTTGGAGTTGGAGGAGTGCTCGATCAGGCGAATCTGATACAGACTGCCGCGGTAGTCGCTGTACAGCTGCTCGTAACTCTGGGCCTTGGCGACGGATGCATACAGGAGCAGCGCGGTAACAGCCACAAAAGCGTGGAAAATAGCGCGGTAATTCTGGCGCGAAAACATTCTCGTCATTGTGGACTCGTGCGTGTGGATAAGTCAGCGCTGTTTAATTTATGGGCGAAAAGACCGCCGATCTTACGGGATCCGCTGCGCACCAACAAGCAATCGTCCCGAAAGGCACAAACCTGTCTCGCACACAGGGTGTCGACTTCACAGTGTAGTGAAACCTCCGCAAAGCGTTGCGCCTTCAACGGCAGGGCGGACTCGATCGAGCAGCCAGCGCAGAACCACGTCCCGGTCATACCGGACTTGATTCGGCATCCAGCGCAGAACCACTTCCCCGTCATGCCGGACTTGATCCGGCATCCAGCATGGAACCAACCAAGCACTCCGCTCTCTGGATCCGGTACTGGATCAAGTCCGGCATGACGCTCCTGTGCCGAGATGACGATGCCCTGGTGGCGGAAAAAACATCAGACTGAGGAATAAACCCCCACCCGTGTAATTGCGTGTAATGGCGTGTGATCGACCTGTAATGGCGAAATCCGTAAATTTCACCTCAAGGTTGAAGGGGACGCGATGCCCGGCCGTCACAGGAGCCGCGGCGCGGTGGATTGCAGACACCCTGGTACCGGTGCCCATCACGGAAGGTGGAACAAGGAAAGCGATGGAATTTGCTTTCCACACCGGCAGCAGCAACGCGATCTTCAGCCGGGCTTGCTCACACTAAATTCGATAGCCGCCCAGTGGGGGGTAACCGCAGGGACGGGATTGTTGAATTTAGTGTGAGCAAGCCCTCACCAAAGGATTGGTAGTTATCTGTCTCCGCAGAGCCTAGGCGGCAGGTAACCAGATCAGGAAGACTTCGGCGCAAGCCGAACCGTCAGGCCGGCCCGGTAACCACAGAGCCTAGGAAGCCGGGATCGTGGAAGGGCCTGACAGAGGCACGGATGCCTCATTTCGCTCTTGATAGTGTTGTTGTAACCGTAGATGGCTGGGACCATCTGATTATCACCGGCAGTAAGCTTGCTTACTGCCGGTTTTTTTTAATCAAAGTGTTCTGGAAACCCGCCAACCGGTTGCAGTAAGCTATGTGACGCAGTTCTCGTCCTGAGTCTGCGTCTGATTGAGATATTTTCCAAGACCATTGATCCCCTGGGTGGTTTGCAGGGCAGGTGAGCAATCGCTCGCTGATTACAATTATAGGGATGACAACATGAACAAAGCAGAAGTGGATAATTATTGCGACTCCTTGCCGGAGCTGGTGGTTGATGTGCCGGCGGAAGGCATAGAGATCGATATGATGCTGCGCCCGGTAGAGCCCGAAAACGGTACCGCACAGTACTGGCCTTTTTATGAGAAGTGCAATCCGAACGAACTGTTTGGCAATATGGACTTTAAATTTGGCGGTCGCGGGGGCAAGTTGGTGATCAACCTTACCCTCGATCTCTCCGCCGTGCCGGGGCGTGATCTGGAGTTTGCTCTGAGCACCAACCGTAAACTGGATGGTATCCTGGCGCTCAGTCCGGACTTCAAACACCAGTTCAAAACGACTGCCAAGCGGGTGAATGGGCGCTATACCGAGCTAAAAATCGTTATCAAGGATAAAGAGAATAAGCCGGATAACTTCAAGTTCCTGTGGTTGTGTGAAGCCGTTGATGGCGGTATGCATTTTGTCTCTGGTGACCCAAGGGCAAAGCTCGAGCCGCTTTAATTATCTGCAAATAGCGTTTTTTACATTTCTTGAGGCTTGAGGCTGGGTGCAGATTCGCTGAAATGCTGGGAGACTAAACCATTCTGCGCTCATGCCTTGCTCCAATAGACGCTCAATATAATAATTGGCAGAACTCCACTCTTCTGCTAGAGCGTAAACTTGCCCTGCATTATATTGTATATAGGTATCATCAGCCGCTTTCTTCAGCAATCGGTTGCTAATAGCAATCGCGTCATTTAGTTCTCCAAGGTTTGCCAATGCGATGGCTTTATACCTAGACTCTTCGAAATCTTCTTCATCGTCAGTGATTTCTAATATTTTCCTGTATTGATTCATTGCCATTTCGTTCTCCCCAAGCATTAAATGGCTTGAAGCAATTTCTTCCATGGTTTCAATGCTATCCGGGTTGGAGTTGAGAATTTCTTGTTGAATCAAAAGCGCTTCTGAGTACTTTTTTTGTAAGAAATAAATGACTCCGAGGTTGGATTTAGTGCGCCAGCCCCGAAGGTTTTCTGGGATTGAGGTAATTGCCTGTTCGGCCGTTTCAAGATTTCCGTTTTCCAGCTCGATTACGCCCAGGGCGGAATATGAAGACCAGTGCTCCGGAAAGACTTTAATCGTCTCATTAAGAGTTATACGTCCTTCATCGTAGTTGCCGCTTGCTATCTGGTTCAGGGCAGTCAGGTGAAGGTTGTCTGCGGATGGATTGAGTTCAGCGGCTTCTGTTGCATATTTTAGGCCTGATTCGTAGTTCCCAGCTCGGTAGTGGTAGCGGGCGCGCTCGCTGAGTAGTTCTGCGAGTGGGACGTCCGTTGTCTCAAGATCTGAGATTAACTGTTCGTATTGATCAGAATAGTCACCTAAACCGTAAATGAATAGTTTTAGTCGGCTTGTCAGTGATTTGGGGATTCCAAATTTATTTGCTTTTTCGATAGATTGCAGTGCGGACTCCAAGTGCGTCGTATTACCGTCAAGAACAAACAGGCGCGCTGCTACATCGGTGAAACTCTGGTAGATATATATATTGCGAGGGTAGCGATTGCTCAGTGTGAACAGTTCACTGAGATCATTCTCACTAAGCTCCTTGGCCTCCATTCGACTCAGGACATCTAGATACCGCTTGTAGTCGCCATCTGACATTGTTGCCAGAGAGAGGTCACCTCGCTGGTACGGCAGCGCGAACAGATTGGCAGTACTGTTACTGGTGCGATACTGCGCTTCTTGAACCTTATCCGTTAGGAAAGTAAAGCTTTCCTGTTGTTTAATGCGGCTGTCTTGTGGTGCCAAGCGTTGAATTTCGATTTCACACCGAACCTCCGCGCATTCTAGTCGCGCAAACAGCGCATCGGTTACACCTTTATCTCGTAATTTTTGCAACTGGGCTTCAAAGTCTTGCCCCACCTTAGGCTCAAAACTCACCAACGCACTCGCCTTCAACTGCGAAACCGAATTCATCAACGCCTGTCGCACCATGGTCCGCGTCAGCGCCTTGGCATTCTGCTCCCCGCGAATCTCCCCATTAATCTCCACCGGCATCACCGCAATATACTGCGGCTCCAGCCGGGTGAATTCCTTCCAGCCCCAGTAACCCCCGATACTCAAAACCAATGCGGCGGCAACAATCGCCAGCGCCCGCTGCCAGCGGCGGCGGGATTTGATTTTGTGGTGGGTAAACAGGTCGGTGAGGGTCGCGGTGTAGTCTTCGCTTTCGGCCTCCAGCCCCTGTTTATGCAGCAGGGCAAAGCCCTGATACACAATCTGCGCACTCTGCGGGCGCTGGGACGGATCTTTGGCGAGGAGTTTGTCCAGCAGGATTGCCAGGGGCTCGGGGATACCGGCCCAGGCCTGTTGCGGTGGGGTGTGCGGGTCGTTGGTGACGCGGTGGGCCATTGCCAGGGCGCCGGTGTCGTTTTTGCCGAAGGGGCGGCTGCCGGTGAGCAGCTCGTAGGCGATGGTGCCAAGGCTGAACAGGTCGCTGCGGGCATCCAGGGCTTTGCCGAGGATCTGTTCCGGCGACATGGCGGTGATGGTGCCGGCCAGCTGGTTTTCCGCAGTCAGGGTCTGTTCGTCCAGTTGCTGGGATTTGGCGATGCCGAAGTCGGTGATCTTGGCCACCGGTTCGCCTTTGGCGTTTTCCGCAATCAGGATATTGTCGGACTTCAGGTCCCGGTGAATGATGCCGAGGTCGTGGGCCTGCTGCAGGCCCTGGCAGATCTGCATCAGCAGGCTGAGTTTCTGTTGCAGGTTGGGTGTGCGCTCGCGCATCCAGGCGCGCAGGGTTGTGCCCTCGATATATTCCATCACCAGGGCAACGCTGCGGCCGCCATTGTCCAGGGTGTCTTCCAGCACATCGTGCAAGGCGACAATATTGGGGTGATTGAGCTGGGCGAGCAGGCGCGCTTCCTGCTGGATGCGCTGGTGGGCATTGTCACTGGCGGCGTCGGCCTTGAGCCGCTTGATCGCCACCCGTCGCTGCAGCTTGAGGTCTTCCGCCAGGTAGACCACGCCCATGCCCCCGGCACCGAGAGTGCTCTGGATCTGGTAGCGGTCGCTCAGCTGCGGTGCATCGGTTGCGGGAGATTGCGGTGCAACCTCGGAGTCGGCAATGTCCATCTGCGTGTGTTCTTGTTGTGATTGAGCCCGGACCCGTTACCGCTGGGCCCACATAGGAACACGAACACTAAAAACGGGCGCGCCGGAGCGTTGAAGAGTGAATCGGTTGTGCGATCAAAGCTTCGTGCTGGCTTCGCCACTGGCGGCGATCTGGGAATCGCCGTCCGGCTTGTTCTTGTGTTCGCCGCCGCAGAGACCAGGGTATTGCAGCCGGAGGTCGTCGAAGGCGGTCAGATTGCAGATTTTGACAAACCGCGGGGTGCAATACCAGATCGGCGAGATGCCCTGCTGGAGGGTCTTGCGGATATGCGCCTTGGCGGAGAGCAGGTCACCGGTGGAGATATATACCTGGGCGCGGGTGTAGTTGGTGTAGAGGTCGTCCGGAGCCTCGCGGCGGATATTGAGCAGATTTTCCACCGCCTTCTCGGCCTCGCCCAGTTCGGCGTAGGCGCGAGCCTGTAGCAGCAGGCCTTCCCAGTCGTCCCGGTGCTGTGTCAACTCGAGGGCCTGTTGCGCATATTCCCGGGCCTTTTGTGGTTTGTCGAGCTCCCGGGCAATTTCTGCACGGTACAGCAGCGGGGCGGAGTCTTTGGGGGCAAGCTCGGAGACCCGCTGGAAACACTGCAGGGACTGATCGTACTGCCGCTCGATATAGTAGGCCTGGCACAGGTTGTATATATCGGTGATGCTGATGCGATCGAGGCCGGCCTCGGTGAGCAGGCGGATAGTTTCCTGGGGCTGCCCCTGGTCGAGCATATTGCTGGCGAGCAGGGAGGTGGCATCGACGAGCTCGCTGTTGAGGGCGATCGCCTGTTTCAGCACCTTGTTGGCGGCAGGCATATTCCCGGCGAGGGTCAGGATCAGCGCTTTCTGGTCCAGGTAGTCGTAACTGGTGCGGAGTTCCAGTGAGCGGTTGATACTTTCCAGCGCCTTGTCATAGTCACCGCGCAGCTGGTGGTACATGGATACCACCTGGTAGTAGCTGGCTTTGTCCGGCAGGTTCAGCTTCAGTTTTTCCAGAAGCGCTTCGGCGCGGCTGGTGTCATTGCGCATTACCGCCAGGCGGAACGCACTGACGGTGAACTCCGGTGTTTCTCTCAGCCAGGTCGGTGCCTTCTTCAGCAGCCGCTCCAGGCGGTCGCCGGCTTCTGCTGCGCGGGAGTTGAAGTCGTGGTCGAGCGCTGTTTCCGTATAGAGTTCATACAGCGGGGTAAATCCCGGTGCTCTTTCCTGCAACGCATCCAGTTGGTCGAGCAGGGATTCGAGCACCCGGTAGTTGTTGCGCTGGGCGTAGATGCTGAGGTAGGTGAGGTAATCCTCGTCGCTGATCTGCGAGGCCGCGTCGGCGGTCTGGGCCGGGTAGTCAATAAGCAGTTTGTCGAGCTGGTGCAGGGTGCGCGCGCGGCTTTCCAGTCCTTCATCAATCACCAGGCGGGTGCTTTCGCTGCCGATGACGGCGAGGGTGTCGCTGTCCAATAGCTCCAGTGAGAGCTCGCAGCTGTGCTCCTCACATTCCACATCGGGTACCAGCATCAGATCGGCGTTGAGCGACTTTGCCTGGGTCGCGAGGGGTTGCCCCGCATGTTTGCGGGACTCGGAAAAAGAAATCAGGTGCAGGCCGTTGCGGTCAGAGAGCCCCTGTTTGAGCGCGCTATGTACATTGCTGATCAGCAACCGCTGATTGGGTGCGGTGGCTTCCGAGCCTTGGTCGGCGGGGTCGAGTACGGCGATATAGCGCCCTTTCTGGGATTCCGCCGGAGCAGAATAAAGGGAGATGCCCACCACGGTGGTCACGCCGATGACACAGGTCGCCAGCGCGCCCATTGCCACTCGGGCGAGTAAATGACGGGGCTTGTGCGGACGATGAAAGTACCGCTCGGCGGTAACCGTGGCGGTAATGCTGTGCGTGCGGGTAAAGCTGCCGCTGCCGCGGCATTGCTGCAACAGGGACTCCAGCTCCATGGCTACTTCCGCGGCGTTCAGCGGGCGCCGCTCCGGCTGCTTTGCCAGTAGCCGGTCCAGGAGGTCGCTCAGGGCCGCCGGCAGCTCTGGGGCCAATCTGGAGGCTGGCGGGTGCGGGCTTTTTACGATGCGATCGACGATGACGTAGGGGCTGTTGTTGTCCCCAAACGGGTTTTGTCCACACAGCAGGCGGTACGCCAGAACACCGAGGGAGAACAGGTCGCTGCGGTTATCGAGGGGTTTGCCCTGGGCCTGTTCCGGCGACATGGTGCCCCAGCTGCCTGCCACATGCTGCTCGCGGGTAAGGTCGCTGTCTTCCTGCCAGTTCTTGGCAATGCCGAAATCGGTAATCTTGATGGTGGCGTTACTGTCCACCAGGATATTTTCCGCTTTCAGGTCCCGGTGAATGATGCCGGCGCTATGGGCGCGGGTGAGTCCGGTACAGATCTGTTTGAGCAGTTGCAGTTTCTGCTGCAGGTTGGGGGAGCGTTCTCTGTTCCAGCGGTCGAGGTTGCAGCCGTCCACGTACTCCATCACCAGTGCAATGCCGCTGTCCTCGTCCACCACATCGTAAAGTTGCACGATGTTGTTGTGGTTGAGTTGCGCGAGCAGCATAGCCTCGCGGCGGATGCGTTCGTCGGCGTTGCCGCTGTTGGGATTGCGCAGCAGTTTTTTGATCGCGACCTGGCGATTGAGTCGCTCATCGGTGGCAAGGTAGACCACGCCCATACCGCCGGAACCCAGTCTGGCGGTGGCGTGATAACGGCCGATGTAAAATGGTAACTGCTCTGACTGCATGTTGATGACTGCGGTAAATAAATCTACGGGAGAACCGCCGTCCGTGGATTCAGTCCTGCTCCTTGCCTGGGGGCCGGTATCAGGCCGGCTCCGTCTCGCTCACTGCACTCACCGGATATTCACCGGTGGATGCTTCCAGTTCTTCTTTTTGTGACCCTTTGAAAATATCCAGCTGCGTACAACCCAGGCGCATTTCATAGGAGCGGCGCTCAACCAGGCGCGAGGTGTCGATGGCATCTGGCAGGCTGTCGGCAATCTGTTTGCGGGCGCGGAAAATCTGGGTGTTCAGGTGATTGACGGTAATGCCCAGTTCACGAGTGGCCAGGTCGATGGCGACCCAGCCCTGATCTGCTTCATCGACACCGCGCTGAATATCGCGGATGCGTGCACGGGCCAGGTACAGCAGCAGGTAATTGTGCGAGCGCGCCGCCAGGTCCAGCTTCATTTCATCTTTGGTGAGCTGAAGCTGTACGTGTTCTTCGTGGTGGCTAACGGTGTAACGCAGGCGGAAATCGGAGATGCACAGATTCTTGAATGACAGCTCGGTGGTGGTGCTTTGGCTGTTCCCGAGGAACAGTTGCCAGCTGCTGCGGGCGCAATCGATGCGGGCGCCGTGGGTGACCACTCGCGCACTGTCGCGATTTTCTGCGCAATCGAGGATGTCGTAGATCCATACGCCATTGACGGGGTTGAAGTGCAGGCTGGCGATGGGGTCGTGCTCGTCCGGCAACAGGTGGTAGGACTCCAGGGGAATACCTTCACCGGTCTCCATGTCGATCAGCAGGTTTTCCGGCGGATCGAGGTTTTCCACCACCCACTCCGGATTGTTGGCGCGGCCAAAGGTGAGTTTGTCGCTCAGGTGTAGCTGCTGATTTTTGGCGGGGATCAGTTGCTGGCCGTTGACCCAGGTACCGTTGCGGCTGAGGTAGCGAATAATCCAATGGCTGCCGGTCCACTGGATGGCAGCGTGAATGCCAGAAATTTCCGGCAACGTGATGCGCGTGTCGGCGACTCCCTGGCGGCGGCCAACAGTGTGGTGCGCCATCAGGTAGACCGGTTGATCGCGGTCAGGATGTTGCAAGCAGGCCATGTTCAGTCCTTTCCCCAAAAAGCTGAGTGGATATCCGGTGACGGCCCCGGCCGGGCTCGGCGTTGGGGGCTGGATTCCAAACAGAAGTTGCAAGACAGGGCGGCCGGAGTCGCTTTTTGCCGAGCACGGCCATGTGCTCGGAGGAAGAGAGGGCGAATAGCACTCTCACCGGATTCTTGCCGGTCGTTTTCGCCGGGGCGCGGTCGCGGGTGTGGGGGTAGGCATCCGACCCGTGAGCAAGGTGCTCCGGGTTCATGCGTCCACCCATCATTGGATCGGGCGTTTTCTGAGCCGTTTTTGTCTGCCGCGACAGCGCAGTGCGCCGCTGTCTTGAGTTGGTGTCCACTTACCGCTGGCCGACCAGAATACGTGTCGAATAGCCGGCGAGAGGGCACCGCGTGTTGTTGCCCCATTTATACCCAACTGCCGCGTGATTGCAATGATTGGATGAGAATTGTTACGAAATAGAACAAACCTTGCACTGGCGCGGAAATCTACGTGTGATTTTTGCGCCGGGCGTTCAGTTTTCGTGGTGGCTTTTCGCGGTTTTGGCGGCGTCCTGGGTGGGTAGATTGCGACCATCTTTGCGGTCCAGGTCGCCCACATCCAGTACCGGCGAAGCGTCGATATGCTCCGCATCCATCATCAGTGCCACTCGCTGCAGCGAGGAGATAATCATCGACTGCTCCCACTCACGCAGGTCGCGGAATTGTTTGACGAAATGTTCCTGCAGTGGTGTCGGTGCATCGCGGATGATGTCCGCGCCCTTGTCGGTGAGGTACGCATGGACCTTGCGTTTGTCTTCCGAAGAGCGCTCCCGGTAGACCAGGCCGCGCTTTTCCAGGCGGTCGAGAATAGTGGTTACGGTGGCCTGGCTGAGGCTGATCTCTTTGGCGAGAGCGCCAATGGTGACCTGGCCCTGCTCGCGGATCGCCTGCAGTAGTAGCAATTGCGGGGCGGTAAGCCCGGCGGTTTTGACCAGTTGCTTGGAGTGCAGGTCGGTGGCGCGAATCAGGCGACGCAGGGTAATCAGTACTTCTTCAATCTTGTCCATCAGCAGCAGGCTCTCGAAATCGGGATGGCAGGCGTGGCGGCTCATTTGCCCGCGGCCGATTTTGGGTTCTGCGGCGGGTTTGTCAATTGTCGCGCCGTCGAAACCCTGCTGGAAATCGGATTTTGAATCATTGGTCGGTTTTCGCGTGGAGTCTGGCGACACCTTTACCCGGGGGTCCGGAGAGGGAATTTCATGCCCGCCTATGGTGCGCGGGCCCTTTGCCTGCGCGGGTTTCGCCTGATTCTGGTGCTCACCGCTGGCGCCGGAATTGGCTGAGTTCTGATCAAGTTGCATAAGGCTTGGCCTTGCGCCCTCGCTAATATTTAGAGTACTATGGATTTAATTGTTTAGAGCAGTAAATAACTTTTTGAGAAAAAGGTCAAATTTCAAGCGGAACATGGTTGTTAAAACGGCGTTCTGCTTTCTGACATCCATCTGTCAGTGCCGTTAAGGAAATTTGATATTGTTCTAACAATTTGATGACTAAAGAATTAAGCGAAAGGTATTGGTTTGAGCGCGACAAGCGAACAGAAAGAAGACGACTCGATCGACGACAAGGTACAGCTGGCGCAGCCGGCGGACGCTCCGAAAGCTGGCTCTACAGTCGACCGGAGTGCCCAGGTTCAGCTGCGCCGCCCGGTCAGCGAAGATGGTGCCGATGTGCATCAGCTGATCGGGAACTGCCCGCCCCTGGATACCAATTCCCTCTATTGCAACCTGCTGCAGGCCAGCCACTTTGCCGCCACCAGCGTGGCCGCTGAGCTGAATGGCGAGCTGGTAGGTTTTATCTCCGGCTACATCATCCCCGAACGTCCCGAGACCCTGTTCATCTGGCAGGTTGCGGTGGCGGCGAACGGCCGTGGGATGGGCCTGGCCGGCCGTATGCTGCGCGAGATTCTTGCGCGCCCCGCCTGCAGCCAGGTCACACACCTGGAGACCACCATTACTCCGGACAACGACGCCTCCTGGGCGCTGTTCCGCAGTCTGGCGCGCAAGCTCGACGCCGGTCTCGCCGAAACGGTGATGTTTGATCGCGACCGCCACTTCAGAGGCCAGCACGACAGCGAAATGCTGTTGCGTATCGGTCCGTTTGATGTGTCAGCGGTGCAGGCGGGTGTGGCCCGTTGAGCGGTTGCCGCTCTGTACGCACGGGTCAATGAACGAAGTTTCCCAATTTCCATTTTTTGTTTTTGATTTTTTCAGCCACTGAACAAGGGTTGCACAATGAAAGTATTTGACGAGATTGAATCTGAAGTAATGAGCTATGCCCGCGCTTTCCCGCGGGTTTTCAACAAGGCACAGGGCGAGTACCTGTACGACGAAGAAGGTAATCAGTACCTGGACTTTCTCGCCGGCGCCGGCACCCTGAACTACGGGCACAACAACCCGATCTTCAAGGAAGCGCTGCTGGAGTACATTCAGCAGGACGGCATCACCCACGGTCTGGATCTGCACACCAAGGCCAAGCGTGAATTCCTGGAAGCCTTTTACGAGAACATCCTGAAGCCCCGTGACATGAGCTACGTAATGCAGTTCACCGGCCCTACCGGTACCAACGCGGTGGAAGCGGCGCTGAAGATCGCACGTAAATACAAAGGTCGCGAAAACATCATTTCTTTCACCAACGGTTTCCACGGCTGCAGCCTGGGCGCCCTGGCCGCCACCGGTAACTCCCACCACCGCGGTGCCTCTGGTGTGAGCATGAGCAGTGTTGCGCGTATGCCGTACGACGGTTACCTGGGTGATGACATCGACACCACCGCCTATCTGGACAAGGTGCTGAGTGACTCCTCCAGTGGTATTGACCATCCGGCTGCGGTACTGGTGGAAACCGTACAGGGTGAGGGCGGTATCAATGCGGCCAGCGTTGAATGGCTGCGCAATCTCCAGGACGTCTGTAAAAAGCACGACGTACTGCTGATCGTCGATGACATTCAGGCGGGCTGTGGCCGTACCGGTAGCTACTTCAGCTTCGAGGAAGCGGGCATCGTTCCGGATATCGTGACCCTGTCCAAATCTCTGAGTGGTTACGGCCTGCCGTTCGCGGTAGTGCTGATGAAGCCGGAGCTGGACCAGTGGAAGCCCGGTGAGCACAACGGCACCTTCCGTGGTAACAACCTGGCGTTTGTGACCGCGACTGCGGCCATCAAACACTTCTGGAGCGACGATAAATTTGCCAAGGAAGTACTGCGCAAGGGCGAGTACATCGAGAAGCGTCTGCAGACCATCGTCGACAAATACGGTGACGGCAACATGACCACCCGCGGTCGCGGTATGTTCCGTGGTCTGAACTGCGTCAGTGGTGAGCTGGCCGACAAGATCACCACCGAAGCCTTCCGCAACGGCCTGGTCATCGAGACCAGTGGTGCCGACGACCACGTGGTAAAAACCCTGTGCCCGCTGACCATCAGCGACGAGAACCTGACCAAGGCGTTGGATATTGTAGAAGCGGCAGTGGCCAAGGTTCTGAAAGGCGAAGACGTACCCGTAGAACACGATTTCTTTGCCGATGAAGCAGACGAGCAGGACAGCACCCTCGCCGGCGCTGCCTGATCCGCACCTGCTTCGCTGAATAACGGCCTGCCCGCCAGTTTGCGCAGGCCGTTTTCACACCTCGAATTTAAGACCGAATCCAGAAAGAATCAGTAAGAGTTAGTAATGATCGTCAGAAAACTGCAAGAAGCCGAAAAAACAGACCGTCGTATTGTGTCGGAAGGCTGGGAAAGTACCCGCCTGCTGCTGAAAAACGACAATATGGGTTTTTCATTCCATATCACCACCATCTATGAAGGCGCGGATCTGCACCTGCATTACCAGAACCACCTGGAGTCTGTGTACTGCATTTCCGGTGAAGGTTCCGTGATGGCAGAAGAAGACGGTGTGGTACACGAGATCACTCCGGGCACCATCTATATCCTGGATAAAAACGACAAGCACGTACTCAAGGCCAAGTCAGAAATGAAAATGGCCTGTGTGTTCAATCCACCTCTGCACGGTAAAGAAGTGCACAACGCGGAAGGCGCCTACGAGCTGGATGCGGAAGAGGTACAGGACGAAAAATAAGCCGGCCGCCAACGTCATCGCTATGCACAACAAGGCAGCGGAGTTTTGGAGCACCACCCGGGAATATTTCGATACCGGCAACAGCCGCGGTGCTCCCAATCTGAAACGCAAAAACGGTCAACGCAAGGATCCCATGAAAGCACATACGGTTGAAAAGATCGGTGGTACGTCCATGAGCGACTACCGCGCGGTACGCGACAACATCATTCTCAAAAACGGCAAGGCGAAAGCGGATGGTCTGTACCGTCGGGTTTTCGTGGTGTCCGCTTACGGTGGCATCACCGATATGCTGCTGGAGCACAAGAAATCCGGTCGCCCGGGTATTTTTGCCCTGTTTGCCGGTGCCGATGATGAGCGTGAGTGGTCCGACGCCGTTGCCGGTCTGCGCGCACGCATGGAAGAAGTGAACGCCCAGCTGTTCGACGATGAAGTGACCCTGGCCAAGGCCAACGGCTTTATCGGCGAGCGCCTGGATGACGCCGCCAATTGTCTGGCGGACCTGGAGCGGGTGTGTCAGCACGGTCACTTTGCCCTGGAAGGGCACCTGGACGTGGTCAGCGAAATGCTTGCCAGCCTGGGTGAAGCCCACAGTGCCTGGAATATGGCGCAGCTGCTGAAGCAGGAAGGCATCAATGCACGCTTCGTGGACCTGACCGGCTGGCGTGATGGCGAACATCTGACCCTGGACCAGCGCATCGAGCGCGCTTTCGCGGACGTGGATTTTGACACTGAGCTGCCTATTGCCACCGGTTATGCGCACACCGCCGATGGCCTGATGAAAACCTTCGCCCGCGGCTACAGTGAAATGACCTTCAGCCGTATTGCGGTGATTACCGGCGCCAGCGAAGCCATCATTCACAAAGAGTACCACCTGAGCAGTGCCGACCCGCGCCTCGTCGGTGAAGAGCAGGCAGTGCCTATCGGTCGTACCAACTACGACGTGGCGGATCAGTTGGCCAATCTGGGTATGGAAGCGATCCACCCCCGAGCGGCAAAAGGCCTGCGCCAGCAGGAGATTCCCCTGCGTGTGATGAACACCTTTGAGCCGGAGCACCGCGGTACCCTGGTCACTGGCGACTATGTAAGTGACACCCCCCGTGTGGAAATCATCGCGGGTCGTAAAAACATCTATGCTGTTGAATGTTTCGATCAGGATATGATGGGCAGCATGACCAGTTACGACCGGGCGATCAACGAGATCATCGCGCGCTTCAAGGGCAGCGTGGTCACCAAGGACACCAACGCCAACACGATCACGCACTACCTGAGCAACAATCTGAAAACCGTCAAACGCATCAAAAAAGCCATTGGCGAGTTGTTCCCGGATTGCGACATTCAGGTGCGCAAGGTGGCGGTAGTTTCCGCTATTGGCAGCGACATGAAAGTCTCTGGCATGTTGTCCCGTGCGGTTGGCGCCCTGGCCAACTCCGCCATCAGTATCCTTGCGGTGCACCAGTCCATGCGACAGGTCGACATGCAGTTTGTGATTGACGAGAGCGATTACGAAAGTGCGGTCAAGAGCCTGCATGCCGCACTGGTGGAAGTCCACGAGCACGGCGAGGCCATATGCGCCGCGTAACCGGTAGCCTGCTTCCGAAACTGCCGCCAGCTTTGCTGGCGGCAGTGTTGGTTGTGGCCTGTGGTTTTTTCCCTGGCCTGCTGGCGCAGGCACAGGAAGACGGGACAGTGCCGCCGCCGGTCATCAGCGACGAGGAAAAAGCAGAAAATCAACGAAAGCTCGCCGAGCTGGAGCGCGCCGCAGCCGAGGTGGACAAACTCGATAAGGCGCTGTACACCCCGTTTATTGAACGCTATGTGCTGGACGAGCTGAAACAGCTGCGCGTGGATATGGCGGCGCAGAAGGTGTCTCTCACCGAAAATATTGTCGACCGACAATTAAGTGCCGCGGACAAGGCGATCACCTACGCCACCGATACCATTACCTACTTCTTCTATTTGATTGCCGGCTTCAGCTCCCTGCTGGTGATCATGGGCTGGACGTCCATTCGCGATGTAAAGGAAAAGGTGCATACCCTCGCCAACCAGGAAATTTCCAGCCTGGTCGAACAGTACGAAGCGCGTCTGCGCAGTATTGAAGAGCAGCTTTCAGAGAAGACCCAGCACATTGAAGACAACCGCGACGAGATCGAGCTGACCCAGGAGATCCACTCCCTGTGGTTGCGCGCCGGCCGCGAGCAGACGCCCACGGGCAAAATTGCCGTATACGATCAGATTCTCAAGCTGCGTAAAGACGACGGTGAAGCCCTCACCTATAAGGCGGATGCGGTGCTCGAACTGGATGAACCCCAGTGGGCCATCAACCTGTGTCTGCAGGCGCTGCAGATCGACAGTCAGAACGGCAATGCCTATTACCAGCTGGCCTGCGCCTATGCCTATCTGGAGCAGTGGGAAGAATCTATTAATTACCTGCAGAAGGCCCTGGATATTTCGCCTGCCTACCGGGATGAAGCGCTGGAAGATTCGGCGTTTAATGGCCTCTACAATTCAGAAGAATTCACCGCACTGCTGGGAATTCAGTCGGAGTCCGACGGCAAGTCAGAGGAATCGCGTTAGGGTGCGATGAAATTCCGGTGCCGAGAATAAGAATGCTGTCGGCCGCGACGAATAAATTTCAATAAAAATCAAACTGTTTAGGGGAAGGGACGTGCTGATCAGTTTCCTGTTTTTTCTTTCGCTGTTCGCCGCGGTAGGAGTCAGCTCCTACCGTAAAAGCCGTGGCACCAAAAAAGATTATTATCTCGCCAGCCAGGATGTCTCGCCGATGCTGGTGGGGCTCTCCGCGGTGGCCACCAATAACAGCGGCTACATGTTTATCGGTGTGATCGGTTACACCTATGCCACCGGGCTCGCCTCCATCTGGTTGATGCTGGGGTGGATTCTCGGGGATTTTCTCGGTTCCCTGTGGATGCACAAAAATCTGCGCGAGGCGGCCAAGCGCAGCGGGGAATCCAGTTACGCCGGTGTGCTGGCCTGCTGGCAGGGCACCCGCTTTGGCCACTGGCAGAAAATCGCTGGTATTCTCTCTCTTCTTTTCCTTCTTGCTTACGCCAGTGCTCAGCTGGTGGCCGGCAGTAAGGCGCTGTACGTAGTACTGGATCTGCCGATCTGGAGCGGTGCGGTGATCGGCGGTGTGATCGTTGCCGCATACTGCCTGGCCGGGGGTATTCGCGCATCCATCTGGACCGACGCGGCCCAGTCGATGGTGATGGTGGTGGCCATGACCATTCTGCTGGTTGTCGCGACGCAATCGGTGGGAGGCATTGGTGCGGCCTGGCAGCAGATGGGACAGGTGGAAGGCTTCCTGAACTGGTATCCCCAGGACCTCTTACTACCGGGTATTGCCGGCGGCGTGCTGTTTGCGTTGAGCTGGCTGTTTGCCGGTATCTCTGTGGTCGGACAGCCCCATGTGATGGTGCGCTTTATGGCGCTGAACGATGGCAAGCGTATGCTGCAGGCCCGCTGCTGGTACTACCTGTGGTTTACCATTTTCTATTTTATGGCCACTGGCGTGGGTATGCTGTCGCGAATCCTGCTGAACGACCCCGGGACCTTTGATGCGGAGCTGGCACTGCCGATGATGGCGATGGAGTTGTTGTCGCCGGTGCTGGTGGGGCTGATTCTCGCGGGTATTTTTGCCGCGACCATGTCCACCGCGGATTCCCTGGTGTTGAGCTGTTCTGCGGCCCTGACCCACGACCTGTTGCCCCAGCGTACGGAAAATACACGCTTGCTGAAGATTGCCACGCTGGGTATTACTGCAGCGGCGGTGGCCTGGGCGCTTTTGAACAAGCAGAGTGTGTTCAGCCTGGTGGTGATGAGCTGGTCGGCGTTGGCCTCGGCATTTGCGCCTTTGTTAATGGTGCTGGCGGCCGGTGGCAAACCGTCACAAAAACTGGCGATTACCATGAGCGTACTGGGTTTGGCCACAGCGCTGATCTGGCGCTGGCTCGGTTGGCATGCGCATATCTACGAAGGTATGCCGGGAATCCTGATGGGGCTTGTGGTCTTTACCGTGGGGCATTTTCTAGCCCGGGAGCCTGTAGGTCGTACCGTAAACGCCTGAAGGTTTTGTGGTTCGTTTTACTGACTTCTGTGGCGGTGGATCGACAGGGATCTGTTTTTGAACAAATTGCCTGGAGCAATTTGAGGTAGCGAAGCTACCCGAAGGGCTGGGCACAGGGATGTGCCCAGCTAAACCGCCATAAATACGTCCCTGTAGGCTGCGTCGGAAACATCCCTGTTTCCGACGCTTTCAAAAACAGATCCCCGCCGCTCCACCTTCGCCCGTACTTCTTTACTTCGTCAGCTCCAGATACAAGAAGCCCGGCACTGAGGCCGGGCTTCTTGTCCATCCTGTGAGACGGCAATCGTGGCTTACTGACGGATGCCTTCCACATCCAGGATCATTTCCACGGTCTGGGAAGCCGGGCCCAGGTCGTAGTCGATACCGAAGTCTTTCAGTTTGAACTCGGTTTTGCCGCTGAAGCCCTGACGGTAGCCGCCCCAGGGATCCTTACCGCCGCCGATTTCTTCCACGTCGATGGTGATCGGCTTGGTGACACCGTGCAGGGTCAGGTCGCCTTTCAGTAGCGCTTTGCCATCGCCCTTGGGTTCAAAGCTGGTGCTTTTGAAGGTGGCGGTGGGGTACTTGGCCACGTTCAGGAAGTCGTCGCCGCGCAGGTGCTTGTCGCGCTCGGCGTGGTTGCTGTTCAGGCTGGTGGTATCCACGGTGACCTGAACGGAAGAATCTTCCGGCTTGGCTTCGTCGTAGGTGAAACTGCCGTCAAACTTGTCGAAACGGCCGTACAGCCAGCTGTAGCCCAGGTGCTTGATGCGGAATTGGATAAAGGCGTGTGCGCCTTTGGTGTCAAACTGGTATTCGGCAGCCTGAACGGAAGTGCCGATGGTGCTGGCCACCAGGGCCGCGAACAGCAGTGAAGCGAGTTTCTTCATGGGAGTTTTCCTTTGTGGGTTAATCGTATTTCGGTTAATGACAGCAAGGGTTCTGGTATCAACGGTGTACTGAACCACTTTTGGGGCCCAGTCCCAGCATTTTGCGCAGGGTGTTGTCTCTGTTGACGAAATGATGTTTGAAAGCCGCAAGTCCGTGCAGCACCACCAGCCCCATCAGTGTCCAGGCTAACCATTCGTGCAGCGTGCCGGCAATGTCTTCCTGATTTTCCAGTCCCTGTATCGTCGCAGGAACACGAAACCAGTTGAACACCTCAATCGCGCGCCCGTCTGCGGTGGAAATCAGGTAGCCGGTGATGCAGATCGCGATCAACAGCAGATACAGCACGCCGTGTGCCACATTGGCGGCGCGCTGCTGCCAGCGCGGCGCGGGCTCCGGTGCGGGGGATACGTTTACCGCACGCCACAGCAAGCGTGCGATCAGCAGTAGCAACAGCAGAATGCCAACAGACTTGTGGATATCCGGCCCCTGTCGGTACCAGGGGTCGTAGTACCCAAGTCCGACCATCCACCAGCCGAGGGCAAACATGCCGATGACGACCGGCGCCATCAGCCAGTGAAAAACCACGGCGACCCAGCCGTAGTGGGTATTGCTGTTGCGGGACTGCACGGGGCCTCCATTACAAAGTCGCGGTTTCAATGGAGGGGGATTATAAAAATTTTGCGGGCGGGGACTAGCGCAAAAAGCTGTAAGAACGTTTCGAAAAAATCGCACAAGGAGTGGTGCTGGTGTTCCAGCACCGGTCCGGTGGGGCGGGGAGGGAAGGAGAGGAGGCTTAGTGGTGGGTGGCGTGCTGGCGCTCCGCCGCATTGAGCACCTTGCCCAGCAGGTTCGGATCCAGCTTGCTACGGTCACTTAACTGGTGGGTGAGCCAGTCGAGGTCGTGAACGGGACCGCGGCTTTCACCGTTTTCCATCGCCATCTGCTCCAGTTGCCAGATCACATCCAGCAGTAGTTCCGGCTCCAGGGATTGCTCGTCATCATCACGGAACAGCTGATCTTCCAGCCGGTCCAGGTCGCGGCGCCTGACCACCAGCTCGGCGTAGTTGGGATACCAGCGCGCGCTGAAAGGCTCCGGGCGATTGCTGAAATCGAAAGCGATTCGCAGGCGATTGCCGTCGCCATCCTCCAGCGTGGGGGTGTCATTTTCTTCTGCAGGCAGGGCCGGGCGCTGACGCAGAATACCGACAATGGCGCGCCAGTCGCTGTTGTGTTCGGGGCTCAGGCGCAGGGGCTGGGTGAGTTCGATGGTGCCCCAGCCGGGTTTGTCGAGGTAGGTCAGCTTCTGCCCGGGGCGGTACCAGTAGAGGTCCAGCTGGTGATCTTCAGCGAGGCTGGCCAGGTCGTCGCTGGTGAGTGGATCTTCCGACAGGGCGCTCAGATGATCGACCGCCTGCTGTACGCTGAGCCAGCGCCGCATATGAAAGGGTTTGGGACTGGTTTTCCCTGATGTTTTGCCGTCCGACGTCGCCATTATTGCCCTGCTACCCTGCAATGACCTTTATCCCGTTTTACCCATAAAGGTTAGCAGCTGGCGGTGAATTTGGTGGTCGTGATCGCATTTGGTAGAAGATAAGAAGGTGGCACCGGTACGTCTTTGCAAGACCTTCCGCGAGAGGGACCTCGCGGAAGAGCCCCCATGGATGGGTTCACGGCGTGTCTTGCAAAGACGTACCGGTGACACCTTCGCCCCAAAGTTTGAATGCAGGGCTCCGGTCAGAGCCAACCCTTCTTTTTGAAATAGAGATAAGGCGCCATACCCGCCAGCAACATCAACAGCAGCGCCCAGGGGTAGCCCAGCAGCCACTCGAGTTCCGGCATGTGTTCGAAGTTCATACCGTAAATACTCGCCACCATGGTGGGGGGCAGGAAGACCACGGCGGCGATGGAGAAGATTTTGATGATCTTGTTCTGTTCGATGCTGATAAAGCCCTGGGTGGAGTCCATCAGGAAGTTGATCTTTTCGAACAGGAAGGTGGTGTGGGACATCAGGGTGTCGATGTCGCGCAGAATGCCCCAACAGTCTTCGCGCAGTTCCGGATCGTCTTTCAGGTGGCGCTGCAGAAAGGCGATGGAGCGCTGGGTGTCCATCAGGCACAGGCGGATTTTACCGTTGGAGTCTTCCAGTTTGGCCAGGTGATCGATGGCCTCTTCCAGATCGGCCTCTTCGTCTTCCAGCACCAGGTGGCTGACTTCACCCAGCTTGAGGTAGTTGTCTTCGAGGGCGTCGGCGAGGTTTTCCACCTTCTGTTCAAACAGCAGGATCAGTAGCTCCTGCGCGTTGTGCGCTTCCACCTGGTTGCGGCGGGCGCGCATGCGCAGCAGGCGGAAGTCGGCCAGCTCGCTGTCGCGCACGGTGATCAGGCGCTGGGGCTGCAGGATAAAAGCGGCAGTGGCGGTGTCGTGGCGGCCTTCGCTCTGGGTCAGGTAGAGCGAGTGGACATGGATACCGGCAGAATCGGTAAAGAAGCGCGCGGACGATTCGATTTCGTCGACGTCGTCGGACTCGGGTAATTCGGTACGCAGTAATTGTTCCAGCAGGTCCCGTTCGTCTTCCTCCGGGTCCTGCAGATCAATCCAGGCGGCGTCAGACAATGGCTGACTGTGGTAATCGCTACCGGCATAGGTTTCTTTGATCTTGCCGCGCTGGATTTGAAACAGTCTCAGCATACCGCATCCTTATCGTTGGAGCTCGATTATGGGGTCTGCACAGAATAGCCGGGGAAGTGGCTATCGGCGGATTGTCGGCATGTTGGCAGGCTGGCGATGACAAATCAATTGACACCACCCCGCAATGACTGCCGGGCGGAATATAATGGGGTAAGCGGCAACGAACAGCCGCACCGGGAGTGGTGCGGCAGGGATGTTACAGCCACATGGGCAGTTGGGCGCGAATCTCGTCAGGGTCGCTGGTGGAAAGATTTTTGCGCGCCTCGCCTGCAATCGTGGCCAGGCAGGGGGAGCTCATGGACAGGCGCAGGGTACCGGCCATGGACGGCTCCGCGACAATATACAGACGGCTGAAGCGCCCTTCCTGACGGCCCTTTTCCAGCGTGTGGGCAATATCCTTGGCAAATCTCTGAGCACCCTGTTTGCGCAGGTTGGTGGGCTCCGCCATGGCGTGACGCCCCTGTCCCTGGCTGTCGAACGAGCGCCCGGGAGCGTCGCGGCGCAGTTCCTGGCCTTTCATGCGCCCTTCCGGGTACACCATGGATTCGACTTCGGTGAGAGTGCCCGCACGTTTTTCCGCTTCAAACACACGGGCGTGAGTATGGTTGGCTACCAGAACCCAGGCTTTTGGCATGGCGGTTACCTCTCTTTTTCTGGGGATTCCACCGAATGTTAGGGCGGGGGGCGGAAGGTTCCTAACAGTCATTGCACACTGGGTGCCCGCACTGACGGGCCCCGGGTCTGAGGGGGTGAAAAAAAGTGCGTCCTTGCACTCACGACGCCAGCCGGTGGGCGTATAACACCGACTTGCTCCGGAATAGCAGATGCGGAGGTATTCCAGAGACAGTGCATCCGTGCACTGCGTGCTCAAGCGCGCGTATCGGAGGTCGCCTGTGATCGAACTCCTGCGCTCAAAAAACGATCGTTTGCTGCTGGCACTTGCCTCGAGGAGGGAACTCGTCGGTCTGTGCGTGACAGCGAGGGGGATACTAACGCATATGAATGATAATTGTTAGCATTTGCATATATTGGCGCATATTTCTTTCTTTGTGGGGTGAAAGGCACCGGTACAGAACCGGCCTGACCCAGTGTGTGGCGGGTGGGGGGCGGTTCGGGCGAGGGGGGTGAAACGTGGTGTGGCGCTGCCCGCAGAGGGGGCTCGCCCGCTGGCGCGTAATCGGTTTGTCACAAAACGGACATAGACTGCGAGGCTGAATCCATAACCTGGGTGCCGTGACGCAACCGCAATGCCGCCGCTTATTTTTCTCAGCCAACGGGTGTATCTCGCAGGCCTGTGCGCAATCCTCGCACTGGGAGCGGCGGTCAGTCTGTGGCTGTCACAACAGCGCGCTGCGGCGCCCGTACTGCGGGACTATCACGTCTACCAGTGCGCCACCGGCAGCAGTGCCGGGGAGGCGCATACAAGCGGCAGTGTGTTCAGCCTGCTCACGGTATCTTCCATTTTCGCCCGGGAAATTGCCGACAACCTGTGCCGCTCCGCCGCCATGGCGCGCCACTACCACCGGGTGCAGATCTCCTGGAAGCCCCGCAGTCAATTGCGTGCTGAAGAAGTGTTGAACGAGGATTACGACCTTATCTGGAGTCGCACCCATAGTCTCAGGGGGTTGGTGCCGGAGTACGCTACCTACTACGAGCCCCTGCTGCGGTACGACCAGTACAAGGTTTACTGGTTCAGTCGCGACCAGAAACCGCGCCTTGAGCGCGATTACTTCGCCGGGAAAAAAATTGGCCTGCTGAATGACAGGCTCAGCCACACCTTCCATCTATTACCTCTGGCCTCCCTGAAACAAGTCGGGGTGGATATTTCCCAGCAGCAGCTGTTTTACTTTGATGATGCCATCAGCCTGTATCGCGCCTTCCGTCAGGGGGAGCTGGATCTGGTGAGCGGCGGACTGTTTCTCGAGCAGGATATGGACATTCCGTTGCAGCGCACCCTGCTGGCAGACAATGTCACCGCGGCGACGCTGTTTGTACGCCTCGCGCGTCCGGCCGGTATCGACTGCGCTATCGCCGACGCCTTTGATCTGGCCAGCAGTGGCCTGTTCAGTGCACACCGGGATTTTCCGGGGGCGCACAAATGTGCGGGGGCGGAGCCGTGAAGGGGCATTTGCGCCGGCTGCTGTTTGCGTGGTGCCTGCTCACCGCGGCGCTGAGTGGGCTGGCGTACTGGTATGCGGGACTCAGTTTTCGCACACACCTGGGTGAACAGCTGCAGCAGCAGCTGCCGGAGCGGTTGCAGCTGGCGTTGCAAAACCGGCTGTCCCACGGCGGCGCGCAACCCTGGGTGCGCGAGCGCCTTGAGCAGGATCTTTCCGTCATTCCCACCAGTGGCAGGCTGTCTCTCTTGCGGCAGTGTCACGCCCGGGTGGAGCAGTTACTGGATGACCGGGTAATCCGGGGCGGGGGCGACGCTGTCAAAGCCGCCGGCGATGTCACCGTGCGCTGGCAGTTTGGCGATAGTGACCGGCCTGAGCAGGCGCGGCTGAGCGTGGGCTGTGAGGCCAATATCCCGCTGCTGGTCGGGAGCCAGGGGCTGCTGGCACTGATGTTATTGGGGGGGATGCTTCTGTTGCCGCGCCCGTTGCCCGCGGATGCGCGGGCCCAGGTCCGGGCGCTGATGACATCCGGTACCGGCTATCGCACCGCGCGCCGTCTGCACGGGCAACTCACGCGGTTGAATCCGGTACAGCGGCAGTTATTTGCGTTCTTTAGCCAGACGTCGCCCCTTTCTCCCGCGCAAATCCTGCAGCGCTTGGCTCAGGCGGATATGGCCGCGCTGCGCGAGGAACAGGTCCCGTGGTTTCATCGTGCCCTGGCGGTGAAATCCCTGCCCGCAGAAGGAGCGCCCTGGCTGGATGCCATGGATACCGCACTGGTGGCCGCCACGGCGCCGGAGCGACTGCATTTCGACTGTCAGCGGCTACAGGTCTCGATTCACGGTATACAGATTCCGCTGTCAAAAACGCCGTTTTTCTATTACCTCTGGTACGCACGCCTGCGCACCCAGGGAGAGGGCTGGGTGCTGAATCCGCCGGTCAACCGACCAGACCGGGAAAGTGCACAATCGCTGATCGCGCTGATGGAAACCCACGGTGGCCATGCCAAGTCCATCAATGACCTGCGCGAGCACGGTCTGCGGGCAAAGACCCTGGACCAGAATCGCAACAAGATCCGCGATGAGCTGGTGTCGGTGCTGGGCGAGGATCTCGCCACTCCTTTCCTGTTCACTGCCGAACGCGATCTCCGGAGCGGCCGTTACCGCTACCGGCTGGGCCTCGACGCTGCGGATGTCACCTTTCTAAACCACTGATTTAAAAAGGCTTTTCATTTCTGGGATATCTCTTTTCTGCTCCGAAGCCTCTTTTTAACCCCCCTGTCACACGCAATTTCGATCATGCGCAGCGAGCGGCCCGGTTCACCCCGGGGCCTTTGCAAGAGCACACAAGCAAAACCACCCGAACACACTTCGGAGCAGAGAAATGATCGAATTCAAGTACAACAAGCTGTCCTTGTTGATTTCCCTTTCCCTGGCTGGTGCCGCAGCACCGGCTTCAGCTTTGGCGCAGATGCAAAGCATTGACGGCGAAGCCGTGGAAGAAGTCGTGGTCATGGCGCAGCCCATCCGCGACAGCCAGAAAGCCGCCATCGACGCCAAGCGCGATGCCGACAACACCGTCGACATCATCTCCGCCGACACCATCGGCCGCTTCCCCGACCAGAACCTGGCGGACTCACTGGGTCGCGTTCCCGGTCTTGCCATCGAGCGCGACCAGGGGCAGGCGCGCTACATCAACTTCCGCGGTGCGCCTTTCCGCTACACCTCGCTCGCCATTGATGGCCTGAGCATTCCCGGCGCCGAGAACGGTCGCGTACCGCGCTTTGACAGCTTCCCGTCGGTGATCACCAGCCGCATCGACTCAAACAAGGCGATCATGGCAGACATGCCCGGCAGCGCTGTTTCCGGACATATCAACATTTCCACGTTTGACCCGTTTGTGAAAGATGGCTGGGCCTTCTCCACTGACGTGGGTATGGGCAACCAGGAACTGGGCGACGGCGATATCGAAAAAGTGGCCCTGCGCACCTCCTGGTCCAATGAAAACTTTGGCTTCTCTCTGTTCACCTCTGAGAACAGCCGCGAGCAGGTTACCGATAACCGCGAATACGATATCGACCGCACCGACGGCGGCGAAGTGTTGGTCAACGAGCTGGATTTCCGCAGCTACAAGGTCACTCGTGAAGACCGCGCCTATGGCGGTCGCTTCGAGTTCCGCGGCGACGGCGCACTGGAGCGCGTATTTGTCTCCACCCTGTACAACGAATTCCAGGATTTCGAAGAGCGCAATCAGTATGTGTTCGATTTTGCCGGAGCTGCTGAAGCAGTTGGTGCGCCGCAGGCCGTTGGTGCTGCGGCTGAAAACCAGTTCGCACTGGTAGGTCGTTCCCTGGAGTACGGCCTGTACGAAAACTCCACCTTTACCAATACCCTGGGCGCCGATTTTGCACTGGGTGAGTGGCATATCGAATCCCGGGTCAATTTCACCGAAACCGAGAACACGATGTTCCTGCCGATACCGCGCAGTGAAGGTGGTTTCGCCATGGCCAGCTTCGATGTCAGCGATATGCT
Source organism: Microbulbifer elongatus (assembly GCF_021165935.1). Lineage (NCBI taxonomy): Bacteria > Pseudomonadati > Pseudomonadota > Gammaproteobacteria > Cellvibrionales > Microbulbiferaceae > Microbulbifer > Microbulbifer elongatus. The sequence goes on along the minus strand of NZ_CP088953.1, from coordinate 4,076,698 downwards.
GGACCCGGCTGTTTACGGCCTGTTCGATCCGATGGCCCAGGCGCCGATCGACGCCAGCGATCTCAATTATGCCGTTAACCTGGGCATGCTGATCGGTACAGAAATGGCCATTGACGCCACCAAGGTCAAGCTGGATGCCGAGCGTGAACTGATGTTGTTTGGTCAGGACGCTATAGTGAAAACCGGTGTCGAAATGGATTCCCGCGAGGCCGAAGGCTTGGGCTTTGTTCTGTCGATTGGCGGCTTCCCGTCCGATGTGAACATCGACGACTTCGCCACCAATGAAGCCTGGGATAGCCAGTTCAGCAACGGCATTGCCGGCGCGACCTACTATGACAACAAAGGGCTGCGCGCAGCCTGGGACGCGGCCGTCGGCGGCCTCGACCTGAACCCGAATGATTCCCAGGCCATTCGCCTGCAGGAAGACATCCGGGCTGGCTACGCCATGGTCACCACCCACTATGACTGGGGCAACCTGGTACTGGGGATGCGTGTCGAGAACACCGACTACCTGAGCGAAGGCCCCTCCGGCAATTTTGAAGACAGCTTCACCAATGTGTTGCCCAGCGCACACCTGAACCTGGATCTCGCGGAAGATGTAAAACTGCGGATGTCGGTATCCACCGGTGTCAGCCGCCCGACCTATTCCGAATGGCGTGGCGACGACATGGTCGACTTTATCCAGAGCAGCGTGACTGCAGGTAACCCGTCCCTGGAAGCGGAAGAATCTGTGGGCGCGGACCTGTCGCTCGAATGGTATGCCGGAGAAGCCAGCCTGCTGAGCGCCGGCCTGTTCACGCGCAATATCGACAACGTGATCTACGCGCAGAGTGATGTGATTGCCGGCGACGCCTATATGCCAGAGGTCGGGGCCGACTATTGGGTGTACACCCAATACCTGAACGGTAGCAACGGAAATATGCGCGGTGCCGAGTTCAATGCCATCGCGCAGGCGGCCGATTTACTGCCAGCTCTGGACGGGTTCGGTGTGAGTGCCAACCTGACGCTGCTGGACAGCGAGTTTGAAACAGTCGCGGGCGAGCGTCACAGCCTGCCGGGAACCTCGGAGACCATCTTCAACGCCTCGGTATTTTACGAAATGGAAGGCTTTTCCATTCGCCTGAACCACCAGTACCGGGACGACTGGCTTTCCACTACGGAAAACGTCGGCATGACCGACTACTGGGCGGCTCAGGAGCGCGTAGATCTGTCGGTGAGTTACGACCTGCCTGTGGCCGTATTTGGTTCCGACGTCACCCTCTATGCCAATGCCAACAATCTCACCGACCAGCAGGATGTTCGTTACACCGGTGACGAGAGCAACCCGAATCAGGTCGAGAGCTACGGCCGCCGTTATCTCGCAGGCTTCCGCGTGAACTTCTGAACACAGTCCCTGACATCAGACATAAAAAATTGAGGTGAATTATGAATAAGGTTGTAACCCATACTCTGGCGGCCGCCATTGCCGCACTGACTCTGGCTGGGTGTGTATCTACCGACACCATGCAGGGCAATGCGCTGGCGGAGGCAAAAGAACAGCCAGCAAAAGCGCAGGCCGTCGACCAGGCGATTGAGCACACGCGGGTATTGCCGCTGGAAGGTGGTCGCAATTTCCGCGACCTGGGTGGCTACACAACCACCGACGGTAAAACCGTCAAGTGGGGCAAACTGTACCGCTCCGGTGTGCTGAGTAATCTGACCGAAAGCGACTACGACTATCTGGAAGATCGTGAAATTGCTACGGTCGTTGATTTTCGTTCCAACGAAGAACGCTCCAGTGAACCTACAGACTGGCAGGCCGGCGACATCGATCACCTGACCTGGGACTACGAAATGATGGCGGACTGGGAAGCGGAGTTTGCCAAAGTACTGCGCAAGCCGGACTTTACCCGCGAGGACCTGGTGGCGTTGATGGACAAAGGCTACGCGGGTCTGGTGCAACAACAGACGCCGCACTACAAAGCCATGTTTCAGAAGCTGATCGACTCAGACGAAGCACTGTTGTTTCACTGTTCCGCCGGTAAAGATCGCACGGGTATCGGTGCGGCGCTGATTCTGACCGCGCTGGGGGTGGACCGTGCCACCATCCAGCAGGATTACCTGCTGACCAACGAGGTGATCAGAAACAGCAAGCACGACATGATGCAGCTGCCGGAGGACGCCAGCGAAAAACAGCAGCGGATGTATGCCTTCTTTGCTCAGTTGCCGCCAGAGGTTCGAGAGGTTCTCGCCGGTGTTGAGGCCTCGTGGCTGGAAACGGCCTTTGCCGAGATGGAGCGCCAGCACGGTTCGGTAGAGGGCTATATTCAGCATGCGCTGGATGTGGATGCCCGGGAGCTGGCGCTGCTCAAGGCCCGCTACCTCCAGTAAACCGCCAGGCGCCCGGTAGGTCGTGCACCGGGCGTCGCGGTCGATCGCTTTGGGGGCAGATTCGCTGCGCACGCAGGGGGTGAATCTGGCCCGCAGGTTGCAAGGGATAGTATTCGTGCAGCAAACTGGGTTTCCGCCCACTGGCTGCACGATCTATCAATCCGACGACCCGGGAGCGACAATATGCCCCTCAACACCCCTCTGTATGCGGTTTTATCTTCTCAATCCCACTCGCAACCACCGCTTTTACGCGCCCTGCCGCGTACCCTTGCTCTGATCTTTGCATGCCTGACTGCCTGGTCTCCCGCACTGTCCGCCAACACGGCCACTGGCTGGTCCGGTTATACCGGTGGTGAGCCGGAATTCTGGTTATCCGTGGCGCCGTCTGACATTCGCATCGAGGCCCCGACCCCACTTACCGGCAGCAACCTGCAGATACTGCTGGCTCTGTCCGGGAGCAATAGCGGACTGGGCGAAATGCGTAAAAAAGCCAACGATGCTTTCGGTGTGTATCTGAAACAACAGGTGCAGCAACAGTTTGGCGCTTTCTTTGATGACGAGCGGGTACGCGTAGTGGAGGGGGCGGCACCCTTGACGCTGCATACTGCCTTTGACGTGACCGTGCGACAGAAAATTCTCGATATCTTCAGCAGCAAAGAGTACGACGTAGAAAAGGGCACCATGACGGCCTACGGTAAATTCCACTACCGCCTGCTGGGTTCAAACGGCGATACACCGGCCCTGCGGGAGGGGAGTGTAGATATTGCCGATCTGAAGCTGCAGGCGCGCTACCGCACCAAGGCGCCGAAGGACGGCGGCACTGTGGAAGATACAACCCGCGAGGCGACCGAGCGACTGCTGGAAGATCTGGCCGAGGAATTGCTCGATGAGCTGGAAGATATTCTGGAAGCGGATGCATTGCAGGAGTTGGCCCGCATGTAGCCGGGCACTTCTAATTGCCATTTCTGTCCGCTTTTCCGCATGGACCACTAGTGATGCCTTGTCGGCCATCATGACTCAGCCGATCACAGGCTGGCCGCGATACATTCTGCGCGGCTGCGCCTGAACGCCTCGCCCGTCGTGCAGTGCGAGCTCCTCGCCATAAATCATTTCATAGATATCTTTTCGCGCGGATTCTTTCAGGACTTTCTGCCCCCGGTACAGGCGCTCCGGTGGTTCCTGGCCGTTTAGGAACGGGCCTCCTTTCAACGCTTCCAGCTGCGCGATCAAGGCGAGTGACTCTGCGTCTTTACTGCGGTGCTTGAGATCTGCCAGCTGCTGTTCGAAATTGAAATCGGAAAACCGCAGGTTGATGCCGAATTCGGCCTGAATACGCTTGCGTAATTTACGCAGGGAGTTGAGAGCCTGGGAGGTCATCAGCCATTGGTGATCCGTCATCGTTATTGCGCCTCTGTGTGGTTGTCTTTTGTTCTTGTTGGAGCAAAGAATGGGCCAGCCTCGCACAAGCGTCAGATCTTGATCTGAGCACTTACAACAGTGGACAGATAGCACCAGTGGCGGGCGTGAGCGGTGTCCGGTGATGTAAAACGGTGCATCAGCCGCCTTCTGGCCTGTATTAAAGACAGGCAGGCATGTTCTGATCTGTTAAGCTTTCTGCCAGATTGGCCATCAGAACAAACAGGAGAGCCATATGTCAGCGGAACCGATTCAGTGTAAAGCCGCGGTCGCCTGGAAAGCCGGCGCGCCCTTGTCCATCGAAAATGTGGAAGTGGCGCCGCCCAGGGCGGGCGAGGTACGTATCAAGTTGATGGCAACCGGTGTCTGTCATACCGACGCATTCACTCTGTCCGGTGAAGACCCGGAGGGGGTATTTCCAGCGATCCTCGGTCATGAAGGTGGCGGTGTGGTGGAGTCTGTGGGCGAGGGCGTCACCAGTGTCGCGGTGGGTGATCACGTCATTCCGCTGTACACCCCGGAATGTGGCGAGTGTAAATTCTGCACCTCCGGAAAAACCAACCTGTGTCAGAAAATCCGCTCTACCCAGGGGCAGGGATTGATGCCCGACGGCACCACGCGCTTTTCCATCGACGGCGAACCGATTTACCACTATATGGGGACCTCCACCTTCTCCGAGTACACGGTACTGCCGGAAATTTCCGTGGCCAAGGTGAACAAAACGGCGCCACTGGAAGAGATCTGTCTGCTGGGCTGTGGCGTAACCACCGGCATGGGCGCAGTGGCGAACACCGCAAAAGTGGAAGAGGGCGCGAGTGTTGCGGTATTCGGTCTCGGGGGCATCGGGCTCGCCACCATTATCGGTGCGCGCCTGGCCAAAGCGGGGCGCATTATTGCCATCGATATCAACGAAGGTAAATTCGAACTGGCGAAAAAGCTGGGGGCTACCGACTGTATCAACCCGAAAAATTACGATCAGCCGATCCAGGAAGTCATCGTAGAGCTCACCGATGGCGGTGTGGACTATTCCTTTGAGTGCATTGGCAATGTGAACGTAATGCGTTCGGCGCTGGAGTGCTGCCACAAGGGGGGGGGCGAGTCGGTGATCATTGGTGTGGCCGGTGCCGGTCAGGAAATTTCCACCCGCCCGTTTCAACTGGTTACCGGGCGCGTGTGGCGCGGCACAGCATTCGGCGGTGTGAAGGGGCGCTCGCAACTTCCGGAATATGTAGAGCGCTACCTGGCGGGAGAATTCCAGCTGGACGATTTCATCACCCACACCATGCCACTGGAACAGATCAATGAAGCCTTTGACCTGATGCACGAAGGCAAAAGTATTCGCAGTGTCATTCACTACAACTGAGGTGGTCCCGGAATGCTAGAACTTGTGAGCAAAACACAAAGCTTTGATGGCAGTCAGTGCCAGTATCGGCACGACTCGGAAGTGCTCGATTGCGAAATGCGTTTTTCCCTCTTCCTGCCCTCGCAGGCGGAGAAGGATCAGCGCTTCCCCGTGTTGTACTGGCTCTCCGGCCTCACCTGCACCGATGAAAATTTTTCCCAGAAAGCCGGTGCACAGCGTATGGCTGCGGAACTGGGTATTGCCCTGGTGATTCCGGATACCAGCCCCCGCGGTGACCGGGTGGCGGACGATGAAGGCTATGACCTGGGGAAAGGCGCAGGCTTTTACGTCAACGCCACCCAGGCCCCGTGGAAGCCGCACTACCAGATGTACGACTATGTGGTGAAAGAGTTACCGGCGCTGATCGAGGCCAACTTTCCGGTGAGCGATCGCCGCGCTATCAGTGGGCACTCCATGGGGGGGCACGGGGCCTTGACCATCGCCCTGAAAAACCCGGAGCGCTTCACATCGGTATCCGCTTTCAGCCCCATCTGTAATCCAATGGCCTGCCCTTGGGGGGAAAAGGCACTGGCAGCCTACCTGGGAGCCGATCGGGCGCTGTGGGAAGACTACGATGCGACGGTGCTGCTGAGTCGTTCCACCGCACCATTACCCATGCTGGTATCCCAGGGAGAGGAGGATCCGTTCCTCGACGAGCAACTGAAACCCAGCGCGCTCAAAGCCGCGGCAGAAGCGGCGGGCTATCCACTCAAGCTCGAGTTCCACGCGGGCTACGACCACAGCTATTACTTTATTGCCACGTTTGTTGAGCAGCATCTGCGTTTCCACGCAGACTACCTGCTGCACAAGCGTTGAGAGCGGAGGCTGGTCAGTTTCCCCAGGGCGCCGGTGGTGCCGGTACCGGGTTGCTGAGGTCGAACTGCACACGAAACACCCGTCCGTTAGGGCGGGTCAGTTCGTAAACGAAATAGCGCTGCGGATGGATTTCCATGGCCCAGGTGTTATTCACTGATGCGCCGAGCCCTTCGCGGTTAAACGTGGTAATGGATGCCTCGTCCACCGGAAACTCCTGCCGATTCTCCGTGCCGGCGCTGGCCGTATCCCCCCCATACATGGTCACCGCATCCTCACTGCCATCTTTATGGCGGTGATCGTGCTTGAGCCGCAGACCATCTGCGGTGCGCGTGAGTATCCAGGTGCGGGAGCGGTCCTCCCCTACATGGAAGGGAATACGTATTTCCTCTGCTGGGTTGTCACAGCCGCGTACATGCATCACCAGCTCTTTGCCGTCGAAGGCATCCGGCTTATCCGAGGGCGGCTCATTAGCCGTGATATCCCCGGCAAACGCCTGGCCACAGTGTGCCGCGATGTTTTTCAGAAACTGGTCAGCCGGGTTCGACTCTGAGTTTGTGCCCGGGGTCTGAGGCGTATTGTTATCGCAGCCTGCCAGCCATAGCGCGCTGACAGACAGTGAGATAGCGGCACCGGCCCGAATGTTCATAAATAGCGTCCACGGTTGTCATCTTTCCGCTCAGTTTACGCTATTCGGGCGGCAATCGCAGAGGTTGATCGGTTAGCGTGCGCGACATTCCCCCTTCACTTCTACCGAGCCCCGGTCCACGGTTTTCTCGATCACAAACCAGCCGTGGGGACAGTAGCCGGTTTCCGCCAGTACCTGATCCAGACGTTCCATTGCCGCCTCACCAGAGTTCTCGCGCATCTTTGCCGGCATTCCGCCGCCAGGACCGCCGCCTTTTCCGCCACCCATACCTCCACCTTTACCTCCTCCGGGGCCGCCGCGACCACCGCGGCCTCCTCCCCCGGACTGGCGTCCACCCCCGGCTTTGTCCATGGACAGACTGGCGGAATACGTAAAGAGCTGGTTTCCCTGTGGGGTGATATTGGTAATAAACGATTCTGAGAATACCGGCGGCGCTTTGGGGGCGCTGGCACACCCGCCAAGCGCAGTGATCGCTGCAAAGGCTGCAGCGCTGTAAAAAAATTTCATAGTGTCTCCCGAGTGGTTTGCGCTCTATGAGACCACTGGGGTATTGGATTGGTTGAGTGTGGGCGGGTAAAGATCCGTTAACGAGTGTTAATTTCTGAACGGCGAGACTCACGTCCGTGCCGTGAACGAAAAAGGGCCGGTGGGGGACCGGCCAAGGGATGGTTGTGGTTTAGGGGAACCACATGAAGTCTGTTGGAGACTCTGTGAGAGTCGACGATCCGGTAAACCTTAGCCCGAGATCTTCAGTTTATTTTCAACGTTATCCACATCATTGGTATTGCGAGCGATTGCCTCCGCGAGGTCCTTCTCAGCGCCGGACGTCACAAACCCACGCAGAATGATGGTGCCGTTTTCTGAGGCGACATCAATATCGGTACCGGCCACCTCGCGGTCCATCAACAGTCGTGTTTTCACGACCGTGGCGATTTTTGCATCGACGTATTCGCGGCTGATCTTGTTCCCAAGGGGTTCTTCGTTGGCGATGCGCAATTTGTTTTTTACGCTTTTCACACCGTCGACACTGGTGATCAATTCTTCCGCGAGGCGTCGGTCTACCTTGCTCTCCACTTCACCGGTAAGCAGCACCACGCCGTCGGATACGTCAGTATTGATGGTGAAGCTGTTGAGGTTTTCATTCAGCAACAAAACCGTTTCCGCTTTTCCGTCGAGCCAGGCATCGCTGACCGCACTTTCCTCCGCTTTGTCCGCTGCCTGTGCCAAAACAGAAAAGCTGAATGCGGTACCTGCAATGGCAGAAAGTAGAGTGAGTTTGGAAAAGTGAATCTTATGTTGCATATCTGAGTTCCTTTTTTGCTGTAGACAACCGAGTTATTGCAACCACCATGCCAAGGTCAACGATTGCGGATGTCGGCTGTACCAAGCCGGGCAGAAAAATTCGCCATACGATCTATGGTGATCTGCAGCATTGCGGTCTGCGCGGATATGGAAATCTTCAGCGGTATATCCGTCAAATCTTCCAGTAAGCACCGGTGCAGGCGCTTCTGACAGCGTTCCGTGGTAATCAGATAGTCAATCAGATCCGGACCCGGTCTCGGAACCAACAGTGCCAGCGAACGGTAGCGCAACGCGATTTCTACGGCTGTGGATCCGGGGCGCCGTTGCTGCATCATATGGTCCGGTTGCGCCTGACCAGGGCCGTCGCCAAGCTGCGCGAAGAGAATATTTTTCAGATTGCCGTGTAAATTTTTCAGGTTCTGGAAACATTGCCGCAATGGGTAGTCCAAACGGGTGCTCAGACGGGATCCATAAAACCTGGTGGCGTGAGTGCTGGTGTGATGCAGTTCCGCCATTTTTTGACGGATAATTGGCGAAATATCCGGTTTAAATGGGGGGGGCGAGAGTTTTCCGTGCGTCACAATGTCCTCCTGTTCGCCCTGGCTGTGGGGTTGGGCGCTAGCGTGTGCGAAAACATTCGCGTTTACATGGTGATACAATTCAAACCCTGTGCCAGTAGCGTCCCGGACCCAGGCGCCACGGTTTTTGCATTCAGGGCCAATCAATCAAGGAACTGGGAATGAGCCAGCGACGTGTATTTTTGCGAATCAAGGATGCCGCCATCCGCGACCGGGTGGCCGACGCTCTGGTCAGCCCGGTGCAGACAGAGGATTTTTCCGAGGCCGGGGCGTGGCTGGACGCACTGCTCGCGAATCGCTATGACCTTGCGGTTGTAGACGCCACAGGTTGCGCTTCTGACGCACTGTGGTCACTGGCGGAGTCCCCCGCGTTGGCGGAGTGTGAATTCTTTCTCCTCAGCGACGGAACACCCAATGAAGCACTGGATAAGGCGACCTCCCGTTCCGGAGGGTTTCATTTTCGAGCGCCGTATGACATAGAGGAAATCAGTGAGGCGATCGCAGAGGTTGCCGCGGAGCTGGAAGTCGAATCGGAACCGGTAGCGACGCCCACCGGTAGCCAGCTGGATCAGTACGGTCTACTGGTTGGTTCGGCACGCCCCATGCGCAAGCTTTACCGAACCTTGCGCAAGGTGGCGGCATCCGAGGCAAATGTACTGGTGGTGGGTGAGAGTGGTGTCGGTAAAGAGCTGGTGGCCAATACGCTCCATCAGGCCAGCGATCGCTCGCGCGCGCCGTTTGTGGCGGTAAACTGTGGCGCCTTGAGCCCCGAACTGGTGGAGAGTGAACTGTTTGGTCATACCAAGGGCGCTTTTACCGGTGCGCACAAGGCGCACGAAGGGCTGTTTGCCCAGGCGGAAGGCGGCACGCTGTTTCTCGACGAGGTGACGGAAATGTCCCTCGAGCATCAGGTCAAGCTGTTGCGGGTACTTGAGACCGGTGAGTATCGACCATTGGGAGGGAGTCAGCTGCGCAATACCAACGTGCGGATCGTGTCGGCGACAAACCGCGACCCTGAAGTTGCCGTCTGTGAGGGCATTTTTCGCGAAGACCTTTACTTCAGGCTTTGCCAATTCCCGGTCCGGGTTCCCCCTCTGCGCGAGCGTGCCGGTGATATTACCGGTCTGGCGCAACATTTTCTGGTCTACCGCAATAGTGAAGAGGAGGCGGCCAAAACATTCAGTGCCGCGGCTCTGCAGTTGTTGGAGCAGCACCCGTGGCCGGGGAATGTGCGGGAACTGAAATACTGTGTAGAGCGTGCTTTCATACTGGCAGAGAATGTCATCGAGCCCGAACATATTATTCTCGGCGATATGGAGGCAGATCGGGACTCGGCATCCACAGTACCTCAGGTGCCGGCCGGTGTACCACTGGACGTACTGGAACAGGCAGCCATTGAGCGCACACTGGCTCAGAACGACGGAAACAAAACGGAAACAGCCGAGCAATTGGGTATCAGTGTGAAAACCCTGTACAACAAACTGGATAAATACGAGAAGGCCACCGGTGATGGTGCGCCGCAATCGGCAACGGATTCATTCCATCCGGAGTAGGTGGTTCAGGTTTCTTTTCAATAAAAAAGGGAGTGCAGTGCACTCCCTTTTTTATGCCCGATGCTGTGGGTTAGCAGTCCGTATCTTCCGCATTTGCGTTTTCCTTCACGTCTTCACAGGCGTCCTCAATGGCATTGCCGGTATCGGTAACGGTTTCATCGATGGTTTCACCAATGGATTCTGCATCCTTTTCTTCGCTGCAGGCCGCCAGTGCCATGGCGGTAGTGATGGCCAGTGCGATATATACCGTTTTATTGAAAATCTTCATGGTTTCTCCTTGGTTGATGTCAGTGATTCTAATACGCAGCCTGTTAGGGCTTGGGGCCCCGTCCGCGAATAGCGTTTGCGACCACGGCGATCAGCCACAATACGATAAAGATAAAAAAGATGACTTTGGCGATACCCGCGGATGCACTGGCAATGCCGGTGAATCCGAAAAGTGCCGCCACCAGCGCGATAATAAGAAAGATGATCGACCATCCAAGCATGTTTCTGTCTCCGTGTGTCAGCAAAACGAGTTTGGGTTTCGTCATGAGTTCCGACAGTGGTATCGCAAACCCCATGCCAATTTTCTGAAAAGCCCATGGCAACTGGGTTTGGCGTCGATGGGGGGTGTTGATTCGGTACCCGGTAAAACGGATTCCGGTATTTATTTCATGTGTTTGTGAAATTTTTACCGATTCAGGTCCGGCCGCCGCTCAAACATGCCCGCCCGGAAAGAATGTATTGCTCATGGCAACGCATTTGGAAACCTATTTTTTTGCCTGGAAGGGGAGTGTACCGGGTAGTCGCAATCACAGTGACTGGCGTGCAACGGTTGGCACTTCCTTTGCACCTCTCCAGAAAAATTCGTCATTGTGAGTACTGTATTTTGTGGAGTGAGGTTATTCCTTTGGGAGAGTCATCAGGTACGAATCGTTTTTGGGGGGAGAGTGTTACCGGGATAAATGACCCGGTGTCTCTGTTTGTGCGAAGCGCTCTGCTTCTGTTCTTGATACTTGCCCCGGCGCTTGCTGGCGCCGAAGTGCAGAGCACATCTGTATTGAACTCAGCGGTCAGTGACACCGGCGCTGCGTCAAGCGCCAGCCCGGAGATGTCGACAGAAGAAATCGAGCGCCTGATCCAGACGCTGGAGAACCCGAACCAACGCGATCAGTTTATTCAGAACCTGAAGGGTCTGAAGGCCCTGCAGAAGACCGAAAGTGAGCGGGCTGGAGAAAACCCTTTGGCCATTGCCGACGCACTTTTACCCGAGCAGACCGCCAGTCGCCTTGTGGATAAGTATGGTGAACTGCTGGACACCCTGGGTATCAGTGCCAACAGCGCCGCCAAGCTGATCGTGACCGGCAGCGCGCTGGCATTGATTGCGCTGTTTGTGTGGGGCAATCGCCGGCTTGCACGCAGCTTCGACCGCAGGTTTGGTCGGGTACGGCGGGCCCTCGGATTACACCACCACCGTTTTTCAAGTTACTTCCGCCTGCAGATACTGGCGGGATACGCCATTGCCGGGCTGCTGGCCCTGTACACCCTGTCGCTGGTGTTTAACCGGACTTTTGGGGTAGTGGTGGACGATGAAAGCCTGGTGAAAGCGGCCGAGGTGGTGTTCTCCATTCTGCTGGTAATACTGGTCTTCAGTAGTATCTGGGAACTGATCAACGGCGCCATCGAGCATTTTACCGGTAAAAATCAGGGGGCGGTCACGGCCCGGGTGCGCACCTTGATTCCGCTGGTACGCAATGCGCTGCTGTTCTTTCTTACGGTGCTGTCGCTGTTGGTTGTGCTGTCGGAAATCGGGATCGACGTGATGCCTTTACTGGCCGGTGCGGGTGTGCTGGGTATCGCCATTGGTTTCGGGGCGCAAACCCTGGTGAAGGACTTCCTTACCGGGTTTACCATTCTGATTGAAGATCTGCTACAGGTTGACGACGTGGTGACTGTCGGCGGGCGCACCGGTGTGGTAGAGAAAATAACGCTGCGTAAAGTGGAGATGCGCGCTCTGGACGGTACCGTACACACGGTGCCCTTCAGCGAAATCAGCATTGTGGACAACCTCACCAAGGACTATAGCTATTACATGCTCGAGGTCGGCGTCGCCTATCGGGAAAACACCGATGAAGTGGTTTCCTGCCTGCTGGAGATTGATCGGGATCTGCGGGAAAGCGAAGAGTTTGGCCGCTATATTCTGGAGCCACTGGAGGTGCTGGGGGTCGACCGATTTGATGACAGTGCCGTTGTCATCAAGGCCAGAACGCGCACCCGTGCCCACGAAAAGTGGTATGTGGGGCGGGAATTCAACCGTCGGATCAAGCTGGCATTTGATGCGCGCAATATTGAAATCCCATTCCCTCATCAGACGCTGTATTTTGGCGAGAACAAAGACGGGGAAGCCACAACCTCCAACATTCGACTGTTGTCCGGTGCCGACGATACTCAAGGTCGTGCCGGGTCGCAGGACCGGTCTTCCACTCAACCGGTTGCGGCGAAACACGGCGATACCCAGGCCTCCAGTGACCGTGGGCGTACGGCGTCCGCAGGCGTGGCCACGGATGCGGGGGAGGATCCATCGGACTGATATACAGGTGCAGGGCGCCGGTGCCGAAAGCTACTAATCTTGTGCAAATTGTGTCATTTTCTCGTCACGATTTTCCGTGTGGTTGATATGTTATGAAGCACTTTGCCCTGTCTCTGTTTATTGCTGGTTTTGCCGGACAATCTGTTGCTGAAAAGCTGACAATTGATCGAATATTCTCCGATCCTGCTTTGAGCGGCACCAGCCCGCGCGCGCTGCAGTATTCACCGGACGGCAGCCGCGTGACCTTTCTCAAAGGGCGGGAAGAAGATTACAACCGCTACGACCTGTGGGAGTACCGACTCGGCGACGGCGAGACCCGGATGCTGGTGGATTCCGACAAGCTCCACAGTGGAGAGGAAAAGCTCTCCGATGAGGAAAAGGCCCGCCGCGAGCGCCAGCGTATTTTTGGCAGCGGCATTATGGAGTACAGCTGGTCCAAAGACGGCCAGTCCTTATTGTTCCCCCTCGCCGGCGATGTGTTTTATTACGCATTGGAGACAGGCAAGGCGAAACGGCTGACCGAGACCGAAGCCTTTGAGACCGACGTCCGGGTATCGCCGAAGGGCAACTTCGTTTCCTTTATTCGCGATCAGAATATTTACGTAGTGGATCTGGATTCTGGCCAAGAGCGCCAGCTGACCACCGATGGCGGTTCCAAAAATGGCGCGATCAAAAACGGCATGGCCGAATTTGTCGCCCAGGAAGAGATGGATCGGATGACCGGCTACTGGTGGTCGCCGGATGAGAAGCGCATCGCCTATCTGCAGGTAGACGAGAGCCCGGTGGATGAAGTGACCCGCAGCGAGATCTATGCGGACCGCATCGAGATGATCAAGCAGCGCTACCCCGCAGCGGGTCGTCCCAATGTGAAAATCAGGCTGGGTGTTCTGGATCTGACCAGTGGGAAAACCCAGTGGCTGGATCTGGGCAAAGAGGAAGATATTTATATTCCGCGGGTAAAGTGGGCTCGGGATAACCTGCTCAGTTACCAATGGCAGAATCGCAGCCAGAACCGGCTTGAGCTGCGCTTTGTGGATATCCCCAGCGGTCGCACCCGTAACGCCCTGGTGGAGACCAGTGACACCTGGGTAAACCTGTTTCACGACCTGCGTTTTCTGAACGACAGCGACCGCTTTATCTGGGCGTCGGAAAAGGACGGTTTCAAACATCTTTACCTGTACGATTTCTCCGGCAAGCAACTGGCGCAACTGACCCATGGTGAATGGACCATTGACGAACTGGAAGCGCTGGATGAGAAAGCCGGCAAGGTGTATTTCTCCGGTCGCAAGGACACGCCGCTGGAGCGCCATCTCTATGTGACCGACCTGGCGGGTAGCGGCGAGATTGAAAAAATCTCCTCCCGCGCCGGCATGCACAGTATCGAGTTTGCCGCTGATGCCTCCGGCTATATCGATACCTATTCCAACCCGACGACGCCGGCCCAGGTCAGCCTGCACGGAGTTGATGGCCAACGCGTGACCTGGCTGCAGGAAAACAAGGTAGAGAAAGGCCACCCGCTGTATCCGTATATGAGCGACTGGATCGAACCGGAGTTCGGTGAGATTACGGCGCCGGAAGGGCACAGGTTGCACTACCGCCTGTACAAGCCTGCAGGCTTCGATCCGAAAAAGTCCTATCCGACCATGGTGTTTCTGTACGGGGGCCCCCACGCACAGCTGGTGACCAATAGCTGGGACAGACCTTTCAACCAGTACATGGCCCAGCAAGGCTACGTGGTGTTTACCCTGGACAACCGTGGTTCGGCGAACCGCGGCAAAAAATTTGAAGACCCCATCTTCAAGAAAATGGGCAGCGTGGAAGTGGAAGATCAGGTCACCGGAGTCAAATTCCTGCGCTCACTGCCGTTTGTTGACCCGGAGCGTATTGGAGTCTATGGCCACAGCTACGGGGGCTATATGGCGCTGATGACCATGTTCAAGGCCGGGGATTATTTTAAGGCGGGTATTTCCGGTGCGCCGGTAACCGACTGGGGCCTGTACGATACCCACTACACCGAACGCTATATGGGCAACCCGAATCAGGTGCCGGAAGCCTACGAGGCGGCATCGGTATTTCCCTATGCTGCGGAGCTGAAAGGCCCGCTGCTGATTTATCACGGCATGGCCGACGACAATGTGCTGTTCACCAACACCACCAAACTGATCAAGCAGTTGCAGGACAATGGCCAGCAGTTCGAGCTGATGACTTATCCGGGCAAAAAGCACAGTCTGCGCGGCAAGGAAACCCGCAAGCATTGGCACCAGATGATGAAGGACTTTTTTGACCGTAGCCTCAAGGCATCGGATTAACCGGCAGGACCATCGAAAAGGGGCTCCCACTATGGGAGCCCCTTTTTTTATGCGACACGCAAAGCCTTATCGCAATCAGTTGCTACAGGTCGCTTCCAGTCGCAACAGCGGTCCCTGGCCAGTTTCCTTGGAGGTCATATCCACCCCGTTACTGCCGTTGATGGGTGCAATCGCCAGGCCGGTGTTGGTGCCGGCGAGCCAGGTTTCCACAATGCCGGAAGACAGCAGATCAATCTGCCGTGTGCCTTTCGCGCTGGGGACAAAGGTGGCCAGTTGATTGCCGAGCACCGCACTGCCGCCGACGCTGTTCCAGGTGGCGCTGCCTTCCTGCCAGTTGGTTGCCGCGTGGTAGATACCATAGGTATTACCGGAGCGGTCGGTGATATTCAGCTCCAGGGTGGCCTGTGAGAAATTGCTGCAGTTTTCCACCCCACTCAGGTCAAATTTGATCAGCGTGTAGAGCTCGCCGTAGTAGCGATCACTGCCGTCTGCCAACAGGCCGTCACTGTTGCCGTCAAAGTTGCTGCCACTGCGTCCAGAGCCCACAAACACATCGTCGGAAGCGGCCTGCACGAACTGCTGCGTGCTGCCAGACCCTGAGGAGCTCCCGGAGCCCGAGGAGCTGCCAGAGCTGGAGGAGCTGCTGGAAGCCCCACAGTCGCCGTCGACATACAGTACCGGTGCAACACCGGTTTCTTTTGAGTGCATGTCGACCCCATCACCGCCACCGAGGGAGGCAATCACCAGGCCGGTGTTGTTGCCACTCAGCCAGCTTTCAATGGCACCGCCGGAGAGGCTGATCTGGTGCAGTCCGGTGGACGAGGGCGTGAAGGTCGCAAGCTGGGTGCCCCGCACGCCGCTGCCGCCGACATTGCTCCAGGTTGCGCTCTCTTCCTGCCAGTTGCCGTTGGCAAGAAACACACCGTAGCTGCTGTTGGAGTAATTGGTGACGCTCACCTCGAGCGTAAGGTTGCTGAAGTTACTGCAGCTGGCGACTTCGTCCAGGTCAAATTTCAGCAGGGTCATCATCTCGCCGTAGGTGGAGTCGTAACCGTCGGCGAGCAGGCCTTCGTTGCTGCCGTCATAGTTGGTGCCGGTCTGGTTCGCAGTGACAAACACGTCATCGGTGACCGCCATGGCGATGGGGTTATTACCAACACTGCCACCAGAGCTGCCACTGGACGAACCGCCGGAAGAGCTACTGCTGATCACCGTGCGGTTGCTGCCGTTACGGGTCAGAGTCATGGCCTCGCCCACCTGATTGGCGCTCCACCAGTTGACATTGGCCGGCAGTGCCAGCGGATCTGCTGCACGCTCGGTGCGGCTCAGGGTGTTCGCAGAGGTGTTGAATTGAGCGGTACGAACCGTCACCTCGCTGGGGCTCACCTGAATCACCTTGAATTGCTGAATACTGGCGAGATCGATGGTCCAGGATTTCGGATCGTTGGCGGAGCGGGCCGGTGCGCCCCAGCTGCCTTCACCCACGTATACGGTGCCGCCGTTGGAGGCGGTGGTAAAACCGTTGCCACTGGGGGCCAGGGACTGCGTCAGCTTGGTCATGTGGGTATCGGACTCCACCACCAGGTTCATGGCGTAGTCGTAAAAGTTCTGTGCCCACCAGCTGTGCAGAATCACATTGTCGGATTTGCCGGTGTAGTGGGGAAACATCGGTTTGTGGTACTGGGCAAAACGCCACTGAGCACTGCCGCCGTAGGTGGCGAGGTCACTCTGCAGCCAGTTGTTCATGGCGGAAGCATAGGAAGACCAGCCGCTGTTTTTGAACTGACTGTTGAGGGTGTACACCCGCAGCAGGGGAGAGATCTGCACCGCACCGTAGGTATCGCTGGGGTTGCAGTGACCATCAGCATTGAAGTCGGCGCCGAACACCTGGCACAGGGTGGAGTAGTTGTCGTCTTCGTGGTTGCCGTGGGTCGGAATCAGCGGATAGATGCGCTTGTAGCTCAGGCCGTCGATGGTGTCATTGGAGTAGGTCAGTTCCCAGTCGTCCAGAAAGGCACGCATCTGTGAGGCGCTGTTGGCATCGGTAAAGTCCCCGCCGTGCAGTACCGCAAGCGGACGGATTTTTGCCAGCAGCTGGTTGCCCTGGCGACGGTTGGTATGGCCGGTGCGGGTATCACCGCCGGCAATCACCACAAACGGCGAGTTGTCGTTGGGGGCGGTCTTGAACCAGAAGCGCTCGCCGCAACCGTCCTGATCGCACACGCGGAAGAAAATTTCCGAATCCGCGGAGAGGTTATCCAGGCGTACGAAGTTGCTGTTGATGCTGCCATCAAAGGTATAGCTGGCGTCTACACCGGCGCTGCTCCAATTGCTTTCATTGGTGGTGTAGCCGTAGCTGACATAAGGATTGTTGCTGGTGCCGTCGGGAGAAAAACCAATCACCGCGCTGGTGCGGCCATCGCTATCCCATACCAGGCGGTGGTGTTTGGTCGCGGCGCTGGCGTCTGCCGCGCACAGAGTCATCAGCAGGCTGCTGGCGCCGGCCAATGCGATACGGTTACTTCCCTGAAACTGTTTCATGGGTTTTCCTGTTCAGATTTTTATTTAAAAGGAATAAATGAAGATCAGAAGACCGAAAAATTACAGCGCGGGTAGTGTGCGGAGGATTAGTGACAGCTTTTTGAATTCTCGGAAACGAGGCGCACAAAGGCTGCATTGCGGTGTGGAATTGTGATGGTTTGCCCATGCACGAAGCTGATGGCCACCGCGCCGGTGTTCAAATAGTTGTAAACATTCTGCAACCCGCGGCCCTGCTCGGAAGTCCAGTAATCACCGCGTTTGGTTTTCGGAAAAAAGGCGGTGTCGATGGTCGGCTGGCCCGCTTTTGCGTCGGTATAGACCAGTGTTTTCAGCTCGGCGCTGGTCGGCAGTCGCCAGTGCTGCTCGCCGCACAGTTGTTCACTGCGGGTGCGCCGGATCAGGTCGGCGGTATCGCAGCGCTCTTCCTCAAAATAGCAGTCGCCCTGATTGGGTGTGCCGAGCGGCTGCGGGTCGTTTTCTGCAGAGGTTGTAACAAACTCGCCGGCTGCAGGGGGGCTGGCCGCTTTGTTCCGGGGCTCGGCATACCAGGAATAAGTCCATAAGCCATCGTGAATATTTTCGCTGTCGGTCTTCACTTCCCACAACAGCCCGGTGCGATGGTCGCACACGCAGGCCCAGGGCCCCGCCCAGGCGGGCAGAGGCGTACCGGTGGCATCAATCTTGGTGAAATGGTGTCGAATGGGTGTTGGTGCCTGCGGTTGATGCAATGCAGCGCCGAGCAATACACTCGACGGAATAAAAAACAGGATCAACGAGCGCTGCCATCTTTTCACGAGCGGGGTCCCCCGGGAAACTGCAAGCGCACGGCACGGGTGTGCCGGGTATGCGCTACCTGGGAGCGGTCAAATGCGGAAACCCACAGGCAGGTGCCGTCTGCAATGGGCACATCCAGTGGGGAACCGGTAACCCGCTTGCGTGCCATTTCCAGGTGCCAGTAACCATCCTTCCATTCGCCGCGGGCACGCACATCCGCGCGGTCCCCTTCGAAGCGGTTGGAGTTGTACATGACCGAGGGCATCCGCGTCCCTTGGGGAAAGTGCGCGTCCTGCTCTGCCGAGTAGGGCTGGTAGTCAAACCAGGGGATTACCCACTCTGCCTGACTGCTGTTGTCTAAAGCACTACCTTCATCCTGTAGCGCCGCCAGTTGCACCGGGTCTTTGGGCAGGCGTTTGGGAATAATGATTGTGGGTTTGTACCACTGCCAGTTCATTACGTAGGCACCGGACTCCTTGCCATCCTGCTGGTAGCCGGCGGTATAGCGACGCTCCCCCGGGCGCACCTGGTCTGGGGGGCCGATGAAGTTGTCGTCGGCCAGATACATGTCGTTGGTACGCACCGCCTTCCAGTGCCACAGATCGTGCAGTTGTCCGTCGCTGCTGTAGTGATAGCCCTTGCCGTGCCAGTTGGCGGGACGACTGGACAATGGCTTGCGCCCCAGGTGGGCGGTACCGGCAGCACCGAACGCACAACTGGCCGAAAGCATTACCGCAAACTTGTCTTCGTAGTGGCGGGTTTCATCGAAGTTGTGGAAACCCTGCTGCTGCACCTGCCAGCCATGTTCGGTTTTTATCAGGGGCAAGTGCACCAGGCTGCGGGTAGCGTCGCGCCAGCGTGCGGAGAGGAAAAACTCTTCGCCGTTGGTGAGTGCCCGCAGGGTGACCTCGGTGGCGCCATTGTCAAAGTTGGCGCCGCCGTCGGTGTGCAGGGTAACCGGTACGGCGTCGCGCCACTGGGGCTCACTGGCGTAGCCGTCGATTTCTATGGGTGGCTGCTGTGGGTCCAGCAGTGGAATTTGTGTGACCGGAAGTGGGATCTGGCTCTGGTTGTGGGTGGCAAGCCAGCCGCCGGTAAACAGCAGCAGGGTAAGGGCGAGCAAACCGCCACCGGTGAGCAGGAGGGGGCCGGATCTCCGCCCACCCCGGGGCAGACATGTCCGCAGCAGCGACTGCCGCCCCCAGCGGGCCAGATAGAGGCCCGCATGTAACGCCAGGTAGAGCAGAATGGCGAGCGCGCCCAGGTAGTGCCAGTCGCGCAGATGCCAGCCGGTGCCGCCAAACAACAGCCAGCCACTGATCAGAGATAGCAGTAGAGCGGGGTAGCCCGCGCGAATAATCGCCCGGTGCCATCCCGGCCAGCGCCAGCCAGACAGTGAGGAGGTATTCGCGGAAGCGTCGCGCGAGGCAAACAGGCGGTATGCCAGGTAGAGCGCGGCCACCACAGTGATCCCCAGCGCGCTGAGAATATGCAGCCCCACCACCTGCCCCTGGGGAAGCAGCTCCTCAAAGCGGGCGATCTCCGGCCGGGTGAGGCTCGCAATGCGCAGGCCGGTCAGCAGGCTGCACAGTACCGCGATAGCGGCCGCCCCATGCAGCAGAATCCAGCGCAGGCTCTTGCGATCTGTGGCCACGTCTTCCCCTGATCCCGACAGTGAAAGAGCGGCAGCGTAATCCGTATTTGTGGCAATTCGGTGACACCGGCGGCGAATGCGGGCGTGGGGAGATAAATGCCTTTTCGCAATAAAATCTAAATGAGAACGCATTGCATTTAGCGTTTTGGTTCATTAAACTCCCGTCCCAAATTCAAGGGGTAGTTCCTGGGGACTCAATCATGGGATCAAATCAACGTACTTTTGCCTGGTCTTTGCTGGCGGTTGCGCTGGCCGGCGCCAATAGCGCCATCGCTGCTGAGCAGGAAAGCGAAACCACAACAACCGCAATTGAAGAAATGACCGTTGTGGGTGTACGTGAAAAGCGTGTCAGCCGCGGTGCCACTGGCCTGGCACTGGCCATCAAGGACACCCCGCAATCGATCAGTATTGTCGACCAGCAGACTATGGAAGACTTCGGTGTCACCGGCTCCAATGAGGCGCTGGAGCTGAGCACCGGTGTGAATGTCGACCAGTACGAAACCAACCGTGCCACCTTCAACTCCCGTGGCTTCGAGATCCAGCTTACCCAGGTCGACGGCCTCGGTATGACCAACGACTTCGGTACTGTAGTTGGCCAGCTGGATACCTTCCTGTTTGACAAGATTGAGTTGATCCGCGGCGCCAACGGCCTGCTGACCGGTGTGGGCAACGCCTCCGGCACCATCAACTATGTGCGCAAGCGCCCGACCAATGAAACCGGTGGCATCGTCGATTTCCGCGGTGGCTCCTACGGCTACAAACGTGCCGCAGCAGACTACAACCAGGTGCTGACCGAAGATGGCAGCTGGGCCGGCCGTGTGGTTGTTGCTTACGAAGACAAGGATTCCCACATCCGTGACCAGCACGATGAGAAGATGTCCCTGTACGGTGTCGTGGACGGCCAGATCGGCACCAACGGTGTACTGACTGCCGGTGTGACCATTCGCGATGACAAGCAGGATTCCCCGATGTGGGGCTCGTTGATTCTGTTCCGCGCAGACGGCAGCATGGCGGACTTCGATACCTCCACTTCCACCGCCGCCGACTGGGCCTACTGGGATACCGAATCCAAAACCGCGTTTGTCGAATATACCCACCAGCTGCCCGAGGGCTGGGAAGCCAAGTTCACCTACAACCGGCACGAGAACGAAACTCAATCCAAGCTTCTCTACGCGTGGGGCAGCTACATCAATGAAGATGGCACCGGTCCCCTTGGCTGGCCATATCGCGGCGCCACCGACAGCACCAACGATTTGCTGGACGCGAATCTGACCGGCGCATTCAATGCTTTTGGTCAGGAGCACACGCTGATTGCCGGAGTCAGCCACTCCATGAAGGAGACCGCTTCAAGTTCTGCGCCGGCTCCGGACGAGCAAATGTTTCTTCCGCTTCCCATTCCTGATGGTGGAAAGGATTATCCAGAGCCCACATGGGGTGAGATGTCCCCTGCATCTGCCGGTGAGCAGGAACTGACCCGCCTCTACGCTGCGGCACGCCTGAGCATTACCGATGCGCTCAATGCGATCGTGGGAGTGAATTCCATCAAGCTGGCGCGCGAAGGCAGCTCTATCTACGGCGGTGGTGTATCCCAGACCTACTACCCGGATACCGAAGAGACCAGCCCGTATATGGGGCTGACCTACGATTTCACCGACAATATTCTCGGCTACGTTTCCTACTCCGATATTTTCCAGAATCAGGACCAGACCGATATCAACCGTGTCTATCTGGACCCGATGAAGGGCGTGAATATGGAAGCCGGGGTCAAGGCCGAGTGGTTCGACAGCCGCCTGCTGACCACCGCTGCGGTATTCAGTGCAGAGCAGCAGGGCCTGGCGACATACGCCGGCGAGATCGATGGTACTTCCTGGTACGCCCCCAAAGACGTAAAGTCGGAAGGCTTCGAGATCGAAGCGGTGGGGCAGGTAACCGATAATACCAACCTGACGGTGGGCCTGACTCATCTGGACCTGACTGGCCCGGATGGCAGTGACATCTACGAATGGGTACCGCGCACCACCGCCCTGGTACGTGTCAATACTCGACTGGAGGCGCTGCCACAATTGCGCCTGGGTGTGAACGGTCGCTGGCAATCAGACATCGTCGGTAGCTATGCCGAGCAGGACGCCTTCTTCCGCGCGGACGCCTTCGCGTCTTATGAAGTGAGCGAGTCCGCGACTGTTCGATTCAACATCAACAACCTGTTCGACGAGAAGTATGTGGAGGGTCTGGCCTACGGCGCTATCTACGGTGCGCCGCGTCACGGTCAGGTATCCTTCCAGTACAGCTTCTGATAACGAGGCATGGCTTCCTGAGTCAGAAGGAAAGGCCGGACAAACCCGCAGTTTGTCCGGCCTTTCTGCTTTTCAGTCTCTAGATATTTCGCATCTGGCGTCGATTGCGAAAAGCTAAATGAGAATGCGTTGTATTTGTTTCGGTTGGAGGCTAGACTCCCGTGCAAGTTTCAATCCGCATTTCGGTCGGCCTCATGTCTGTCCAGAATGCTTACCCTCCGCCGCTGTTTACTATTTGTACAGGCGCGTTGTCCGAGCTCAAACATCAAGAATTATGAATAAAACCCTGTTCAAACTGCACAGCTGGATGGCCTTGGCCGCCTTTGTTCCGCTGCTGGTTATCTGTATCACCGGCAGCATCCTGGTGTTCAAGCACGAGATCGACACCATGCTCGCGCCGGACCTGGTGCGGGTGGATTCCGCCGGACGCGAGCGGCTGAGCCTGGATGCCCTGGAGGCGTCCATGCACAAGAATTTCCCGGATTACGAAGTCACCGGCTGGGCGCTGTTTCAGGACGGGGACCGCGCGGACGTGGTCTACACCATGCAGTACGGTACCGACGAGTGGACCTTTGCCCTGATGGATCAGTATACCGGTGAACCCCTGCGCGGCCCCACCGGTCTGACCGACGACCTGACCAACTGGCTGCTGGACCTGCACTACACCCTGCTGCTGGGTGACTGGGGCATGCTGATCACCAGTGTCTTCTCCATTCTGCTGTGTCTACTTGGTATCACCGGTTTTATTCTGTACCGCAAATTCTGGAAAAACTTTTTCACCCTGCGCTGGAACGCGCGCATGATCGTGTATTTCTCCGACCTGCACAAAATGACCGGCATTATCGGCGCGCCCATTCTGCTGATTCTCGGTTTTACCGGTGCCTGGTGGAACATCACCCACTTTGCCCACGAGGTGGCAGAACATGCGGACGGCCACGAGCACTACAAGATGGCCGAGCGCCTGTACAACGACGACCTCTCCCTGCAGGGGTTGATGGACGATACCGGCAACCGCATCCAGAACTTTGAAACCACCTACATCTCCTTCCCCTGGGAACCGGGTGCCAACTTCACCTTCTGGGGCGACGTCCCCACCGGCAATCCGCTGATCAGCGAATACGCCAGCAACGTCACTTACAACGCCCAGAGCGGTGAACATATACTCAGCTACGATATCCGCGACGCTGACCTGGGCGCGGTGATCGTGGACAGCTACCGCCGCCTGCACTTTGGCAACTTTGCCGGCCTGGTGAGTAAAATCCTGTGGTGCGTGATCGGCCTGTCGCCGCTGCTGCTGTCCATCACCGGCGTCTATATCTGGTACCAGCGCCGCGAGAAGCGCCGCAATGCGCGGGTCAAAAGACGTGCGAAAGCGGCGGCTCTGACCGGGGCTACTGCCTGAATAGCAGTCTGAATAGCCAGGAAACCAATGCATTCTTTGAGCCGGGCCAGCCCCGGCTTTTTTGTGCCTGTTCCCTCCTTGCGGTGCTTTTGCTAACATTATTTGGCCTTACCAAATAATGAAATCCTGCCTGACAGGATCGATAGCGAGTCCGACTATGACCTTGCGACCAGTACCGCCTGCACGATGGATCGGCGCCGCCCGTCTGTTTTCCCTCAGTCTTGTGTTGTTGTTCTCCGGTGGGTGCAGTCCGGAAGCGGAAAATGCAGATGCGTATCAGCCCGCCCGCAATATGGAAGACTATCGTGCGCTCTCCCGTTTCTTTTCCGAACTGGATCAGAAGGCTCTGGCCGCTGAGCGCAAGGCGGCAGGTATCAAAAAGAGTACCAAGCCCACCAAAGCCAAGCTGTTTGGTTTCGACGTCAAAAAAGCGCGGCACGATCGCGACTATATCGCCAGCGACGAAGGCCGGGCGCTGGCCGACAGCCTGCTCAGTTACCAGACGCCTTCCGGTGGCTGGTCCAAGCGCACCGATATGCGCATTCCCCGCGAGCCGGGTCAGTACTACGGCACCGAAAAAAAGTATATCCCCACATTTGATAACAACGCGACCAGTGTGCAGTTCTGGGTGATGGTGAATGCGTGCAATACCACCGGAGAGGCGCGCTATTGCGATTCTGCCAGTCGTGCTCTGCGCTACATTCTTCTGGCCCAGTACCCCAATGGGGGATGGCCGCAAACGTTTCCACTGCGTGGTGGTTACCACGATGACATTACGTTCAATGACGATGCCATTGCCAACCTGCTGGAAATAATCGGTGTGGTGGCGCAGGGGGGTGCCCGTTTCGCGTTTTTACCGGAACACCTGAAAGCCTGGGCCCGAGACAGTCTGCGCCGCGCTCTGGATATGCTGGTAGCGACGCAAGTAAAAGTGAACGGTGAGCCCACTATCTGGGGTGCCCAGCACCACCCGCTTACCCTGGAGCCCACGTCCGCGCGCGCCTTTGAGCCGGTTGCTCTGGCCACCAGTGAAAGTGCGGATCTGATGCTGTTTCTGATGACGATCGAGAATCCGTCACCGCCGGTGCGCGACGCGATCGACAGCGCGGCTGGCTGGTTCGAGAAGCACCGGATCGACGGCCTGCGTTACCGACGTGGCGAAGTGTTGCCGGCACTGATGCCGGATGAAAACGCCGATCCGCTGTGGGGGCGCTTTTACGATATCGACAGTAGTCGCCCGGTTTTCGGCGACCGCGATGGCAGTATCCAGTTCGAGATTAAGAAAATATCCGCCGAGCGTCGTGAGGGCTACGCCTGGTACAGCGAGCGCCCCTACAAGGCGTTGAAAGAATACCGCAAGTGGAAGCAGTAGCTTCCTACCGGGAAAGCACCTTTCCTGCGGGAGCCTGCCCGCAGGCGAGCTGAAAAAGCCCTGAAAAATCAGGGCTTTTTCGTATCTGCGAAACCAACGACCTTCAATGGTAGTGCAAATCGGTCGCTTTCCCGCGAAACACCCGGTAAGAAAACGCCGTGTACAGAAGTATCACTGGAATCACGATTACGGCTCCCACCAGAATAAACTGCAGGGATTCCCGTGCACTGGCGGCCTCCCAGATATTCATCTGCCCGGGAACGATTTCCGGAAAAAAGCTGAATCCAATCCCGCTGAAACACAGGGTGAAAATCCCCACCACAATGGCGAAGGGCACGGCGCTGTGGCGATCATCGGCCTTGGGCAGTCGCGCCAGCAGAATATCGTTAAATACAAATCCCAGAAAACACAGCGCCGGAATCAGCAGCACAAACATCACCAGTGGGAAGGTAAACCAGCGATCGAACACGCCCGGGTTTACCAGTGGGTTGATTGCGCACACCGCAATCACGCCCACCAGGGATGCCCGCCCCGCGCGTTGTGTCCAGCGCACCGCCCGCGTCTGCAACTTCTCTTCGGTTTTCAACACCAGCCAAGCCGCGCCAATATAGCTGTAGGCCGCAGTGACACCGAGTGCAGACACCGCGCAGAACAGCAGTGAAGGCAGGCTCTGATCGAAGCCCATGACATATTGGCCGAGCATGTAACCCTGGGTGAGAGTGGTCAGCAGAGAGCCGACTTTAAAGGTGCGGTCCCAGGCCAGCTTGTGGTCCACCGCCGCCTTGGCGCGGAAGTCGAAGGCCACCCCGCGCATGATCAGGCCGATCAGCATAATCGCCACGGGAATATACAGGTGCATCAGAATCAGACTGTGGGCTGCGGGGAAGGCAATCAGCAACAGTCCGATGGCCAGCACCAGCCAGGTCTCGTTGGCATCCCAGAAAGGGCCGATGGAGGCGATCATGGTATCCCGCTGCAGTTCGTCATCTTCGCCCATGGGTAGCAGAATGCCCACGCCCAGGTCGTAGCCATCGAGGATTGCGTAGGCCAGCACCGCCACACCCATCAATCCGATAAAAACCACCGGTAACCAGTCGCCGCTGTGGTTGACCATCTCGTTCATGCTGTACCTCCACAAGTTTCAGTGTGTGCGTGCGAATGGGGAAGATTGGTCAGGCTACCGTCCGCTACCGGTTCCGCAGTTTCAAATTCCTCCACGGTGACTGACTTCAGCGCCATACGTTTCAGGGTATGGATATAGGCCCACATCAAAATCACATACACAATCAGATAAAGCGCAAGGGAAAGCCCCACATTGGCCGGCGCTACCGGAGTGACTGCATCTGCAGTCTTCAAAATTCCAGTCACCAGCCAGGGTTGCCGTCCCACCTCGGTGACGTACCAGCCCGCGAGAGTGGCAACCCAGCCGGAGAAGGTCATGGCCACCAGCAGTTTCAGAAACACCGGTGGTAGCTGCTGTTTACGGCGCAGCAGGTAACAGCCGGTCCAGGCGGTTGCCAGCATTAATAGGCCCATGCCCACCATAATACGGAAGCCAAAAAACAGCGGCTTTACCGGTGGGTGATCGCCTTCAAATTCGTTGAGCCCGCGAATTTCACCGTCAGGTTCATGGGTGAGGATCAGGCTGGCGAGATTGGGAATACCCACGGCAAAGTCGTTGCTGCGGGTTTCTTCATTGGGCACGGCAAACAGCAACAGCGGCGCACCGCGCTCGGTTTCCCATACCCCTTCCATGGCCGCGACTTTCTGTGGCTGGTGTTCAAAGGTGTTCAATCCGTGCAGGTCGCCCACAAAGGCCTGTAACGGAGCGAGTATTGCCGCCAGGATGAGCCCGGTTTTGAGGGCCAGCCGCGGTGCCTGTTTTTCATCGCCCTTCAGAATCCGGTAGGCGGAAAGGCCACACACAAAAAAGGCGGCGGTAAGGCCGGAGGCCAGCAGCATATGTGCCAGACGGTAGGGGAAGGAGGGGTTGAAAATCACTTCCAGCCAGCTGGTGGCATGCACAACACCATCGCGGATTTCATAGCCCGCCGGGGTCTGCATCCAGGAGTTGAGTGCGAGGATCCAGAAGGCAGAAAGTGTGGTGCCGATGGCCACCATCAATGCGGAGAAGGTGTGTATCTTGCTGGGTACCCGCTTGATGCCGAACAGCATAATGCCGAGAAAGGTGGCCTCCAGGAAAAACGCTGTCAACACTTCATAGCCCAGCAAGGGCCCGGCAATATTGCCCACGGTTTCCATATAGCCCGGCCAGTTGGTGCCGAACTGGAATGACATTGTGATACCGCTTACCACGCCGAGGGCAAACGTCAGTGCGAATATTTTTACCCAGAAGCGGTAGGCCCGCATCCACACCGGGTTGTCGGTAAGATCAAAGCGCAGTTTGAAAAAGAACAGAATCCAGCAGAGCGCAATGGTGATGGTGGGAAAGAGAATATGAAAGCTGATGTTGGCAGCGAACTGTATGCGCGAAAGAATCAGAGTATCCAGCATGGGCACCTCTTTATAACCGCCGCGGCCGGAGTGGCCGCAACGTAAACTGGGCGCGGCAGGCTTTGTCCCGATGCCGCGAGACCGGGGGTGATGTTGCAGTCGGTGTGAAAGGACGAAGGGAGAAGGCTATTTACGTGTCGGGACTTTTTTCGCCCCGGCCTTGCTCCCGGCGCCAGTTGCTTTGGACTTCAGATCCAGCAGCTTGCTGAGTCCCGAGCCCAGCTTCATCAGTTTGAGCAGGTCTTTTTCATCGAGTTTGCTCAGGGTATTGGCAAACTGGTCGAGCATTTCCAGCAGGCTGTACACCTCCTGGATTTTTTTCTGCGCCTCGGCTTCCTGAGCATCCCCTGGTTCTGTCAGCAGCAGTTGACGAAGCAGGGTGAGTGTCGGGTCCAGCTCCCGTTTGCGCCGCTCTTCAAATACGGTGCGCGCCAGATCCCAGATGGAGCCGGCCGCGGTAAAGTAATCCTTGCGGTCCCCCGGCTGATGGTGCAACTCGATCAGCCGCCAGGCCTGCAGCTCCTTCAGCCCCATGCTCACATTGCCGCGGCTGATCTTCAGTGCCTCGGCCAGCTGGTCTGCGTTCACCGGTTCGCTGTGAATGGTGAGCAGGGCAAACATCTGCCCCACGGTGCGGTTGAATCCCCAACGGCTACCCATTTCACCGAAGTGCAGCACGAAGGCCTGGGCCTGACTGGAAAGCTTCATTAGTTTTGGTTTCTTCTTAACTTTCAGAAATTTCTGAAAATTGTAAACTTGTTTTGATCTGTGTCAAGGGATGGTTAATTCTGATGGACGGTGTTCCGGGCGCGGGAGAGCCAGTCCGAGGGGACCAGAAAGCCTCGGCTGACCTCGCTCTGGCCGTCGTGGGCGGCCACACAGATGGGCCCCCGGGCAAGATGGGCGTGTGCAACCGGGAAGGCCGGTGGTGAGGAATCGGGCTGGATGGGGGCCAGCCAGCCGGTTTTGGGTAGCTGCCTCCAGTTGTTCTGGTGGGCGGACAGGTGGGCGTCAAAACCAGCCAGGTCGGTCCACCAGAGTGCCCCGGGCTGGGGGAGGTCTGGCCCCGCCAGAGGGGAGAAGAGTCTCCCCGGCATCCGTGCCCATTGACGGTCTATGGTGAGACCCGACGCCTGCAGGGTGTCTGTGGCAATGGCGCTGCGGGCAATGGGCAGCTGGTGATTGCGCATACGTGCGAGCTTGATATCCAGCCGGTCCCGCAGCCCCGGCCCCACCCAGTAATCTCCCACCTGCAGATAAAACTTCAGTGCTATTTCCCAGTGTTCATATGTATTGTCTGGGTTATGGCGGACAACAAAATCCAGCTCGCCGAGGGTCTTGCCCTGGTCGCGAATGGGAAAGTTATGGGCCAGAAGTTCATAGTCCGGGTGATGAGTAAAGGCGAATGCCCACAGGCTCTCGAAATAGATACCCAGCCGATGGTGGCGCAACCGCTCGAGATGCGCGAGCAGGGCGGGCGCCAGTTGTGAATGGACATCAGGACGGGAAAAGAACTCGGTGAGCGCCCGGTGGCGGTGTACCGGCAGCCAGGGCAGGGGGAAATCAGGCGCGATATCCGGTGCCTCCAGCGCCCACAGGAGATTGCTCCAGTGATTGGGTGTCACGGTGGCGAGGGGGTCGGAGCCTGCAGTGGCGGATGGGCTGCTCATGGCGGGAGTATAGGGAATTAGGCCGCCACCGGAAACACGGGCGCGAAGCCGGTACTACCACTTGAAGCGGAAGCCAAGGGTCAGCTGCACACTGTCACTATCGCCAAAGTTTTCCACACTGCTGGCATAGTCCACCTCACCGTAAACCGAGCAACGGTCACCACACTGATCGTAGGTAAACCCCAGCCCCAGTTGCGCCCACCATTCGTCCCGCGCCTGGTACAGCGAGGTGCCGGAGACTTTCACTTCCGTTTTATCATCAAAGTAGTAATAGGTATTGGCGATCGCGTAGAGGCCGATGCGCTCCAGCAACAGGTTGCCATACATATTGCGGTTGATACGCTGGCTTACCCGCTGCTCGAACGCCAGTCCGAAACGGGCGAACCCGCCCTGGTTTTCCGTATCTTCAAGGCGCACCCCGTAGGGGTCGTGGTTATCGTCGATATCCTCTGCGGTATACGCCAACTGTACTTGCGGTGTCAGGGAGTAGAAATCGCAGAGTTTGAAGCTGTGTCCTCCCTCCACGGAAAAGTTGAAACCGCGTGCGTCATTGCCGGTACCCAGATACCACAGCTCTCTGGAATAGAGATCGGAATCAAACCAGTTGAACTGCGCCTGCAGATCCACATAGCTGCTCTGGCTGCCGTACCAGGTCAGGGTGCTACCGATACCCCAGTTGTAGGTGTCGATATCTCCCTGGCCAAAAAAGCTGTCCAGTTCGGTGCTGCCGTAACCGTACTGGGCGAAAATGCCAAGCATCAGCCGCCCGCGGTAGACCGAGGGATCGAAAGAGAAGTCGGAGCCGATCTGTACCTGCCCGTAATCCTGTTGCCACTGCGCATTGGCTGTGGATTCTTCGGGCGCATTATCGTTGTAAAACGCATTGACCCGCATCCACAGTCCGCCGCCATCAATGGTGCGCTCAACCGCATCGCCGTAGCAGCACAGACCGCGGTCTTTGAAGTTGGTGCCTGCCCAAAAGCGGTTGCCCACGCGCTTGCGCAGCGTGGTGGGCTGGTTCATGCGGCGAATGGCCTGTGCGTAGGTTTCGTACAGCACGGCCCCCGGCTGCCAGCGTGGCACCAGCTGGTCACTGCTGGTAAACGGATCCGGCAGGGTGGAGCGCAGATGCCAGTCGCCATCATCCGGCTCGGTTTGACCGCCGTAGTGCAGGGTATAGCCGTAGGCTCCACCCACGGTAACCGGCTGGCCGTCGTAACCGATGTACTCGCCGTCCAGGGTAAACGCGTCCGGTGCGGAGTGGCCGGCAACATCGATAATCCTGATGCCGTCGCCGGTTGTCATGGCACCATCGCCGCCGAAATTGTAGATGCGCACGAAGGTGTGGCCGGCGGTATCGCCCGCCACGTTCAGCAGGTCGGTGGGGCTGTCGTCACCAGCGAGGGTGGTATCCATCCACAGCCGACCATCGTAGCCGGTGTAATTACCGAAGCGGCCGTCGTCGTGCGGGGCGAGGTCCAGCTGGTTAAAGCGCCCGTCGTTCATCCACAGGGTGCCGGCATTGACGACGTCGCCCTGGATGGTAAACGCTTTGGGAATAAATTCGACCACGCCTCCCCGGCGGATGGTCAGCCCCAGGCGTTCGCCATCGGCCGCGGTGCCTCCGCCGACCGCGAGGGTGCCAAAGAAATCGATCTTCGAGCTGCCGTTGACGATCACCTGCTCCCAGTTCTGCAGCAGTCGCCCGTCCAGATCGTGATCGAGCACAAATTTGATACTGTCGATGTACCCATCGTCGGCGGTCAGGTCATCGCCGCCATCGAACAGGGTGGTCGCATCGTAGGCGAAGGAATCCACGCGGAGGGTATCGGAGCCGTCGCCCCCGATAAAATGTTCGATCACACCTTCGTCGTAATAAAAGTGATCATCCCCCGCGCCCATATTGGCGTGGTGGAATATAAATCCTTCGTCCAGTATCAGGGTGTCGTCACCGTCGCCGGTGAGAACTTCGAACGCCACGCCATCGAGAATCTCCACATAATCTCTGCCCGCGCCAGTGTGGATCCCGCCGGAAAAGTAGTTGCCAATCTCTGAGTCGCGACCCTCCACGATCACGGTATCGTTGCCGTCTCCTGTTGCAAGATTGGTCTCGATCACCCCGTCGAGGATCTCTACCGTATCGTTCCCTGTACCCGTATCCACGGTCCCCAGGGTAACGGTATCGATATCGACGAAATCATTTCCGCCCAGGGTACTGACATCCGCACCTGCTGGATCGTTATTCACGTCGCACAGGATCTGGTCCGGCCCCTCCGTACCGATATTTCCGGGGGTGCACTCTGCGCGCGCGGCGGGGGGAATGAGGATACAGGCGATAGCGGCCGGTAGCAGGGCGACTGTGAGCAGCGCCTGCTTTTTAGAATTCATAGGTGATGCCCAGATTCAGAGTCCATGGATTGACCTCAAAATCCGAGTAGAGCCGCTGGTAACCCGGGTCCGTCGTGTAGGTGACGATGGTATCGGTGTTGGCGTCGGTATAGATCACCGCCGCATTGATCAGCCAGGAACGCGCCACGCCACGGCCCAGGCGCCAGTCGATTCCCAGCTGGGCACTGGCGCCCCAGCTGTGGCGCATGCCGAAGTCGCTGGGCCCGGTGGCGATGCCGCTATTGATCAGAAAATTCTGAAATTCCGGGTAGAGGTCGTCGTCGTAGAAGTCCGAGTAATTGACACCTATGCCCAGATAGGGCTGGCCCAGGCAGTCCAGATCCATCATGTACCAGTTGACAAACAGGTTGGCGGAGGACGCGCTGAAGCGCCCGAAATCGATACGTTCGTGCCCCGGCCGTCCCTTGAGGTGATCCAGGCTCAGCGAAAAATCCGCGCCGTCCGCGTACATCAGCTCTACGCCGAAATAGGGTAGCGGACGCCATACACCGGAAATATTCCAGCCTACATCATCGTCAATATCCCACTCTGTGCGGTAAAGGTTCCAGTCCTGAAAGATGTGGTATTTCAGCGACGTATTGTTGTCATCCGGGTAGATAAAACTGGCACCCACCCGTGCGTAAAAGCGTTTGAGATCGACATCAGAAACAGGAATCTGCGCGTGCGCCAAAAGCGGGAACAATAATGTTATGCAAGCGGCCAGCCTGAGACTTTTCATTGTTAACTCCATGTAACACCGGTTGGCCCTGCTTATGCGTTATTGGCCAGGGTTTCTTGTAACAGCTGTATATGGCGCGGCATCTATTGAAATATCTACTGCCGGGGGAATGCCAAAGGGCACCTGTAAAAGTAGCATGGGGAGCAAAAGTTGCCGGGGAGATGATGACCGGAGGCAGTGGATGGTCACGACATATTTGGTGGCCAGGTGTAAAATCTCGCCAGATGTTTTGCGGTACTACCGATCAATGACTGCCAAGTATTCCACTGCCTATACCCGCCTGCGGGATCGTGAGCTGGCCAAATCCACCAGACCGTTCCTGGCCAAAGGGAAAAGTGTCAAACGCTGTTCCGACTGCCAGATGGGGGAGTTTGCCTGTATGTGTGCCTGGCGCCCCCGGGCAGAGAGTGCGGTGGATTTTGTACTGTTGATGCACCGCAAAGAACTGTTCAAACCCACCAATACCGGCCGCCTGATTGTGGATGCCTTTGCGGGCACGCCGGTTTTCCTGTGGAACCGGCTGGAAGCCCCGGGGGAACTTGCGGATATTCTGCAGGATCCCGCGCGCAACTGTTTCATAGTATTTCCCGCCGATGGTACCGAGAACGGCTCGCGCCCGGTGGTGCGGGAAATTCCGCGAAGCAAAAA
Source organism: Microbulbifer elongatus (assembly GCF_021165935.1). Classification (NCBI taxonomy): domain Bacteria; kingdom Pseudomonadati; phylum Pseudomonadota; class Gammaproteobacteria; order Cellvibrionales; family Microbulbiferaceae; genus Microbulbifer; species Microbulbifer elongatus. Next base: position 4,043,738 of record NZ_CP088953.1, on the reverse strand, counting down.
GAAAACCACATTGATCCTGCTGGATGGCACCTGGAAGCAGTGCAGCCGTATGATCGGGTTAAGTCGCTGGCTGGATCCGGTTCCCTGCCTGAGTCTGCCGGAATCACTGGTGCGATCTTATGCGGTGCGCGACTCGGGCAGAGATCACCGCTTCTCCACCGCGGAAGCAGCCATCAGTTGCTTGCTGCTGATGCAGCAGGAACGCGCGGCGTCAGCCCTGCAGAATTATTTCCGGGTATTCAATCAGCACTATCTGGCGACACGGGGCTGCTACCAGCCCGCGCGTGGTGAGTGTCATGCGCAGTTGGAGGCGCTGTTGTCGGAATAGCCCGGCAACCGGCTCCTAAAAAAAGGGGAGAGCGCATGGCTCTCCCCGGTGGGTCTGAAAGTCGGTGACTGTCCGATAGGTTGGATCAGAAGTTATAAGTCACTTTGCCATAAATAAAACGTCCGCGAGGATCGTGCTGGCTGGATACATAGCCGTATAGGTCCGAGTCGCCGTCGCCAATGGCAAAGGGTGGTTCTTCATCAAAAGCGTTGTCAGCGCCCAGGCTCAGAATCATGTCTTCAAATCCGGTGTAGCGGGCCTGAAGATTGACCGTCATAAACGCATCCACCATGCGCGACCTGTTGGTGTCGTAGTCCAGAGTGCCATCGAAATCGATGTCGGGTGTGTCCTCAAACTCGCCTACATAATTCAGGCCCAGGGTAAACGCGAATGTATCCCGCGCCCAGTCCGCAGAGGCCGCCCAGCGGTGCTCCGGGTACTCGTATTCTCCGGCCAGATCGCGGTTGATAAACGCATCGCCGGCAGAGTTGAGCTCCACCCGCTCGAACTCCGTCAGATAGGAGTAATCTAGGCGCAGACCCAGATCACCACCGGCCACGGTCAGCGCGGAATACACCATGCTCAGGTCAATACCGGAAACATTCTGTTCGCCAATATTGATAAAGCCACTGTTGATGGATTGCAGCGAACCGAGAGACTCGCCAGGTAGCGGGGCAGAGCGCACGCAGACGCTGCTGTTCTGGTCGTTACAGAACTGGCTGTAAAGGTAACCGAACGGCACCTCATCGATCTTGCCTTCCTGGGTGATGCGCCAGATATCCAGTGACATCTGCATGCCTTCCAGTGGTTTCACTACCGCCCCCAGGTTGAAGGACTCGGACTCCTCCGCTTCCAGGTCCGGGTTGCCGGAGAACACAATGTTGTAATCGGTACTCGCACAGTAGGCATCGTTGATGGCGCAGCCGTAGGTGTCGGTGAAGAACTGCGACTCCTGCGACGGGCCCAGGCCGATTTGCGCGAGAGAAGGTGCACGGAACCCGGTGCCCCAGGAGGCGCGTAGAGAAAGCTGCTCACTGGCGGTCCACAGCAGATTCGCCATCGGATTGGTGGTGCTGCCAAAATCACTGTAATCGTCGTAACGGCCTGCCAGAGTCAGATCCAGGCTGGCGGCCAGCGGAATAGCGAACTCCACAAATGCGGAGTTGATATCTCGGCTGGCAGCCGCGGAAACCGATTCTGTGCCAAAAATCAGCCCGCGCTGGAACTGGTCATCGGGAATATCGGAAGCACTTTCCTCGCGCCGCTCGATCCCTGCCGCCATGGCCACGGCGCCGTTGCGGGTATCGAACAGCTCGCCATTTATGGTGAAGTCCATACCGCGCAGTTCCGACTTGCCCTGACGTACCAGGCTGGTCGTGATGGCATTGATCACCGACTGCGGGTTCTGCACACCGCCGAAGGGGTTGTAGCGGCCCGCATCGATTTCCTGCTGTAACAGGTCGGTGCGCACCCAGCCTTGCGTGCGGTCACCGGTCTGGGTGGATTCACTGCGCGAACGCTGTACTGAAGCCTCCCAGTCCCAGTCCGCGAAGCTGCCCCGCAGGCCGAATACGCCGCGCAGATTGTCGGTTTCAATATCCCACTGTCGGGCACCGGCATCCACCGTGCGGTAGCGGCCGATATCCACGCTGGTGGCACCGGTAAAGGGATTGTCCGGGTGAGTCACCGGTACGGTCAGGCCGGCGTCTTCGTCCAGTGGCGTCGGCGCCCCCTGGGCCACGGACGTATTGTGCTGCACCGCAATTTCACTGAAGAACTCCACACTGTCGCTCAACTGCGCGTGACCGAGCATCAGCACACCGGTGCGTTCCGCCTCCGGTGTCAGCAGTGTCCAGGGGCCGTAGTCGTACACACAGGTGGCACCGAAAGCGCTGTCTGCCGGACAGTCAGGATCAATGGTGGTCTCACCATCCACAATAAAGCGGCCCGGATAACCCCGCGACGAAAGAAAATCCATACCACCGCGCGGTGCCTGGTTTGCGGTATCCAGTCCGGGGCGTTCCACGCTGGCCAGTGTGGAATTGGAACGGTGATCAAAAATCAGCGTCAGATTGGAGTCGTCACCGTTGACACCCCAAATCGCCGACACCGACTGCTCGTCATAACCGTCGGCGCCACCAAAGTCGGCGGAAACCTCCGCCCCCTCAAAATCCTTGCGGAGCACCAGGTTCACGACTCCCGCCACCGCATCGGAGCCGTAAATCGCCGAAGCCCCATCTTTCAATACTTCCACCCGCTCAACGGCGGTTATGGGAATACTGTTGATGTCGACGAAGTTGGTGGTGATGCTCTCGGCGAAGGCACTGATCGCCACCCGTTTCCCATTGACCAGTACCAGGGTCGCATCCGCCCCCATACCACGCAGGCTGACAGCCGCAGCCCCGTTGGCGGTGGAGTCCTGGTTATTTCCCCGGGTCGAAAAGGTGCCGTTACCGGCCGCCGGGTTTTTCTCGAACATCTGTTGCAGGTTGGTGTAGCCGGATTTTTCGATGGCATCGCGATCCATTACCTGAATAGGTGTCGCGGTCTCAAACTCCGCATTGCGCTGAATCCGCGAGCCCACAACCGCAACTTCCTCCATCGTGTTAGCGGTTTCCTCGGCGGCAGACAGCATTTGTGGAGCTGCTGATGTGGTAAGCGCGATAATGGCGCTTGAAAGAACATTGCGGCGTGATATTGCTTTTTCCATGGTTGTTACTCGTCCTGAATTATTTGTTATTTTGAGTGACCGAAACTGCATGGCCGTTCAATAGCACGAGCAACACTAACAATGGTGTAACAGTGTGTCAATTAGGCTGTAACGATTTTATGACGTTAATTGTGATGGGTTGATGGTGGTTGTGTTAATTGTGTGATGGGGGTTTCGTATTTAGGGGGAGTCTGGCGACAGGGGAGAGAGCAAAAGTTCGCTTAGCTTCGCTGTTTGGCAATGGAGTTAGTCGATCAATAGATTTTTTGAGCTAAGGAGAATTTGGGTTTAGAGATATCTATGGAATTGAATTTTTCAGGTGCTATTCAGAAGCAGCAGAAGCTCAGCCAGAGAATTGGCTTCGCTCAGTATAGTGGCTCGCACCAGCGTTTACAGAACCTATTGGATAGCCGATACCTAATAGGGCGGAAAGCAGAAACCTTAGCATTAGATAGAGTGAAGTATGTACGATTGGATGTTTGGTGGGTGAGGAGCCAGTATGACGATGTAGGTGAATGGTGATATGGCGCTTTATACTTTCTATGCCGCAAAAGGTAGTTTATAGTTCCAGAGTGATTGCGTGAGATAATATGCGCTTTACGATTTTTTGTCGGCGTATGGGCAATCTATTTTATGCGGACACTTCTGGCCTGTACTTTTCCCAAGTACAGCTGGTCTGATCACTACTACTGAGTAGAATCCGAGTTTACGAATCCTATCTATGTCAGAAAATTCTAATCTCAGTGTTGTCGTGGTCGACGATCATCAGCTTTTCGCTGAGGCCATGGCCTCAGTCGCAATTAAATTGGATGTTCGATCTTCGGTTTCGGTTTTTACTAATGCTGAAGAGGCACTAATATTTATTAAGAAAGAAAAGCCGGATTTATGCTTGCTTGATTTATGTATGCCGGAAATTGACGGATTTTCGTTGATTCCTAAAATTCAACAAAGCTCTGTGCTCAGTAGTATCATCATGGTTTCGGCTTCACTCGATCGCCATGATATGCGGCATGCATTTGAGTTGGGGGCCGTTGGGTATATTCCTAAGTCAGCCTCTCCTGAAATTATTAAGAGTGCGGTTCAACTTGTATTGGCAGGTGGCGTATACATTCCGCCACAGCTTGTCGAGTTTCAGACCGGAAAACGTTCTGACAGAGATGTAGGGTCTGCTGACGTATTGGAAATTTTGACGCGTCGGCAGCGCGAAGTTTTAATGCTTGTCAGCAAGGGCCTTTCAAATAAGGAGATCGCGCGAAGTCTAGGCTGCACGGAAGCAACAGTAAAAGCCCATGTTGCTGCGATACTGAAAGCCTTAAATGTTTCAAATCGGACTGAAGCCACACATGCCTTGCGCGGCTTCGATTTGCAGGCTTAAATTCCCGTTGTCAAGATCTGAGTTTTTTCTCTTTTTGCCTGGTTTAATAGCGATCGTAACTTTGCTAGATTGATTGGCTTGTGCAGTAATAACAGATTGTTTTTTTCTACCTCTTTTAGGGGCTCCGGCGCGGTGTCGCCGGAAATGACCGCTGAAAGAATCGGCTCCTCAAATAATTCTCGAATGGCCTTTATCACGTCTATACCCGATACATAATTTGACAATCGATAGTCTGCCAGAATCAGTTCAGGCTTTTTTTTCTTTTGCTTAAGGTGGTTAATAGTGCTGTCTTTATCCGGAAAGGTGTCGGTTGAGCAGCCCCAGCTTTCCAGTAGAAGTTTCGTGCCTTCTCGTATCGATTTTTCATCATCAATCACGACAACATACAATTCATCAAAATTAGCCAGCGGGTTGGCTGATGGTTTTCTATAAGGTTTTACATGGCTTATTGGGATGGAAAAGTAAAAGGAGCTCCCTTTTCCTGGTGTTGAGTCAACGTGCAACTTATATTTCATTAGGCGGCACAAGCGGGATACGATTGCCAGTCCTAAACCCAGGCCACGTGACCTGTCTCTTTCCGGGTTGTTTAACTGAACATACTCTTCAAAAATTATTTCCTGATCTGCCTTTGCAACGCCGATTCCAGTATCTTTTACTGCTAATGAAATGCTCCCGCTCTGCGCCTGGCCGATTAGCTCGATACGACCGGCGTTGGTGTATTTAAAAGCGTTGGACAGGAGGTTTCGGACGATTCGACGTAATATTTCAATGTCCACACTGACGATATTTTCTTCAATGTGCCATGCGAAATCGATACTCTTCTCACTGGCTAAAGCTGAAAATTCATTCCTTAAGGGTTCCAGCGCTGCACCCAGTTCCACATCCTCCTTTTCAACGCTCACAATGTCTGCATCCAGCTTTGATATGTCCAGCAGGCCAGAGAATAATCCACTTAAGGGTTCAATTGATTTGCTGATATTTTCCACTGCCGGCTCCGCTTGTGACGGCAATGGCATATTTTTCAGCGCGCCACAGAACAGGCTGATGGCATGTAAGGGTTGCCGGAGGTCATGGCTTGTTGCCGCTAAAAACTGAGACTTAGATGAGTTTGCTTTTTCTGCTTCTATGCGACGTTCGTTCAGTTCGTGCTGTAGTTTTAAGTTGTTTTTAAATTCATTGCTCGTGCTATAGCAGAGTTTTGTAATAACCAGTGCATATAGTGGGTATGCAACTGCCATAATTTTGTAGGCAGGGTGGTCTGACAATAGCGAAAACATAAATATAGTCGCAGATATAGGTGCGACGTAAGCTAACACCGAAGGCATATAGGCATATCCGGAGGATAAGGCGCCAACACAGAAGCCTACCAGAATCATTTGCACGATAACTTGGTAAGCAATAGGTACAGGGTGTGAAAATAGAATCAGACCATAGCACCAGCTTAGAGCAGTTAAAAATACTCCGAAACTGTAGAGGCGTACGCATGCCATTTGATGGTTTGCAGCCTTCTCCTTGGCCGCATATCTGAAATAAAAAATTACACCCAGTCGAAAGATGACCATCACTTGCACAGCCCAAAACCAGTGCCACAAGCTATCTCCAGGAACAATTCGTTCACCGATAAAGTACACAGCACTGCTAACGATGACATTCGATATTGTCCCAGTCGGTGCGTGCTTGAAGATAAATTTAGCTTGCTCGGTCTTTACGATATCCGCCAATGCGGGAGACTCTGACATATGGGGGTCTTTATTATTACAGTAGTGCTTCTTGGTTTTTTACTTTGAATTCTTCTACAGGCGTATGCAATAGGCCAAAAGGAGTACGTCCTGTCCCGGTGTTCAGTGGCTGTAGGTTCAGATGTTGTACAACTTCTGGGTAATTTTTATCTTTTTTGGGGCCGTTAAGATACTGCTGAACGTACTAAACAGATGATTATAACCCGTAATACAGTGAGACCTATTGTGACCACCTATTTAGAACTGACGACTTTGCAAGTGAGCGACGCATCTATTGGCGACAACCACATGAACATTCGTGTCGAGATCGAGTACTATATTGAAGTCAGGTTGGGGCTGGCGGCGAAAACGATGAGCTATCCTAGCGTAAACAAATATACCCGTGTCGGAAATAACACGCAGCTAGCGATTAACTATCGTGTTCCTTACACGGGGGACGTGGTAGTAAAAGTTTATAAGGATAAAGTTATACATGAAGAGTTGCTGGCGACCTATACTATTTCCAGTGGAGCTTATCCACCCGATCAATCGGAGGTCGCTAATCAGGCAACCTTCGCTTCAGCTCATGATCGTTGTCAATTTACCCTTTCATTCGGCGCAACAGCTGAGGATCCAGTTTATGCCACACTTGGAGAGCTGTTTTGTGTGGAAGCTTCAAATGACATTTCAGCTGGAACAGTAGAGCAAATCTCCAATTCCATTGGCTCAGCCTACGATGCGTTTGGTCAGGCGCTGGCTGGCGCTCCAGATCCCAGAATGCAAGTTGTTGGGGCTGCAGCCCAAGCGGTGGGTTCAGTCTATTCAGAAGTTCTTAAAGCGATTGGGAAATTAGATGACGGCACAGACAATGTCTATATGACCATTGGAACTGCCTCGGATAAATACAATCAGATTTGGCCAAATCCACCGGTATACACCCCAATGAAGGCCAGTGATTCAGTTGTTTTGACCGGTGCGAACCCTACCGGTAGTAATTATTTAGCCGTTCCTTTACTGAAGTACGCGCTCTATAAAGTAAATTTAAATTTGTGGGATTCAGATGTGGGCTCAGATACGTCGTTGGGAACGGTAACTCTCGATGGCAGTAATTTCGTAGAAGGCGAATCAATCAATCCAAGTCAACCTGGCTTCGAGAGTCCAACCGGTACCAATGTAGATAACCCGGGCTTTTTTGTCATTCATGGTCAGGATGGTGATAAGGGGGGCGTTTACGTACTTACTTACAAATATAGTTCGGGCTCACCGGGGGTTTAAGGCAAAAGGGTGGGAAGCGGGTCTAAGAATGATGGCCTTAGAATAGAGTGCTTGCTTTAATTGCCGGGGAGAGTAACAGGGGGGGCAGCCTGCGGCTGTCTTAGCGCGCCGTGGGGCGCGCTGCTCGAACCCGGCGCTTTGAATTCCACTCGCGTCAGCTCTTCCAAATTAAAAAGGCCCGTTACCTTGCGGTAACGGGCCTTTTTAATTTGGTGGAGATGGCGGGAGTCGAACCCGCGTCCGTCAGCACTCCGCCAGAGGCTCTACATGCTTAGATCCATCTATTGATTTAGCCGCATACAGCCCGATGGGCAGGACGTAATTGGCGAACCTGTAAAAGTTTTAACCGATCCCCGACAGGCACGGTTCACGGCGATCCAGTTCTGTATGACAGCTATCAGCGCGGTACTGGCACCTTACTGAAGGCCGCTAAGGGGCGAACCCTTAGTAGTGCTTTACGGGCTGCTTACGCAGCCAGTTGGGCACCGTAGTTGTCGTCGTTGGCAACTAATAAAATGCAGCTTTTGATTTACGTGATTCGCTACCATCACGGCATGCACCCATGGTTTTGTCACCGGCGTCGAATCCAAGTCATCCCCAAATTCAGTGGCCGCCTAGCGCTAAAGCACGTTTGCGTATCGGGCATTATACCTGAAGCCGGATTGTCACAATAGACGTGACTTAAAAAAGTTTGACTGTCGGTTCAGGCCTTCTCGAACAGGGCGATGGACTCCACATGTGTGGTATGGGGGAACATGTCCATTACGCCCGCTTTGCTTAGACGGTAGCCGGCCTGCAGAAGTTCCGCGGCGTCCCGGGCGAGGGTGGCGGGGTTGCAGGATATGTAGAGGATGGCGCTGGCGTTGAAGTGGCGGATATTGCGCACTACCTCCAGGGCGCCACTGCGCGGTGGGTCCAGCAGGATGCGGTCGAAGCCGCCGCGGGCCCAGGAGCTGCGGGTGAAATCACTGTTGAGGTCGGCAGCCTGGAACCGGATGTTGTGAAGACCATTGGCCTCCGCGTTCTCGCGGCCGCGCCGGGTCAGCGACAGCAGGCCTTCCACCGCGACCACTTCCCGCGCGCGGGTGGCCAGTGGCAGGGTGAAGTTGCCGAGCCCGCAAAAAAGGTCCAGCACCCGGTCCTGGGGCTGTACGTCGAGCAGTGCGAGGGCCTGGGAGACCATCTGCCGATTGATGTCGAAGTTGACCTGAATAAAGTCCCGGGGGTGAAAATTCAGTGTCAGGCCGAACGCGGGCAGGGCGTAGCTCAGGCGCTCCGGGCCGGATGGGGGCCAGACCTTGCGGGTGCTGTGGTCATCGTTTTCTCCCTGCAGGTACAGGTGCAGCCCGTGTTCTCGGGCGAATGCGCACCAGCGCTCCAGGTCCTCGGCGCTGAGGGGTTGCAGGTGGCGAATGACCAGGGCGATATGGTCGTCACCGGCGGCAATTTCGATGTGTCCGATTGCCCGACGGCCGGCACTCTGCAGCAGGGTTTTCTTCAGGCTGGGGATCAGTGCCGAGGCGGCACTGGGCAGAACCGGGCACTGTTCGATCTCGGTGAGATCATTGGAGCCTTTTTCCCGGAATCCGAGCACCAGTTGTGGCTTGCCTCCGCTCTTGGGTTTTACCAGGCGCACCCCGAGGCGCGCTTTGTGGCGGTAACCCAGGGGCGCGCCGGTCAGCGGTGGAATGATTGCCTCTGGGGTGGCTTTGGCAAAGCGCTGCAACTGCTCCAGAAGAATCTGCTGCTTGGCGTGAATCTGCGCCTCTGGCGTCATCTGCTGCAGTGCACAGCCGCCGCATACCTCGGCGTGGGGGCAGGGGGGCACAAGGCGATCCGCAGAGGGCTCGATAATGTCGATCGCCACCGCTTCATCAAACTTGGCCCGCTGTGCGGTAAAGCGGGCGCGCACCTTCTCGCCTGGCAGTGCGTTATCCACAAACACGGTTTTGCCCTGATGACGAGCGATACCGCGCATCTCGTGGCTGAAGCGCTCTATTTGCAGCTCCGGAGTGCCCTGTACGGGTTTCGGTTTCGCCGGGCGTTTGTTGCCGTTGGCGGAGCGGTTGCGGACGAACGAGGGTGGTTTTCTGGCTGGCATGGGAGACTATGGGGAAACTAGGGGCGGTTGGAGAAGGGGCGCTGGGCTGCGTTCTGGCAGCCCAGCCGGTACATCGGTCTCTTTAAGACGGTCGTTTAGAACCGGTCGTTACAGCACGGACTGTGCAAACGCGGCGAGGATCAGCAGCGGGCAGACAATGCGCACGTACCAGGGCCAGATCTTCCAGAACAGGGTGTGCTCGATGCCCGGGTGACCTTCCTGCAGCTCTTTCAGCAGCTGGTCGCGACGCCAGATCCAGCCGGCGAATACGCACAGGGCCACGCCCAGTAATGGCTGCCCGTATTCGGTGCTGATGGAAATCACCAGGCCAAACAGCGCGTCAAAATTGAAAATGATCAGGCTGCTGATGGCAAAAATGATCGCGCCCATCATCAGGGTGGCGGGCTTGCGTTTGAGCCCCAGATTCTCGATGGAAAAGGCCACTGGTACTTCCAGCATGGAAATGGAGGAGGTGAGCGATGCGATGGTCATCAGGGCAAAAAAGGCAATCGCCACAAACAGGCCACTGGTACCCATGGTGTCGAACAGGGCGGGCAGTACCTGCAGGATCAGGCCGGGGCCGGCGATCAGGTCGCCGGACTCGGCGAAGATCTGGGTACCGGCTTCCTGAGCCACGTACATGGCCGGCAGAATCAGCAGGCCGGCGGTGAAGGCGATCCCCACATCGATCAGGGTCACCAGCGCCCCCAGGCGCGGCAGGCTTTCCTGTTTGCTGAGATAGGAGCCGTAAATCAGCATGGTGCCCACACCCAGCGACAGGGAAAAAAAGGCCTGGCCCATGGCAGAGAGCAGCAGCTGCGGCGACAGTTTGCTGAAGTCCGGAATCAGGTAGGCCTCCAGACCCTGTACGGCGCCGGGCTGGGTGAGTACGTAGACGATCAGCAGTAGCAACAGGATGATCAGTGCCGGCATTAGCAGTGTGGACCAGCGCTCGATACCCTTCTCCACCCCACTGGCGATGATCAGCATGGTGAGGCCACTGAAGATGGCGGTGAAGGTGATGTTGCGGGTGGTGCTGTCGCCGGTAAGCCAGTTTGCGGTATCGGTGGCGCCGACCAGCGCGGCAAATGGGTCCGCCAGGTGCGCGACCATCCAGCCGGCGACAATGGCGTAAAAACTGAGAATCAGGGAGGCAACGGCGATACCGCCGAAGCCGGCGAGCGTGCCCACGCCGCGGCTCACCGGGCCGCTGGCGATGCCGCGCAGCGCCTTCACCATATTGCTGCGGGCGTGACGGCCAATGGCGAGTTCCGCCATCAGCACCGGATAGGCCAGCATAAACGCCAGCACCAGGTAGACCACGACAAAGGCGGCGCCCCCGTTGGCGGCCACATTGGTGGGGAAACCCCAGATATTGCCCAGGCCTACGGCAGAGCCGGCAGCGGCCATCAGGAAGCCGAAATTGGAACTGAACTGTCCTCGCGGTGCACTCATTGGTGAATCTCGTCGTTATTCTTCTGTAGTTGTTCCCTGTAGGAGCCTGCAAGCAGGCCCCTAAGCGAGGTGATTCTATTCCCGGGTTACCGGTGTTCGGTGCGCATCACCCGCTGTTTCTGGCGGTTCCAGTCCCGCTCTTTCAGGGTCTCGCGCTTGTCGTGGGAGGCTTTACCCTTGGCCAGCGCGATTTCGCATTTGATCAGGTGTTTTTTCCAGTAAATGGCGGTACACACGCAGGCGTAGCCCTTCTGGTTCACCGCGGCGACCAGTTTGGCAATCTCGCGCTTGTTCAGCAGCAGCCGGCGGGTGCGATCCGGCTCGGTCACAAAGTGGGTGGAGGCGCTGGGCAGCGGCTGGATACGCGCACCCAGCAGCCAGGCCTGGCCATCTTTGAACAGTACGTAGCTGTCGGTGAGCTGGGCCTTGCCCTCGCGGCAGGATTTGACCTCCCAGCCCTGTAATTCCATGCCTGCCTCAAACTTCTCCTCGATAAAATAATCGTGCTTGGCCTTCTTGTTGAGGGCGATGGTGTTTGAGGACGGGGCCTTTTTCTTTTTTGCCATGAATACTTCTGTGTGCCTGTCGCAGGCGAATGTCGTGTCTTTTAAAGAATGCTGGAGCCGAAAAACTTCAGTGCAACCGTGTTGATAAAGATCAGCAGCAGGATTGCCGGGATAAAGGTACCGAGGGCGAAGTTTACATATTTCTGCGAGAAAGAGCCGGCAAAGCCGCTGTCGCCCTCGTGCAGCTCCTGGTCGAAATTGGCTCGCTTCCACTTGTAGATCACAAAGATACAAACCAGCAGGCCGTTCAGGGGCAGGATGGTATCGTAAAACACGATTTCTACCAGATCGAAGAAGGATTTATCGCTGCCCGCCAGGCTCACAAACTGGGTCAGCCAGTCTGCCATGCCAAATGACATGGCACAGCCCACAGCGAGGACAAACTGCACCGCTGCGACGGTATAGATTGCTGTCTTGCGGCTCATGCCGCGCTCATCGCGCAGGGTGGCGATGGGCACCTCGATAATGGACACCAGTGATGTCAGCGCCGCGACGAAGACCAGGAAAAAGAAGGCGGCGGCGAATACGCTCGCGCCGGTATAGCCGATGCTGTCCTGCAGGGAGAGGAAGATCTTGGGCAGGAACAGGAAGATCATACCGGCCGAGGAGTCGCTCAGGGAGGTGGTGTCAATCTGCGGGTTGAAGTGGAAGATACTCGGCAGAATCAACAGGCCGGCGGTGATGGCGACCATGGTGTCGGTGAGTGCCACCGCTTTGGCGGAGCCGGGAATGGAGTCCCGCTTCTTCATGTAAGAGCCGTAGGTAATCATGATACCCATGCCCAGAGACAGGGAGAAGAAGGCCTGTGCCATCGCCTTGCTGACGACTTCGCCGCTGAGTTTGGAGAAATCGGGAATCAGGTAGTATTGCACTCCGAGCATGGCGTTTTCGCGGGTCAGAACAAACAGCACCAGTACCAGCAGCATCACAAACAGCAGGGGCATCAGGGTTTTGGCTGCGCGCTCGATACCGTCTTTTACCCCCATTGAAAGGACGCCATTGATGATCAGCATCAGCGCGATCAGATAGAAGAAGACGGTTTTGGAATTGATAAAGGCACCGAAGTAGGCCTCGGTGGTGAGGCTGGTCAGATTGCCTTTGAAGATTTCTACCAGATAGCCCAGGACCCACACCGTGACCACCATATAGAATACGGCGATCATAAATGGGGTGAAGAGGGCCAGCCAGCCGGGAATACGCCAGAGTTTCGAGCCGCCGGAGAGCTGTCGATAGGCGCCCACGGGGTCTTTATCCGTTTTGCGGCCAAGGGCCAGCTCCGCCATCATCACCGGCAGGCAGATCAGAAACACGAACAGGGCATACACCAGCAGGAAAGCACCGCCCCCGCTTTTGGTTGCGGCGACCGGGAAAGCGACCAGGTTGCCAATGCCGACCGCGGAGCCTGCGGCGGCCAGGATAAATCCAACGCGGGATCCGAAATGTTCTCGAGCTGCAGACATGGGTATCTCGCTTGCCTTTTATTCTTGTCGTCTGAATGATTGCGGCTGTGGCCGCCGGTGGTGAGGTGGCGGCCGGTCTTATGGCCCGGAACACCCGGGCGGATAAAAGCTGATTGTTGCAGGATTTATCCGCCTTGAATAGCGTCGTGGGCGAAAATTGCCCCGTGCCACACAGGATAGGCAAGAATTCCGCCTCTGTGGGCAATCGATCAGTGATGAATAAAATTTAATCGATGACAAAAATTGAACGCAGTGCGCTGGTGATGTTCAGCGCGGAACAGATGTTTGACCTGGTGAATGATGTGGCCAGCTACCCGCAGTTTTTACCGGGTTGTCGCAGCGCGGAAGTACTGTACCGGGACGAAGAAACCCTGGAAGCCCGCCTGGATCTGTCCCGCGCCGGTATCAGTCAGAGTTTCACCACGCGCAACCGGTTGCAGCGCCCGGACCGGATGGAACTGGTGCTGGTGGACGGGCCCTTCAGCACCTTCAATGGCTGCTGGACCTTTACCCCCTTGGCCGAGAATGCCTGCAAGGTGGCATTTACCCTGTCGTTCAGTGTGGAGAACCGTCTGCTGGGCGCTGCCGTTGGCAAGCTGTTCAGTGGCATTGCCAATCAGATGGTGGATGCCATGTGCGAGCGGGCCAAGCAGGTGTATGAACAGAACGGAATACATGGAGAAAACGGATGACCAAGCAGAAAACCATCGCCGTAGAGGTGGTTTATGCGCTGCCCCACGAGCAGCGCCTGATGAGCCTGCTGGTGGAGCCGGGCACTACGGCGCTGCAGGCGTTGGAGCTTTCAGGCATACCGCGGGAGTATCCGGAAGTGGATCCTACTACCGCGAAGCTGGGGATTTTCGGCCAGGCGCTCGGCACCAAGGGGCTGGCGGTGGCGTCCGAGTATGTTTTGCAGCCCGGAGACCGGGTGGAAGTGTACCGGCCACTGATTGCCGACCCCAAAGAGGCGCGCAAGCAGCGGGCGGCGAAGGCGAAGCGTCAGGCGGAGGGCGGCTGATAGCGCCGCCGCAGGGGGGACATCAGGGCCAGTTGGCCGGCTGCCAGTCGCCGCTGGTCTCGATCAGCTGGTCGCCGTTGAAGTACACGGTGAAGCGCTGCTGGGTTTCTTCCCCTTTGGGGCTGCGCACCCGGTTGATATAGTCCCAACGGTTGGGATTGAAGGTGTCTTCCACCAGCGGGGTCCCCAGCACAAAGCGTACCTGGCGGCGGGTCATACCCGGCTGCAGTTTGTCGACCATTTCCTGGGTGATGATATTGCCCTGCTGAACCTGAATGCGGTGCACCCCGGGGAATTTGAACAGGCTGCAACCGGTAACCAGGCTAACCAGCCCGGCGATCAGCAGAATACGTACAACTGATGGCATTGAATGCTCCATCTGGATTTTTATGGTTCCGTCGTGTCTCCGCGACCGCGGAGCGCGCGTGGGGGAGCGGGTGACTCGGGCGACCGACACCCCGCCCCAACACAGAATAGTCGCCATTCGAGGGATTAAGTTCCCTGATCAGCAGGAGAATCCTCATCGGGGTGCTCGGGGCACGGATGGCGATTTCAGCGGTTGGGGTTTCGCTGCCCACACTGGGCGTGGATAATACCCGAACTATTCGCCTGCCGACAGGCGAAACACCGATAGAGAAAACACATCCGGAATCTGAATACCCATGTCGAACGAAAATCAGGAACTGCGCAAGGCTGGCCTCAAGGTCACCCCGCCGCGCGTAAAAATTCTGCAGCTGCTGGAAAGCGCCAGCGAACAGCATCTGAGCGCTGAGGATGTGTACAAGATGCTGCTGGAAGCCGGTGAGGACGTGGGGCTGGCGACCGTGTACCGGGTCCTGACCCAGTTTGAGAGTGCAGGCCTGGTGATGCGCCATAACTTTGACGGTGGCCACTCGGTTTTCGAGCTGGACCGCGGCGACCACCACGACCATATGGTGTGTACCGACTCCGGCAAGGTGATCGAGTTTCACAATGAGCAGATTGAAGAGCTGCAACACCAGATCGCCGAAGAGCACGGCTACGAGCTGACCGGCCATAGCCTGGTGCTGTACGTGAAGAAGAAAGAGAGCTGATCAGGCTCGGTTGATTCTTTACGACATTAAAAAAGGGAGCAGATCGCTCCCTTTTTTAATGCCTGTTCTGTAATGCCTGCGAATACCCGCTCGCTACACCGGGGGGGGTGTAATCTTCGGGGTATTTACCCACTTTGGTCCCATAAAACTCGCCAAAGCGTGCCAGCTCCCGGGCCAGGTTTTCCCCCATCTCCATGACCGGTCCCAGCCCGGCCTCCTTGCGCGCGAAATCGATAAAGCCACACACCACGGGCACCGCGGCGCCGCGGGCGATATGGTAGAAGCCGGTTTTCCAGCGCTCGGCTTTGCCGCGGGTGCCCTCCGGCGGCACTGCGATCACCAGTTCGTCGCGCGCCTTGTACTGGTTGATGGTGGCCTCCACCAGGTTGTTGGCCTTGCTGCGATCCACCGCAATACCGCCAAACCAGCGCATCACGCCACCCAGAGGAAACGGGAACAGCTTGTCTTTGCCCATCCACTGCGGGTTTACCTTCAGCTTCAGCGCCGCAAGGATAAAGAAGTAGCCATCCCAGTTGGATGTGTGGGGGGCGGCCAGCATCACGTATTTTTTCAGTTTCAGTGCGCGCTCGTCAGCGACCACTTTCCAGCCGTGCAGCCGGAGCAGCAGGCGCGCCAGCAGTCGCAGACAGGGAGTGAGAATAGGGGTGTTGAATATGGTGGTTTGCATGTTGAGACCGAGTTCTTTGCCCGTCAGTGTAGTTGTATCCCCGGCGGGGCCTGAGTGCGGGCGGGGCAGTATAAAGTGAATCTCCCGCCACTTTCGGTCAATTTCGGTCTCAATGCCGGGATGGTTGTGACTGCTCAGACACCTGCCTGCTGCGGGCAGGGCTTATCATCGCCGGCGCGCGGCGCGGGTCAGGCCCGCGCCAGCATCTCCTCGGCGTGAGCGAGGGACTGGGCAGTAGCTTCTCCACCCAGCATGCGCGCCACTTCGGCACTGCGCTCGCCGTCTTTCAGCTCCCGTAAGGCCACAAACGCGGCTTCGCCGTCGCTGTGCTTCTCCACCAGGTACTGTCGGTGTGCACGTGCGGCCACCTGTGCCAGGTGGGTAACGCAGATTACCTGGCCGCGCTCGCCCAGTTGGCGCAGCAGTTTGCCCACTACATCGCCGGTGGCGCCGCCGATACCCACATCCACTTCGTCGAACACCAGGGTGGGGGTGCGGGAGGTTTGTGCGGTAACCACCTGAATGGCCAGGCTGACCCGGGACAGTTCGCCACCGGAGGCGATCTTCCCCAGCGCCCGCACCGGTTGCCCCGGGTTGGTGGCAATCAGGATTTCCACTTCTTCCAGCCCGGTAGCGGTGGGTTTTTCCAGCGCGGTGAGCGCCAACTCCACACGCGCGTGGGGCATCGCCAGGTCCGCCAGTTGCGCGTTTACCGCATCGGCCAGCTTGCGCGCGGCGGCGCTGCGTAACTTGCTGAGATTGCCCGCGGCCGTGCGGAAGTCCTGCTCCAGGCGCTCGCATTCACTGGCCAGCTTGTCGAGAGCGTCCGGCGCACCGATTTCTTCCAGCTCCTGCTGCCACTGCTGCTGTAATTCCGGCAGCTGGTCCGGCTGTACCCGGTGCTTGCGGGCAATGGAGTAGATGGCGGACAGGCGCTCCTCCACTTCTGCCAGCCGCTCAGGGTCCATTTCGAAGCGGTCGATATGCCGGGACAGGGTGCTGCCGGCTTCGTCGATCTGGATGCGCGCGCTGTCGAGCATCTGCGCCACCTCGGCCAGTGCCGGGCTCTGCTCGGGCATGGCGCCGACCAGTTGCAGGGCGCGGTGCAGCTGCTCGGCAATATCGCCCTCGCCGCCGTTCAGCAGCGCGGCCAGCTGGTAGCTGCCATTCAGGATGTCGCCGGCATTGGCCAGCTGGCGCTGTTCGCTCTCCAGCTCTTCCAGTTCGCTGGGTTTCAGGTCCAGCTGTTCCAGCTCCTGCAGCTGATACTCCAGCAGGTCGCGGCGGGCCTGGGTTTCCTCGGCGCTGTCGGCCAGTTTGCGGTAGCGGCGGTACTGGTCCTGCCAGGTCTTGTAGTGAATGCGCACTTCCGCGCTCTGGGCCTCGGCGTGGGCATATTCGTCCAGCAGGCGGCGGTGGGTGTCCTTTTTCAGCAGGGACTGGTGTTCGTGCTGGCTGTGGATATCGATCAGCTGCTCACCGAGGGTGCGAAGCTGCATCAGGGTTACCGGCTGGCCGTTGATATAGGCGCGGGAGCGGCCGTCGGCGCTGATGGTGCGGCGCAGGATCACTTCGCGCCCCGCGTCCATTTCCTGCTCTTCGAGCCACGCGCGGGCATCTTGATGGGCGCTGATATCGAAGGTGGCGTGGATATCGGCACGCTTGGCGCCGGCCCGGACCAGATCACCGTTGCCGCGGTCCCCGAGGGCGAGCCCGAGAGCGTCGAGGGTAATGGATTTGCCCGCGCCGGTTTCCCCGGTGAGGGTGCTGGTGCCCGGGCCAAACTCCAGCTCCAGCTGGTCGACCAGGGTGAACTGACTGATAGACAGATGCAGCAACATGGGAATGTGATCGCCGTTGTTAGATTTTGGGCTTAATAGTGGTTGTTTATACAGTATTTATCCAGTGGCTTTCAATCACCTCGGGGGTTGATTGCGAGGCAATCAACTTAGTCACGGGGTGGTTGCCACATTATCCTCCCTGCATCACGCCCCGTGAGTGCGATCACTTGAAGTGCCCGCTGACGCCCCCATATAGCCACATCACCGGTGGCAGTATCGCTGACGGTGTGTATCCATTTTGACCAATTGGCAGTAGTCCGACGGACACAGACGGAGAAAGCAGTGGCCAAAGAGCGCAGCGAAGAAGAACAGATCGAGACTGGCGATCAGGCGGAACAGGCCGCCGAGGTGGAAACCCCGAGCGCTGAAGAGCAGCAAGCCGCCGAAGAAGCGCTGGCGGAGGAGCTGGCCGGTGGCGAAAGTGCCCTGGAAGAAGAGATCGCCTCCCTGCATCAGCAACTGGCAGACCACAAGGAGATGGTGCTGCGCGCCCAGGCGGAGGTGCAGAATGCCCGCCGTCGCGCCCAGCAGGATGTGGAAAAGGCCCACAAATTTGGTGTGGAGAAGCTGATCAAGGAGCTGCTGCCGGTTGTAGACAACCTGGAGCGCGCGCTCTCTTCCATCAATACCGAGGACGAGGCGCAAAAGGCAGTGGCGGAAGGGATCGAACTCACCCAGAAGTCCTTTATCGATACCCTGACCAAGTCTGGTGTGGAGGTGATCGATCCCGCGGGTGAGCCCTTCGACCCGGAGCTGCACCAGGCCATGACTCAGGTGTCGAACCCGGACGTGGAGCCGAATACCGTGCTGGACGTGTTCCAGAAAGGCTACCGTCTGAACGGCCGCCTGGTGCGCCCGGCGATGGTGGTGGTCAGCAAGGCGCCGTAAGGCAGTCCGTCTTTTCATCACAAAACCCTGTGGCGCCGCCCTTGAAATGTGAACGGCGGCACCAATATAAGCAGGCAACCGAATTAAACCGCGCAGCGCCAGGCAGATAGCACACTGAGTGCGGGCGCGCGCAGCAAAGTGAGGATTTAGAGCATGGGAAAAATCATCGGCATCGACCTGGGTACCACCAACAGCTGTGTGGCGGTACTGGACGGCGACAAGGCCCGCGTCATTGAGAACGCCGAAGGCGATCGCACCACCCCTTCCATCGTTGCGTTTACCGAGGACAACGAAGTGCTGGTGGGCCAGTCCGCCAAGCGCCAGGCGGTGACCAATCCGCAGAACACCCTGTTCGCGGTGAAGCGCCTGATCGGCCGTAAGTTCAAAGACGACGTTGTACAGAAAGACATCAAAATGGTGCCTTACTCCATCGTTGAAGCCGAGAACGGTGACGCCTGGGTAGAAGTCAAGGGCGACAAGAAAGCCCCGCCGCAGATCTCTGCGGAAGTGCTGAAAAAGATGAAGAAAACCGCGGAAGACTTCCTCGGTGAGAAAGTGGACGCGGCGGTCATCACCGTGCCGGCCTACTTCAACGACTCCCAGCGTCAGGCCACCAAAGACGCCGGCCGCATCGCTGGTCTGGACGTGAAGCGCATCATCAACGAGCCGACCGCTGCGGCCCTGGCCTACGGCATGGACAAAGCCGGTGGCGACCGCACCATCGCGGTTTACGACCTGGGTGGTGGTACCTTCGATATCTCCATCATCGAGATTGCCGACGTCGATGGCGAGAAGCAGTTTGAAGTACTGTCCACCAACGGTGACACCTTCCTCGGTGGTGAGGACTTCGACCTGCGCCTGATCGACTACCTGGCCGAGCAGTTCAAGAAAGAGCAGAGCATCGACCTGAAAGGCGACCCGCTCGCCATGCAGCGCCTGAAAGAGGCCGCGGAAAAAGCCAAGATCGAGCTGTCTTCCAGCCAGCAGACCGAAGTCAATCTGCCGTACATCACCGCAGACGCCACGGGTCCCAAGCACCTTGTGGTCAAACTGACCCGCGCCAAGCTGGAAAGCCTGGTAGAAGATCTGGTAACCCGCTCTCTGGAGCCGGTAAAAACGGCGCTGGCCGACGCCGACCTGTCTGCCTCCGGGATCGACGAAGTGATTCTGGTGGGCGGTCAGACCCGCATGCCGCTGGTTCAGTCCAAGGTCACCGAATTCTTCGGTAAAGAGCCGCGTAAAGACGTGAACCCGGACGAAGCCGTCGCCGTGGGCGCGGCCATTCAGGGCGCGGTTCTCGGTGGCGACGTGAAAGACGTACTGCTGCTGGACGTTACCCCGCTGACTCTGGGTATTGAAACCATGGGCGGCGTTGCGACTCCGCTGATCGAGAAGAACACCACCATCCCGACCAAAAAGTCCCAGGTGTTCTCTACCGCCGATGACAATCAGACTGCCGTGACCATTCACGTGGTGCAGGGTGAGCGCAAGCAGGCCGCGCAGAACAAGTCCCTGGGTCGTTTCGACCTGGCCGACATCCCGCCGGCACCGCGCGGCATGCCGCAGATCGAAGTGACCTTCGATATCGATGCCAACGGTATCCTGCATGTGCACGCCAAAGACAAGGCCACTGGCAAAGAGCAGTCCATCGTGATCAAGGCCTCTTCCGGCCTGTCCGATGACGAGATCGAAAAAATGGTGCAGGACGCGGAGGCCAACGCCGAAGCGGACAAGCAGTTCGAGGAGCTGGTAACCACCCGCAACACCCTCGACGGCCTGATTTCTGCCACCAGAAAGACTCTGGAAGAAGCCGGCGACAAGGCCACTGGAGAAGAGAAGGCGGCGATCGACGCAGCCCTGGCGGAAGCGGAAGAGGCCGTAAAAGGCAACGACAAGGCCGCAATGGAAGCCGCCACCACCAAACTGACCGAAGCCTCCGGCCCGGTAGCCCAGAAGATGTACGCCGAGCAGGCGCAAGCCGGTGAAGCAGCCGCGGATCAGGCCCAGCAGGCGGATCAGGCCCAGTCTGGCGGTGACGATGCAGTGGACGCTGAGTTCGAAGAAGTCAAAGACGACAAGAAAGAAGACAAGTAATCACTATTTGTCTCGACCCTGATTTGTAGGAGTCTGCAGGCAGACTCCTACAAAAGTGGGGCAATAAAAAAGGCGCGGGGGCTCAGTGGGGCTTTCGCGCCTTCTGCAGTTTTAAGAAGAACACACAGAGCTATGTCCAAACGCGATTACTACGAAGTCCTCGGCGTCAGCAAAGGCGCGGATGAAAAGGA
Organism: Microbulbifer elongatus; assembly: GCF_021165935.1. Classification (NCBI taxonomy): domain Bacteria; kingdom Pseudomonadati; phylum Pseudomonadota; class Gammaproteobacteria; order Cellvibrionales; family Microbulbiferaceae; genus Microbulbifer; species Microbulbifer elongatus. Next base: position 4,022,957 of record NZ_CP088953.1, on the reverse strand, counting down.
GCTGAAAAAAGCTTACCGCCGGGTGGCGATGAAATATCACCCGGACCGCAACCCCGACGATAAAGAAGCGGAAAACAAATTCAAAGAGGCCAATGAGGCCTACGAAGTGCTTTCCGATCCGCAAAAGAAAGCGGCCTATGACCAGTTCGGTCACGCTGGTGTGGATGGCCAGGCGGGGGGCGCTGGTGCCGGCGGCTTTGGCGGTTTCTCCGATATCTTCGGTGATGTGTTCGGCGATATCTTTGGTGGCGGCGCCGGTGGCGGCCGCCGTGGCCCGGCGCGCGGTTCCGACCTGCGTTACGACCTGGACCTGGACCTGGAAGACGCCGTGCGCGGCACCACGGTCAAGATCAAGGTGCCGACGCTGGTCAACTGTGGCACCTGCCACGGCTCCGGTGCCAAGGCCGGCTCCAAGCCTCAGACCTGTGGTACCTGTGGTGGCGCCGGTCAGGTGCGTATGCAACAGGGTTTCTTCTCGGTACAGCAGACCTGTCCCAACTGTCGTGGGCGCGGCACGGTCATCACTGATCCCTGCGACAGCTGTCACGGTCGCGGCCGAGTGGAAGAAACCAAGACCCTGTCGGTCAAGGTGCCGCCGGGTGTGGATACCGGTGATCGCATTCGTTTAGCGGGCGAAGGTGAAGCGGGCCCAGACGGCGGCCCGGCCGGTGACCTGTATGTGCAGGTGATGGTGCGCGAGCACGAGCTGTTCCAGCGCGACGGCAAGAACCTGTACTGCGAAGTGCCGATCAGCTTTGTTACCGCCGCCCTAGGTGGGGAAATGGAGGTGCCGACCCTGGATGGCAAGGTCAAACTTAAGATTCCGGCCGAGAGTCAGACCGGCAAGCTGTTCCGCCTGCGCGGCAAAGGTGTTACTCCGGTGCGCGGCGGGGCACCCGGTGATCTGCTGTGCCGTGTGGTCGTGGAAACCCCGGTAAACCTGTCTTCCAAGCAGAAAGAGCTGCTGGACGAGTTTGCCCGCACCCTGAGCGAAAAGAAAAACTCTCCCCGTCAGACCGGCTGGTTTGAAGGGGTAAAGAATTTCTTTGGTGATATGAAGCTGTAACTGCCGCGTCATATTGCCTGCGCCACAAAAAAGCCCGGTCATTCGTGCCCGGGCTTTTTTGTGGCTGTCAGTTTTCTGCAAGCCGCTCGCGAAGCTCCTCGTGGTACTCCTTCTGGATCTCTTTCAGCTCTTGCAGCTGCTCTTTTTCGAGAACCTTGATGACCTCGGCCCGGGTGGCGGCGCGCACGGCAATAACTTTCGCGTCGATCTCTTCTTTCTGCTCCCGGGTCAGCTTGGGAACCTCTGTATCCGGCTTGATACCGTACTCCTCCATAATCGCCATCTGCACTTTAAAGTTCTTTTCCAGCAGGGGCAGAACCTTATCCTCCTGCTCGGGAGTCAGCTTCAGGCGGATGGTTATCCAGTCCGTAATATCGTCGTATTTTTCCCAGAAGTCGTCCATCGATCCGAGTTTGCTGTCGGAGGCGTGGCTGGGGAAGGAGAGTATGGTGGAGAGCAGGATCGCCAGAATGGCGGCAGACAGGTTGGACCAGAGAGAGTTTTGCGAATCACTAAACATCAGAGGCGCTCCATTCATTCGGGCTACTCAAAGTCTAGTGAAGGATTTTGGTGTCACAAGGTGAACTCCCGGGTCAGTTCTCTGTTAGGTTTGGTGGCGGGGTATTCGAGTGCGCCTGGCGATACCGTGCATTTTGGTAGGGCGCGCTGAAAAACCGGGGTAGAATCCGCCGCTTTCGCCCGTGGGGCCTGAACCGCATCATCCGGGTGAGTGGAAAAAACCTCGGCAAAGCAGGAGAGTGAGGGAATATGGCAGTAAACATTGCGATCACAGGTTTTGGCGGCCGGATGGGCCGGGTACTGGCAGAGGCGGTGTCCTATGCGGAGCAGGAAGGCAAGGCCCGGCTGAGCGGTGCCATTGTGCGCCCGGGGTCGAGCCTGGTCGGGGCGGATGCCGGGGAAGTGGCGGGGCTCGGCCGCAATGGCCTGGCCATTGTCGACAGTCTGGAACAGACGGAATTTGATGTGTTGATCGACTTCACGTCGCCCCGGGCGACCCTGGCCAATGCCGCCTATTGCGCAGAGCACCACAAGGCGATTGTGATTGGTACCACCGGGTTTACCCCGGAGGAGCGCGCGCAGATGCTGAGTGCGGGGGATAAAACGCCGCTGTGTTTCGCGACCAATTTTTCCACCGGTGTGAATCTGTGCTTTAACTTACTGGAAACTGCGGCGCGGGTGCTGGGCGACGACGTGGATATCGAAATCGTCGAGGCGCACCACCGCCACAAAGTGGATGCGCCCTCCGGCACCGCACTCAGTATGGGTGAGGTGATTGCCGACACCCTGGGGCGCGACCTGTCCAAGGTTGCGGTATACGGTCGCGAAGGTCAGACCGGTGCCCGCGAGCGGGAGACCATCGGCTTTGCCACCGTGCGCGGTGGCGATGTGGTGGGGGAGCACACGGTGTCTTTTCTTGCCGATGGCGAGCGCATCGAAATTACCCACAAAGCCAGCAGTCGCCTGGCCTTCGCCCGCGGTGCCGTGCGCGCCGCGGTCTGGTTAACCGGCCGCGCAGCGGGCCAATACGATATGCGTGACGTACTGGCGCTGAAATAATTCGCCAATCTTTTCAGGAGTCTTTGCTTGGACAAGAAAATCATTGTTGGTAGTGAGGAATGGTGTGCATTCCCGGGTTTGGGGATTCCCGCCATCAAGGCGCGGGTGGATTCGGGAGCCAAGACCTCCTGTCTGCATGCCTACAACATCCAGCAATTTAACCGGGGTGGTGAGCCCTGGGTAAGCTTCGAGGCGCACCCGCTGCAGAATCTGCGCCGCCCGCGGGTGCGCTGTGAAGCGCGTGTGCTCGACCGCAGAACCATTCGCAGCTCTTCCGGCGATTCGGAAAAGCGCCTGGTGATCAAGACCAGTATCAGCATTGGCGGCAGTGTCTGGGATATCGAGTTGACCCTGACCAATCGCGACTCCATGGGATACCGCATGTTGCTGGGCCGCGAGGCGATGATGGGCCGCATGCTGGTGGATCCATCGGAGAGCTTCTGTCTGGGGGAAATCCCACCGAGCCAGATCGAAGAGTACTACCACGACGAGCACCATATGGCGGGCACCGGTCTGCGCATCGGGGTGCTCGCCTCCAACCCGGATCTGTACAGCAACCAGCGGATCATGGAAGCCGGTGCCGAGCGGGGGCACCGTATGACCTTCCTGAATATTCGCCAGTGCTATATGAAGTTGGACTCCGCGGACCCGGAAGTACATTACCGGGACGGACGCGTCCTGAATAATCTGGATGCGATCATTCCCCGTATCCGCCCGAGCATGACCTTCTATGGCTGTGCACTGACGCGACACTTCGAAAGCATGGGGGTGTACGCGCTCAATGGCGCCGCCGCCATCAGTCAGTCCCGGGACAAGCTCTACTCCCTGCAGCTGCTGCAGGAGGGCGGGCTGAATATTCCGATTTCCGGCTTCGCCAATTCACCCATGGATACCAATGAGCTGATTGAAATGGTCGGCGGTGCACCGTTGATCGTGAAACTGCTGGAAGGTACCCAGGGGCGCGGGGTGGTACTGGCGGAAACCCGCAAGGCGGCGGAGTCGGTGATCAATGCGTTCAAGTCACTGAAAGTGAACCTGCTGGTGCAGGAGTTTATCCGCGAGGCTCAGGGCAAGGACCTGCGTCTGTTTGTGGTGGATGGCAAGGTGTTTGCCGCGATTCAGCGGGAAGCGGCGCCGGGCGAATTCCGCGCCAATATTCACCAGGGTGGCACGGCATCTGTGGTGAAGATCCTGCCGGAAGAGCGCAAGCTGGCAATCAAGGCGGCGAAAACCCTGGGCCTCAAAGTGGCAGGGGTGGATATCATCCGCTCCAAGAAAGGGCCGCTGCTACTGGAGGTGAACTCCTCACCGGGCCTTGAGGGTATTGAGAGCGCCACCCGCAAGGACGTGGCGGGCTCCATGATCATGGCAATTGAGAAGGCCCTGAAATGGCGTCCGGCCATTCCGGTTGGGAATGAAGATGACTGAGTGACCAATCTGGCGCGGGCCGTGTGCGTTTTCTGGCGCCCGGCTCGCGCTTCCTGCGTGGTGGGGGTGGCCGGCCGAGACTAATCTTGGGGGAGCCCCGCCGCAAATTCGCCGGTGGGGCCAATATACGCGCCGGTGCCCCAGAGATGTATAACTTCCGTCCATTGATCAACCCGACACGCTCGGCCCGCGGTCGCCTGCTGTGCTGCAGCCTTCTTCTCAGTGTGCTTGCCCTCAGCCCCGCCCGTGCGGATTACCTCTCTGATACCGATCTGGGCCGCAAGGTCATGGTCGACTATATCGTGCACTTTGCCCACCACTTCCAGTGGCCCATTGAGGTGTTCAGCGGCTCCAACGCACCCTTCCGTATCTGCGTGATGGGGGACGATGCCCTGATGTCTCCACTGGGCGTGCGTTTTCATCGCCACCGTATTCAGGGGCGGATGGTCTCCCTGGAAACCGTGAACCACGGCGAGAATATGCGTGCGCGCAGTTGCCAGATTGTGGTGATGGGCGGTGAGCTGGGCAAAGAGCCCATGGCAAAGACCATTGGCGCGCTGGAATTTTTCCCGGTGCTGACGGTGAGTGATGTCAGTCGCTTCACATTGCTGGGGGGGATGGTGGAATTCTCCGGCAGTGGCGCCAATATGTCTCTGCAACTGAACAAGACCCGCCTTGACCGGGCAGAGCTCAAAATGGGTACCAGCCTGTTTCGCCTTACGCGCACCGCGACCCATTGACCCGCGCCGGGGCTGGCCGGTCGGCCCATGGATGTCCCGGTTTCTGGCGTAAATTTGTACTGGCGATCGCCGTTATTTTCCCGTAGAATCTGCGCCCGGCTTGGAAAGGTCCCACCGTAGTTTCCCCCGCCATTTGGCGTTCCCCAGTTCCTCTCGGGACCGGGGAGACAGGCAGCAGGGGCCGTGGCTTTCCAGCCCCGAATTGCGCCGGTGCTGGCGGATTTTTCCGCCCATTCAACCGTAAAAGCGGTTGCCGGCCACACCGTGAGAGCCCAGGTAAATGCCTCAGTGAGCGCCCGAGAAGAACTCTATAAATAAGCGAGATGAAGCAGAAGTTTCATCTCGCTTTTTTATAAAGGGCGCAGAGTAAAAAGTTGCAGCTGTAACTTCACTCGAAGCAGCACTGAAAGTGCCCCCTCTCACCCCGCCCGGAAGCTGTTCTGACGACTGGAGATTGAATTGAACAACGCCGTTCCCACGCCGGAATCCCTGATGCCCAGCACCACCCCGGCACTGTTGGTGCTCGCCGATGGCAGTGTCTTTCGCGGTCGCGCCATTGGCGCGGAAGGTTCAACCGTTGGTGAGGTGGTTTTCAACACCTCCATGACCGGTTATCAGGAAATTCTGACTGACCCGTCCTATGCCCGCCAGATCGTTACCCTCACTTACCCGCATATCGGCAACACCGGCACCAACGCCGAAGACGAAGAGTGCGCGGAAATCTGGTCTGCCGGTCTGGTGATTCGCGACCTGCCGCTGCTGGCTTCCAGCTTCCGCAACGAGCAGTCCCTCGAGGATTACCTGAAGGCGCGCAATATCGTCGGCATCGCCGATATCGATACCCGTCGCCTCACCCGCATCCTGCGTGACAAGGGTGCCCAGAGCGGCTGCATCGTTGCCGGCGACAATGTGGACGAAGCCGAAGCCCTGAAAAAGGCCCAGGAATTTGCCGGCCTCAAGGGAATGGACCTGGCGAAAGTGGTCTCCACCAAGGAGAAGTACGACTTCAACGAAGGCACCTGGGCGCTCGGCCAGGGCCACAAGCCGGCACCGGCGACCCAGCCGTTTAACGTGGTGGCCTACGACTACGGTGTAAAGCGCAATATCCTGCGCATGCTCGTGGATCGCGGTTGCAGTATTACGGTAGTGCCGGCGGAAACCCCGGCGTCCGAGGTGCTGGCAATGAATCCGGACGGTGTCTTCCTGTCCAACGGCCCCGGTGACCCCGAGCCCTGTGACTACGCCATCAAGGCGATCAAGGAAATTCTCGACGCGGGCCTGCCCACCTACGGTATCTGCCTGGGGCATCAGCTGCTGGGCCTGGCGGTGGGTGCCAAGTCTGCGAAAATGAAGTTCGGTCACCACGGCGGCAACCACCCGGTGCAGGACCTGAACTCCACCAAGGTAATGATCACCGCGCAGAACCACGGTTTTGCGGTGGATATGGACTCCCTGCCGGAAAATGTGGAAGTTACCCACACGTCTCTGTTCGACGGCACCCTGCAAGGCATCCGCCTGAAGGACAAGCCGGCGTTCAGTTTCCAGGGCCACCCGGAAGCGAGCCCGGGTCCACACGACGTGGCGCCGCTGTTCGACCAGTTTATCGAGATGATGGAAGCGCGCCGCTAAGCCGAAGCCTCCTCAAACGAAGACCAGAATTTTATCCACCGGCCGCGGCCGGCTAGATACGGAAGAAAGATGCCAAAACGCACAGACATTAAAAGCATTCTGATCATCGGCGCGGGCCCCATCGTCATCGGTCAGGCCTGTGAATTTGACTACTCCGGTGCCCAGGCCTGTAAGGCCCTGCGGGAAGAGGGGTTCCGGGTGATCCTGGTGAATTCCAACCCGGCCACCATCATGACCGACCCGGCCATGGCGGACGCCACTTACATCGAACCGGTGGAGTGGAAGACCGTTGCCAAGATCATCGAGAAAGAGCGCCCGGACGCGATCCTGCCCACCATGGGCGGGCAGACCGCACTGAACTGTGCGCTGGCGCTGGACAAGCACGGGGTGCTCAAGAAGTTCGGTTGTGAGTTGATCGGTGCGGACAAAGACGCCATCGAAAAAGCGGAAGACCGCGACCTGTTCGACAAGGCGATGAAGGCCATTGGCCTGGAAACCCCGCGCGCCAAGATCGTCCACTCCATGGAGGAAGCGAAAAAAGTACCGGAAGAGTTCGGCTTCCCGGTAATCATTCGCCCGTCCTTCACCATGGGCGGTTCCGGTGGTGGTGTGGCCTACAACTGGCCGGAATTTGAAGAGATCTGCAAACGCGGTCTCGACCTGTCGCCCACCAACGAGCTGCTGATCGACGAATCCCTGCTCGGCTGGAAAGAGTACGAGATGGAAGTTGTGCGTGACAAAAACGACAACTGCATCATCGTCTGTGCCATCGAGAACTTCGACCCCATGGGCGTGCACACCGGTGACTCCATTACCGTAGCTCCGGCCCAGACCCTCACCGACAAGGAATACCAGCTGATGCGGAATGCATCCATCGCGGTATTGCGCGAGATCGGTGTGGAAACCGGTGGCTCCAATGTGCAGTTCGGTATGGACCCGAAAACCGGCCGCATGGTGGTGATCGAGATGAACCCGCGGGTGTCCCGCTCCTCCGCACTGGCCTCCAAGGCCACCGGCTTCCCGATCGCCAAGGTTGCAGCCAAGCTGGCGGTGGGTTACACCCTGGACGAACTGCAGAACGACATTACCGGTGGTGCAACGCCTGCGTCCTTCGAGCCGTCCATCGATTATGTCGTTACCAAGATCCCGCGCTTCACCTTCGAGAAATTCGGTGAAGCGGATGCGCGCCTGACCACCCAGATGAAGTCTGTGGGTGAGGTGATGGCCATCGGGCGGAACTTTCAGGAGTCCCTGCAGAAAGCCCTGCGTGGCCTGGAAGTGGGCTCCTTTGGTTTCGAACCGAAGGTTGACCCGGCAGAAGCGGGCTCCATGGAGCGTCTGCGCCGCGAACTCTCGGTGCCCGGCGCTGAGCGTATCTGGTACGTGGGCGACGCCTTCCGTGTGGGCATGAGTATCGATGAGGTTTACGAACTGTCCGGTATCGACCCCTGGTTCCTGGTGCAGATCAAGGAGCTGATGGACATCGAAGAGCCGCTCAAGTCCATGCCCACCTCGGCGCTTACCAGTGAAACCATGCGCTATCTCAAGCGCAAAGGGTTTTCAGACAAGCGCCTGGCGGATCTATTGGGGGTGAGCCAGAAAACCGTGCGCGAATTCCGCCACAAGCTGGGTGTTTTCCCCGCGTACAAGCGCGTGGATACCTGTGCGGCAGAATTCGCCACCAGCACCGCTTACATGTACTCCACCTACGATGAGGAGTGTGAAGCGGAGCCCACGGACAAGAAAAAAATCATGGTACTCGGCGGCGGCCCCAACCGGATTGGCCAGGGTATCGAGTTTGACTATTGCTGTGTGCACGCGGCGCTGGCCATGCGTGAAGACGGGTACGAGACCATTATGGTCAACTGTAACCCGGAGACGGTATCCACCGATTACGACACTTCCGATCGCCTTTATTTCGAGCCGGTGACGCTGGAAGACGTGCTGGAAATCGTGCGCAAAGAAAAACCGGTGGGTGTCATCGTGCAGTTCGGTGGCCAGACCCCGCTGAACCTGGCGCGTTTCCTGGCCAACGAAGGTGTACCGATTATCGGGACCACCCCGGAACAGATCGACCGCGCGGAAGACCGTGAGCGCTTCCAGCAGATGATTATGCGCCTGGGGCTCAAGCAGCCGCAGAACGCCATCGTGCGCTCCGAGTTCGAAGCCATCCAGCGAGCGAAAGAAGTGGGCTACCCGCTGGTGGTGCGCCCGTCCTACGTACTGGGCGGCCGCGCCATGGAGATCGTCTACAAGGAAGACGAACTCAAGACCTACATGAAGGAAGCGGTGGAAGTCTCCGACGAAGCGCCGGTATTACTCGACCACTTCCTGCACTCGGCCATTGAGGTGGATATCGACGCGGTATCCGACGGCAAAGATGTGGTGATTGGCGCGATCATGCAGCACATCGAACAGTGTGGCGTGCACTCCGGTGACTCTGCCTGCTCCCTGCCGCCCTACAGCCTCCCGGCAGAGGTACAGGACTTGATGCGCGAGCAGGTCAAAGCCATGGCCCGAGAACTGGGCGTGGTTGGTCTGATGAATACCCAGCTGGCTTATCAGGACGGCGAGATCTATGTGATCGAGGTGAACCCGCGGGCATCCCGTACCGTACCGTTTGTGTCCAAGTGTATCGGTACCTCGCTCGCCAAGATCGCCGCGCGCTGTCAGTCCGGCATCAGCCTGAAAGAACAGGGCTTTACCGAGGAGATCGTGCCGGATTACTTCTCCGTCAAGGAGTCGGTCTTCCCGTTCAACAAGTTCCCGAAGGTGGACCCCATCCTCGGCCCGGAAATGAAATCCACCGGCGAGGTGATGGGCGTGGGCGAGAGCTTCGCCGAAGCCTTCGACAAAGGCCTGATCGGCGCTGGCGACGCACTGCCGGAATCCGGTAAGGTGTTTATCTCCGTGCGCGATGTGGACAAGCCCGGTGTGCTGGACGTGGCACGGGAACTGGTCGGCCTCGGTTTCGAGCTGGTGGCTACCCGCGGAACCGCCAAGGTCTTGCAAGAAGCGGATATTCCCGTTAAAACGGTAAACAAGATGAGCGAAGGGCGCCCGCATATCGTCGACGCCATCAAGAACGACGAAATTGCGCTGGTGGTGAATACCACCGAGGGCCGCCAGGCCATCCGCGATTCCGCCGATATCCGCCGCAGTGCGGAAAACCACCAGGTTTGCTACACCACCACCCTGGCAGCCGCGCGCGCCATGGCAATGTCGATGCAGATTGCTGAACCGCACAAGGTACGCAGCTTGCAGGAGTTGCACCAGCGTGTAGTACGTCTGCAGGACTGATCTGCGAGCCAATCAGCGCCTCTTTCTGGAGAGGTGCACCGGAAGAGCTCCGCCGTTTGGCGGAGCTTTTTCGTTAAAGAACAATATTAAACCATTGCGGCCGACACCCAGCGTCCGCGAAATACTGAAAATGTGGAGGTTCCCATGAACCGCGTACCCATGACCGTAGAAGGCGCAGAAGCACTGCGTGCCGAACTGGAAGACCTGAAGAAAGTACAGCGCCCGGCGGTTGTACAGGCGATTGCCGAAGCCCGTGAACACGGCGACCTGAAAGAAAACGCCGAGTACCACGCAGCCCGCGAGAAACAGGGCTTTATCGAAGGCCGTATTCAGGAAATCGAGGGTAAATTGTCTTTGGCTCAGGTGATCGATGTCAAAGCCATCGAGCCTTCCGGAAAAGTGATTTTCGGAACCACGGTGACCATCATCCATCTGGAAGACGACAGTGAAGTAACCTACAAGATTGTGGGTGACGACGAATCTGACGTGAAAAATAAGAAAATCTCGGTCAACTCCCCAATCGCCCGCGCGCTGATTGGTAAAGAGGAGGGGGACATTGTTGTTGTGAATACGCCTTCTGGTGCCATCGAATATGAGATTGATTCGGTAGAGCACATCTGACAGACAGCCTCGCACCAAAAAAAGGGCGGTCACATTGACCGCCCTTTTAATTTTCAGCAAACCTATCTCACGGTGACTACTCGAACTACTGCAGGATATTGGCTTGGTTTCCGATGCCGACCTGCGAGACGACCGCGGTGTTCGACGCGGAAATCTGGCTGATATAAGCATTGTTGAGTAGACCATTCTGGCTAATGGTGGCTGAGTTTCCGCCCAGTACACCAGCCTGAGAAATAACGGCCATGTTCGCAATACCATCTTGTGTCACCAAGGCAGTATTGAAATTCGACGTCTGTGTCACGCTGGCGAAGTTGGTAACACCATCCTGACTGATGTCAGCGTTGTTCCCTTGACCGGCCTGTGTGCTAATTGCGACGTTGTAAGTACCGTTTTGCAGAATATTGGCATAGTGCCCCATGCCGGTTTGCGTAATAAATGCCTGCTGTCCAATACCAAATTGGGTGATGTGCGCATCGGAGTCCTGAGCAGCAATCTGCCCGATGTTCCCGTTGTGCAATGAACCAAATTGGGTAATGGTCGCAAGATTATCGCTACCGGCAATCTGCAGAATGTTTGCGCTGTTGTTGTCGCCTACCTGAAAAATGTAGGCTTGGCTGTTGGTGGTATCAATCTGAAGTACGGTTCCCCAGTTGTCCACGCCCAATTGAAAAATAGCGTTGCTATTGTCCTGTCCGCCAATCTGTAAAGAGTAGGCGTCATTGAATAGCCCGAATTGGGTATGCTGGGTAATACTGCCGAATGAGGCCAGAACCGAGCTGCTTTGGTTGAGTCCCCCAGATTGTGTCTTGATAATGACACTGCCTTCCAGGCCCGTCTGATCGATGAGCGCTGCGTTGCCGAATCCTGCTTGTGTAAGGATGGCAACGTTGTCTGACGCTGAGGCTAAACCGCTCGTTGCCAATGCAGCAGCTAACGCACAATAGTGGAAAGCTTTCATTGGTAACCCCTCTACTGCCTACTTCAAAGGACGTTCAGGTGTATCCCGAACACCTGATGCAGTAACCGGCGGCCTTGCGGCCGCCGAAATATCATTCAGGAATTACTGAATGATTACACCAACGTTCGCCACACCGATCTGAGTGCCAACAGCAATGTTGTTGTCGCTGGACTGAGAAGTGAGGTGTACGTTCAGTGCGCCGCCCTGTGCAGTGAATGCGGCGTTGCCGTCACCAGTCTGCTCTACCAGTGCCAGGTTAAGAACACCAACCTGCAGGGTTGAAGCCAGGTTTCCGTCACCAGACTGATCGTGGTCGGCAAGGTTCAGAACGCCTACCTGAGTGATCATGGAGTCGTTACCGTTACCGGTTTGCAGTACGTTGGCCGCGTTCAGAACACCAAACTGGTTGGAAACCGAGGTGTTGCCGTTACCTTGCTGCAGGTGGTTGGCCAGGTTGGCGATGCCGAACTGGTTAGCAACGGCGGTGTTCCCCAGGCTTGCGGACTGGTTGATGTTGGCTTGGTTCAGCAGACCATCCTGGTTGATGGTGGCATTGTTAAACGCGGATTCATTCTGACCAATGTTACCGTCGTTCAGTACGCCTACCTGATTGATGGTTGCGTTGTTGAAAAATGAGTTGCTCTGGAAGGTAGTGGCGTTGTTGAGTACACCAACCTGATTGATAGTAGCGTTACTATCGATGCTGATAATGCCGTTTTGCAGAGAGAATGCGTTGTTCAGAGCACCAAACTGGAAGTGGTTGATATCGTTGAACGCGCTGATCAGACCAACCTGCAGAGCGGTAGACAGGTTAACAAAGCCCACTTGGGTTTGATAAACCTCGTTGAAACCACCAATCAACTCCAGCTGGGTAGAGGTTGCCAGGTTGAACGCGCCCACTTGGGTTTGAACTGCAATATTGTCGTCTGCGAAAACACTACCGCTGGTTACAAGTGCGATGGCAGCAGCGATACGGGAAAACGTCTTCATGAGTTGCTCCTTTACTTCGGACGTTAGAATCCAACCAGCCCCGAGGGCGGAACTGATCTTCAATGGTGCTGAAAGCAGCGCCATATTTCTTCTTGGGTAAATATCTGAACAGATTGCAGCTCCCTGCGGTTCATGCTCAGCGACCCGGCGAACGGAGGTGTACAGCGTGACACCTTTGTCACTTTTGCTGTTTAAATTTCAAACTCATTGTTTGGTTATCAATCTAAGTGTGCAAAAAGTGTTCACCTTGATATTGATTGTTGTCGTTTGGGGGGGCGGTCGCTATAGGAGGGAAGTCATGAAAGACTAGGAAGAAAGTACAGTTTTTAAGCAGCATTCATTCTGGTTAACGTGGTTTGATAACCGAAAGATAGCGATTTGGCGTGAACTGCCTCTTTTGGCGCGGTTTCCATTTCTCGGTAAATCCGGTTTTTCCCGGTGGGGAAAAAGCAATGAAACCCATGGGTGCGGAGACGCGAAGCGGTGGGCGGGGGGCGTAACGTCGTCAGATCAGTTTTTCAGTGAAACTGAATTTCCGTGTCCAAACTGCGTGATAATGGCGGTGGACGAGACCCCGGTCTGGGTAACCGAGGTCGCATTCAGATTGCCTACCTGATTGATAAGTGCCTGATGGCTCCCGCCGAGTCCGAAGGTACCTTTTTGTGAGACGGCAATCTGATTGAATGAGCCACTTTGAAAGGCACTGATACTGTTGTAATTATCTTCCTGGAGAAGGTCCACTTGGTTGGCGATACCTGACTGGATTATCTCCGCGTCCTGTAAAAGCCCGGATTGGTGTGTGCGGGAATTATTAAATGCGCCATTCTGGGACGTTGCAGAAAAGCTACCGCCGCCGGCCTGCTGAACCTCTGCAGAATTATCATTGCCTAATTGCTCGATATGGCTGCGCGTATGGATACTCTGATCTTGAGATACATCCGCCTGATTTATGGCGCCGCGCTGAAATGTCTGGGCTCGGTTCAGTATGCCGTTCGTCTGCTCCACCGACAGCGTGTTGCCGATGCCCAGCTGACGGCTGGTCGCGGAGTTGTCATAGCCGAACACCTGGATAATCTCGACGGTGTTTCGCCCGCCATACTGCTGTGTTGAAATCGTGTTGCTTACGCCGTACTCCTGCTGCGCACTGGAAGTATTCAGCGCACCGTCCTGGACCTGTACTATGGTGCTGCCGGTTTCGTCCTGTTGGATACCATCAGCACTATTCCCATTCCCCTCCTGAGTCTGTGAGAGGCTGTTACCTGTACTTGTACGGATGGGGGCGGATACCGCCTGAATATCAGCGAAGGAAGCCTGGTACTGAGTGTTTTCCCGGGTTTCTGCCACCGCTACGAATGGGAGTACCGTGCAACACAGCAGGCCCTGCAGGGCGCGGGACAAGCCATTGCTGGAGCTTCTTTGCCGTGCGCTGACGGAGATATGCTTAATCATACTGGTTGATCGTGGTAGTCATCGAAACCCCTGTTTGGGTAACCGCAGTGTGTAGCCCATTGCCTCTTTGGTTGATGGTGATCTGATGCGCCACGCCAATCTGCTCGACGGTTGCGGAGTTCTGGATACCGTACTGGGTTATACCCGCTTTGTGGGCGTAGCCAATCTGGTCCAGCAAGATCAGATTTTCATAGCCGGCCTGCAACAGAATGGCGACATTGCTTTCACCCTGCTGGCTGGTGATCATGCTATTACTCTTTCCCACCTGATCCAGGATCTGCAGGTTGCCGTAGCCCGATTGCTGGATCGAGAGGTAGTTTACGGTACCTGACTGGTCCGCGGCGACGTGGTTGAAATTACCTTCCTGCTGAATAACCGCCAGGTTCGCAGAAGACGCTGCAATGTAGACATCCAGTTCATTCGCTGCAGAAAGCTCGTGGACCAGTGAGAAATCGTCCGCACCGGCCTTCCCTGTAGTGAGCAACACCAGTATCGCAGGGAGGGCTTTTCGATACAGGGCCATGCACAGATCCATCGTCACCTCGAAATGTTTATGTTTATGTGTATGTGTATGTGTATGGATAGGGGGCTATGTTGTTACATGATCGCGGTACTTTCATTGAGATAGTACTGCAGCACTGGACTATTGATGTCGTCCGGGTTTTGCAGCGACCAGGAGTTCGCGATAATGCCTTTTCCGATCAGGTGAATCACCGCTGATTCCATGGCGGACAGCATGGCGAGCTGCGCAGGTTCGTTGGTGGTCGTGCCAGCCTCAATCTCGAGCAATCGCTTGTATTTCACATAGCGGAAAACGTCGGCGCTGATTGCTTTTGAGTAGACGGTCTTGGAGGTTAGTACGGTGTGTAGCACTCTCCCTGAGCGTATATCGATGGCACGAAGGTTGACGGTGACCTGATCCACCCGGTACTGCTCATCTGCACCAATACCAAAGTAACGCGCGCCGGCGCCGCCAGTTTTGATGTTTGTGTCGTAGGCTACGATACCGCCCTCCAGCAGGATATTGGCGGCAACCAACGACGGAAGAGCCAGATTGTTTTCCGGCGCATTGGGTTTGGCCAGCGCCGCCCGAATGATCTTTCGTTCGGTCAGAAGATTCTGCAGGCCTTCACGCTCCAGCGGAATAAACCAGCCGGATTCGTTGAGCACATTCATCAGCATGGATGCCGCACCCTGGGTGACCGCGGTGGAAAAACTGCTTGCGGGGGCCGGTTTGTACTGTCCCGTCTGGTCGCGAAAGCTATAAACCGCCGCCAGTATTTTTCCCTTCGGCTGAGGCAGATTCAGAAGGTCCCGATAGGTTTCGTTGCGCGGCGTCAGCTTGGCGGCTTCTTCACCAGGCCCGAAAAGCGCGTCTCCGGTATTTTTTACCGCTGTGCAGCCTGCCAATGCTGTAGCAAATGCCAGAGCCGCAGCCAGTCTTGTACCTCTTAAAAACATCACGTTTATCTCCAATATTATTCGTGATTATTCGAGCTCACGGGTCAGTCCCGGGTACATCTAGGACTTGATAGCTGTACTTCCTCTTGTGTGGTCGGATTCCTGTCTATCAGTTGGTGGGGTTCAGTCCGCTTACAATAATTTCGCTCTTATCCCCGGTTGCGCGATCGGTGATCAGCACTGTGAGTTGACCATCGTTATCGACAATCTGGACGATAAAATCATCTGTCACCAGCTCCCCGCTGTTGCCATCACCGACATCGGTCAGCAGCTGATTCAACAGACGGGTTTCCAGTGAGTCGGTGAAGCGATCCAACGCGCTGGGTTGCTCGTAAAGGTCCGCGGGATTGTCCGGGTCCTCATGGTCGTCCTGGGATTGTGCGTTCTGAATCAGGTAATTACCGTTTAGCGGGTTACCGCCAAAATTCGGGTTTACCGGTTCATAAATCAATTGCGAAGCAAGCCCCTGGCTTCCCATCAAGAGGAGTGCCGGGGCAGCGGCCAGCGCGGCCAACCTGGTAATTTTCATTAGAATTCATCCTTTCCAAGGTCGAAGTGATCGGTTAGTGCCTGACGAACCATTTCCTTCAGAACCATTTCGTGAATGGCTTTTGCCGTTTCTTCTGCTACTGCTCGAATATTGTTGGTGCTTGGGCTGATGAACTGCCGAAACACCGTTTTGTTGTTGTACGTTACCCAGATCAGGTTGCCCCAGCGCGCAGATGGCCGCTCCTGAATGGTCAGGTTGTAGGTGCTGTCCGGATAGTGCAGATTGCGATATTCGCTCATGTAGCGTGCGAAATCGTGGCCGGTTCGTGTGATCGTCTGATCAACATTGAAACCGCTGATCTCATCCTCTATCTGTCCGCTGTCGGCCTGGGTAGGCGCTTCCTCCAATACCTGAATATCTTCCTGAGCGATGCAGACTGCCGTGGGCAGCACAAGTATCGCGATTAAGATATGGCCTGCGGGGCGAAGGGGAATGTTCATATCCGTTCGACCTGAAGGTGGAGCTTTGCCCAGTTGCTGGCCTGCAGCCGGTTCTTGACACCAATTTTCCGGTAAATGTTGTACATGTGGTTCTTTACTGTGTGCTCACTCAAGTGCAGCCTCGAGGCGATAATACTGTTCGGGTCGCCGGTGGTGAGCTGTGCAAGAATTTCCTGCTCGCGTTTGGTCAATAGCAGCTGTGAGCGCGGGTCCTTCTCCGATTGAGAGCGCGCATTCTGGATCGAGTACTCCAGTTTCTTGATCAGATCTTTCTGACTGGCGCGGCTATCGCATAAAAAGGAGAACTTTCGACTTTCCAGCGGCTGCGTAATATGGGTGGGTAGCCCCTGGGGAATATTGATAAGAATGACTTTCGAGTGGTCGATGCTCTTCAGATAGTTGAATTCGGCGCTGGGCGTCGATTTTGAGGAGAGTCCAAAGCAGTCGACCACAATTGCCTCGTAGGATTTTAGGCAGTGCTTCTGCTTTCCAAAGTCTGATTTTTCCCAGTTAAAAGGAAGTGACTGTGAGACCAGTGAGAACAATAAGTCTCCGTGCAGGCCGGAATCGCTCAGAAAGAGAATCGGCATGAAAGTACCCCGTATTTAGCCCCAGAAGACCCCAGGTTGAGATTCTTACGCCATTGCTGGCAGGGGCTTCCTGCTGCAGATCTCTCACTTACTTCTTCAGTCCGGCCAATGGTGCTGCTGGCACATTCTCGTGAGTACGCGCAATTCCGTTTACGTGGAAAATCTCATTCCTTGAGAAATTTGTATGGAGTGTAGTCGGCACTCGAGTAGGTGCCGACGAATGCAGCGACAGTTATAAAAGACTATTTTTTATTAAAAAATGAATTTTTAATAATTTAAATTAAGGGAATAACTTTTTTGATTGTTTTATGGAATAACTTTCCATAGTTCTGACTTAAAAAGACGTCTTTCTGTGTGTGTATCCCGGAAGGCAATATTTATGTTCCTGTTGCTGTAGTCGACGCCGAACCACTTTTGATCTGCGACCATTGTGGATTCGGTGAAGGTACCGAAGAAAGATACAAATAACGCCATCAACGCAGACGTGAATGGACGTTCTGGTCTCTTGAGACTATTAGTTCATGAATGAAGCGCAGAAAAAGGCGCAGGAATAATCAAAAACCGCAGGCAGGATGCGATTGACGCCATATCCGGCCTTCCCACGATGCAATGCGTTCAACGTCTGCACCGTACCGTTCACGCGCCGCTGACGGTTGGTTTAAAGGTGCAACCACCGCTGAAAACCCCGAGAAATAACCCAGGATGACTATGCAAGGTTTCCGTTCGGATCGGCGAAAGTTCATTAAGGTCTGTACCATCGCCGGTATCAGTGTGTTTGCCGCGCCTTCCCTGTGGCGACGTATTGGTGGCGCGCGGGCTGAGGTGCCGGATCCGATGAACTGGCGAGGTAGTGGTAACAATCCGGCATTTCGTATGGATGGTGTGGCCAAGGTCACCGGTCAGAAAATATTTGGCCGGGATTTTCGCGCTGAGGATATGCCTGGCTGGGACCGGCAGCAACACTATGCACTGATATTGCGCTGCAACCGGGTAGAGCGCCGGTTTACCGGTGTTGACTGGAGTCAGGTACCTGAAGACTGCCGGCCCTACGCACGTATCACCGCGGATTCCCTGGATGAAAAACGGGTCAAACTGCCCCCTTTTTACGGGGACGCAATGCTGTTGCCCGAAGGGGCATCACCGCACTACTACGGGCACGCGGTGGCCATACTGTTGTTTGATACGTTTGAGAAATACAACGGCGCCAAGCAGCAGCTGCAATTCAATAAAAATGTGATTCGCTACGGAGATGCCACACCTCCCTACACTCGCGACCCTTATGCCAGCTGGCGAATTATCCGTGTGGAAGGGCCGGAGGGGCCGAGTGGTGAGGACCTGTATTCGCCACTACAGGACGGCTTGTTCTTCCCAAACTACCGCAACCGCAAGGTTGTGTGGCCCACGGATGCCGACAAGAGCGGGGATGTCAGTGAGCGGGGGATCTTTTACGCACAGAAAATCCGTGCACAGTCACAGAAAGAATCCCGCGCGGGCAACTGGCACCTGGTGGAAGGGGAGTACAAAACCCAGATTATCGATCCAATGATGATGGAGCCGGAAGCCGCCAACGTGTGGTTTGATCGGGGCGAGCAGACACTCCATCTGGTGTTGACCAGCCAATCTCCCCAGGACTTCCAGGAGCTTGCGGCGCATATGATCGCCGAGAGCCAATATGCCACAGATATCAAGAATATTGTGGTGCACTCCTCGGTGGTGGGCGGAGGCTTTGGTGCGAAAGACCACTCCATTTTTCCCTATTACGGACTTGTCGCCGGGCTCTTCGCCAAAGCCCCCGTGCGCTTGGCCAACAACCGTTTTGAGCAGTTTCAGGCGGGACTCAAACGGCATCCCTTTCACATGCGCAATACGCTCGCGGTGGATCGCAAGAGCGGCAAGTTCCAGGCGCTGATCTCAGAAATGCAGGTGGATGGCGGTGGCCGACAGAACTTCAGTGCGTCCGTGTCCATGGTCGGTGCCAGTGCGATCCAGAGTATCTACTACCTGCCGCGTAACGATATATCGGCCATCGCCAATCAGTCCATGAATGTGGACTCAGGGTCCATGCGTGGCTACGGCACCCTGCAGACCATGTCGGCCATGGAAATGATGGTCAACCAGGCCGCGCAAGAGCTGAACATGGACCCCATCGACCTGCGTTTGCGCAATGCATTTCAGGATGGCTGGCGCAACACCCAGGGGGCTGTCCCGCGCGTGGGCGTTCGCTATACCGAGTTGCTCAAACGAGCACAGCAGCACCCGATGTGGCGGGAGCGCGCTGACCGGAAGCAATCCTTCGAAGCGGAAAACCCCGGCCTGTTGTTTGGCACCGGCTACGCCATTGCCACCAAGGACTACGGCACCGGCGCCGCCTCGCCCAGCGCCGCAGTGCAGCTGGATGGACAGGGTCGGCTCTCCATGGCGGTGGAATTCATGGAAATGGGGACCGGCGTCGGTACTTCACAGGCCATGCTGCTGGAAAGCATTCTGGGGCAGCCCGCGCAGCGGTGCGACGTTGGTGAGATCGATGCGTGGCATGCGCTCGAACAATTCCAGACCGAAAGCCCTTACACCATGAGTCAGGATCATCAGGATCAAATGTCTCGCGCCCCCCTGTGGACTCCGGTCACCGCAATGGCCAGTGCCGCCTCCATGTCGGCATACTTCCAGAGCCACGCAACACACCGGGCGGCAGAGGTCCTGCTGGAGCAGGGCATTTTGCCGGCGGCGCAACGCTTGTGGAATAGCGGGCCAGTAGAGCGGTCCCAGATCGAATGGCGCGATGGCCGACTGCATTTTGGTGATCACGAGCCTCTATCGCTGCCAGATCTGGCGCGGGAAATTCACCGTGATGGTGGTATCAGCGGCGTCATGGTGCATTGTTTCAACCGCTGGGAATGGGCAGAGGCGGATTTTGAACTGAGTGGGAATGACTACACCTGGGCGATAGACGGGCTCGCGCTGCGTCGTGGCGGAAGTGCCGACAGAGTGCAAGCCAGCGAGTACGAAGTGGTTAAACGCAAAGGGGTACGCTACCCGCCCACAGCGCTGAACAATGCCATGGTGACCTACTATGCGCCCACGGCGGCGCTGGTGGAAGTGGCGGTTAACCCCGGAAACGGGGAGGTCACCATTCACGGATTGCAGAATTATATGGACTGCGGTCGTCCCATCGTGCCCCAGTTGGTGGAAGGGCAAATCGAGGGTGGGGTGGCGATGGGTATTGGTCATGCGCTTTACGAAGTGCTGCCTGCGCTCGGCGAAGGTGCCGGCAATGGCACCTGGAACCTGAATCGCTATCAGGTACCACTCGCCAGACACGTCCCCGTATGGAATCAGCAGCATGAAATACTACCCCCAGAATCGGAAAAGGATCCGCACAAAGGAATCGCCGAGGTGGTGATGATCCCGATTGTCGCAGCTCTGGTCGAGGCGATCTATCAGGCGACCGGAAAGCGTTTTAACGAGACGCCTGTATCCCCGGAAACACTGCGCCGCGCGCTCAACCCCCAGATTTTGTGAGGAGATTGGTCATGGCGAAGATTCCCGTTTCAATGGTGGTCAACGGCGCAGAAGTAGGGCCGGTAGAGGTCGATGAATACACTTCCATGCTGGATTTTCTGCAGGAGTACCTGAACCTGACGGGCACGAAGCTCGGCTGTGGAATCGGAGTCTGCCGGAGCTGTACCATCGTTGTCGAAGGGCAGGACGGCGCGCTACAACCGATACGCAGTTGTATCAATAATGTGGGCCGGTTTCACGGTACCAAGGTCACTACGATAGAGGGGCAGGCGGAGCGGAACAGCGACGGTGCGTTGCTGAAACTGTCACCAGTACAGCAGGCCTTTCTCCGTAATTATTCGTTTCAGTGCGGTTGGTGTACAGCGGGCTTCGTTAATGGAGCTACCGCGTTGATTGATCGTCTGCGACGCGAGCCGGTTTCCGCGAACGATGTGGAGCAGGTGATCGAAGAAGCGTTGGGTGATCATATCTGCCGTTGTACCGGTTACGTGCGTTACTTTCGCGCCGTGCGCGAGGTGATCGAGTCCACTCCGGGTTTGCTGAAGGAGGTGGAGTAAGTGAGCCGGTTGATATTGGTTGTCCTGTGTATTCTCTGTGTGGACATTGCCGCCGCACAGACCCCGATCGACAAGGGGCGCTATCTCGCCACCGCCGCGGACTGTGTCGCCTGTCATACCGCAGTCAATGGTCGTCCTATGACTGGCGGCAGACCTTTTCATACGCCTTTCGGAAAGCTGTATTCCACTAATATCACGCCGGATAAAAAAACGGGTATCGGAAACTATACCCTGGAAGACTTCACCGCATCCATGCGGCGCGGTATGGGTATACACGGGAATCTTTACCCGGCAATGCCGTATACCTCCTACTACCGAATTTCGGACGCGGATATCGCGGCCCTGTATGCCTACTTTATGCAGTTACCGGCCGTCGAGTATGTTGCGCCTGAGAACGACCTGATTTTTCCGGCAAACCTGCGGTTCGGCCTGAAAGCCTGGAACTGGGTGTTTTTCGATAGACAGCCCCTGCAGCAGGAAGCGGGCAAAAGTCCGGATTGGCAGCGTGGCAACTATCTGGTCAATGCCCTGGGGCACTGCGGTGAGTGCCACACCCCGCGCAATTTTGCCTATGCGCTAAAGCGGGAAGCCCCCCTCGCCGGCAATGTTCTCGAAGGCTGGGATGCGGTGGACATCCGACCGCAGGCACTGCGGCGTCAGGGCTGGGACAGAGCCAGTCTGCGCACACTGTTTCGCACTGGCGTCAGTGAGCAGGGGGCCGCGTTTGGCGAAATGTTCAGTGTGGTGAAACACAGCCTGCGTCACCTGTCCGACAGTGATCTCGACGCGATGATCACCTACCTTCTGGATGACGACGAGACGGCGAGTGGAACGGTCGCACAGACGACCGGCGATCCGCAAGCTGCCGCCGAGCAGCATCCCCAGGGGCGAGCGGATTACGTAGCCTACTGCGCTGCCTGCCATGGTCGGGAAGGCACTGGTATCACCCTGGCGTTCGCGCCGCCGATGCACCGCAATGCCGGTGTGCGCGGCGAAAACCCCTACAACACGATCGCGGTGGTACTGCGGGGGCTGCCAGTCCAGCGCATGAGCCGGACAAACGCGCGCGCGGGAATGCCAAGCTTTGCCAAGGAGTTGAACAATGCGCGTATTGCCGGCGTTGTGAATTTTATGCGCACCGCCTGGGGCGCGTCGGGCACAGCGGTGACCGAAGATCAGATAGCGAAAATTCGTGAGGATCTCCGTGAGCACGGCTTTCTTGGAGAACATCAGTGAAGTATTTGCAGAATGTGTATGGCGGTCTGGTGCTTCTTGTCGGCTGTATCGCCGCGCTGCCCGCGATGGCAGCGGAGTGGTCAAACACCGAGGCTCAACTCCAGTATGGCCGTCTGGAGAACCCATTTACGCGCACAAAGGCCAGCAGCACCATTCTGACACTGCAACATGCAAGTGGGTGGAAATACGGCGACAATTTCTTCTTTGTGGACTTTATTAACGACGGCGAGCGCGACGGCTTCAACGATAGCGATGTCTATGCCGAATGGTATCCGAACTTCAGTCTTGGAAAGATAACCGGCTGTGATCTGACCTTCGGGCCGGTGAAAGACCTGGGCATCATTGCCGGGTTCAACTACTCGTCAGACGCCAATGTGGAAAAGTTTTTACCGGGATTCCGGGTGGCATGGAATCTCCCGGAAGGCGCATTTCTGAACACCGATATTACCGGATACAAAGACATCGGTTATGGCGATAGTGCGCCCAAAGAGGGGAGCAGCTACATGATCGACTTCAACGGTGCCTTCCCGTTCAGTATTGGTGAACAGGATTTCAGTATCGAAGGGCATATCGAGTATATCCATAACCGCACCAGCGAGTTTGGCGATGTAAAAAGCTGGGTTTTCGCACAGCCGCAATTTCGCTGGGATATGGGGAAGACGCTGTTTAACAGTCCCAAACAGCTGTTTGTGGGGATTGAATACCAGTACTGGCGCAACAAGCTGGGCGTCGATGTCACCGAGAGCACGGTGCAGGCGTTACTGGTATGGCGCTTCTGATGCGGCGATGTCGATACGCTGCGTAAACCTGCGTTGTGCGGTTGTCTCGCTCCTGCTACTGCTCGCGGCCTGTGGCGAGCAGGAAGAGGTGGCCCTGGGTACGCTGGAATGGGATCGGATCGCACTGCCGGCGCCTGCTGCAGAAAAAGTGGTACGGATCTATGTGCGCGAAGGGGAGCGGGTTGAGCCGGGACAGCGCCTTCTCGATCTGGATGACGCTGAAGCGCTCGCGCAGCTGCGCAATGCCGAAGCCGCTGTGGCACAGGCGCAGGCCGCGCTGATCGAATTGCGTGTCGGCCCGCGGGTTGAGGAAATAGAGCGCGCCAGAGCCAGTCTCGCATCCGCCCGCGCGACCCTGACAGACCGGGAGGCGGACTACCAGCGCCTGGTCGCCCTCGGCAAAAAAAATTATGCCTCCCGCTCCGATATTGACGGCGCCCGCGCGGCCGCGGAAAGTGCCCGAGCGCAGGTACGGGCAGCGCGGGAGCAATTGCTGGAACTGGAGCGTGGCACGCGGGTTGAAGACGTTGATCAGGGCGAGGCATCCCTGGCAGCGGCGCGTGCTCAGGCACAGGCCCAGCGGGTTCTACTGGAAAAGCTGCGACTGCGCGCACCGCGCGCGGGTGTCGTCGACAGCATCCCTTTCAAGCTCGGTGACCAGGCCCCGGTCGGCAGCGCACTGGTGGTTCTGTTGGCCGGTATCACACCCTACGCCCGGGTTTATGTGCCCCAATCCCTGCGGCGGCAGGTCATCGTTGGCGGGCGCGCGCGGATTATCCTGGATAGCAGCGTTGTATCGGGCGAGCCACAGCAGGCTGAAGCTGATCGCCGGGCTCTGTTTGATGGCCGCGTGCGCATGGTGCGCAACGAACCTTCTTTCACGCCCTACTATGCGCTGACCGGGGACGATGTGACGCGTCTCAGCCATATCGCCGAAGTGCAGCTGCGCAATGAGCCCCGTGCTGCAGAGTTACCGGCAGGCCTGCCGCTGCGCGTGGAATTCCTGCCGGAAACCGTCGGCGGCGAAGCGTATCCGCAAGGGGACACACTGGCGGAACCGCACATTTCCGGCGCTCCCTCTCCTCCTGACGCGCCTCGGGAAAACCTGCCCGATCCGGATGGAGCGCTTCCGCACAAGGATGCTGCGCCCGCCAGGTCCCGATACCCGGAGCCTCGCGATGGCGGAAAGTGAAGTCGCCATCCGCGCCAGCGGTCTCAGCAAACGATTTGGCAGCCTGGTGGCGGTAGACCAGATTGATATTGCCGTGCCATGCAAACAGATTTACGGGTTTCTCGGACCCAATGGCTCCGGCAAGTCCACCAGTATCCGTATGTTGTGCGGATTATTGACGCCTTCTGCCGGCGAAATTGAAGTGCTCGGTTTAAAGATCCCGGCACAGGCCGAGGTTCTCCGTCAGCGCATTGGCTATATGACCCAGCAATTCTCGCTGTTTGAGGACCTGACGGTACGGGAAAATCTGGAGTTTCTCGCGGCGGTCCAGAATATGCCGTCACGGCGGGCGCGCCCCCGTATTGACGAGCTGCTGGAGGAATATCATTTCGTGGGTCGAGCCGGGCAAGTGGCAGGAACCATGAGCGGTGGCCAAAAGCAGCGTCTGGCACTGGCGGGCGCGGTCATCCATAAACCGGAGCTGTTGTTTCTGGACGAACCGACCAGCGCGGTGGACCCGGAGTCGCGGCGGGACTTCTGGGAGAAGTTATTCGAGCTTACCGATAACGGCACCACCATCCTGGTTTCCACGCACTATATGGACGAGGCCGAACGCTGCCACCGGCTGGCCATTCTCGATCGCGGCCGACTGGTTGCCGACGGTACGCCCGACGAACTTACAAACGCGCTGGCGGGGCGAACGCTGCTGGTGAATACACACAATCAGCGTGCCGCGCGGAAGCGGGTGTTGCAGTTACCGGGTGTCATCAGTGCGGCGCAGATAGGTAATAGTCTGCGCATCCTGACCAGTGGTGAGCAGAGCGGGGAAAAGATCCTACAGGAATTGCAGACGGTGCTGCAGGAGCGCGAGGCCGATGCCCGTGTCACGTCTGTCGGCGCCAACCTTGAGGATGTATTTGTATCGGTCACACACCGTCAGTCCAGCGAACGCACCACAGCGTCGGATGAGGAGGTGCGCCATTGAATCTGCGGCGCCTCTATGCCGTTCTGCTCAAAGAATTCCGCCAGATGCGGCGGGACCGGATGACGCTGGCCATGATCGTGGGTATTCCGGTAATGCAGCTCGCGCTGTTTGGTTACGCCATCAATCTCAACCTGCGGCATCTGCCTGCGGCAATTGCCGATCAGTCCAATACCAGCGCTTCCCGGCAGTTTGTGATGGATCTGCTCGCGACGGAGGTGATCCAGCCCGTCGCCCAGGCGCAGACTCCCGAGCAGTTGATGGATATGTTGCGGCGCGGAGTGATCAGCGTGGGGGTGGTGATTCCGTTTGATTATGAGCGTCGCCTGGCGGTGGGTCAGGAGGCGGTGCAGATTCTGGTGGATGGCAGTGATACGGTAGTGCAGAGCGCCGCCGCGCAGTTGGCGCAGATACCCATTGGCGAACCGCCACCGGAAAACAATACGCTGCTACCCAATCGCCAGTCCTCGGTTCCTTTTCCACAAAGCCCCATCAGCGTTGTGGCTTTTTACAATCCGCAGCGGGTTTCAGCGATCAATATTGTGCCCGGGCTTATCGGTATCATTCTTACCATGACCATGGTGATGTTTACCGCAGTGGCGATCGTGCGGGAGCGGGAAAGGGGCAATATGGAATTGTTGATTGCCACCCCGGTGAGCAGCGCGGAACTGATGATCGGCAAGGTGCTTCCCTATGGGCTGATTGGCCTTATCCAGACCAGCCTGATCCTGATCCTGGGGTTGCTGTTGTTCAGCGTGCCGGTGCGCGGCAGCCTTGTGGATGTCTATCTGGCTGCGCTGCTGCTGATTCTTGCCAATCTCGCCATGGGGCTGTTGATCTCCACCCGCGCGCTGTCCCAGTTTCAGGCCATGCAGATGACCTTTTTCGTGTTTCTGCCGTCGATCCTGCTATCCGGATTTATGTTTCCGTTTGATGGAATGCCCAAAGCCGCCCAGTGGCTGGCGGAGATACTGCCGCTGACCCATTTCTTGCGCCTGATTCGGGGGATCATGTTGCGCGGTGCCGGCCTCCTCGAGCTGTGGCCGGATCTGCTCGCCCTTGTGGTCTTCATCGGCGTGATGATGACACTGGCGATACTGCGATTTAACAAGAGTCTCGATTGAGTGCCCCATCATCGGCGTTGCATAGAATGGCGCGAAAATCTTTCCTTGGGGACCTTTCCTGACAATATGCCCTCTATTTCATCGTACCCTGCACCCAATTCACAGCATTTGTGGAATTGTCCAGGGGATTCCCTGGCGCACAGTTGGTAGCATCTGTGTGAAGCCCTGACAGGACGTATCCAGGGATTGCCCACTAGAACGTTGCTGCACGTCAGCAGGGAGGACGTTGTACCATGGCCGAGTTATTCCACAGTTTGCCACCGTGGTTGTGGTTTGTGATTGCGGCGGTCGCGCTGTTTCTGGCGCGCACGCCGATGCACCAGGGTATCTATGCGCTGGCGCGCTTTTTTCACCAGTCGCTACGCCTTGCTGGCAATGCGGTTGCTGCCGCCGGTGTGCGCCTGCAGCTGCGCAACCGGGAAGTCCTTCTGGCCGCCGGTCGCGAGGCCTGCGAGCGCCATATCGAGCGGGACTTTGATCGCATCGAAAGCGCGATGAAAAAAGAGCTTGCGCAATATCCCGAGTTGCACCGCCGTCTGTGCGAGCAGCTCACCGCCATCGATGAAGACTACGTGCGTAGCGCCGAGGTGCCACCGGAACCCACCAACTGGGCGAGAGCCATCAAGGCGGTGGCGGAAATTCCGGCCCCACAGGATTCCGTGGTGGCCGATGTACTGGAAACCATCTATGGCTCAATGCGTAAGGCCGAGGGCAAAGCCCTGGAGGCCTATCGGGAAGCGGTGCGGGAGCGCCACCAGTTACTCAAGCGCATGATGCCCGCCTGGCGCTCGATTCTGAAAAGCCTGGGTAAAGTGAATCAGACGGTGATCTCTGTGCAGCAGCGTGCACGGCAGATCGACCACCATATGCAGCGCCATGAGGAAATCGTGCAGGGCTCTGACCGGGCTCTGGGTGCGCTTTCCGCCTCCTCGCTGAGCCAGTTTTTTATCTCCTCGCTATTACTGGTTGTTGCCGCAGGCGGCGCGTTCATCAGTTTTCATCTGGTTGCGGGGCCGATGTCTGTGTTGTGGGCAGACACCCGTCAGTTCGGTGGTTTTCATTTTGCGGATATTGCGGCGCTGGTCATGATCCTGGTGGAATTGACTGTGGGGATTTTTGTCATGGAATCTCTGCGCATGACTCGCTTCTTTCCCGCAATGGGCGCCATTAGCGATCGGCTTCGCAGCCGTATCATGTGGATGGCAATCTCACTCCTGATATTGTTTGCACTATTGAATGGGGCGCTTGCTTTCACACGGGAACTGATCGCGCTGCCCGGTCCCGACGGGATGGGCGCCGGTGTGCTGACCTCGGAGGGGCTGCAATTCCGGATCATACTGGCCGTACAAATGGGGTTGGGGTTTCTATTGCCGCTGGTAATGACGTTTGTGGCGGTGCCCCTGGAGCGGTTTGTCGCCTCCACCCGTACGGTGTTGGGCATGTTGACGGCTTTTTTTCTTCGTCTTCTATCCGTAGTGCTGCGGGTTGCCGGAACCGGCATTCTCCGTGCCGGTGGGATTGCCGTGCGACTCTACGACATTATTATTTTCCTGCCACTATGGCTCGAGGCACGCTTTCTACTCTGGCGACAGCAGGCCGCGGCAGAAGAGAAAACGCTTGCCGGCGGTGAGCCCGTGAATCAGTAACTGGCTCCCGCGAAGAGAATCTCTCATTGAGTCGTTCTGAATTCTGGTTGAATCCGCACCGTGCGCGCCCCCTGGTTATCGCCCATGGGGACGAGCGGGGTGGAGGTCTGTACCCGGGCAATACACGATTGTACCTGCGCAAAATGGTGGCGCTGGGGGTGGACGCGCTGGAAATTGACCTGAACCTGACTGCAGATGGCCGCCTGGTGTTGCTACACGACGGCACCCTCGAGCGCACCACCGACGGTCATGGACTGGCAAGGGAGCAATCCCTTGCGCAACTGCGTGCGCTCAACGCGGCCTATCACTGGTCGCCGGATGGCGAGCACTTTCCCTACCGGGAAGATCCCCAGCCGCTGATCACCATTGAGGAAGCTTTTGCCGAGTTTCCGGAAACCCCGATGATTATCGAGTTGAAGAACGACGATCCGCGTGCGGCCCGGGCTCTGGCCCAGGCCATTGCGCAGGCGGGTTGTGAGTCGAGGGTGGTTGTATCCTCTTTTCATCGCGGGGTGATCCGTGCCTTTCGCGAGCTCTGCCCCGAAGTCGCCACCGGTGCCACCCTGCCGGAAGCGCTTTTGTTTTTTCTCGCGCAGCTGGTATTTGCGGAGCAGTTACTCAAGCCTGCCTATCAGACCATGCAGTTGCCGATGCGTTACTACGGCATCCCCGTATTCACCCGGCGCTTTATCGCGGCGGCGCGTCGTACAGGCCTGCATCTGTCCGTGTGGACCGTCAATAAACCTGCAGCCATGAAAAAATATATTGCCCGGGGACTGGACGGAATTGTTTCCGACCGGCCCGACCGGCTGATGTCGATACTGGAACGCTAAATGATCAAACGCCTACTGTTACTCCTACTGATCGGTCTACTGGTATTTATTGGCTGGCGCTACCTCGCCGCCCGTCCGGCAGCGCACACCGGTCTGCAATTTCCCAGTTTCCAGGCCGAAGGCTTTCGCCGGCCGCTGGTCATTTCCCACGCGGACGATTCCGGTCTGGGGCTCTACCCGGGCAATACGCCGGTCTTTTTACAAAAGATGGCGGAAATGAACGTGGATGTACTGGAAATGGATGTCCACGCCACTAGCGACGATGAGCTGGTGCTGATGCACGACGATACCGTCGACAGAACCACCGATGGCAAGGGGCGTATTCGCGATAAATCCCTTGAAGAATTAAGGCAGCTGAATGTGGCCTACAACTGGAGCCAGGATGGCACCACCTACCCATACCGGGAAAACCCTCAGCGCATTCTTACGGTGGATGAAGTATTCAAAACCTATCCCCGCTATCCAATGGTGATCGAGCTGAAAACCCCGGACCCGGAAGCGGCGCGCGCACTCTGCCGCAAGCTGAAGGCTTTTAACAAAAGTAATCTGGTGATCGTCTCTTCGTTTTATCAGGGCGCTGTCAATGCGCTGCGGGAGGACTGCCCGCAGGTGGCTACCGGGGCCGGTTCCGATGAGGTCAGATATTTTGCCGCGGCCACCAAACTGAACGCCTTTCGCCTGTTGAGCCCTCGTTATCAGGCGTTGCATATCCCTCTGTCCTACGATGGCATCACGCTGGTGGATCGCCGCAGTCTGCGCCAGGCGCAGAACCATGGGGTGCGCGTGGATGTGTGGACCGTGAATGACGAAGCGGAGATGCGCCGCCTGATTGAGTTGGGGGTGGATGGCATTATGACCGATAGACCCGATCGCCTGTTGCGGGTGATCGAGGAGATACAGGAGTTTCACGAGATGAGTGATTAAAGGCGGATATTCCGAGCCCACAAAAAAGGCTTCCGATCCGGAAGCCTTTTTCGTCTCGGTTGTGTGAGGTCGAGTTAGCTGATTGCGGGTAAAGGATTTTCTGGTGAATCACTTTCCTCTGATTTCTCAACCCGGAACCAGGCCGCATAGAGTGCCGGCAGAAACAGCAGCGTCAGCGCGGTGGCCACAATCAGACCGCCCATAATTGCCACCGCCATGGGCCCAAAGAAGTCACTCCGGGACAGCGGGATCATCGCCAGTACCGCGGTCAGCGCGGTGAGCACAATCGGGCGGAAGCGGCGTACTGTGGACTCCACGATGGCGTCCCAGGGCGCGAGGCCCTGGCGTTTGTCCTGCTCAATCTGATCCACCAGAATAACCGAGTTGCGCATGATCATGCCGGCCAGGGCAATAGTGCCAAGCATCGCCACAAAGCCAAAGGGCTGATTGAACAGCAGCAGGAACAGGGTGACTCCGATAATCCCCAGAGGCGCGGTGAGGAACACCATGGTGGCCAGTGAGAAGCTGCGCAGCTGCAGCATCAACAGAGTAAACACCACAAAGATAAACAGTGGCATACCGGCGTTGACCGAGTCCTGTCCGCGCGCGGACTCTTCCACGCTGCCGCCGATTTCCAGCAGGTAGCCCGGCGGTAGTGCCTCGCGTACCGACTGCAACTTTGGCCAGAGATTGGCGACCACGGTTGCCGGTTGCTGGGTTCCGTAAATGTCCGCACGCACGGTGACCGTGGGCAGGCGGTCCCGGTGCCAGATCACCCCTTCCTCAAAGCCGTAATCGAGCGTGGCAACCTGGTTCAGAGGCAGGGATTGGCCGCTGTCGGTTTGCACCGCCAGGTTCCCCAGCTGTTCCAGCGCCTGTCGTTCCCGTTCCTGGCCGCGCACCGCGACCGTAATCAGCTCGTTATCCTCGCGGTATTGCCCCACTGCGGTACCGGACAGTGAGCCTTGCAATGCCCGGGACAGGGAAGCGGTACTGACCCCCATTTCCCGTGCGCGCGCCTGGTCCACATCGAGTTTTACCACTTTGCTGGGCTCTTCCCAGTCCAGATGGACATTGGCCACGTCGTCATTGCTGCGCACTACTGCGGCGACTTCCCGCGCGATCCGGCGCGCCTCACTGATATGCTCTCCGGAAACCCGGAACTGCACCGGGTAACCCACCGGTGGCCCGTTCTCCAGCCGCGATACCCGGGTGCGCACCGATGGGAACTGCTCATTGAGTGTGGAGATCAGCCACTGGCGTACCTGCTCCCGTTCTTCCACGCTGCGGGTCAGCACCACAAACTGGGCAAAGCTGGCCGCGGGCAGCTGCTGGTCGAGTGGCAGGTAAAACCGCGGTGAGCCCGTGCCCACGTAGGCCACATAGTTTTCCACCAGCGGGTTCTGCGACAGCAGTTCCTCCAGGCGCAATGCCTGTTCTTCGGTGGCACTCAGGGAGGCGCCTTCATTCAGTTTCAGGTCCACCATCAATTCCAGGCGGGCCGAGGAGGGAAAGAACTGCTGCGGCACAAACCGGAACAGAAAAATCGCCCCCACAAAAATGATGACGGTCAGCAGCAGCACGGTCTTGCGGTAGCGCAGGCACACATTCAGAACTCGACGGAAGCGCTGGTAAAACGGTTTTTGGTAGGGGTCCTGATGATCGGCGCTTTTGCTGCCCGAATGGTCGGAAGGGGTATGCCCGCCATACGCCGGCAGCAGGCGGTTACCCAGGTAGGGCACGAACACCACCGCCGCCACCCAGGAGGCGAGCAGGGAGAGCGTCACGACCTGGAAAATCGACCGGGTGTATTCACCGGTACCGGATTGCGCGGTAGCGATTGGCAGGAATCCGGCGGCGGTGATCAGGGTACCGGTGAGCATGGGAAAGGCGGTACTGGTCCAGGCAAAGCCCGCGGCTTTCAGTCGGCTCAATCCCTGTTCCATTTTGATGGCCATCATTTCCACGGCGATGATCGCGTCGTCCACCATCAATCCCAGGGCGAGGACCAGGGCGCCCAACGAAATTTTGTGCAGGCCGATATCAAAGTAGTGCATCAGTGCAAAGGTCATCGCCAGCACCAGCGGGATAGACAGGGCCACCACCAGCCCGGTGCGGAAGCCCAGTGAGAAGAAGCTCACCAGCATCACGATCACCAGCGCTTCAATCAGTACCTTTACAAACTCGCCCACACCGCTTTTTACCGCAGCCGGCTGGTCAGACACCTTGCTCAGGGTCAGGCCGATGGGCAGGTCCTGCTGAAGTGTTTCCACCGCGGCATCCAGTCGCTCACCCAATTGCAGGATATCGCCGCCGTCCTTCATGGACACCGCGATGCCAATGGCATCCTCACCCATAAAGCGCATGCGCGGTTGCGGGGGATCACTGAAGCCCCGATATACGTTGGCGATATCGCCGAGGGTCAATGTGTGTCCATTGGCGTGAATGGGAAACTGGCGAATTTCCTCGACACTGCGGAACTGACCGCTGATGCGGATACGCACCCGGTCGCTGACCGCTTCCACGATGCCGGCATCCGCCATCTGATTTTGCGCCTGCAGAACCGACTGTACAGCAGAAAGTGGAATGCCCAGTGATGCCAGCTTGGCATTGGAAATTTCCACCCAGATTTTTTCATCCTGCAGGCCGAGCAGTTCCACCTTGCCCACGTCGTCCACCCGCTGCAGCGCCAGCTGCAGTCGGTCGGCATAGTCTTTCATCAGCGCGTAATCAAAGCCCTGACCGGTCAGGGCATAGATATTGCCGAAGGTGGTGCCGAATTCGTCATTGAAAAACGGCCCCTGTATATCCGCGGGCAATGTGTGACGGATGTCCCCCACTTTTTTGCGCACCTGGTACCAGAGGTCAGGGATCTCCGATGAGCGCATATCATCCCGGGCCATAAACATCACCTGGGACTGACCGGGGCGGGAAAACGAGGTGATGCGCTGATAATCCCCGGTCTCCATCAGTTTCTTTTCGATACGCTCGGTGATCTGGCGGGACACCTCTTCGGCACTGGCTCCGGGCCACAGGGTATTGACCACCATCACCTTGAAGGTAAAGGGCGGGTCTTCGCTCTGCCCCAGTTGCGTGTAGGAAATGGCCCCGATCAGGCCGAGCACGAGCATGGCATAGAGCACCAGCGGTTTATTTTTCAGTGCCCACTCGGAGAGGTTGAATGACATCTTGCTGTGTCCGTGAATACAGTATTTACAGGCGTCGGAGAAGGTGGTGTCTACTGGCTCTGTGCCAGCCGGTCATCCATCTCGATCGGTCGGTTCTGGCGGTCTACCGGGCGTACCCGCTGGCCTTCCCGCACCAGTTGGGTGCCGGCGGAGAGCACCCAGTCCTGTGGGGTCAGGCTGGAAATCACTTCCGCGTATTCGTGGCCGTAGCGGGTTACGGAGACGGCAACCCTGTGCAGGGTGAAGGTCTCGGGATCCATACGCCAGACGTGGGCCTCGGCGCCGTCGGCGGTGATTGCCGACATGGGCAGGCGCTGAGTCGGGCGTTTCGCATCGGTGCGCGCGTAAACCCGGGCACTCTGACCCAGCTGTGGATTGACCTCGGTATTGGCGTCGGCGGAGAAGGCAATGCGGGCCTCATAAGTGCGCAGGCCGGATTCCGCCGCCGGGGAGAGCTCCCGTACCTTGCCCTGAATGGGAGTGCCGGGGGTGGACCACAGCTCCACCGTAACCGCCTGGCCCACGGCAAAGCGGGTGATCTCCTGTTCCGGCAGGTCGATCAGCACCTCGCGTTCGCCATCGGCCGCCATGGTGAATACGGTCTGACCGGCGCTCACCACCTGCCCGGCGTCAATGCGGCGGCCGGTAATCACGCCGTCACTGGGAGCCTTGAGGGTTGCGTATTCGGCCTGGTTGTCCGCTACCTTCCATTGGGCGCGGGTGCGCTCCAGCTGCGCCACACTGCTGTCGTGGCGGGTCTTCACCGCATCAAACTGGGATTCGCCGATCAGCTTGCGCTGCAGCAGATCCCGGTAGCGCGCCAGTTCGTTACTGGCGTTGCGGTTTTCGGTTTCGGCCGCCTGCAGCTGTGCGCGGGCCGCATCTCGCTGCAATTGCAGATCCTGTGCATCCAGTTCCGCCAGGGGCTGGCCCTGTTTGACCCGGTCACCCACATCCACCAGGCGACGGGTCACCGCACCTCCCACCCGGAACGCCAGTGCCGGCTCGTGGCGTGCGCGCACTTCGCCAGGGTAGACCGCCAGCTGGGCGCCGGATGCACTGGGGTGTACCACTATGGCCGGGCGCGGAGGCTTGGCAGTATCCGGTTCCGGTGCCGAGCAGGCGGCCAGGGACAGCGCGGCCGCTACGGCTGCAGAGCATCGGAGAGCAGAAATTAGGTGTGGCAGGAAGCGGTGCATGATTACCTCAATCCCTGTGGGGCACGGGTTGCGTTGATATCGAGCGGTCCGGGGCGATGACTTTGGGGTCGGGGATACCGGCAGAAACTGGTACAGTTGTCTGCCATACTGCGCCGGACTCTATTCTGTACTGGCGAGTATAGTAAGTATATTAAACTCGTGAGTCCACTAATTCAGTGGTGGCGAGCGCGTGCTTCGACGTCCGGTAACCCTGGCGGGACAGGTGCGCGACACAACGACGATGACGATCATGAGCCAAGCAAATTCCAGCAGTACTGCCCCAGCCAGCCGGGGCCGCCCCAAAGATCCGGCCAAGCGGCAGGCGATACTCCATGCGGCCAAGCACCTGTTTCTCACCCACGGGTTTACCGGTACCAGCATGGATGCAGTGGCCAGTGCGGCGGGTGTCTCCAAGCTGACGGTCTACAGCCACTTCTCCGATAAGGAGACGCTGTTTTCGGACGCCATTGAGGACAAGTGCTGCAGCCAGATGCCGGTGGTAATGTTTACTCTTGAACCTGGGGTGCCGGTGGAGGAGATGCTGCAGCAGATCGGCGAGGCTTTTCTGGAAATGCTGTACCACGAAGATTCCATGAAGCTGATGCGTCTGATCAGCGCGGTGGGGGCTCAGGATCAGACGATGGCCAATCTGTTCTATGAGGCGGGGCCCATGCGTACCCGCAATGAAATGACCCGTTTTCTGGATCGGGCCTGTGCCCTGGAGCAACTGAATATTCCCGATACGGAGCGTGCGTCGGAACTGTTTTTTGGCATGCTGCAGGGGGGCTGTACCCATATCCAGATTATGCTCGGGTGTGCCGGACCTCCCGGCAAAGCGGAAATCGCCAAGCATGTGGCGGAAGTGGTGCGGGTATTTACCCGGGGCTACCAGCCGCGATAAACATTCGAAAAAAAGCCCGCGAGCCATGGGCGCGCGGGCTTTTTTGTCCCTTGTATCCGGAGTCAGCTGCGGATCTTGTAGCCGGTACGAAAGATCCACCAGACTGCGGTCATACATGCAAACAGAAACAGTAGTGTCATACCCAGGCTGATGCCCACGTTGACATCGGAGACCCCGTAAAAGGCCCAGCGGAAACCACTGATCAGATACACCACCGGGTTGAACAGCGTCACTTTCTGCCAGAACTCCGGTAACATATTGATGGAGTAAAACGCACCGCCGAGGAGGGTCAGCGGCGTAATCACCATCAGCGGGATGATCTGCAGCTTCTGAAAGTCATCTGCCCAGACACCGATAATAAAGCCGAACATACTGAAGGTGACGGCGGTGAGTACCAGGAAACCGAACATCCAGAAAGGGTGAGCAATCTCATAGTCCACAAAAAACCGCGCGGTGATCAGGATCAGAATTCCGATAATCACCGACTTGGTGGCCGCCGCGCCGACATAACCGGCGACGATCTCAAACGCGGATACCGGTGCGGAAAGCACCTCGTATATGGTGCCGCTGAATTTGGGGAAAAAGATGCCGAATGAAGCATTGGAAATACTTTCCGACAGCAGCGACAGCATGATCAGACCGGGAATGATAAACGCTCCGTAGCTCACCCCTTCGATTTCGCCCAGGCGACCGCCGATGGCGGTGCCGAACACGATAAAGTACAGGCAGGTGGAAATCACCGGCCAGGCGATACTCTGCATCAGGGCGCGCCCGGTGCGGGCCATTTCAAACTGGTAGATGGCGCGGATACCGTAAACATTCATTTTCAAATCCCTCCGTTATCCGGCCTGCTGGCGTGCATTCTGATTCTGGTGCACCAGATTGACAAAGATTTCCTCCAGCGAACTTTCGCTGGAGTGCAGGTCTTTGAACTCGATACCCTGCTGGTTCAATGCGCGGAGCAACTCCGCAATTCCGGTATGCTCGCGCTGGGTGTCGAAGGTGTAAACCAGCTGGTTTCCCTCATCGCTCAACTCCAGGGCAAACTCACCCAGCCCGGCAGGCAAATCGGAGACCGGATTCTGCAGGTGAATGGTCAGCTGTTTTTTGCCCAGCTTACGCATCAGCGTGTGTTTTTCTTCTACCAGTACCAGCTCGCCGTGGTTGATCACACCGATGCGGTCCGCCATTTCCTCCGCTTCTTCGATGTAGTGGGTGGTGAGAATCACGGTAACGCCGTTCTCGCGCAGCCCGCGCACCATTTCCCACATGTCCCGGCGCAGCTCCACATCCACACCGGCAGTGGGTTCGTCGAGAAACAGTATGGAAGGCTCGTGAGATAGGGCTTTGGCAATCATCACCCGCCGTTTCATGCCTCCAGACAGCGCCATGATCTTGCTGTCCTTTTTCTCCCACAGAGAAAGCTGTCGCAGGATCTTTTCAATATATTCCGGGTTGGGGGCTTTCCCGAACAGACCGCGGCTGAAGCTGACGGTGTTCCAGACACTTTCAAACGAGTCGGTGGATAGCTCCTGGGGAACCAGACCGATTTTGCTGCGGGCGGCGCGGAAATCCCGCTGGATATCATGGCCATCGGCGGTCACCCGGCCACTGGTGGGATTGACGATGCCACATACAATACTGATCAAGGTGGTTTTGCCGGCCCCATTGGGCCCGAGCAGCGCGAAAATTTCGCCCTGTTTGATGTCGAGATCGACTGACTTGAGCGCGGTAAAACCGCCGGCATAGGTCTTGCCGATGCCCTCGATGGAAATGATCGGCTGCACGCATCCTCCCTTGTTCTCTGTGCATCTCGCAAAAATGCGGCACACATTGTGCCCCGAAGCCGTGCGGATACGCTAGCGGTTCGGGGCAGGAGGAGGGCAATTCGGGATTAGCGTCCGAAGATTCTGTTGTAGAAGTTCACCGCACCTTCGTAGGCATCATTGGCGGCATCTTCATTGTAAGCCAGGGGAATACCGAACTTTTCACCGCGGCCGGTGGCGGCGGGGTTGGTAAAGCCATGTTTGGCGTCGGGGTAACTGATGACGTCAAAGCGGACACCGGCGGTCTGCATTTCGGTGACGAAGTTGGCCACCTGTTCGGCGGGAATCATGTCGTCGTCGCCACCGGTGTAGACCTGGATCTGGGCTTTGACATCGCCGGGTTTGATTGGCACTTCGGTCTGCAGATCGCCGTGGAAACTGACGACACCTTTCAACGGCAGGCCCAGGCGCGCCATGGTCAGTGCCACGGCGCCGCCGAAGCAGTAGCCCTGTGCGGCCACTTCGCCTTCGAGGACGGTTTCGTGGTTGTTGATCAGGTCCAGGGCGGCCTGGAAGCGTTTGAGGGGGGCGCCTTCGTTCTCGATGGTTTTGTTCATCAGGGCGGCGGCGTCGGTGGGGTTGTCGGCGCCAACACCGGTGCCGTACATGTCGAGGGCAAAGGCGGTAAATCCTTCCGCGGCGAGGCGCTCGGCTTCTTCTTTGATAAAGTCGTTCATCCCCCACCATTCGTGGACCAGCAGAATGGCGGGCCGTTTACCTTCGATGGTTTCGTCGTAGGCCAGGTAGCCGGTAAAGGATTCGCCGTCGACGGTGTATTCGATTTCTTCGGTATGCACTGCGTCCTCCTTGAGGAATACTTGGTCTTGGAAATGGTGTGCCAAGGGTAGATGGGTGTTTCGGACAAAGCAATCAGCCGTCATTCCGGGCCCGACCCGGAATCCAGTGCTAGGAAGTTGGATACCGGATCAAGTCCGGCATGACGGTTTCTGTAAAGTTGGATGCGGGAATCGATCCCCCTCGTCATTCCGGGCTTGACCCGGAATCCAGTGCTACGAAGCTGGATGCCGGATCGAGTCCGGCATGACGATCACGCGGTCAGCTTTTCGGTTGGCGGTACTTTGAGTCCTTCGGTGGAATAATATCGCCATCCTCATCCAGTTCCGGAAATGGCAGCCCGTGAGTCTCGCAATACTTCACCATCTTCGGGTGCATCCAGCGAAACAGAATATCTTTTATTTCGGGATCCTCTTCGTCCAGTATTTTATTGTCATACATTCCCGCATTGGTCCTCTGATACATCGCCTCCTGCAAAATAATCGCCGCCGCCACACTGACGTTGTAGCTTTCCACCATGCCGATAATCGGGATGGTCACGTGATCGTCGGCATTTTCCGCTGCGTAGTCACTCAGACCGTGTTTTTCGGCTC
Source organism: Microbulbifer elongatus (assembly GCF_021165935.1). NCBI lineage: Bacteria > Pseudomonadati > Pseudomonadota > Gammaproteobacteria > Cellvibrionales > Microbulbiferaceae > Microbulbifer > Microbulbifer elongatus. The sequence continues at coordinate 3,984,884 of NZ_CP088953.1, read as the reverse complement.
CCATGATCAAGGCAAAGGGGCGGGTGTAATCGGCTTCGCGGAAGTCGATGGCGCGGTCGGACCAGTGGGCGGCGTAAAGGTGCATGCCGCGGTTTTTGAGCTCAGTCATGCCGGACTGGATGTCGGGGTAGACGCTGTTGCCGGTAAAGCGGCCACTGCCACCGGCGGTGTTGTGGTAGATCCGGTGGCCGTAGCTGGGCTGGACCATATGGATTTCAGGAATGCCGACGGCGTCGGCGGTGCGCAGCATGGCGGAGATGTTCTGACCTTTGTGTACCTGGTCGGTGAGGATGGTCATGTCGTGTTGGCGCTGGCGGAGCACCTGCTTGAATTTCTCGTAGCGGCTGCGGCTCATGGTACTGCTGTCTTGCTCGGTCTTCTGTTGGCCGCGGATTATAGCACTGTGGTTTATGGTGGGCTTTGTGGTCCCTACTCGGGCGGTTTGGTGGCGGCCAAGCACCGGGTATGGGGTTTCAGGACCGCTGTGAATACATCCATGTACGCTGCGTCGGCGACGTCCCTGTCGCCGACGCTCCTGAAACCCCATACCCGGGACTTGGCCTTCGCATCGGTTTTTTACAGTTCGACGAGTGAGTAGTGTTCTACTTCGGGGAATGGATCGTAGAAGTGGTGGAGGAGGGCTTTCCAGTTCTGGTATTCGGGGGATTTTCGGAAGCCTTCTGTGTGGTCTTCTAGCTTCTCCCAGTTTACCAACAGGATGTAGCGACCTTCTTTTTCAAGACACTTTTGTAGTTGGTGATTTAGGTAGCCTGGCATCGAGGAAATGATGCTTTGTGCCTTTTTAAAGGCACTTTCAAATCTTTCATTCTGGCCCGGCTTTACGTCCAGAATCGCTACTTCAAGAATCACGCAAGTTCCTTAAAAAGTACAAATTTAAATGCTAAGGGAAAGTGCTGGGGATGGGTTTTCAGGATCGTCGCAAACAGGATGTTTGCGCCGAAACTCCCAGGGATGGGTCTACAGTGGTCCTGAAAACCCATCCCCAGTGCTTTACCGCCACAAAACCCGCTTACTCGTAACCACCAAACTAGATCAAAGGAGCAGAAAAGGGCTCCACAGTAACCCAGTCCCCGGTCTCACAATCCCCACCTTCCCGAGGCAATACAACAAAACAGTTCGCCGCCGCAAAGCCGGAAAGAATATGACTCCCCTGAATACCACGGGTCTCCACCACCTGAATCCCATCCTCATCGCGATAGGTAAAGCCGCGTTGATAATCCGTGCGCCCAGGACGCTTGCGGATATCGTTCAGCAGCCTTGCGCGAACCTGCAAAGGAGGCCGACGGAACTGTTCAGCGGTGCCACGCAGTTTTTCGAGAGCGGGTACCACCAGCTGGTACAGGGTGACGATGGCGGAAACCGGGTTGCCCGGCAGGCCGAAGAACAGCGTTTCCCTCTCGGCTCTGGGCAGGCGGCCGAAGGCGAAGGGTTTGCCAGGTTTGATGGCGAGTTTCCAGAAACCGATTTCACCCAGTTCCTGTAATACGGTTTTGGTGAAATCGGCCTCACCCACCGAGACGCCACCGCTGGTAATGACAAAGTCGGCATTGTCGCGGGCTTTGGTAAATGCCTCGCGGATTTTTTCCGGCTGGTCTGGCCAGCAGCCAAGATCCAGAATATCCACATCCAGTTGTTCCAGCGCGGCCTGCAGTGCAATGCGATTGCTATCGTAGATATCACCATCGCCCAGCTCGGATGCCGGGGTGCCGATGGGTTTCAGTTCGTCGCCAATCGAGAGCAGGGCGGCTTTGAGTTTGCACACTACCGTGACTTCCGCAACGCCTGCGCCGGCTAGTAATGCAATGTGGGGTACTTTGATTTTGGAGCCCACGGGCACGAGGCTCTGGCCGGTGTGGACGTCTTCGCCGCGGCGGCGAATATTTTCGCCGGGTTTGGCGGGGCGGTTCATGGTGAGCTGGTCGCCATCTAAAGTGCAGTTTTCCTGCATCTGTACGCGGTCGGCGCCCGTGGGAACGGCGGCGCCGGTGGTGATTCGGATGGCCTCCCCAGCCTTGAGGGTGCCCTCGAACGGATGGCCGGCGAGGCTTTTGCCGATAATGGTGTAGCTGTCACGGTCGCCGCTGAGGGCGTAACCGTCCATGGCGGAATTGTCGCAGGGGGGGAGGTCGAGGGTGGCCTGTACCGGCGCCGCCAGTACGCGACCACAGGCCTGACTTAATGGGATGGTTTCGGTCGCAGAGACGGGGTGGATGCTGTCGATCAGCATCTGCTTGGCCACGTCTACGGAACGCAGGCCATTTTCTGCACAGGCATCAGTCATTGTTCTTGCCTTGGATCTTGTCTGTTTGGTCGAGAAGATAGCTGGGCTGGATGGGAATTGCCAAGTGCTGAGAGAGGATTGTTAACGCGATCGTCATTCCGGGCTCGACCCGGAATCCAGGGCTACGAAGCTGGATGCCAGATCAGGTCCGGCATGACGGTGATAGAGCGTGAGAGTAGGTATATCGTACTTACCGGTTGATCTACCGTTCTCCCGTCATTCCGGGCTCGACCCGGAACCCAGGACTACGAAGCTGGATGCCGGACCAGGTCCGGCATGACGGTGAGGGTGGATGCGCTGCGCTTATCCACCCTACTGAGGTATTTCTACGACCCCCATACCGTAGGGTGGATAAGCGCAGCGCATCCACCATTTATCCTACGGCGACTGCAAGATTGGTATTCAGCAACGCTGAAATTTCCGGCTTACAGGAACCACAGTTGGTACCACATCCCAGCAGTTCACCCAGTTCATCAACGGACGCCGCACCCTCGGCAATCGCCGCTTCGATTTCCTTGCGGGAAACCTGCAGGCAGGTACATACCATCTGCGCGCCGGCGGGGACGTCGTGTAAGAGTTTCGCGGGGGCATCTGGTAAAGGCTCTTGCAGGGCGTTTTCCAGGGTTTTGCGATCCGGCAGCCCCTGCCAGTCGGCGCTGGTGAAGACCAGCAACTCCATTTCTTCACTGTGCAACAGCCAGCGTTCACCGCTGGGCAGTTGCAGTTGCTTGCGATTGAGTGATTTGCCGCTCAGGTTGAACAGCTTGTCTGCCACAGATTGCCAGTCCGGCTGTTTTTTTAACGCCAGTTCGAACCGGTAACCGCCCTCCACCGGCACCCGGTACCAGTGCAGAATGGTTTCGAACAGTTGCGTGTCGCCTGCCTGCAAACGGCTGTGGAGTTCTTCTGCGGCTTTGCTGCGCAGTAGCAGGCAGGCGTAGCTGTGGGCTGACAGGGGTTCGATGTTGACCGCTACCTGCTTCAGTCCCGGCTGGCCGGAGAAGGGGTCGGTGAAGGGGATGGCCAGGGCGCTGACGGTGGCGTTGTGGGCGAGGCTGTCGCTCCAGTGGATGGGGGCAAACAGCTGGCCGGGCTTCTGGCTGGGGGTAACCCGGGCGCGGCCGAAGAACTGACCTTTTTCGCTTTCCACGCGCACCAGTTGTGCATCTTCGATACCGAACTTTGATGCTTCCTGCGGGTGTACGTGCAGTTCCGGCGCTTCGCTGTGATCCAGCAGTTTGCGCGCGCGGCCGGTGCGGGTCATGGTGTGCCACTGATCCCGTAAACGGCCGCTGTTCAGTACCAGCGGGAATTCGTCGCGGGTTTCCTGTTTCGGGCACTGGGGCTGGACCGCCACAAAGCGGGCGCGGCCATTGGGCGTATAGAAATCGCCGTCGCTGAACAGGCGCGCGGTGCCATTGGGATGTTTGGCATTGACCGGCCACTGCACCGGAGTAAAGAGGTCGTATTCCTGATCGCTGATACTCGCCAGCGCGGAAATATCGAAGGCGCGGCGGGCCTGATCGCGGTTGTTTTCAAAACCGGAAAGCGCGGCGTGTTCGCGAAAGATGTCCGCGGGGGACTCAAAATCGAACGCTTCGGCAAAGCCCAGGCGTTTGGCGACATCGCAGATGATTTCCCAGTCGTGGCGGGCCTCACCGGGCTTGGGCAGGAAGCTTTTCTGCCGGGAGATGCGGCGCTCGGAATTGGTGACGGTGCCGGTCTTTTCTCCCCAGGTGGTCGCGGGCAGTAGCAGGTCGGCGGTGCGCGCGGTGTCGGTATCGCCCACACAGTCGGAAACAATCACGGTAGGGCATTTCTTCAGCGCCGCAGCCACACGGCGCGCGTCCGGCATACTCACCGCCGGGTTGGTAGCCATGATCCACACCGCCTTGATCTGGCCGCTCTCCACCGCGTTAAACAGATCCACCGCCTTCAGGCCCGGCCCCTGTGCCATCTTGCTGGCATTCCAGAAGCGACCCACGCGGTCAATATTATCTTCGGTAAAATCCATATGCGCGGCGAGCATATTCGCCAGACCACCCACCTCGCGTCCACCCATGGCATTGGGCTGGCCGGTGATGGAGAAGGGCCCGCAGCCGGGTTTGCCGATGCGTCCGGTGGCCAGGTGGCAGTTGATAATGGTGTTGTTCTTATCGGTGCCGGTGCTGGACTGGTTGACGCCCTGGGAATAAAAACTGACGGTTTTTTCAGTGGTGCGGAACAGTGCGTAAAACTCGAGCAGTTGATCCAGCGGCACACTGCAATACTCCGCCACCTTTTCCGGCGTCCACTCCGCCGCGGCGTAGAGGGTGTCGGTAAAGTTTTCCGTGTGGCTATCAATGAATGCCTGATCCAGGGCACCATACTCGGTGAGGTAGTGCAGCAGGCCATTGAACAGCGCTGCGTCGCTACCCGGCGTAATTGCCAGATGCATATCCGCCATTTCACTGGTGGCACTGCCGCGGGGGTCTACCACCACCAGTTTGGCATTCGCCGCCTGCATCCGCTGAAACAGAATCGGGTGGGTCCAGGCAGCATTGGAACCGATCAAAACCACCAGCTCCGCCTCGTCCAGATCCTCGTAATTACACGGCACCGCATCCGCACCCAGGGCGCGTTTGTAAGCGGCCACCGCGGAGGACATACACAGGCGAGAATTGGTATCCACATTGGCCGTGCCGATAAATCCCTTCATCAGCTTGTTGGCAACGTAATAGTCTTCCGTCAGCAATTGACCGGACAGGTAAAATGCCACCGAATCCGGCCCGTGCTCCTCAATGGTCTCACGCAGTCGGGACGCGGCAAATTCCATTGCCGTCTCCCAGTCGCATTCCTCGCCGTGCAACTGTGGCTTTAACAGACGCCCGCGATTGCCGAGGGTATCTGCCAGGGACGAACCCTTAACGCACAGCTTACCTCTGTTGGCCGGATGCTGCTGATCCCCCTCAATGCGGATCACATCTTCACCACCGCCCGGACTGGACTCCCGCGTCGCCGCCACCCCACAACCCACCCCGCAATAAGGGCAGGTGGTACAGGATCTGTGGGCGCTGAACAGTTCTGTTAATGCCATCTTCGACTGCTTATTTTCTTTGTTTTACGGATCGACCTGAATCAGAACTTCATCACCCTCAAAGGCAACGGGAAAGGTCTCCAGTTTCAGCTCTTCCTGTTCCAGGCACTGGCCGTCGCTTAGGCGGTAGTGCTGCTTGTACAGCGGCGAGGCAACGGTCAGCTCACCGTCAATCTCCGCCACAAGGCCGCGGCCGATCACGCCCGCATTGGCGACAGGGTCCCAGTTATCGATGGCGTACAGCTGGGGTTCCTGGTCGGGTAAAAAAAACAGGGCAACCTGACGATCGCCCACAAGAGCACACACTCCGGAATTGGCTACAAGATCTGATCGCTTGCAGACTTGCAGCCACTCGGTGCGGGTTATGGCAACTTCGCTCATTCTGGTTCTCCACTAATGGTGGTGATATTCGTAAAACTTGTGTTCTATTCCAGCTTCGGTGGGCTGGATTCCGGTACTGGATCAAGTCCGGCACAGGCCCTGCGCCGGAATGACGTGGGGCGGAGTAAATTAGTTCGCTGTGAAGGCGAGGCGCCGGGTGCGGGTTTTCAGGAGCGTCGCAAACAGGATGTTTGCGCCGCAGCGCCCATGGATGGGTTCACAGCGGTCCTGAAAACCCGCTCCCGGTGACTCGCCGCCACCGGGCCGGGAAAAAACTTAAGCCGGCTCGGCAATCTTGACGATCTCTTCCTGGGTTGCAGGACGGCGTTGTTCGCGCTCTTCCACGAACACGATTTTCTCGTCTTTCTCGTCGGTGTTCACAAACTGACGGAAGCGCTTGACCATTTCCGGATCGTTGATCGCGGTTTTCCACTCACACTGGTAAGTGCCAACCACATGGCCCATCTGGCGCTCCAGCTCCTCGCAGATACCCAGCTTGTCCTCGATCACCACCTCACGCAGGTAATCCAGACCGCCCTCCAGGTTCTCCAGCCACACCGAAGTCCGTTGCAACTTATCCGCCGTGCGCACATAGAACATCAGAATCCGGTCGATATATTTAATCAGCGTCACATCATCCAGGTCCGTCGCAAACAGATCCGCATGGCGCGGGCGCATACCGCCGTTACCGCAGACAAACAGATTCCAACCATTCTCGGTGGCAATCACACCAATATCTTTACTCTGAGCCTCCGCACACTCACGGGTACACCCGGAAACCGCCATCTTGATCTTGTGCGGCGAACGCAGACCCTTGTAACGGTTCTCCACCGTCAGCGCCATGCCCACACTGTCCTGCACCCCGAAGCGGCACCAGGTAGAACCCACACAGGACTTCACTGTCCGCAGGGACTTACCGTACGCGTGGCCCGTCTCAAAGCCCGCATCGATCAACTCGCGCCAGATCTCCGGCAACTCCTCCAGTCGCGCACCAAACAGGTCCACCCGCTGACCGCCGGTAATCTTGGTGTACAGATCGTATTTCTTCGCCACCTGTCCCAGCACAATCAGCTTGTCCGGGGTGATCTCACCACCTGGTACACGGGGCACTACAGAATAGGTACCATTTTTCTGCATATTCGCCATAAAGGTATCGTTGGTATCCTGCAGCCCAACGTGGGGCTTCTCATGGATATGCTCATTCCACAGGGAGGCGAAAATGGAAGCTGCGGTGGGTTTACAGATTTCACAACCCTTGCCGGTACCGTGCTTGTGCAGTAGCTCGTCGAAGGTTTTGATTTCCTCCACCTGCACCATATGGAAAATTTCCTGGCGGGTGTAAGGGAAGTGCGGGCACAGATCGTTGTTGACCTCCACACCTAGGGCCGCCAGCTCGGTATCGACGACGTTTTTCAGTAGCGCTGCACAGCCGCCACAACCCGTGGCCGCCTTGGTGCAGTCTTTGACTTCACCCACCGAACAACAGCCGCCCTGTACCGCGCCGACGATATCGCCCTTGCTCACGTTGTGACAGGAACAGATGGTGGCGGTGTCCGGCAGTGCATCGGCACCCAACGCCGGGGCCGCGCCATCCAGTGCCGGCAGGATCAGTTGCTCCGGGTGCTCCGGCAGATCCATATCGTTCAGGTGGTATTGCAGCAGGGTGTCGTAGTCGCCGGTGTCGCCCACCAGTACCGCACCGCGCAGCTTTTTGCCTTCGCTGTCGGTAATCATGCGCTTGTACACGCCGGTCTGCTCGTCTACGAACGTGATCGCCGCCGAGCCTTCCGCGCGCCCGTGGGCGTCGCCGATGGAGCCGACTTCCACGCCCAGCAGCTTCAGCTTGGTGCTCATGTCCGCGCCATTGAATTCTGCCGCTTCGCCACACAGCAGGGAAACCGCGGTGCGCGCCATGGTGTAGCCGGGGGCGACCAGGCCGTAGATAAAGTTGTTGAACAGGGCACATTCGCCGATGGCGAAAATATTCTTGTCGGAAGTGCGGCAGGTGTTGTCGATCACGATACCGCCGCGCTCGCCCAGTTCGATACCGGCGGATTTGGCCAGGCTGTCTTCCGGGCGGATGCCGGCGGAGAATACGATCAGGTCGGTATCCAGGGACTTATCGCCTTTGAAGTTCATACGCAGGCGGCCGCCGTCCACTTCTTCGATCAGCTCGGTGGCGGTGCTGGTGTGTACGGTCACACCCAGCTCTTCAATTTTTTCCCGCAGCAGTTTGGAGCCGCCTTCGTCCAGCTGAACCGACATCAGACCGGGGGCGAATTCCACCACGTGGGCTTCTAGGCCCAGTTGCTTGAGTGCGTTGGCCGCTTCCAGGCCCAGCAGACCTCCACCGACTACCACACCCACCTTGCCTTCTTTGGCCGCAGCCTGGATTTTGTCCAGGTCTTCGATGGTGCGGTATACAAAGCACTTGTCATGCTCGTGACCGGGGATTGGCGGGACAAACGGATAAGAACCTGTAGCCAGAATCAGATGATCGTAGGCTTCGGTAGCGCCGCTAGCGGAAGTGACAACCTTGTTTTCGCGATCGATACCCACGGCGGCATCGTTCAGGCGCAGGTCGTAGCCCCATTCGCGGTACTGTTCCACCTTGCCCATGGCCAGGTCGTCGGCGGTGCGACCGCCGAAGTATTCAGAGAGGTGTACCCGATCGTAGGCGGGGCGGGGTTCGGCGCAGAATACCAGCACATCAAACATTTCCCGCTCGGGACGATTGGCCAGTTGTTCGAGGAAGTGGTGACCCACCATGCCGTTGCCGATGACGACGATTTTTTGCTTAACCATAATCTCTGCCGTTTGAACCTGATGCGTTCGACAGAAGGAAAGCTGGGGGAAGGGCCGGGTTAGCTTGCGGCTGCACGGGCGTCCCCTCTTCTGTCGAAGAGTGTCAGGCGCCGTTGCCTTGCTAAAAGAATTTCGGATTGTGACTATAGGTATTCAATCTCTGTGCCAACTCTTGCAGGTGGCAGCGAGCGTTGGGAGGGGCGGGGAAACCACAGGGTTTGTGCGGTTTATTGGCGATAGTGCCTGGGCGGGCGCGTTAAATTGGTGCGCGTACAGGTTGCTTGCCCCATGGCGGGGCTTGAAGACAACTGCTCCGTAGGAGACAGCCCGACTGGCTCTTATACAGGGCGCGCTTCGAGGCTTGCCAGTTACAGGAAATACAGCAGGTGCGAAAGAATCGCCAGCACCGCCACCGTCTGCCAGAACAGCAGCGGGTTGCGCTCCATCAGCGGCGGCTTCTCTGTGGTATCGAACCGCTTGTTGGGGGTGCTGAGGTCGTGCACGAATTCCGACAGTGCCGGGTAGCGGTTCTTCGGGTCCGGTGCGCAGGCGCGGCGCAGGGCGCCGTCGATCCAGTCCGGAATGTCCTCCCGTTGCCGGCTCGCACTGCGGTAGCGCAGGCTGGCGTAGTGCTTCAGTTGATAGTGGTTGCTGCCAAAGCGCTCTTTATAGGGGTAGTGCCCGGTGAGCATCTCGTAGGCGATGACCCCGAGCGAAAAAATATCCGAGCGGTGGCTGGCGGCATCGCCGAAGAAGTACTCCGGTGCGCAATAATTCTTGCTGCCCGGTGGTGCACTGTCCTGATAGCGCAGCAGCTCCTGCAGCCCCGCTGCATTGGCGCCGCCGAGATCGATCAGTTTCAGGCGACCGCTGGAATCCACCATGATATTTTCCGGCTTCAGATCCCCGTGCACGATTTCCAGCCGTTGCAGGCGGCGCAGGGCGCTCACCAGCTGCTGCACCAGATTGCGCACCTGATCCAGCGGCGGTTCCGGATTCAACTGCATCCACTGACGCAGATTCTGTCCGTCCACATACTCCATCACGTGGTACAGGAACTTGCGCTCCTTGCGCGGCGGGAACACCTTCACAATGGCCGGATGCTCCAGCCGGCGCCCGGTCCATTCCTCGGCGATAAACCGCTCGATATAAGCCGGGTCGTCACTGAAATTTTCCGACGGCGCCTTCAAAGCGCGCAGCTCGTCGGATTCCATATCCCGCACCAGGTACAGATAACTGCGGCTACTCGCGTGCAGCTCCTGCAGCACCTCGTAACCGTCGATCTTGTTACCCGGCTGCAGCGGCGGCGGAAAGGGCAGCTGGCTTGTCGCCAGCATCACATCGTCCGCCTCTAAAGAATCCAGCACATTCACCCGGCACAGCGCCAGGCTCAGATTGTCCTTACTGCCATTATCCAGCGCCGCCGCCATCAATGGCTGCGCCGCCTCCAGCTGGTGCGCTTCAAGCAGCTGTTTGAACTGCTTAGTGGGCAGAAAATCGTGAATGCCATCGGTGGTCACACAAAACAGATCGCCGGCTTCCAGTGGCTCCTGCCGGTAATCCACCTCGATATGCGCATCCATCCCCAGTGCGCGACTCAAAAACGTCCGCCCCGGCCCCAGCGTGCGACTGTGGTCCCGAGTCAGACACTCAAGGTTGCCATCCCGCAGCCGGTAAATCCGCGAATCCCCGATATGAATCAGGTGCGCCGTAGAGCCCTTCAGCACCACTGCAGAAAAGGTCGTCAACCAACCCCGCTGCACCTCATCCGCCCCACCGCTCTGCCGGTACAGCCAACCATTCAGTGCATGTAAAACCCGCGCCGCCGCCTGCTTCACCGACCAGGAATCCGGTGTACTGTAATAATCGGAAATAAACCCGCTCACCGCCGCCCGCGCCGCCGCACCCCCGGCCTCCGCGCTGCCCACCCCATCGGCAATCGCCGCCAGGGAACCGCGATACCGCAGATCACTCCCGGTGGCCCGATAGACTGCAACCGCATCGTCGTTGTAGGCGCTCTGCCCACACTCGGTGGCGGTGGCAAATTCCAGGTTCTCGGAATTGGAGGCCTGTTGGTCGGAATCGGGCACGGTGATGGTTTTGCAGGTGGTGTTCAAAGTGGTTTGCTCCTCTCGTCATTCCGGGCTTGACCCGGAATCCAGAGCTACGAAGCTGGATGCCGGATCAAGTCCGGCATGACGGTTTTTATGATTTGAGGGCCTGAATTCGCCCCTCTCGTCATTCCGGGCTTGACCCGGAATCCAGAGCTACGAAGCTGGATGCCGGATCAAGTCCGGCATGACGGTTTTTGTGATTTGAGGGCCTGAATTCGCCCCTCTCGTCATTCCGGGCCTGACCCGGAATCCAGTGCTACGAAGCTGGATGCCGGATCGAGTCCGGCATGACGGCATTCAAGAATTACGCTACGTCGATCAAAGAAACACTACCATCAGGCATGACTTCCGCCATCTGACCTTCCGGCTCCTCCAGGAACAGCAGCGTAACAAATCCAAGCACCGCCGTACCCGCGATCACCAGGAAGAACGTCTGGTAAGAAACCATACTCAGAATCGTCAGGTAAAACACCGCACCCACATTCCCGTAAGCACCGGTCATCCCCGCAATCTGCCCGGTCAGACGACGCTTGATCAGCGGCACCACCGCAAACACCGCCCCCTCACCGGATTGCACAAAGAAAGAGCACGCCATCGCCGCAGCCACCGCCAGATAAAGCGGCCATTCCGCATCAATCATGCTCATGGTCAGATAACCCAGCGCCAGACCCGCCGTCAGAATCAGCAGCGTACTCTTGCGCCCAAACCGATCACTGATCAGACCACCTGCCGGGCGCGACATCAGGTTCATAAACGCGTAGGCCGAAGCCAGCAGGCCCGCCTTCACCGGATCCAGGGTAAAGGTCTCCGAGAAAAACAGCGGCAGCATGGAAATCACCGCAAGCTCGGAACCGAAGGTCGCAAAGTACAGAATATTCAGCACCGCAACCTGCTTGAACTTGTAGCGGTGAATAGGCTCCGGCAACTTCACGAAAATCTCTTTGTTGATGTCGTAGCACTTCTTCGCATCAAACACATACAGGGCGACCAGGGAAACATAAATCACGATCGCCACCGGCATCGCCAGCATGCCCACGCCCGCTGGAGACAGCTTCCAGGTCAGCAGCGCCAGCGCCGCGTACATGGGCACCTTCATGATCAAAAGCAGCACAAAGTCGGATGGGCTGGAAACCTCCATGCCACCGATTTTCTTCGGCTTGAAATAGGTGCCACCTTTGGGCGTATCGGTCACCGAGCGGTAGTAAATCACGCTGTACACCAGGGCAATCGCACCGGTAATACCGATGGCGTAGCGCCAGCCATCCTCACCACCGAACAACAGCGCAATGGTTGGCAGGGTCATGGCGCCGGCGGCAGAGCCGAAGTTGCCCCAGCCCCCGTAGATACCTTCCGCGGTGCCCAGCTGCTTGGCCGGGAACCACTCGGACACCATGCGGATACCAATCACAAAGCCGGCACCGATAAAGCCCAGCAGGAATCGGCCGATGGCCGCCGCGGTAAAACTGTCGGCCAGCGCGAATATAAAGCAGGGGATACTGCCAACGGCCAGCAACAGGGAATAAGTCAGGCGCGGGCCGTATTTATCGGTCAGCATCCCGATAATGACCCGCGCGGGAATCGTCAACGCCACGTTCAGGATCAGCAGCGTCTTTACCTGGTCCGAGGTGAGCGACAGGCTGCCGGCAATCGCCATCAACAGCGGTGCGTGGTTGAACCAGGCAAAAAAGGTAATAAAGAAAGCAATCCAGGTCAGGTGCAGCACCCGGATCTTTCCTTTAAAGGAAAACAGATTTAAAGAATCACTGGACATGGTCTTATCCCGTTAGTTATGAAACTTTTTTCTGTTGCTGGATACCCGAAGTGGAGAAGCTCAGGCGACATCGATCAGGGAGACACTGCCGTCCGGCATCACCTCTACCATATGGCCTTCCGGCTCTTCCATCAGCAACAAAATAATAAAACTGAAAACCGCGGTGCCGGCGATCACCAGGAAAAACGTCTGATAATCCACCAGGGTCAGCACCGTCAGAAAAAATACCGCGCCCACATTGCCGTAGGCACCGGTCATACCGGCAATCTGGCCGGTGAGGCGGCGCTATGGAGATCACCGCCAGCTCGGAACCGAAGGTGGCGAAGTACAACAGATTTAGAATCGCCACCTGTTTGAATTTGTAACGGTGAATCGGCGCCGGTGGATTGGTGAAAATCTCCCGGTTAATGCTCCAGGTTTTCTTTAGCTCCAGCAGATAAAGTCCGGCGAGGGCTGAGTAGATGGCGTAGGTCCAGAACGGGCTCAGCAGGCCCACTTCCGCCGGCGACAGTTTCCAGGTCAGCAGCGCCAGGGCGCCGTACATGGGCAGCTTCATAAACAGCAGCAGGAAAAAATCGCCGCTGCTGGTGACTTCCATCGCGCCGATTTTTTTCGGCTTAAAATAGGTGGAGCCCTTGGGGGTATCGGTCACGCTGTTGTAGTAGACCACGCTGTACAGCAGCGCGATTACGCCGGTGAGGCCGATGGCGTAGCGCCAGCCCTCGGTTCCTAAAGAGTCACCGCCAAACATCAGTGCGAGGGACGGCAGCAGAATGGCGCCGGCAGCGGAGCCGAAGTTGCCCCAGCCACCGTAGACACCTTCCGCGGTGCCCAGGTGGCGGGCCGGGAACCACTCGGACACCATACGGATACCGATCACAAAGCCGGCACCGATAAAGCCCATAAAAAAGCGTGCGATGGCCGCCTGTACAAAACTATCCGCGAGGGCAAACACGAAACAGGGAATACTGCCGATGGCGAGCAGCGCGGAGAAGGTGAGGCGCGGGCCGTATTTGTCCGTCAGCATGCCGATGATCATGCGCGCGGGAATGGTCAGTGCCACGTTCAGGATCAGCAGGGTTTTTACTTGGTCCGGGGTCAGTGCCAGGCTCTCGGCGATGGCCATCAGCAGCGGGGCGTGGCTGAACCAGGCAAAGAAGCACAGGAAAAAGGCCAGCCAGGTCATGTGCAGGATTTTGACATTGCCGGTGAACGACAACAGGTTCAGGCGTTCGGATTGACTGTGTTCGGACATCGGTAACTCTAATTCTCTCATCGGAGCAGCTGGGTTTGCGGTGGCGGGGCCAAATCGCAGACACAAAAAAAGCCCACGGGCGCAGCTGGCTGCCGCCGGTGGACTTCGCTGTCCTGAATTTCGGTTTCGCTATGGTTTCTCAGTGAGAACTGGCGCTAGTGACTTCAGCGTTGGGCTCTGCCCGAGTCTGGCTCGGGTCTGTTGTTTTTTATCCCGCGGCGTTGAGCGCACATAAATAGGTATTCAATAACTGTGCCATTTTTGGGCAGCGTCGCGATTGTGGTGCGGGAGGGTGAGGTTTTGTGGGGCGCCAGGGGCGGGGTTGGGCGGATAGACGTTCTCCGCGCTTCACGAAATAGCCAGCCCGGGCGGCTGGTCCTGGGCCAGCGGGTAGGTGGTCGCCCCGTTTTGGGGTGCAGCGTGCCCCCAATGCACACTTGTGCACCGGGGGTGGGCGATGCTGTGCGGGATCAGACGGTGCGAGCCTGTCTCGGCGTTGCGACCTGTTGGTGGCGGAGATAGTCCAGAGTCTGCTGGTATAAGTCTGCGCAGAACAGTTGCGCGGTGTTGGTATCCACGGGTGCAATTTCATTGCACAGCGCCAGTAGTTCGCGGGCTTTTTTCTCCGTGGGGCGGCCGTGGTCTGATTGCGGGTGGGCGAACAGGTGCCAGCCGGTATTCTGTACCGGGCCCTCGGGGTGCAGCAGCTGATCATTCAGGGAGGCGGCGACGGTGTCTTCGGGCAGGTCGAGGTAGTCGGCCCGGGCCAGAATGCCGATCGCATCCCGGCGGTGGTCGCGATCGCTCAGCCAGCCGCAGGCTTCCAGCAGGGCGGCGCGCAGGGCCAGGTGGGTGGCCGGATTGGTGTCGTGCCAGCTGCGGGTGACCGCCAGTACTTTTTCCGGCATTGCCGGCATCAGCGTGTTGCTGGGTGTGGCAATAATACCGATACCTTCCTGCACCGCCAGGGTATTCCAGGGCTCCCCCACGCAGAAGCCGTCGATATCCCCACGGCGCAAATGGTCCACCATCTGCTCCGGCGGCAGCACCAGCAGGCGCACGTCGCTATCCGGGTTGATACCGGCATGACTCAGCCAATGACGCAATTGCAGCGTGTGACTGGCAAACGGGTAGACACTGGCAAACGTCAGTGGCGTATCCCCTTCAGTCCGGCGGAAGATAAATTGTTTGAGCGCGGTGCCGATGGCATCGCTGGTTGCGGGTTGCAGTTGGTCGTGAAGAGATCTCGACAGGGTAATGCCGTTGCCGTTGCAGCTCAGAATCAGACCGCTCAGCAGTTCTTCCTCACAGTGGGGCAGGGTCTGTTTCAGGGTCAGGGGCATGGGCGCCAGCATGGCGGCGGCGTCAGCGGCACCGCCGATCAGTTTGTCCCGCAGGGTGGCCCAGGAGGTTTCCCGCTGCAGTTCCACGTTCATTCCATAGCGCTCAAACAGGCCCAGCTCGCGGGCAATAATCAATGGTGCGCTGTCGGTGAGGCGCAGGTAGAGAAGTTTCAGGTTTGGCTTTTCGGCTTGCAGGCTGCTCACGGTGCGTTGTCTCTGTAATTCGTCTCTGTAGTTCGTCTCGGTAATCATTTCAGGTGTACGGCGGCATGCGCTTGTGCGCGTACCCATCGCCTTATTGGGCGGGCGCCTGCAGGTGTGTGACGATCTGCTCTGCCACGTGGCGCATGGTGGAGTTACTGTTCATGGCCAGGGTGCGCAGGGTCTGGTGGGCGGCCTGTTCACTGATATTTTTGCGCGCCATCAACAGTCCTTTGGCGCGCTCGATGATCTTGCGCTCGTCCAGCTGCTGCTGCGTGCGCTGCAGGGACTGGCGCAGGTGCTGGTAACTGCGAAACTGGGCCATGGCGATCTCGATCGCCGGAGCCACCCGTTCCGCGGACAGGCCCTCTGCCATATAGGCGCTGACACCGGCCTCCACCGCACTGGTAATAAATTCTGAGCCACCGCGGGCGGAAAACATCGCCACCGGGGTGGGGTTATGCTGGTTGATCACGGAAAGGCTTTCGAGAATATCCCGGTCCGGAGACTCGATGTCGATCAGGACGATGTCCGGCCGATGCTTTTCCACCTGAAAAAGAAGGCCTTCGGCGCTGGATAGCTTTGCCAGCAGGTTGTAACCGGCAGCGCTGAGTTGGTCGGCCACCATGGCAGCGCGCTCGGTCTGGTCATCGACCAGCAGAATGCTGACAGGGGCGGGTACTGAAGTGGTGGTCATCGCTTCGTGAAAACTTTTGCTCGGACAATTGTCGGATTCGGTTCACTGGCTACCAAACGTATCACGCGTATTAGCAGGTCGGTCCCGAAAACCGGTCAAGCAGTCCGATATTTTTGTTATGGCCTATATCGATCACTGCCCGGGTACCGTACTTTGATCTATCGATGGGCGGAGTGATCGCTATAAAGTTTATACACAGCCGTTGCAATCTTGATGCCAGAAGCAACGAATGCGCCGCCAATAGCGGGGCGTCATAAACGTCCTTCCTGCTGGCGGCAGGCATAAAAAAAGCCCGGCGGCACGGTCAGTGCAGCCGGGCTTCGTTGCCTGTGTTCTTTGGACAATCAAAACTCATACCAACTGTAGAAATTTAATGAACCCCACCGCAGGTGCGGGGGAATTGGCGGGCGCGGGTCTGAGAGCGGTGGGGAAACGCCCGATAGTGGCGCAGGCCGCGATGGCTGTATGCGTCCACTTGGTGCGGCGGTGTGTCGGGAGGCGGCAATTTGGTGCAAACGGTTATGTGCTGTTTTTTGTTGTGGGCCGGCTGCACTGCGGTAGGGAGCGTTAGCCCTTTCGGGCAGGTGAGTCCGGCCAGGTAATATGCGGTGCACACATTTGATGTATTGTTGCGCCTTTCAGGATATCTCACGGAGAAGTTTCTGGTGCCAGGAAGCCGTATTCAATGAACACTCCGATGGAATCTCGATCATCCCGGCTCCCTGCCGGTGAGGACCGCGGCGGTCGGCAGGTCGTGCGGGTCTGTCCGGTGGTGCTCGCCGGCGGTCTGTCCAGTCGCATGGGGCACGACAAAGCGCTGCTAAAATTATCCAATGGGCGCACGATGCTCGAGCAGGCCAAAGGGCAGTTCGCGCAGATGCGCCCGGTGAGTGGCCTTGAAATCATGCCGACTCTGGTCAGCGGGCGCCGCCCCGGTGGTATTCCGGATGAGATCGAGGCCGCGGGGCCTCTCGGTGGGCTACAGGCCATTTACCGGCACCTGCAACAGTGGGATCTGCCCTGTGATGCGTTGCTGGTCGCGCCGGTGGACATGCCACTGCTCACCCCGGGCCTGCTGCGGCGCCTGTGTGTTGCCGGGCAATCCGTAGAGCAGGCGGTATGTTATGGCAGCTACTATCTGCCCTGCTGGCTGCCGCTGGGGCAGCGCTGCCGGGATTATCTGGATGCGGCGGCTGCGGGCAACGCAGTGGCCTCAGTGCGCGCCCTGTTCGGGTTTATCGGCTGCCTGTCGCTGCCGGAACCGGATGGTGACTGGCACCTGAACGTGAATCGCCCGGAGGACTATCAGCGCTTTCGGGGGTAGCCCGGCCGGTGGATACGTGCAATTCGAAAAGAGGTATCGATTTCGAATGACGGAGCATACAGGCAACTTCTTCCGGCCCCGGCTCCTGTGCCGTACTGGGGTGACCCTGGCCGTATTTCTGGTCTCGCTACTGCTTGCCGCTTGTGGTGAGCGGGCACAACCCGTGCTGCGGGTTGCCGTGGACGCCAGCTTCCAGCCGGCCCTGGAGGCCTTGCGACCGGAGTTTGAAGCGGCATGTGGATGCCGGTTGCAGACGACCGCCGGTGCCAGCGGTCTTCTCTACAGTCAGATCCGGGCTGACACAGCGCAGCCATCCTTTGATCTTATGCTGTCTGCGGACAGCGCGCGCCCGGTATTACTGGAAAAGGCGGGGCTCACTGTGCCCGCCAGTCGTCAGGCGTTCGCCCGCGGGCAACTGGCGGTGTGGGCGAACCCCGTGGTCTCGAAAAGCAAATCCTCGGGCTTTTCCCGGCTTTCCATGGAGCTGGCGAAAAGCGATGCGACCCTGACGCCGCGGCAGCTGATCCTGTTGCTGGGGCGCGGCAAGCACAAGCTGGTGGTGGCCGACCCGCAGTTGGCACCGGATGGGGATGCTGCGGTGAAGATGCTTAAAAAGCTGCGACTCTGGCCCAGGGTCAAGAATCGCATGGTGTATGCGGGCCATTCCGGCCATGCCCAGATCATGCTGCACCAGGGGCAGGGGGATCTGGGGGTGATTCCCTATAGCCAGGCCCTGGCCTCCGGGCGCCGCGGCCAATATATGCGCATACCGGAGCAGTTCCACCCTCCCATCGAGCTGCAGATGGTGATCCTGCGGGATACCCGCCAGCGCACACTGGCGATCCGCCTGCTGCAATATCTGCGCTCCACACCTGTTCAGCAGAAATTACCGGAACTGGGGTTTCGTGCCGCAGAATAATATTCTGCAAACAGGATCAATAAATTGGTTTCAGCAGAAATGGTTACGCTTAATCCCATTTATTTCACGTGTTCGAATAGGGTAAATCCGGCGGCGGATAAATGGTTTTAATTGATACCTATTCCATTGGTGAATTATTCCCATATCAATGCGTTATTATTTCGGGAATGCGTTTTTTGTTAAATAAAAACCCTTTGGAATAGTTAACCAAATATTCTCTTATACGACTGAATAAATCGGCACTTGCGGTATTTTTGTGCCCGAAGCTCCCCAGTGATTGCTGCTGTCATGAATTAGTCGAAATGCACGAAAGTCAGCCTGGTTTTCCTGTTTTCCGTTACGCATGTAACCTAATATGCTGTTTTTTAACCGATTTCCAGCATTTTCAATAAATTTCCACTAACCGAGTAATAAGAATCCTCTATTTCCGTTGCTCTGTTTTATTCCCTTTAATTCATCGTCCTACCGAAACGGATTTAATTTTTCCGGGAATTTGTTTTTCCCGGAAGGGACCGCTTTCACGCCAAAATCAGATAAGCCTGATGACGGACAGGAAAGTTCAGGATTAAATGTCAGCGGTACATAAATGACCCGGTTAACCGGGTCGACTCTTTGCAGCCATTTGTAACGAAGAGTTTTATAACAACGAAATATTTAACGGGAGCACAAACGGTGATTATTGCCATACCAAAGGAGACCGCGCCTGGAGAGTCGCGGGTCGCGGCAACGCCAGCCAGCGTAAAGCGTTTGCAGTCGCTGGGCTTTGACGTTGTGATCGAACAGGGGGCCGGCGAAGCAGCCAGCTTCCCGGATGCCGAATACGAACAGGCCGGTGCCAAGCTGTGTGCGAATGCCGCCGAGTGCCTGAGCCAGGCGGGTATCGTACTGAAAGTACAGCAGCCCACTGACGCGGAGCTGGACCTGATCCCCAGCGGCGCCACCCTGGTGGCCTTCCTCAAGCCGGCGCAGAACGAAGCACTGCTGAAGAAGTTCGCCGACAAGAACATCAACGCGCTGGCGGTGGAATCCATTCCACGTATTTCCCGCGCACAGAAGATGGACGCTCTGAGCTCCATGGCCAACATCGCCGGTTACCGCGCGGTGATCGAGGCGGCCCACGAGTTCGGTCGTTTCTTTACCGGCCAGATCACTGCCGCCGGCAAGATTCCGCCGGCCAAGGTGCTGGTGATCGGCGCCGGTGTTGCGGGTCTTTCCGCCATCGGTACCGCCAAGAGCATGGGTGCCATCGTGCGCGCCTTCGATACCCGCCCGGAAGTACGCGAGCAGGTCGAATCCATGGGTGCGGAATTCCTCACCGTGGAAATCGAGGAAGACGGCTCCGGCACTGGCGGTTACGCCAAGCAGATGTCCAAGGAGTTTATCGAAGCGGAGATGGCCCTGTTCCGCGAACAGGCCAAGGAAGTGGATATCGTCATCACCACCGCACTGATCCCCGGTAAGCCTGCGCCAAAACTGTGGCTGGCGGACATGGTGGAAACCATGGCCGAAGGTTCCGTGGTTGTGGACCTGGCGGCGGAAATGGGCGGTAACTGTGACTTTACCGAAGCGGACAAGAAAGTCGTCAAGAGCGGCGTGACCATTCTCGGTTACACCAACTTGGCGAGCCGCGCGGCCACCCAGTCCTCCACCCTGTACGCCACCAACCTGTGTCACCTGCTGACCGACATGACGCCGGAGAAAAATGGCGAGATCGTCATCGACTTTGAAGACGAAGCGGTTCGCGGTGCCACCGTGGTGAAGGAGGGCGAAATCACCTGGCCGCCGCCCGCGCCAAAAATCTCTGCCGCGCCCCAGCAGAAAAAGCCGGAGCCGCAGATTGAAGTGGAGCCGAAGCCGGAGAAGAAATCCTCTCCGCTTTCCCTGGTGGCCTTCTGGGCCGTTGCTGGCCTGCTGTTGCTGGCCCTGGGTAAATCCGCCCCGGCGGACTTCGTGGCCCACTTTACCGTGTTTGTGCTGTCCATCTTTATCGGCTGGCAGGTGATCTGGAACGTATCCCACGCCCTGCACACTCCGCTGATGAGTGTGACCAACGCCATCTCCGGCATCGTGATCATCGGTGCCCTGTTTCAGGTGGGGGCCACCGGTTCCTTCCTGGTGACTGTAATGGCGTTTATCGCGGTACTGTTTGCCAGTATCAACATCTTCGGTGGCTTCTTCGTAACCCACCGTATGCTGAAAATGTTCCGTCGATAAGGAGAGACAGACATGAATAGTGTAATTTCTATGGCGTATCTGTTCTCCGCGGTGATGTTCATCCTGAGCCTCGGCGGACTGTCCACACACGAAACCGCACGTCGCGGTAACTACTACGGCATGGTGGGTATGGCGGTTGCCATCATCGCCACCGTCGCCGGTATCACTTCCGGCGCTTACCTGCCTGTCGGCATCGCCATGGGCGTGGGTGCGGTGATCGGTATCCACCTGGCGCGCAAGGTCGAAATGACCGCGATGCCGCAGCTGGTAGCTTTGCTGCACAGCTTTGTTGGCCTGGCCGCGGTACTGATCGGTTGGGGTGGTTACCTCGACCCGCGTATCAATCTCGAAGGCGCAGCGCATATCGTGCACAACTCCGAGATTTATATCGGTGTATTTATCGGTGCGATCACCCTGACCGGTTCCATTGTGGCCTTCGGCAAACTGCAGGGGCTGATCTCCGGTAAGCCGCTGATGTTGCCGGCGCGCCACTGGCTGAACCTGATTGCCCTGGCCATCTGTGTGGTGCTCGGTGCCCAGTTCATCCCGGCGGACGTGAGCAATGCCACCATCATCAACCTGCTGGTGATGACCGGTATCGCGCTGCTGCTGGGTATCCACCTGATCGCCGCCATCGGTGGTGCGGATATGCCGGTGGTGATCTCCAT
The DNA here is from genome assembly GCF_021165935.1 of Microbulbifer elongatus. Lineage (NCBI taxonomy): Bacteria > Pseudomonadati > Pseudomonadota > Gammaproteobacteria > Cellvibrionales > Microbulbiferaceae > Microbulbifer > Microbulbifer elongatus. The sequence continues at coordinate 3,963,814 of NZ_CP088953.1, read as the reverse complement.
GCTGAACAGCTACTCCGGCTGGGCCGCCGCGGCCACCGGCTTTATGCTGAGTAACGACCTGCTGATCGTGATCGGTGCGCTGGTGGGCTCCTCCGGTGCCATCCTCAGCTACATCATGTGTCGCGGTATGAACCGTTCCTTTATCAGTGTGATCCTGGGCGGTTTCGGTTCCGACGGCACCGTGGCCAGCGCCGATGGCGAGGAAGAGGGTGAAGCGGTAGCGACTACCCACGACGAGCTGGCGGACGATCTGAAAGCGGCCAAGAACATCGTCATCGTACCGGGCTTCGGTATGGCGGTCGCCCACGCCCAGCAGGCGGTGAGCGACCTCACCGACAAACTGCGCAAGGCGGGCAAGACCGTACGCTTCGGTATCCACCCGGTTGCCGGCCGTCTGCCCGGGCACATGAACGTACTGCTGGCGGAAGCCAACGTGCCCTATGACATCGTGCTGGAGATGGAAGAGATCAACGACGACTTCCCGGAAACCGACCTGGTACTGGTGATCGGTGCCAACGACACCGTTAACCCGGATGCCGTTGAAAAGCCCGGTTCCCCCATCGCCGGTATGCCGGTGCTTGAAGTGTGGAAGGCCGGCAAAGTGGTGGTGCTGAAGCGCTCCATGGCCTCCGGCTATGCCGGTGTCTCCAACCCGCTGTTCTTCAAGGACAACTCGCGCATGCTGTTTGGCGATGCGAAAGAGAGCCTGCAGAGCGTACTGGGCAAACTGAACCCGGCCTGACCCGGCGCTCAGTATCCCATTTGATCAAAAAACGGCCCCCCGCAAGGAGGGCCGTTTTTTTTCGCCCGGCGCTCGGGGAGTGTGTGGGGCAGGGGGAAGCTGGCGCAAGCTTCTCTCTGCGCTCAGACCGGTGGTAATCTACGGGTCAACAAAGTGATCTGCAGAATAAGAAAGAGCCATGACCGCTATCCTCCACCATCTGCCCGCCACTGCACTGCGCGTATTATCTGCCTCCTTACTGGCGCTCTCCGTGACTGCCTGTGGTGGCGGTGGGGGTGGTGGCGACAACCCTGGCGGCAACAGCAGTGGCGGCGCACCGATTGCCCCGGCTCCCGCGCAATTGACGCTGACCGGCGACAGCAGCGCCAGCCAGGGCGACAGTGTCGGCGTGGTGGCGAGCCTGAGTGAGCAGGGTTACAACCGCTTTGAATGGGAGCAGTTGTCCGGCCCCGACGTCATGCCCCTGGCGGGTAACGGTACCGCTGGTATCAGTTTCGATGCGGTCTTCAGCGGCGAATACAGTTTCCGCCTGACCGCCTCCAACCCGGAGGGAGAGCGCCTGCAGGACACTTTCACCATTTCCGTGGCGCCCAGCAGTGCCAGCACCCGTGTACAGTTCCGCGCGGACCGCGCGGTGAGTGAAGGTGCCGAGTTCTCGTTGCGACTCAATGCCAGCGACTACACCGGTACCGTCAACTCCTGGCACTTTGAGCAGCTTTCTGGCCCCCAGGCGGATCTGGTGGAAGACGACTCCGGTCAGCCGGTCGTGTTTGTGACAGCGCCGCGGGTGAGCGGCGATCAGGTAATCACCCTGCGCGCCACCCTGGAAACCACCGCGGGCAGTTTCTCTGATACCGCGTACGTGGTGGTGCAGGATCGCCCGGCTACCAACAGCGACTATTTCTGTGATGGCGACGGGCAGGCCTGTGCGACCTACGAGCCCCTGATGCCGGTATACAGCTACCGCACCGATAGCCCCTACCGCGACGTGCTGAAAGACTGTGTCTATTCCAATCAGTTGAACGACAGCAATCTGTGTACCCTGCGCACGCTGCCACCGATCGGGCTGGTCAGCAGTGCGCCCACGGTGGATCAGATCATGGATCATGTGCTGGTGTCCCACGACTGGATGGGAGAGCGGTTCGAGCGTTTCCTGACCCAGCTGGACAACCACGAGGATTTCGCCCGGCTATTGCGCTCGGTGACTGCGGTGGTGATTTCCAGTGATGTGCGCCCGTCTTTTTACTGGTCCCTGACCGGTGCCATCTATCTGGACCCGGATAGTCTGTGGCTGTCGCCCGCCGAGCGCGACCTGATCAATGAGCAGCCGGACTACCGCAGCGGTTTCAGTTCCGCGTTGAACTTCGTCACCCCCTGGCGCTACGTGAAAAACAACAATTACGTATTCACCTATTACGAGGTGAAGGACCGCCACCACCGGGATTTCTACGAGCTGGAAGCGGATCTGGGGTCGCTGCTATACCACGAGCTGGCCCATGCGGCGGATGCCATGTCGCCGGCGAAGCTCAATAGCGGTCTGGATCGCGACGATATTTTCTTCAATCAGGCGCAGTCCGCCAGTTTCGTCAACAAATCGGTAACGGCGGTGAACCCGATGTACTCCCCCGAGCTCTATGCACTGGCGGAGGTGCGGTATCGCGGCGCCGAGGCCAGTGGCACGCAGCGCGAGTACACGCCAGCGGACATTGCCGGCTTCTTTTTCCCGGACTCGGCCAATGATTTCTACAGCTACAGCTCTCCCTGGGAAGACACCGCCATGCTGTTTGAGGAAACCATGATGAGTCTGCGTTACGGCATCGAGCGGGATATCGCGGTGACCAATCGCCCGGTATCACCAATGTCTGCGGATGACTATGTGGTATCCCGTGGGCAGCGCGGCCGAATTGCTTCCGAGCGCATTCGCCCTCGTGCCAGCACTGCGGTGCAAGGGTTGCTGCCAGAGGCCTGGGCAGAGGCGGACGCGCACCTGAAAAGTATGCTGCCCATGGCTCTGTGCGCCGGGGAAGGGTGGGGACAGAATCTGACCCCCGCCTGCGAAGGGGAATCCGGTCTGCGGCGCTTTGCCGCACCGGCGCCGAGCCAGCGTATCCCGATGCCGGTGGAGCGTCCGCGCAGTTTTATACCGCCCACCCGTTTTTGAGCGGGGAGCGGGTTGTCACGCGGATCTCGCAGAGAGGAGACCCCAGCCTGTATTCGAGGATGAGGCTGGGTGAGTGGATCAGGGGCGCAGCAGGTTGGACAGGCGCGCGTTGGGCTTGCCCGCCTTGCGGAAGATCAGCGCGATTTTGCCGATTTCCTGCACCAGCTCGGATTTGCTCTGGGCGCACAATTCGGTGATCAGTTCGCGGCGCACATCGCGGTCATTGACCGCCAGTTTCACCTTGATCAGTTCGTGATCCTCCAGGGCGCGATTCAGCTCCTCGAGCACCCCGTCGGTCAGTCCTTTGTCGGCTACAGTGACAACTGGTTTGAGGCTATGTCCACGAGCGCGCAAGGCTTTTTTGCGGTCAGCGTTTAAAGGCATACAATACTCCATCCTTAAATCGGGTAACCCGCGCGCGGACAACCCCAGAAATTAGCGATGTATTGTAACTGATGGGCCGATCAAAGAGCAGCCACCGCTGGCTGCGCGAACATTTTAACGACCACTACGTCAAACAGTCCCAGAAAGATGGCTACCGTTCCCGTGCCTCTTACAAGCTGCAGGAGCTGCAGGAAAAGGACCGCCTGATCAAACCGGGCATGACCGTTGTGGATCTCGGCGCCGCTCCCGGGGGCTGGTCCCAGGTGGCCGCAGAACTGGTTGGCCACAAAGGCCGGGTTCTTGCATCGGACATTCTGCCCATGGACGCCCTGGCCGGCGTGGACTTTGTGCAGGGAGACTTCACCGAGCAGGAAGTCTTCGATGAGCTGCTGGAAAAGCTCGGCGAAGAGCGCGCCGACCTTGTGATTTCCGATATGGCCCCCAATATGAGTGGAGTGCGCGCTGTCGATCAGCCGGCCTCGATGTATCTGGTGGAGCTGGCGGTGGATATGGCGCGGCAGACCCTCAAGTCAGGTGGCGCTTTTGTGGCCAAAGTCTTCCAGGGCGAAGGATTTGATGAGCTGATTCGCGATCTGCGCAGTCAGTATCAGTCAGTCGTCACCCGCAAGCCCGGTGCATCCCGTCCCCGCTCCCGCGAGGTCTATGTTGTTGCTCGGGGCTTCAAGGGTTAAGCCGCGAGGCGACTCGGACCAAGGCGCCAAGCGCCACGGGCCGAGATTTGATAAAGTCCCCGATGACCGGGGCGACAGATTTACGATTTTCGCCGCCTATACTGGGTGAAATGGAATACGTTGCCCGGCGAAAGCCAGGGCACAGGCAAGAGGGCATACCCTTTGAACGATATGGCAAAGAATCTGGTGTTGTGGTTGATCATCGCTGCGGTGCTGCTGATGGTCTTCCAGAACTTCAAGCCGCAATCCCGGGATGAATCCCTCAGCTACTCCGACTTTGTGCAGGACGTGCAGTCCGGTCAGGTCAAAAATGTTTTGGTCGACGGGCTGGTCATCACTGGCGAAAAGGCCGATGGCAGCCGTTTTAAAACCATTCAGCCACAGATCATCGACGATGAACTCACCAATGAAATGGTGCGTGGCGGCGTCAAGTTCAATGGTCGCGAGCCCGAGTCTCCCAGTATCTGGCAGCAGCTGCTGGTGGCCAGCTTCCCGATCCTGATCATCATCGCCGTATTCATGTTCTTCATGCGCCAGATGCAGGGCGGCGCCGGTGGCCGTTCCGGCCCCATGGCCTTCGGCAAGAGCAAGGCGCGCCTTTTGGGTGAAGACCAGATCAAGACCACCTTTGCCGACGTGGCGGGAGTGGATGAAGCCAAGGAAGACGTGCAGGAGCTGGTGGAGTTCCTGCGCGATCCGTCGAAGTTCCAGCGTCTGGGAGGCAATATTCCCCGCGGCGTACTGATGGCGGGTCCTCCCGGTACCGGTAAAACGCTGCTGGCCAAGGCGATTGCCGGCGAAGCCAAAGTGCCATTTTTCTCCATTTCCGGTTCGGACTTTGTGGAAATGTTCGTGGGTGTGGGTGCCTCCCGAGTACGCGACATGTTCGAACAGGCCAAAAAACAGGCGCCGTGCATCATCTTTATCGACGAAATCGATGCTGTCGGCCGCCACCGCGGTGCCGGCATGGGTGGTGGCCACGATGAGCGCGAGCAGACGCTGAACCAGCTGCTGGTGGAAATGGACGGTTTTGAAGGTAACGAAGGCGTTATCGTGATCGCCGCCACCAACCGTCCGGACGTACTCGACAAGGCCCTGCTGCGCCCGGGCCGTTTCGACCGTCAGGTCTTTGTCGGCCTGCCGGATATCCGTGGCCGCGAACAGATCCTCAAGGTGCACATGCGCAAAGTGCCCCTGGATGAAAAGATCGACCCGCAGACCATCGCCCGCGGTACCCCCGGTTTTTCCGGTGCGGACCTGGCCAACCTGGTGAACGAAGCTGCTCTGTTCGCCGCCCGTGCCAACCGCCGCATGGTGTCCATGGAAGAGTTCGAGCGCGCCCGCGACAAGATCATGATGGGTGCCGAGCGCAAGTCCATGGTGATGAACGAGAAGGAAAAGACCAATACCGCCTACCACGAGGCCGGCCACGCCATTATTGGCCGCCTGGTACCGGAGCACGATCCGGTGCACAAGGTCACCATCATCCCGCGCGGTCGCGCCCTTGGGGTGACCCAGTTCCTGCCCGAGGAAGACAAATACAGCCTCAGCAAGCGCGCGCTGGAATCCCAGCTGTGCTCCCTGTTCGGCGGTCGTATCGCGGAAGAGATGACTCTTGGTGTCGACGGGGTCACCACCGGTGCCTCCAACGATATCGAGCGCGCCACCGACATTGCCCGCAACATGGTCACCAAGTGGGGTCTGTCCGAGAAGCTCGGCCCGCTCCACTATGGTGAAGACGAGACCGGTCAGCCCGGCCACGGCAACCCGATCTCCGGCAAGACTTCCAACGAGATCGACGAGGAAGTGCGCCGCATCATCGATACCTGTTACGAGCGTGCGGAAAAACTGCTGGAAGAGAATCGCGATATTCTCGAAGCGATGAAAGACGCGCTGATGGAATACGAGACTCTGGATGCCGAGCAGGTGGACGACCTGATGGCGCGCCGGAAAGTGCGTCCGCCCAAGGATTGGCACGACAACGACTATACCGGCGGCGGTACACCGGAAGAAGTGGAGCCGAAAGACGAAACCCAAGGTGGCTCGAAAGACGGAGAAAGCCCGGTAGGCGGCCCGGTCAACGGCCACTGACCCCATCTTGAACTTGTGCGGCGCACGCCTATAGTGTGCCGCTTCCAAGCGGGCCTGCTGTTGCCAGTAGGCCCGCTTTGTTTATTCCCGCTGCCCCCAATTCCTGTTGAGCCGGGGCTAAGTGATATGAATGCTATGAAGCTCGTCTGTGGCCAGCGTACCCTGGACCTGTCCCGCCCCCGTATCATGGGCATCCTCAATACTACCCCCGACTCCTTTTCCGATGGCGGCAGCTATTACGGCGACCGCGGCCTGGATCTCGATCTGGTGTTACAGCGCGCAGAACAGATGGTGCGCGACGGCGCAGCAATCCTGGATATCGGCGGTGAGTCCACCCGCCCCGGTGCGGCACCGGTTTCTGAGACGGAAGAGTTGCAGCGGGTGGTGCCGGTGGTGGAGGTCATCGCCAGTCGTCTGGACGTGGTGATTTCCGTAGATACCAGCACCCCCGCGGTCATGCGGGAGTCCGCCCGTGTGGGTGCCGGTATGCTCAACGATGTGCGAGCACTCACTCGCCCCGGCGCCCTGGAGGCTGCCGCCGCCACGGGATTGCCCGTGTGCCTCATGCATATGCAGGGACAGCCGGGCACCATGCAGGTCAAACCGGAATACACCGATGTGGTAGCCGAAGTACGCACTTACCTCGATGCCCGCCTGCAGGCATGTGAGCAAGCCGGCATCGCGAGAGAGAAAATCCTCTACGACCCGGGCTTCGGTTTCGGCAAAAATGACGACCACAACCTGACCCTGTTGCGCCATCTGCCCGAGCTGGCCCCGGAAGGGGTTCCGATTCTTGTGGGTATGTCGCGCAAATCCATGATCGGTCGCCTGCTCGGGCGTGAAGTGGATGAGCGCCTGCCCGGCAGCCTGGCGCTGGCCATGCTGTCTGCCCAGCGCGGTGCCGCCATAATCCGCGTGCACGACGTCGCGGCCACTGCAGATGTGCTGAAATTACAACAGCTAGTCGATACCGCCCTATAGGAGTAGGAGCCTGCCCTGCGAGCAGGTGTCTCAGAGCGCAGCAACCCAGACCAAAATTAGCGATTAGAGAAAGAGAAGCAAGATTACGATGACCAGAAAATATTTCGGCACAGACGGCATCCGCGGCCTGGTCGGCGAAGGCGCCATCACCCCAGACTTCATGCTGCGCCTCGGCTATGCCGCCGGCAAAGTCCTCGGTGCCAACCCGAAAGGTAAAGGCCGCGGCCGCATCCTGATCGGCAAGGACACCCGCGTATCCGGCTACATGTTTGAAGCCGCTCTGGAAGCGGGGCTGATCAACGCCGGTGTCGACGTGGGCCTGTTGGGTCCCATGCCCACCCCGGCTATCGCCTATCTCACCCGTACCTTCCACGCCCAGGCGGGAATCGTGATCAGTGCCTCCCACAATCCCTATCAGGATAACGGCATCAAGTTCTTCAGCGCCGATGGCAGCAAACTGCCGGATGACGTCGAGGCGCAGATTGAAGCCGCTCTGGACCTGCCCATGGAAACCGCCAAAGACCTGGGCAAGGCCTGGCGTATCGATGACGCAGTAGGCCGCTATATCGAGTTCTGTAAAGCCAGCACCCCCTGGGCCTACTCTCTGCAAGGCCTGAACATCGTGCTGGATTGCGCTAACGGCGCCACCTACCACATCGCGCCCAAAGTCTTCCGCGAGCTGGGTGCCGAAGTACACGCCATCGGAGTGCAGCCGGACGGCGTCAATATCAACCTGGAATGCGGTTCCACCAAGCCGGAACAGCTGCAGAAGGCCGTGGTCGAGCGCGGCGCCGACCTCGGCATCGCGTTTGATGGCGATGGCGACCGGGTGATGTTTGTGGATAAAGACGGCAATCTGGTGGATGGGGATCAGCTGCTGTTCCTGATCGCCATCCACCGCCAGCAATTCCTCAACGGCTGTAGCGGCGTGGTGGGCACCCAGATGAGCAACTTCGGCTTTGAGCTGGCTCTCAAGGAGCGCAATATCCCCTTCGCCCGCGCCAAAGTGGGTGACCGCTACGTGCTGGAGCTGATGCACAAAAACGACTGGACCCTGGGTGGCGAATCCTCCGGGCATATCGTCTGTACCGACGTCACCACCACCGGCGATGGCATCATCTCTGCATTGCAGGTATTGCGCGCAGTCAGCGATTTCGGGGAATCTCTCGATCAGCTCACCCGCAGAATGGAAATGCTGCCGCAACATATGATCAATGTACGCCTCGCCAGCCGCGATGGCGTACTGGAGCACGGCGATGTGCAGGCCGCTGTGACCAAGGCGGAATCCACTCTGGCCGACACCGGCCGGGTGCTGTTGCGCCCTTCCGGAACCGAGCCGCTGATCCGGGTCATGGTTGAGGGTAAGGACCCGTCGCTCGTTCAACAGCTGGCGGGTGAGATCGCCCAGGTGGTGGAGCGGATCGGCAACGCCTGATTGCACCAACGCCGGTACCGCCAACCGGAAGCCATTGAAAAGCAATGGAAAAACCAATAAATATCCGGAATCGCTGGTTGTATGTTACCGGCAATACCGCTAAGATTTGCGCCCCTTGGAGGAGCACCCATGCGTAAAACCCTGGTAGCTGCCAACTGGAAAATGCACGGCACCAAAGCATTTGCCGAGCAACTGTTGGCGGAGTTGAACAGCGGACTCGAGTCCGGTAACGGCTCCTCTCAAGTGGTGATCTGTCCTCCTTACCCGTATTTAGGGTGGGTTGCCGACAGGATCGGACAGGCGCAACTGGGAGCACAGAATCTCAGTAAGCAACCTTCCGGCGCATTCACCGGGGAAGTCTCCGCGGAGATGCTGAAGGACTGCGGCGCGCACTACGTCATCGTAGGGCACTCCGAGCGCAGAAGCCTGTACGGCGAGAGCAGCCAGCTGGTTGCGGCCAAGTTTGCCGCCGCCAAGTCTGCCGGCCTGATTCCAATGCTGTGTGTGGGCGAGTCCCTCGAGCAGCGCGAAGCCGGCAACACCCTGGAAGTGGTTGCCGAACAGATTCAGGCGGTTGTTGCACTGGGTCTGGAAGATTGCTGGGAAAGCGCGGTTATCGCCTACGAGCCCGTATGGGCCATCGGCACCGGCAAGACCGCCACCCCGGAACAGGCGCAGGAAGTGCACCAGTTTATCCGCCAGCAGCTGGGCGAAGACGGTGACAAGGTTCAGATCCTCTACGGCGGCAGCGTAAAAGCCGGCAACGCCGCAGAATTGTTTGCCAAGCCCGATATCGACGGTGCACTGGTAGGCGGAGCCTCACTGAAGGCCGAAGAGTTTATACAGATTTGCCGCGCCGCCGACTGAGCGCAGCAAGAAATTTTTGAGCAAGGGCCCGAGCCCAACAGCAGGTTTTCTGGACAATGGAAAAACTGGTATTAATCGTACACATCCTTACCGCTCTGGCCATCATTGGCCTGATCCTGATTCAGCAGGGTAAGGGTGCAGAAGCCGGCGCCTCTTTCGGTGCGGGTGCTTCCCAGACCGTATTCGGCAGCCAGGGCAGCGGAAATTTCTTTTCCCGCTTGACTGCAATTATGGCGACGGTATTCTTCGTCACCAGCTTCGGCCTGGCCTACCTCGCCAGCAACAACGAAGCACCGGAAGTTGATGGTATCCCACAGGTACCCGCAGCGATTGAATCCCGCGAACAGCAGGACGAAATCCCCGCAGTGATCGAGAGCGACATCCCTGAAGTTCAGGACGAAGCCCCGGCCACTGACGACCTGCCCTCCGCAGAAGAAGCCCCCCAGGCCGAACTGCCGGAAGCAGGAACTGAGGAACAGCCTCAGTAAGCCGAAAGGCGAAATCAAAAACTGCTAAGTTTTTGCCCAGGTGGTGGAATTGGTAGACACGCTATCTTGAGGGGGTAGTGAGCTATGCTCGTGCGGGTTCAAGTCCCGCCCTGGGCACCACATTGAAAGCCGGACTTTTCATGAGTTCGGTATCCTTCCAAAAGCCCCGCATTGCGGTAATGCTGTTCACTTAAGCATTGCAGCCTAAGGTGGGGCCCCGGAAAATCCGGTTTCCAGATCAGGAAACCGGATTTTTTTGTGTCTCTTCAGCAGTCTCTCTTCGATATTGATGCCCTCCAGTCCTTCTGTGACCTGAGTACCTTCACCCAGAACATTCCCGTTGAATGGGTGGATTCCGCTCTGCAGTTATCCTCGCAAGCCACTATTCGCCGCCGTCGACTTCCCGCCGATCAGGTACTCTGGCTCGTGCTGGGCATGGCCCTGTTCAGGAATGAACCGGTCTCAGAAGTTGCCCGCAGGCTCAATATCTGTGCTCAGGGGCTCGCGAACGATAGCCTGTTGGCCCCAAGCGGGGTATCAAAGGCGCGACAGCGTCTTGGTGCTAACCCCGTTCAGTGGCTATTTCAACGTACCGGGGTGCACTGGGGACATGAGCGTTACCCCGAAGATGAATGGCGAGGATTGCAAGTTCTCGCTGTCGATGGCGCGCTGTTGCGCACTCAAGATACTCCTGAGCTGCGAGATCATTTTGGCTCCGGTAACACGAGCACAAACCGGCAAACTCCGTACCCTCTTATGCGCCTGGTTGCTCTAATGAACGTACGTTCACATGTACTTCTGAATGCAGAGCTAAGCCCTTACCGACGCAGCGAAATACGCCTGGCCGATGAGTTTATGAATCAGGTGCCGGAAGCCTCCGTAACCCTGTTTGATAAGGGTTTTTGGAGTGCAGACCTTTTGCTGCGGTGGGCGGATCAGAACACGCAACGCCACTGGCTGATCCCCGAGCGCAAAGGCCTGGTCAGTGAGACAGTGGAGGTCTACAACAAAAATGATCGACTACTGCGAATGAAGGTCTCCCCCCAGGCTCGGAAGCGCAATCCGGCCCTTCCCGAGTACTGGGAAGTTCGAGCAGTGAGCTACAAGCATAATGGCAAAAACAAAACGGTATTTACCTGGCTACCGGCAGATACTTATGGCACTAAAGCCGTTGCGAAGCTCTACCAAGAGCGCTGGGAAATCGAAATCGGCTTCCGTGACATCAAAAGTTCCATGCAGCACAACGCCGTCACCCTACGTAGCAAGACCGTGGAACTGGTTTATCAGGAAGTGTGGGGGCTACTGTTGGCGTACAACGTGATACGTCGAGAGGCAAGCCAGGCAGCGGTCGCTCACGGGGGAAACCCAGCCAGGATACGCTTTAAGTTCGCATGCCAGTATATTGCTGCGCAGCTGATTGTCATGGCCGCGGCTCAGCCATTATCAAGGACTGGAGCGCGCTTATCGGAGCTTAGGGCGGGGATTGGGAACCTGTTTTTAGAGGACCGTCCTCGGCCTTCTAGGCCGAGGACGGTAAAGATCAGCAAAACCCGCTATCCGGTGAATCGTCGTGCCGCTCCGCTTAAGTGAACAGCATTACCGCATTGCGGGGCTTTTGTGTTTCTGATCAACCTCAATTTAAGCGCTGTAGTTGAGTTTTTAGTGAGTCTCTAAAACGGATTTTCAGGGACCTTCGCTATTATCTTATGCTGAAAGGTGTGAAACTACCTCGTCAGACGACTTTCCAACTCCTGACGGTTGTGTCGATATTTATTGGGCAACCTGCATTCGATGTTGAGTGTCTTTGCCCCGCCCCAACAGAGCATCACCCAGCTTGGGCTTAGGGGGAAAGGGCGACATCTCCTACTAATTGAACACCTCGGTTTAAGGTGGCAACCTTACCACCTAGATTGGTGCCCAGGGTTTGTAGACCACTACATATATACCCTTGGTTGAACAATTTAAAAGCACAATGCTTTGACCACAGATGTCGGATAGATAGAGTTCAATCAATAGGCTGTAAAAAATGGATAAAAATAAGCATAAAGTTGGGCTCTATGAATCGATTGTTACTGATTCACTAAGTCAGAGTTTAGCCATTTTGGATGGCGGAGAGATTTCTGTAAAAACCCAAAAAATCCTTCCTGCTGAAGTAGCCGATCGTTTAGCGTTGCATTTGGGGAGTGTGGTGGAGAGGGCGCTACTGTCTGTAGGTGAAAAAGACCGGGTCGATGTTGGTGCTCACTTGGTGCGTGAGTTGGTGTCTCACATCCAGAATGCTATTACCAGGGCGGATGTCTTAGGCGACCGGCCGGTTAAGAGTGGCGAATTTTTATCATCAATATTACCGTTTAATCCAGATGGTTCTGTAACTGAAATAGGACGCCCATTAACTCCTCTGCTTGACACTACATTGTTGACCAATGCGCCCGGTGAACCACGAGTAGGGCAGCAAATCCTGCATGAAATCGACTCGGCAGATCGTATCGACATTGTCATGGCCTTTATTCGGCGCAGTGGTATCCGGCCATTTATCGACAAATTGAAGAGCTATTGTCTGCGGGTAAATAAGCAGCCTAGTCTGCGAGTATTGACAACAATATATACGAACTCAACTGAGTTGGAGGCTTTAGAGCAGCTGCAGGCGTTGGGGGCCGAAATTAAAGTTTCTTACGATACTACGATGGCTCGCCTGCACGCTAAGGCATGGCACTTCTACCGAAATTCAGGTGCATCAACGGCCTATATCGGCTCCTCCAACTTGACTCATTCAGCTCAGGTGAGCGGGATGGAGTGGAATGTGCGAATCTCGGGTCTACGTAATCCTGATGTGCTTCGTAAGATGAGTTCGATGTTTGATTCTTACTGGGCGGGCGGGGACTTCCGCCCATTTGATCGCGACGAATTCATTAAGGAAACACAGCCTACCCGTGTATCCGGTCCCGCCATTATTCTAAGTCCAATTGAGCTTAGATTAGAGCCATTTCAGGAACGGCTCCTTGAACAGATCACTGTTGCTCGGCGCCAAGGCCATAACCGCAATCTTTTAGTGGCTGCTACGGGTACCGGAAAAACGGTTATGGCGGCGGTTGATTATTCGAGATTAAGAGGCGCACTTCCTCGTGCTCGACTGCTATTTGTAGCCCACCGGGAAGAGATATTAGACCAAAGCATGGCGACCTTTAGGCATGCTCTGCGTGAGCCTACCTTTGGGGAAAAGTGGGTTGGTAGAAGTCGCCCTTCAAAATTTGAGCATGTTTTTGCATCTATACAATCCCTAAATGCAGTGGGCTTTTCCCACCTTGATTCTGATCATTTCGATGTTGTGATTGTTGATGAGTTCCACCATGCAGCTGCTCCTTCCTATAGAAATTTACTGTCTCACCTTGCGCCCGTAGAGCTTTTAGGTTTAACGGCAACCCCCGAGCGTTCCGACGGTCTGTCGATACTTGAATGGTTCGATGGTCGTATTGCTGCAGAGCTTCACTTGTGGGATGCCATTGACCAGCATCGCCTGGCGCCTTTCTCCTATTATGGTATTCATGATGGGTTGGACTTGAAGGGTATTCCCTGGCGGAGGGGAGCAGGTTATGACATTAATGAATTGAGTAATCTCTATACATCTAACAATGCCTGGGCTCGACTAGTAGTACAAGAAGTCGTTAAGCGCGTTGATGATCCCCTTTCGATGAAGGCTTTGGGTTTCTGTGTCAGCATAAAGCACGCGCAATTTATGGCTCACCAATTTATTGAGGCAGGAATCGCTGCCGCCGCGATATGGGGTGATACCCCAGAAGGAAAACGGCGTGATGCACTAAGAATGCTGGCGGATGGGAAAGTCCAGGTTCTTTTTTCAGTGGATTTGTTTAACGAGGGTGTTGATATACCCACTGTGGATACTTTGTTACTACTGCGGCCTACAGAAAGCGCCACCCTGTTTTTACAGCAGCTGGGTCGTGGATTGCGTAAAAGTGAAGGTAAATTAAGCTGTACGGTGCTCGATTTTGTTGGTATGCATCGCAGAGAGTTTCGTTTCGATAGGCGCCTATCTGCTCTTTTGGGTGGTTCTAGAAAGCATGTGCAGTCGCAAGTTGAAAATGGTTTTCCCTACCTACCTGCCGGCTGCCATATGGAACTAGATTCGGTTTCTAAAGAAATTGTATTAGAAAGTTTGAAATCATCAATGCCTATTCGCTGGAATGATCAAGTGCAAGAGCTGCGAGAATTAATAGCGGCTGGAAAGTCACCGGAAATTAGGATTTTCCTCGATGAAACCGGTTTAACGCTGTCAGATGTCTACGCTAAAAACAAATCATGGTCAGATTTTTTGGAAGCAGTAGATGTTAATGTGTTAGATGCCGGTCCCAGCGAGAACGTATTGCGACGGGCGATTGGGCGATGTCTTCATATTGATGATGAAGAAAGGTTAGATTTTTACCTTGGTATTCTGAAGGCAGCGAAAGCGCCAAATTTATCTGTGCTATCAGTGCGTGATCAACGAATGATCCGCATGCTAGTGGCTTCGATATGCGATCAAGTATTAGATAGGCATATGTCGCTTAGTGAGGGGGTGGAATTGTTGTGGAAACACCCACAGATATTGAAGGAGCTACGGGAGTTGTTCTCATTGCTGCGTGATGAAATTGACCATCTTCACGAACCGATCATCTCGCATGATGATGTGCCTCTCCAAATTCATGGTCGCTATACACGAATCGAAATGTTGGCAGCTTTTGGCGTTGGGGACAATGCGAAGACGCGACCGTGGCGGGAAGGGGTGTTGTGGATTGATGGTGAGAAAGCGGATATCTTTGCTTTTACCCTCGATAAGTCTGAAGGGAACTTTTCTCCAACGACACGTTACCGTGATTATGCTATTAGCCGTGAGCTAATCCATTGGGAGTCTCAGTCGTCAACTACAGAGACTAGCCCTACAGGAAGACGCTATTGTAATCATGTTGAGCGAGGAACTTCGATCATGCTCTTCGCTCGAGAAAATGCGGGTGAACGGGCGTTTTGGTTTTTGGGGCCAGCAACTTATGTTAAGCATGAGTCCGAAAGGCCGATGGGTATTACATGGAAGTTAGATGTTGATCTTCCGGGTGATTTATACTCGACATTTGCGGCGGCTGTAGCCTAATGAAATTAGGCTAAAAAACGTCTCACAATCGTCATTTCAAGCTGTACAGAGCCTTTCAGAAAATTGTGATTCGTTTTACAAAATCGCGCAGAGATTTTGTTGATAACGATGGGGATGCCCTTCTCAATTTACTGAGCGCATAGTCGCCACCTTCATCTGAACCGACAAGCCTACCCATTTCAAGGATCTGTGTCAGATTTGGTCTGAGCTTGTCCGCCTCAGGGTGGGTTGAGCTTGTTTAATGCGGATTGGAGAGAAGCTATATCCGGTTTCAGGTCGATCGCGAGCCGCTCGTTGTGCTTTGTGTAAGTGATTTAAATACTGTTAATGTTGACGGCACTCAGTGCTTCATCCTCCTCCCCGCGAAACGTATCCAGAAAATGGCAGTTACCTATTTGAGTCGCAACAGGCACATAAGAGTGCCCAAGATAGACAGATCCAATCCCCGATATATGAAATGGACGACTCTGTTCTGAATCGATATCAACCAGTTTTGTCGCCCATTGCTGAAACGCATCCTCATATTGTGCATCGGTGATTTTGCTGCGATCGAGGCCGAGTACCTCCTTATATAGGTGTTGTATAAGCCCGCGATTCCACAGCAATGGCTGCGCAGCGGCAGTAATACGTGGTTCTGACATGGGCGCGCCGTCAGCCCATGGCGTGCTGGCAAGCTTTGCCAGCTTCTGCACCATCTCCCAGCTACGCTTGGGCACATCCGCATGGACCAGGCCTGCGGTTCCTTGTGCGGTCTCAATCTCCATCGCCCAGGGCCACTGGCGCACCTTGTCCACCAGGCGGCTTTGTTCGCTGCGGTTGAGCTCGTAAAACCATTTGCCTCCGTTGGAGAAGTGCAGCTGTACATCGGTGGGGCTTTCGAAGCCGGCGATCATCATGGCCTCGTGGTTGCCGAGGATGCTGAATACGTTTTTCTGGTCGATAAAGTCCAGCATCGCTCTGCTATCGGGGCCGCGGTCTATTACGTCGCCCAGGCAGAAGAGGCGGTCGCTGTCGGGGTCGAATGCCAGGGCGTTCAGCTGTTTCTGCAGTTGCTTGAGGTGGCCGTGCACATCGCCGACGACGAAGTCGCGTCCGGTGCGGTTTTGGCTGATCTTTCGGTAAATTGGCATGGGACAGACTGTGTGGGCTGTTACTTGTGGAGCCGAATGAACTCCGACTCTTTGCAGGATAGGACAGGGAGGTGAGGCTCGGGCGCTAGTGGCTCCAGAGCCTGCTGCTGCGGGAAAAGTTTCTGGCGACGAACCTGGGAGTTACTTCCCAGACTTCGACACAGTGCGTTCAATTCTACGCCCGTTCTGCCGGAGATTAGTGTGACCAGTTAACCTATATCCGTTCACCGTATTAACAAAAAATAAACCATAAACTGATGATCGGAGATAACCTCATGCTCAAATTCCCTTTGTTCGTTTCTCTTGCCATGACATCCGCGCTGTGTTCCGTGGGGACCACGGCGGCGCCTGCCAAGGGCACGGCCGCCGGTGACAGTATCACCATGGGCTTTGCGGCAGACTGTACCGGTAATACCTTTTTTACTGGCGGTTTTTTCTGCCTGTTGGGCGGAGACCAGCCGGAGCACGGCTGGTTTGATGGCTACTCGAGTCGCGTCAATAGTGTGCACGACAAGTACAAGGCAGTAGACCCAAACGTTGCCGCCAACAAGAACGCGGCCCGCTCCGGTGCCGAGATGCGCGGCGGTGGTGACAGTTTCAGTGTGCAGGCGGACCGGATTCTTTCCGAGACGGTGGTTGCAGACCATGTGGAGGTGGTGCTCGGTGGCAACGATATCTGCAACCGAGACTGCGTTGACCCGGCCAATTGCTCGGATCCGCTACTGACCGAGAGTGAGTGGCGCGGGGCTGTTAAAGCGGGGCTCGACAAGCTGGTGGATGGTCTGCCCAATGGCTCTACGGTGCTGCTGGGCTCGGTGCCGCGGGTGCAGGATCTGCGCGCCGCGGGTATCGCCAAGCAGACCGGTAACTGGCGGGTGAACTGTGAGAGTGTCTGGTCGACCTTTGGGATCTGCCGGATCGCCACCAATGGCGGTACCATGAATGGAGAATCGTTTGCCACGCGCTATGCGGGCATCGATGCGGCGCAGCGTCTGTACAACGAGGTGCTGCAGCAGGAGGCCGCTGCCTATAACGGCGTCAACGGCGTGGAAGTGGTGGCGGAGTACTCCGGGGCCAACCAGTCCAATGTGGGCACCTTCCAGTTTGGTAAGGATGATATCGATGGTGGCGACTGCTTCCACCCCAGCGTGCGCGGGCAGAATACCGTGGCGAACCTGATGTGGAACGGTAACCCGGATAAGTAAACCCCGTATGAATACCTTTGGGGTAAGTCACTCGGGGTGAGTCATTCGGGGTAAGACATCCGGAGTAAGTCACCCCGGGCGGTGAACAGGGCTCCTGCGGGAGCCCTACACTGGCCGCCAGCTAAAACGGCGGTGGTGAGTTGACTTTGTGGTAAGGGAACTCATTCATTCTTGCCGTCATTACCGGAACTCCCCTTACCGCCGCTTCCCTCGAAATACCCCTTCTCCTGCACCACATACTGCACCCGCTGCGGCAGGCCGTTGCGCATAAAGGTCACGTCGACCACCTGGCCGCTGGTGAGCGCATCCCACAGCTGGTTCTGGCCGCTGTGTACCCAGCTGTCGTTGACCCGCACCACCACATCGCCTTCCTCGAAACCCAGTGCGGTGAAGAATTCGCTGTTCTCGATGCCCTCGAGCCGCTGCAGTTTGTAGCCGTCTACTTCGTGCTCGGCATCCACGAATTTCTTTTCCAGTTCTTCGCGGTTCAGTAACTGTTGCTCCAGCCACTCCTGCCCCAGTGGCAGCACGCCGGAGGGTGGAATGAGTTTACGGGACTCGCCTTCCGGCTGTTCGATGCGCCGCATGGTGGCCTCATCCCGTGGGGTGGTGTCGGTCTTGGGCACGGGTACCGAATTTCCATCGTCGCTGCGGAGGGATAGCCGCTCCAGGCGATCCCCGACCTGCAGCATGACATGGCGCTCGTGTACCCGCTTGAGGGTGGCGCCCGGTAGTAGAGCATCCCCTGGGGAGAAGCGGCTGGCAGATGCATCGCGGACGCGAATCAGGGCGGTGGACTGCGCGGGCTTTGAGGACACGCTGGTGCCGTTCAGCTGCAGTGGCAGCTGGGTCTCGGCAATGCCATCGGAGGATGGTCGCCAGCGCGCGGCGTGAATGTGAGGCGTTGCGGGGTCGTGACCGAGGCGCTGCAGTTCCCGGTCGATCCACATGGCGTAGTGCTCCGGGGACTGCGGGCCTTTCACGTAGAGGCCGTTTATAAATACCACTGGCACACTCTGCAGGCCGAGATTGCGGGCGAGGGTGGTATCGGCGGTAATCCGGTCACTGCCCCCGGTTTCACCGAGGCACTGGTCAAAGGCGTCCCGGGCAAACCCGAGCTGCGACGCCAACTGGGTGAAGACTTCTCCCTCCAGGTTTTTAGCCCGGGTATACAGGCCATCGGCGTAGCTCCAGGGGGCGTTCTGCTGGCCGGCGCACTGTACGGCGGCGGCCGCCTGCGTGCCTTGGCGGTGGTAGTGCATGGGGAAGTCAAAAGGTGCCACCGCGATCCAGCCGGCATACCGCTCCAGCAGCGCGCGCAAGACCAGATTGGTGTTTGCGCAGTGCACCGACTGGTAGGAGCAGAATACGGCGAGGGTCACGGGTGCATCCGGGTTGCCGCGCAGGGGGCGTCCGGCGGTGTTGATGTCCAGTCGGGGAGGCGTGGGGTGGGGGAGTAGCCAGTCGACGGCGGGCTGTGCTTCTGCGGTGGCAGCGGTGGTGAGCTCGGCGTCCACCATGGATTTCAGTGTGTTGAATCGCAGCTGGTACTCGGCCAGTGCCAGGTCGTGGCGCTCGAGTTGAAGTTCCCTGTCCACATCCGCCAAGGTAATCGCGATCTCACCGATGCGCGCCACGACTGGATCTGCTGTCGCTTGTACCCCGGAGCTCTGCTGCGTATCGGTGCCGCAGCCGGTAAGAACTGTCACGGCCAACAGTGTCAGTAGTCGCAGCCTGAGGTGTGTGCGGCCTTCTCTCAGTGGTTCTCTGGGTTCTGTTCCTGCTACTTCCATCGCCATGTGATCCTCTGATTCTTTTTATTGCGTTGGTTCTATCACAGGGCCTTCGTATGCTCTACCAAGAGGGTGGCGTCGGGAGGATTATGGCGCAGCGTTCAGCGCGATGGAGCGGAAACCTGTATCAGGCGTGTCGAGATGCCGTCCAGTCGAGACATGAACGGTATTCTCAATCGGGCGTCGGCCGTTCAGAGCCAGGCCGAAGGCGCTGGCGATCGCGAAGAAGGGATTTTTTCGCCGTCTGGAATCGATGGCCCGGCTCTGAAGGTGGCGGAAGCATGTGGTGGCCGCCACCCTCTGTGAGGCGCGGCAAGGCCTTTAATTGTGATATGAAAAAGGTTTACTGTGGATTCTCCACGTTGTGATAAACCGCCTGCACATCCTCCAGATCCTCAAGCATATTCAAGAACTTCTCAAACAGTGCCACGTCATCTCCGCTGACCTGGGTATAGGTCTGCGGCACAAACTGGATCTCATCCACATCGAATTCAATCTCGCCAAAGGCTTCGGTCAAGGCCTGTTTGGCCTTGGCGTAGTCCGTATGCGGGGCGAAGACGGTGAGTTTGCCGTCTTCGTTTTCGATGTCGGTGACGTCCACATCCGCTTCCATCAGTGCTTCCAGCGCCGCTTCTTCGTCGTCGTGTTTGAAGGCGAGGATGGCCAGGTGGTCGAAGCTGTGACTGACGGAGCCTTCGGTCCCGATCTTGGTTTTGGTTTTGGTAAACGCCTGGCGCACATCGCCGAAGGTGCGGTTGGGGTTGTCGGTGAGACATTCGATGATGGCCATACAGCCGCCGGGGCCGAAGCCTTCGTAGCGGGCGCGGGAGAAGTCTTCACCGGCGCCGCCTTTGGCTTTGTCGATGGCCTTTTCAATGACGTGGGAGGGCACCTGGTCTTTCTTGGCGCGGTCGATCAGGCTGCGCAGCGCGAGGTTACCGTTGGGGTCGGTGCCGCCGGACTTGGCGGTGACGTAGATCTCGCGGCCGTAGCGGCTGTAGATCCTGGCCTTCATGTTTGAGGTCTTGGCCATGGATTCTTTGCGGTTCTGGTAGGCTCGGCCCATGGGGGGGTGCTCCGGTATCGATGCTGTCAATAAGAGGGCGGATTTTACTGGCACGGTTCTGGTAAGAGAAGTTATCCAGCCGAAAGGATTTTCCGTGGCATACCGGTGTGGCCGCCTGATGAGGGCTATGGGCGAAGTGTGTAATCACTTGTAATTGCGCTCAGGGTCCGGTTTGGCGTAATTTATGTGGTTGCTTTTAGTGGGGGATTCCATACCTGAGGTACGGTTTTGGGGGCCTTTGTGCAAAAAACGTACTTCGATTCTGGTTGGGGCGATGATAATCAAAACAAAAACGATCTTTTCTCGCGGCCTGTTGCTGCTATCTGTGGGACTGCTGGCTGCCTGTGGCGGGGGCGGCGGGGGCGGCAGCTCCTCTGGCGACCCTTCTGGGCCGAGCACCAATCCACCTCCGCCCACAGCAGAGCCTGTAATCCTGAATGGTCATGCGATCAAGGGCCCTCTCAGTGACGCAGAAGTCAGTGTTTATACCCTGCTCAATAGTGGTGGAAGCCTCAAGGGTGATCTGCTTGCCAGTGGCAGTACCGGGGGCACCGGCGCATTTGACGGTGTCAAATTCGAGCTGGACGGTAGTGACTACTTCCTAGTAGAGGTTGCCGCAGACGTCGACACCATCGACATTTCTACCGGGCAGGCTCCGGTGATCAGTACTCTGATTACACTCGCTTCCCGCAAGGCCCTGGAAAGCGCTGAACCCGTCTATGCCACGATCAGCACCACGCTGGTGCTTGAGATGATGCGGCTGCATGGCGCACAGGGCAATTCACAACCGGTTACGGATAATCTGCAACAGTTCTCTACTAACGTTGCTACCGCCTTGGGATTCGGGCAGTTGGAAGGCATTGATCTGTTTGCCCAGCAACCTCTGCCTATTTCCGGAGTACCGGTTACTCAGGAGGTGCTTGATTACCGCACGGCAATGGAAGCGCAGGTTGCTCTGATCTGGGCCGTCGCCCAGGAGCTGGGGCTGCCGGTCACTCAGGTGATCGAATGGATCGCTGCTGATCTGCTCGACGGCCAGTATGACGGAAACAGTCCGCTGCCAGGACAAGAAGCAAAGGACGGAAGCCAGCAGGTGTTCGCAGTAGCGGCGCAACAGGTGATCGGTGAGTTGCCTGTTCCCGGTACTGGCGCTTTGCGGGGTGAGGACGATTACCTGGCCGGTGAGACTGCACAGATTCTGTTGAATGAAGCCGCGGATATCGCACCTTCGACCAATGTGGATGTGTTGGTGGATGCTCCCTCTGTAGCTGTTCTGGCCGCATTGGGCCCGGATATGGACGGTGATGGCCGGCCAGATGTGGTGGATGAGGATATTGATGGGGACGGCATCCTGAATGTCGCGGACGCTTTCCCGCGCGACCCGGCAGAGTCGCTCGATAGCGACGACGATGGTGTCGGTGACAATGGCGATGCCTATCCGCTCGATGGCAGCTGTAGTGTCGCGGCGCATGGTAATGGCAGCCAGTGTTACCTGACTGCGCTTGCCGATTACGAGGTGACGCAGGGTATTACCGGTGCCGATGACAGTGTACTGCTGGTGGCCCGGGATGACACCGAGCTGGCGATGTTCCGCTATGTGCCCGCGTCCGGCGGAATTGAAGAGGAAATCGATCTCACTGTAGGTGGGTTGTCCCCCAACGCCGTTCTCGCCCACGAGGATCACGGCAGAACCTATATCGCGTATCCGGATGGCGCTATCCGCTATCTGCATGAAAACACGCTGCAGTTGCTGACCAATATTGGCTTTCCCGCGGTCAATCTCGCGGCGGCCGGGGATTATCTTTTTGTTACAGGTAACGATGGCAAAGGTAATACCCACCTGACGCTGTCCAAGTCCGGGCAGCTGATGCACCGGATGGATTACCAATCTGAAATTCTCGCTTCTGCCTGGTCGGATTCACAGGATCGGCTGTATTTCCGTTATGGCTATTCTACGCCCTATCGCCTGGCATATTACGCAATCAACTCGAATTCGGGGCATTTCGATAGTGCCTTTGTTTATTCCTACGACTGGGAGTATTTTCCCGACGGTCCGCTGCTCGTGCTCGACAACGTCAATCAGGTTGTTTCCGGCTCGGGCGTGCAATATGACATGTTCAGTCACAAGCGTTCCGATCGGACGGTGAACGCCTTTGCCAGCGGACTGTATAACGGCAGTGATCTGGTGACGGCGGCTACCAATGGGCAGGGCGCCACTACGGTGAGTGCGTATACATCGCACAGCGCGCTCTACCAGACGCAAACGTTTAATGGTGCTGCCAATACTCTGTTGGATCGGGGTACGGATTACTTTCTTGTTACGCGCGAAGCGTCTGGCATCTACCTCTTCCATACCTTTACGACCGATCGTGATGAAGATAACGATGGAGTGGAGAATCTCGCAGACCATTTCCCGACGGACCCTGCCGCCTCACTGGACTCGGACGGTGACGGCTGGCCGGATAGCTGGAACACTGGCTACAGTGCATCCGACTCGACGAGCGGGCTGTCTCTGGATGCCTATCCGCAAGATTCGGCGTGCCAGGAAGCGTCCCAGGGCAGTGGTTCTATTTGCGATGTTGCCAGTGCTCTGGATATCGGTGAGATAGAGCAATCAGTCTTACACGAGAATATCGCTTACGCATTTTCTGCCGATGACCAGTCGATTTACCGTTGGGATGTGAGTACCGAGGCACTCCTGAATCCGATTCCGCTTTCCCGTGTGCTGGGTGATGTGCACGCTATATCTGCAGTGGTGACGGATGCGGGCGATATCCTGATTGCCGATATCGAGGGCGGGGTGCATCGGGTTGTCAGCGTGTTACCCCTGTCGACAGAACGCGTATTCCGCGCAAGTGGAACGGTCCTTGGGCTGATTAGTGCCGGTCCGCATCTTCTGGTGACGGAATCCACCCCCTATGGGGACCGCAAGTTCAATGTGCTTGATGCAATGTTTGACAAGCTCGGTGATTTCTCGCTCTATGGCGAGGCAGTCGAGCCTGAATATCATCATGAAAGCGGCCGTATATTCTGGAACCGATACAGTCTAGGCGGCCAATTAAATAGCGGAATTATTGATCCGCAGGGCGGGTATCTCAGAGGTACCAAAAGCGCGCGTTTTGACAGCCCAGGCTTGCCAGCATTTGTTGCTGTATCTCCGGATGAATCCCGTATTCTCGCAGGCGGTAACACGGTGGTACGTGATTTGTATGGTTTGCCTTACATGCAGCAGTTACCCGTTTCCGAATCCTGGCCAGCGCTGAGTAGCGCGTTTTATCCGGTAGAGGGGTTCTGGTGGCAGGACGTGGCTGTGATTCTGTTTCAGAACGAGGGCGACCTGTGGTTGGTGGCATACGATGCTGACTTGAAAGCACCCTTGTTCACCCTGGAACTAGGAGAAGTGGATGCCCGGCAGGTCCAGCAATACGACGAAGGTCTTGTCTATCTGCAAGAGGACGCTACCCGCGGAATGGTATTCGGCAAAATACCACTTTTGGGCGATGCGGATGAGGACGGGCTTCCCTACTGGTGGGAGCTTCAATATGGCCTGAGTGATGAGGATGCCTCAGATGCAGCGCTGGACCCGGATGACGATGGCCTGGTGAATCTGGATGAGTTCGCTGCGTCTACCTCTGCAACAGAAGCAGATTCTGATGGGGATGGCCTGAGTGATGGCGATGAAGTGCTTGTTGTCGGTAGTGATCCGAATGCGCAGGACTCGGATGGCGACCTCATGTCCGATGCATGGGAGCTGGCTGCCGGATTGGATCCGACCAGTGCCGGCGATATGGAAGGCGATCTGGATGGGGATGGGGTTGCCAACTACATCGAGTACATTAACGGGACTGATGCAGCGGACATCAATTCGTTACCTGAAGTCGTAGACGATGCGTACTTCTCGTTCGAGGATGGCACTGTGCCGCCGGAGTTGGCGGTGGCCTCGGCGCCGGACAGCATGTCCGTGGCGCAAGGTACGGCGAGTCATGGTGACTACGCGCTTTCATTTGGTGGCGATGCCTCCATCACCTGGCAGCGAACCTTTGCCCCGGTGGAGGTCCGTTTCGATATGGTGTCTGATTGCTACAACTACTACGACAAAAATGTGTCTATCCGGGTGGATGGTGAGCAGGTCTTTAGTGGTTACCCTCCGCAGTCAATCTGGCAGACCCAGAAACTGTCATTGGCAGCCGGCAATAGAGAGCTGACAATTTCCATCACCAGTAGCAGTGATGACTGCTCGGTGTATCTGGATAATTTCGTTGTGGCACCGCTGGACAACGTATTTGAAATGGGGGCGAGCTTTGTCGCGTCCAATGACAACAAAATTCAGTTCTACGATTACGACGCCACACTTCTGAAGGAGGTGGAGGTTGCTGGTCAGGGTGCATACAGCGAAGAGGCGCGGGATATCGCGGTTCTCGCTGATGGCCGTGTGGCCGTCTTCAATGGCACCTTCGAGCCGAAGCTCAGTATTTATTCGCCCAGGGATCACCAGTGGGAGCATTACACCGCACCGGGATGGTCCACCATCAACAACGGTACCTACGGAGGGATCGATGCAATCGGAGAGCGGGTATTCGTCACCAATATGGCGACCTCGGGAAGCCCCAATCAGGGCATTGTTGAGTTTGACCTGAGTGACGGCTCGTTCAATTTTGTCAGTGGCAATGGTTATATCGACCTGACCGTTGGCGAAGACGGATATCTTTATGGTTTTACCGGGCGCGTCATCGATAAGTTCGACCCGGACACCATGACGTTAGTATCGGAGCTCACGGTGGATGAGGGCCGTTCTATTGCCGTCAATACCGCTGGCGAGCTGTTCATTGCGGACTGGAGCGGGGATGTCCACAAGTATGACGCCTTCGGAAATCATCAGGCTGAGCTGGAGGTGGGCGGTAGCTTCTATGACATCTCTCTGCGGAGCAACGGTGACCTGCTGTTGTCTTCCCGCTTCGAGAATGTGGCACTAGTGAATGGCGATCTCAGCGGGTTTTCCCGTCTGCCGGTCTTTGCCGAGTTTGTCGATTTCACCCCGCACCTGGATAGCGACAGCGATGGCCTGCCGGATTGGTGGGAAGCCGCCAATGGGCTTGATGCCAACAACCCTGCGGATGCGTCATCGGACTATGATCTGGACAATCTGACCGCCCTGGAGGAGTTCTCTCTCGGCACCCGTGCGAACAAGGCCGATACCGATGGAGATACCGTCAGCGATGGAGATGAAGTACTGGTGCATGGCACGGATCCGTTGCACCCGGATTCCGATGGGGATGGTCTGACCGACGACAAAGAGCTGGCCGCCGGTACCGACCCTAATCTCACGGATTCCGATGGTGATGGTGTTGGCGACCAGGAGGAGTTGGAGGTTCATGGTTCTGATCCCCTGGCCAGTGATTCCGACCAGGACGGCATGGGCGACCTTTACGAGGTTACCCACGGTCTGAATGTGCTGGTCAATGACGCCGCTGATGATGCCGACGACGATGGGCTGACCAACCTCGAGGAATCCGTACTCGGAACCTCACCGATTCTGGCGGATACCGATGGTGATGGCCTGACGGATTACGATGAATACGTCGTGCATGCCTCTTCACCGCTGTTGAAAGACACCGATGGCGACATCATGCCAGACAATTGGGAGGTCGAGTTTGCGCTGGATCCGAACGCGCCGGAAGACGCGGCGGGAGATCTCGATTCGGATACCTTTACCAATCTCGAGGAGTATGTCGCGCATACGTCACCGACGGATGAGCTGGACTTCCCGATGCCGGTGGTCTGGGGGAGTGCCCAGGGGGGAGCAGATCATACCGGCTATACACCGTGGGATCTGGACGAGGCCGATTTCACCTTGCGCTGGAGCAAGAGCTTTCCGGATGTTTCCAGGCTTCACTCCGTGGCCGCGGGCGATGGTGGGGTTTTTGTCTCCAGTGACAGCTACTTCAGTAATCAACGGATATACGGGTTGAATGCGGAAACCGGTGAAATACGCTGGGAAAAAGCCTACGACGATATCAACAGCCTGAATCCCCCGGCGTATGCTGATGGCCGCGTGTACTTCCAGAGCGGAGGCCACGGGGATTCCTTTATCCGTGGCGTCGATGCCGAGACCGGGGCTCTACACTTTGCTACCGCGTACAGAAATCAGTGGTCCAGCTACCTGGCTCCCACACCTTTCGCGGGGCAGCTGTACATCGCGGGTGGGTATTACGGGGGCATGTATTCCCACAATGCAGCAACCGGCAGCGAAAACTGGTTTGCCTATACGGCGCAATATGACGGCTTTACACCCGCGGTGGATGATCAGTATGTGTATGCGTTTATCACGGATTTTGCCGCCTACGACCGGCTGACCGGTGAGCTCGCCTATCGCATTGATTTCCCCAGCTTCGATTCGGGTGGCTATGACGTGGGGATGGCGACGGTGCTGACCGGGATTGGAAACTCGGTAGCAATCCAGCGCGGTACTCTGGTGGTATTTGATCTGGAGCAGAGAGCCATTCTGTGGGAGCGTTCGGGGAACTATACCGGGCAGCCCTCATCACATCTGGGCCAGATCTTTGCCATTGAATCCGGAATACTGAAGGTCATTGACGAATCGACGGGTACGGTCTTGTGGAATTACGAGGCAAGCGAATCCCTGACGTCAAATATCGTGATTACCCGTACGCACGTGTTTGTGGGGGGCGCCACCACAACCTACGCCATTGATCTGCAGAGCCGGGACGCCGTGTGGTCCTACGCGGCCTCCGGTGCACTCAGTCTCAGCGACGAGGGGGTATTGTATGTCTCCGGCTCGGCATTGACCGCCATTGATTTGTTGGCAGACTGAGCAGATTTCACAGCAAAGACCGGCCAGTTGGCCGGTCTTTTTAGTTGGGGCCCTGCTTTGCCACTCTCCGCCAGTTGCACTATTGTCAAACAAGTGTCAAAAACCGCGGTGGATCCATGTCCCGGTCAACCAGTTCATCGTTCAATCTCTCGTCAGAGCGAGCCGAGCCCACAACGGCTCCCGCAAAGCGGGCGGGTAAAATCCGGGTGCGCAACCGCGAGCTGATCCTGGCGGCAGCGGAAGAAGAGTTTGCCCTGCATGGCTTCCGCGGTGCCACCATTCAGCGTATCGCGGAGCGTGCGGCACTGCCCAAGTCCAATGTGCTCTACTATTTCAGCAACAAGCAGCGTCTGTACATCGCGCTGTTCGAGTCAATCATCGAGCGCTGGGATGCGATGCTCGCGTCGATCAGACCAGAAGATGACCCCGCCATGACACTGGCGCGTTTTATTCGCGTCAAGGTGGAAATGTCCCGCACCCACCCACAGGCGTCGCGCCTGTTTGCGCTGGAGGTCATCAAAGGGGCGCCGATACTGAAGGAGCATATCTGCTCGGGGCTGCGGGACTGGGTGCGCGACCGCGCCGGGGTGATCCAGCAATGGGTCGACGATGGGCAGATGGCACCCGTTGACCCGGTGCAGTTGATCCTGCTGATCTGGTCTTCCACGCAATACTATGCGGACTTCCAGACGCAGATTCTGGTGATTGAGGGCAAGGCCGAGTACACCCAGGAAGACTTCGACCACGCGGCGAAATTCCTGATTGACGTGATACTGCGAGGCTGTGGTCTCGACGTACCGCCGTTTGAATCGGTACCCCAGGATGGGCTCAATCAGGAGCCGGAGCCAGAACCGGAATGACAGGCCGGAACAGGCAGTCGGTCAGCGACGCCGATGAGCACAGAGCCTGCTCTGAGGAATAGCGAACGATACTGACATCATCATTCACTGAAACGCCGGGCACCGGGGCGTTTCCAGAACCGGCCGAACCACTCGGCAAAGAGCGCTGTGAATTTAGAGAGCAATGGTTTTCTCGACCGCGTATTCAAACTGCGCGCGCACAAGACCTCGGTAAAAACCGAGCTGGTGGCGGGTGTCACCACCTTTTTTACCATGGCATACGTGATCTTTGTTAACCCCAATATTATGGCGGAAGCCGGTGTAGATCACGGGGCGGCGTTTGTCGCAACCTGTATCGGTGCTGCGCTGGCCTGCTTCCTGATGGGGCTATACGCCAACTGGCCGGTGGGGCTGGCTCCGGGAATGGGGCTCAACGCCTTCTTTACCTACACCGTGGTGGGGGAAATGGGCTATAGCTGGCAGGTCGCGCTGGGGGCGGTATTTATCTCCGGCGTGCTATTTATGATCATGAGCCTGTCGCGCATTCGCGAGTGGTTGTTGAACAGTATTCCCATGAGTCTGCGCTTTGCCATGGGCGCCGGTGTCGGCCTGTTTCTCGGGCTGATCGGTCTCAAAACGGCCGGTATCGTTGTGGATAACCCGGCCACGCTACTTTCCATGGGCAGTTTCAGTGATCCCTCGGTGCTGCTCGCGGCCCTGTGCTTCCTGCTGATCGCGATCCTCAGCTACCGCAATATGTTTGGCGCAATTCTGTTCAGTATGCTGGGGGTGACGGCGTTGGGCTGGGCCCTCGGACTGGTGGAATATCAGGGCCTCGTGTCCACGCCGCCGAGCCTGGCGCCGACCTGGCTGGCAATGGATGTACAGGGCGCTTTCAACGTGGGCATGATCAGCGTCATTCTTGCCTTTCTGTTTGTGAATATGTTCGACACCGCGGGGACGTTGATGGGGGTTGCTCACCGCGCGCACCTGGTGGATGACCATGGCCAGATCAAGAATCTGCCGCGGGCACTGAAAGCGGACTCCACCTCCAGTGTGATGGGGGCCTTCGTCGGCTGTCCACCCGTCACCAGTTATGTGGAAAGTGCCTCCGGTGTCGCTGCGGGTGGTCGCACAGGGCTGACCGCTGTGACGGTTGGCCTGCTGTTTCTGTTGGCGGTATTTTTTGCCCCACTCGCCGGTATGATTCCGGCGTATGCGACCGCTGGCGCACTGATCTACGTGGCCATGCTGATGATGGGCGGACTGGCCCATATCAACTGGGAAGATCATTCCGACAGTATTCCTGCCATTGTCACCGCGGTCATGATGCCGCTCACCTTTTCCATCGCCAATGGTATCGCGCTGGGGTTTGTGACCTACACGGCGATGAAGCTGTTTACCGGTCAGCACGAGAAGATCTCGATCAGCCTGTATGTTCTGAGTGCGATCTTTATCGCCAAATTCGCATTTCTCTAATGTTGTCCGATGCCTTCTTCGGAACCCTTCTTGCATTAAAGCCTGTGAAGAAGAATTGCCTGCCCGCTGCCGGTACCGCATCCAGCGCCCTCGGTCACGCTCCGACTTGCACTACACTGACGAAAATGATCCGGTGTGCAGCATACCCGGTGCCGTCTGAATGGAATGGATCACAGCTGGCGATCGGAACGCGACCCCCCGGGTAGGGCATTGATGAAACGATAATTAGATAACAGGTATGAGGCCCGCTTCGATGAACAGACTGCCCGAGTTGTCGACCCTCAAACGTCCACACGATTTTACTGCCTGGCTACGCGCGCTCGCGGATGTGGCTATTGCCTCTGTGCACCCGGATACGCTGCTACCCGCCCGGCTACCTGAGCCACCCAGTGGTCGTACAGTTGTGATCGGTGCCGGGAAGGCCGCTGCAGCCATGGCGGCCGCATTGGAAAAGGCCTGGTCCGCGAATTATCCCGACGCGGACCTCGAAGGGCTGGTGGTCACCCGCTATGGGCACGGAGCGCAGTGTGAAATGATCGATGTGCTGGAAGCAGCACACCCCATGCCCGACAACATGGGAGAGGTGGCGGCGAGGCGGATGCTGGCAGCGGTCACTGAACTCGGTCAGAGTGACCTCGTGATCGCGCTGATTTCAGGAGGCGGTTCGGCCCTGATGACACTGCCGGCAGCGGGACTCACGCTGGCGCAGAAACAGTCCGTCAACAAGGCCCTGTTGCGCTGCGGTGCCCCCATTCGGGAAATCAATACAGTACGGCGGCATCTGTCAGCCATCAAAGGTGGTCGCCTTGCTGCTGCCGCCCACCCGGCGCAGGTAGTGACCTATCTGATTTCCGATGTGCCAGGGGACGACCCCACACTGATTGCTTCCGGTCCCACCCTGCCCGATGACTCGACGCCGAGAGACGCTCTTGAAATTCTGCGGCGCTACAACCTTGAAATTGACCAGAGCCTGCGCGCGCATCTGCAGAGAGAGGGAAGTACACCCCACCCTGAGGATCCCGCCTTTGCAAGGGATACCCCGGTAATGCTGGCCAAAGCCAGTGATGCGCTGGAGGCCGCCCGCAGTGCGGCGGTTGCTGCCGGTATCAAGGTGCGTGTACTGGGCGATAACCTCGAGGGAGAAGCCCGAACCCTGGGGGCCGAACACGGCCTGCTGGCCCTCGCTGCACAGCGTGACAGCCGCGAGCCGCTTCTGATCCTCTCCGGTGGTGAAACCAGTGTGACGGTCACCGGCAACGGCCGGGGCGGGCGCAACGTCGAATACCTGCTGGGGTTGTTCTCCACCCTTGCCGGTGCCGAGGGTATTTATGGCCTGGCGGTGGATACCGATGGTATCGACGGGTCCGAAGACAATGCGGGCGCACTCTTTGCCCCCGGCGACTGGACGCGTATGCAGACGCAGGGGCTGGACCCCGCCGCTTACCTCGCCAACAACGATGCCTACAGTTTTTTTGCCGAGCTGGAAAACCTGATCATCACCGGCCCCACACGCACCAATGTGAATGATTTTCGTGCGATTCTGATTTTGCCCACGGCGAAATAGAGCGAGGGGGTGGAGGGCTTTCCCCGTGTGGGACATCAGTGCATACACGGCAAACAACACAATATTGAATGACGCCAGAGTGGATAAACAGAGGTCCTGATGAGCCAGAAACCTGCCAACCAGCGCACAGCCAACCCTGTCCGCCGCACCAAGATTGTGGCCACCCTGGGCCCGGCCAGTGACAAACAGGGTGTGCTCGAGAAAATGCTCAAGGCCGGGGTGGACGTGGTGCGTCTGAACTTCTCTCATGGGACCGCCGACGACCACCGCCGCCGCCTGCAACAGGTGCGGGAAATCGCCGATCGCCTCGGCAAAACCGTCGCCGCTCTCGGCGATTTACAGGGCCCCAAAATCCGCATCGCGCGCTTCCGCGACAATGCCATCAACCTGCAGGAGAGGCAGCCGTTTGTACTGGATATGTCCCTGGACGCCAATGAGGGCGACGAGAAGCGGGTGGGGTGTGACTACAAGGATCTGATTCGCGACGTCTCTGCCGGGGATGTGCTGTTGCTGGACGACGGCCGTGTGGTACTCGAAGTAGACCGTGTCAGTGACCGCGAGGTACACACCACCGTGGTGGTAGGGGGCAAACTGTCCAACAACAAAGGTATCAACAAGCAGGGAGGCGGCCTCTCCGCCGCGGCCCTGACCGATAAAGACAAAGCCGACCTGAAAACCGCCATCGACATCGGCGTGGATTATCTGGCGGTGTCTTTCCCGCGCACCGCCGCAGACATGCAGGAAGCGCGCGCGTTACTTGGTGAGGCGGGCAGGCATATCGGCCTGGTGGCCAAGGTGGAACGCGCGGAAGCCGTGGCGGATGAGGAAACCCTCGACGATATCATTCGCGCCTCGGAAGCGGTAATGGTGGCCCGGGGCGATCTGGGGGTGGAGATTGGCGATGCAGCGCTGATCGGCGTGCAGAAACGCATGATCCTGCGCGCCCGTCAGCTGAATCGCGCGGTGATCACCGCCACCCAGATGCTGGAAACCATGATTACCGCACCGCTGCCTACCCGCGCAGAAGTGTTCGACGTGGCGAACGCGGTGCTGGATGGGACAGACGCGGTCATGCTCTCGGCGGAAACTGCCGCCGGTGACTACCCGGTGGAGGCGGTAGAGGCCATGACCCGCCTGTGCCTCGGCGCGGAACGGGAGCGCTCGGCGCAGGAGTCCGGGCACCGTATGCACCAGGATTTCATTCGCATCGACGAAACCATCTCCCTGTCTGCCATGTATGCCGCCAACCATCTGGCCGGCGTCACCGCCATCGCCTGTATGACCCAGACCGGCTATACCCCGCTGATCGCTTCCCGCATCCGTTCCGGTCTGCCCATCGTCGGTCTCGCCCACGATCCAGTGGCCCAGCGGCGTATGGCGTTGTATCGTGGCGTCATCTCGGTGCTGTTTGTGCCGGGAGAGAAGGAAGGGGACCGGGAATTGAACCAGCGGGCCCTGGATACACTCAAAGCCAGAGAAATCGTCAAGCCGGGCGACCAGGTCATACTGATTCGCGGCGACCTCATGCAATCCCACGGGGGGACCAATACCCTCAAAATTCTGGAAGTGGAATAGAGGCAGAAATTGCAGCGCCTGGCCGCTAAATTGCATATCATGAAGTGAACGAAAACACCGAGCCTGCTCCCCTACGTCACAGATATGGGGCTCAGGCCGCGGGCGGCAGCAGCCAGCCCGCCAGGGTCGCAAGGGAAACCGAACGGCCTCCCGCATTTGGAAAGGTGATGAAACAGAACAACATCCTGGAGGACGGTCACGGCCGTCGCTTCTATTACCTGCGCCTGTCCGTAACAGACGTCTGCAACTTCCGTTGTGACTACTGTCTGCCCGACGGCTACCAGGCCACCCCAAAAGCCCCCGACCTCAGTGTCGCGGAAGCCGGTACCGTTATGCGCGCCTTCGCCCAACTGGGCACCCGAAAAGTGCGCTTGAGCGGCGGTGAACCCTCGCTGCGCAAAGACCTGCCAGAGCTTATTCAGGCCGCCAGTGCTACCCCCGGTATCCATCGCGTCGCCGTCACCAGTAATGGTTACAAGCTCCCCAGTGTCATCGACACCTGGCACCGCAGCGGCCTCCACCAGCTCAATATCAGCATCGACAGCCTCGACAATGCGGAATTCGCCCGCATCACCGGCCACAACTGCCTGCCCAAAATCCGTACCGGCATCGACCGCGCACTGGAATTGGGCATCCAGACCAAGGTCAACGCCGTCCTGCTCTCCGATGGTGCTCAGACCCGACTGCATCAATTCCTCGACTGGCTAAAAACCACCCCCGTCACCCTGCGCTTTATCGAACTCATGCAGACCGGCGACAACCGCGACTACTTCGCCAGTAACCACCTGCGCGGCAGCGACATCGAACAGCAGCTGATCGAAACCGGCTGGCAACTCCTCCCCAGAGCCATAGACGCCGGCCCCGCCCGCGAATACGTCCACCCCGACTATGCAGGCCGCATCGGCCTCATCACCCCCTACAGCAAAGACTTCTGCAACAGCTGCAACCGCCTGCGCGTCTCCGCCCAGGGGAAACTGCACCTGTGCCTGTTCAGCGATGCTGGCCTCGACCTGCGCGAAACCATCCGTACAGGCGAGGCCGACGCACTGGCCGAAAAAGTGCGGGCACTGATTGGCAATAAAGAAGTCAGTCACTATCTGCAGCAAGGGAATACCGGCGGAACCCAGAACCTTTCGATCATCGGTGGTTGAGCTTTTAGGCTTACGAAGTACATAAATCAGAATTGAAGAGCGGGCGTCGGGTGAAAGGTTTCAGGAGCGTCGCAAACAGGATGTTTGCGCCGCAGCGCCCAGGGATGGGTCTACAGCGGTCCTGAAACCTTTCACCCGATGACCGCTCGCCTCAGAACTTTAGTCAGAGCAAAAAAGCTACGGAGCACAAAAAGCCAATGAGCCACGCCCCAACAAACCCAGATCAAAAACTCAACATCGCCATTCTTACGGTGTCAGACACAAGAACCGAAGAAAACGACACCTCCGGCAACTACCTCGTAGAAGCCCTGAAAGCAGACGGCCACAACCTCGCCGACAAAGCCATCGTCATCGACGACAAATATCTCCTGCGCGCCAAAGTCAGCCAATGGATCGCCGACCCCGAAATCCAGGTCATCATCTCCACCGGCGGCACCGGTTTCGCCGGCCGCGACTCCACCCCCGAAGCCCTCGTCCCCCTGCTCGACAAACACATCGACGGCTTCGGCGAAATATTCCGATCCATCAGCTATGAGGAAATCGGCTCCTCCACCATCCAGTCCCGTGCACTCGCCGGCATCGCCAACCGCACATTGGTCGCCTGTCTTCCGGGCTCCACCGGCGCCTGCAAAACCGGCTGGACCAAACTGCTGCGCGAACAACTGACTGCAACCCACATGCCCTGCAATTTCGTAGGCTATCTAACTAAATAATTCGCTCAATGCTGCCCAAGTAAGAACACCATGACCCTCACACACCTGAACCAAAAGGGCGAAGCCAGCATGGTCGATGTCACCGACAAAGACATCACCGACCGCACCGCCCGGGCCGAATCCGCCGTCTCCATGTCTGCGGAAACCTTTGAACAGCTGAAAGCCGGCAACAACAAAAAAGGAGATGTGCTCGCCACCGCGCGCATTGCCGGTATTCAGGCCGCCAAGAAAACCGCAGACCTGATACCCCTGTGTCACCCACTGGCCCTGACCAAAGTGCAGGTGGATTTCGAGCTGGATGAAGCCAGCCAAACCGTCAACATCCAGGCTTTCTGCCGTCTCGCCGGCCGCACCGGCGTAGAAATGGAAGCGCTTACCGCAGCAAGCGTCGCCGCGCT
The DNA here is from genome assembly GCF_021165935.1 of Microbulbifer elongatus. Lineage (NCBI taxonomy): Bacteria > Pseudomonadati > Pseudomonadota > Gammaproteobacteria > Cellvibrionales > Microbulbiferaceae > Microbulbifer > Microbulbifer elongatus. Next base: position 3,929,088 of record NZ_CP088953.1, on the reverse strand, counting down.
CACCATCTACGACATGTGTAAAGCCGTAGATCCGGCCATGGTCATCGGCCCTACCAGGCTTCAGGAGAAAGTGGGTGGCAAGCGCGGTCACTGGACACCTGAACAGAGTGCAGGGGGAAAATCGTGATCAAGGTATTGTTCTTTGCCAGCCTGCGCGAACAACTGGAACGGGATGTAATGGAAGTCGAGCCGGAAGGCCTGGCCGATGTGGCCCAGCTGCGCAGCAAACTGGCCGGGCAGGGTGCAGTCTGGCAGCGCGCTCTCGGCAACGATCAGCTGCAGGTAGCCCTCAATCAGAAGCTGTCCACCATGGACGCCGCCATCTGTGATGGCGATGAAGTCGCCTTCTTCCCGCCGGTTACCGGGGGCTGAGTATGCCACTGGAAATTTCCATCTCCGTACAGGCCGAAGGCTTCGATCCCGGTGCCGAGTACAACCTGCTGCGCAGCGAAAATTACAGCGATGGCGCCACAACGATGTTTGTGGGCACCGTTCGGGACTTCTCCCCGGCCGATGCCGCCGCACTCGAACCCGTTGAACAAAAAACCGTCGCGGTACTCGAGCTGGAGCATTATCCGGGAATGGCGGAGTCGGCACTCACCGACATCGCCCGTCGGGCCGCCGAGCGCTGGCCCCTGGGCAGGGTGCGTATCGTCCACCGCTATGGCCCGCTGGCTGCCGGTGAAGAAATTGTGTTTGTCGGTACTACCTCTGCCCACCGTCAGGCCTCTCTCGATGCCTGTGCCTTTATTATGGATTTTCTGAAAAGCCGCGCGCCTTTCTGGAAAAAAGAAATCGCGGCCGGGGCGGAAGATGGCAGCTGGGTAGAGGCCAGGGCCAGCGACCAGGACGCATTGAAAAAGTGGTGACGCATACTCATGCATAGAGTGAGCACTCGCTCCCGCTGCAGCCCTTGTCTCGTTTGGCTGGCTGTTTTTTGTTCTGCCTGTAGTTTGATCTGGTTCCGCCAATTCCGCAAAAAATGTGATGGTGTTCATGGGAGGCATCGCATTAGCGCCCGTGAAACCTGTCACATAATCGAGCTTTTTTCTCTTGTCCTTTGAATTTTAAGAAAAAATTGTTCTCTAACTCTCTGCGCGAGTTTTGAAGCGCCTCACATATCCCCCCCTGCCGGTTGCAATACAATCGCTCCGCTAAGTACTTGTATTCGACGTTAGTCGGATAAAAATCGGTCGAGAGATCACGACCTATAAAAAGAGCCCGGATATCAGGGCAGGGCTTCCCGGGATGCCGTCCCCGGGTCAGTTTCGAGGTTTAAGGGATATGTGCAGAATTCTGTTGGCGACCGTATTGCTGATGCTTGCGGTGATGACCAATGCGCAGGAAGTCAGTCGTGAAGAGATTCGCGGCCTGGATGAGCAGATTCAGGATGTGAAGAAGGATGTGATCAGCCTCACCTCCGAACTCAATCGTCTGGAAGAAAAACTGCTGTTTCCCTCCAATACGCAGGTGGCGCTGTTTGTCTCTCTGCCTGACAGTGCCGAGTTCAGCCTCGAGTCCGTCGAAGTAAAGCTCAATAATCAGGTTGTCGCCCACCACCTGTATACCTACCGTGAAATTGAAGCCCTGCAGCTCGGCGGTGTGCAGCGTATCCATACTGCCAACGTGCAGACCGGGACTCACCCCCTCGAAGTCACCTATTTCGGAAAGTCCAAATCCGGCAAGGAATACCGTGCGACCGCCAGCTATAGCGTGGAAAAAGCGGTGGGTCCCAAGTTCGTTGAGATCCAGATTGCCGGCAACCAGTCCGCCATCAACTTCAAGGACTGGTAAGCATGAATTCCCGTCTGGCCCGCGCGGTTGCCGGTGCAGCACTGACTGTGCTGTGCGCCGCGCCTGTGCAGGCCAAAACGCCCGAAGATCCGAGCGCACTGCATACTGATAACCTTCGCGACCTGTTCTTTGGCGAAGCATTGTTCAATGCGCATCAGGACAGGTATTTCGATGCGATCACCAGGCTGGATACCGAGTTGCAGCAGTTTCGCCTGCTGGATGACCCGGAGCTCGACCCCTTCTCCATGCATTTTGGTCAGGCGGAGTTTGCCGTAGGGGATCTTGAGCTTTCGTACCGGATGCATCTGGAAGCCGGCCGTGCGATGGAACAGGTGCTGCAGGGTGACGTTCCGCAACCTATCAAGAATGAAGCGGCCTATCGCCTGGCCAAGATTCATTACCACAAGCAGCAGTTTGCCAATGCCCTACACGCCCTGGAGCTGATCGAAGGGCGTGTGCCGGAGCGTGTCCGCGCCGATGAACAGTTTCTGCGCGCCCGGGTGTACATGCAATTGGGGCGTTTTGAAGAGGCGGTTGAGCTGTTAAAAGACCTGAAGGGCGAAAAATCCCTCGCGGGGTTTGTGGAGTACAACCTCGGCATCGCGCTATTGAAGGCCGGTGAAACCGAGCGGGGTGTCGTGGAATTGGATGGTCTCGGGCGCAAGGCCGGCCGTGGCGATGCCATGCGCGCTCTGCAGGACAAAACCAACCTGCTGCTCGGTTTCCAGCTGATGGAGGCCGAGGAGTACCAGCGCGCACGCACTTATTTTGACCGCGTGCAGCTGAGTGGGCCCTTTTCCAATCAGGCGCTGCTCGGCGCCGGCTGGGTGGAGGCCAATGCGGGCCGTTACGACCGCGCACTGGTGCCTTGGCAATTGTTGAAGCAGCGCAAATCCACCGATGCGGCGGTGCAGGAAGCCATGCTCGCCGTACCCTATGCGTACGGCAAACTGGAAGTGCACAGTACCGCTGCGGTGAACTATGGCCAGGCTCTGGATCTGTTTGGCAATCAGGTGGACGTACTTACCCGGTCCATCAACAGTATCCGCGAAGGCAAGTTGCTCGAAGCGCTGCGCCGCAAGGAGGCCAGCCAGGTGAAGAACTGGGTGGTAGAGCTGCGCAAGCTGCCGGATGCACCGGAAACCCATTACCTGCTCGACCTGATGGCGTCCAATGACTATCAGGAGTTTCTGCGCAATTACCAGGATCTGAACGACCTGTTCGAACGCAACAAAGACTGGTTGCAAAGTCTCGACGCCTTCGACGAAATTATTGCCCTGCGTCGCAGCTACTACGAACCGATTCTTCCGGGGCTGGATGTACAGTTCCGCCAGATTGACGCGCGCATCAAGATGCGGCTGGAGCAGCGCCAGCGCCTCGCCATGCGGATCGAGAACCTGCTGGTGAACCGTCGCCCCGAGCTTCTCGCGAAAAGCGATGAAACCGAATCCCGCCTGATCCTGCAGCAGATTCGCGACATTCTCGACTACAACCCCAGCCTGCAGAGCGAGGAAACCGAAGATCGCATCGCGCGCCTGGAAGGTGTGCTGAAGTTTCGTCTGTCCCGAGAGTTCGATGATCGACTCACCAAAGCGTACAAAAACCTGCAGGAGCTGGATGAGGTCATCGCGACGCTGCAGGAAAGCTACCAGCGGTATGTGCGTACCCGTCAGGCCGCGACCCACAGTTACGAAGGCTATACCGATCAGATCGCCAGCCTGCGGGCAGGCCTGAACCGGGCCCAGGAGCGTATTGATCAATTGATGTCGCGCCAGGGGCGTATGCTGGAGCAGTTGGCCATCAGTGAACTGGAAGAGCGCCGTGGGCAGCTGGAGAGTTACCAGATTAAAGCGCGCTTTGCCCTGGCCGATAGTTACGACCGGGCCAATGAATTGCAGGAGCGCCGTGCGGATGCGCGCAAGGTTGAAGAGTATCAGCGTCAGGTGGAGCAGATGAAGCAGGCTGCACCGGATTCCCGGAGCGAGCCACTGCCTACGGATAACCCTCCGGAGCTGGAAGCGCCGGCACCAAAAGGGGAGGGCGCGGACAATGAATAAAACGCGTCTCTCGGCCGTATTCAATCATCTGGGGCTGGCAACAGCGGCCTCTGCCGCGTTACTGCTCAGCGCCTGTGCCAGCCACAGTGGCAAGACCATCGGTAGCCTGCAGCGTGTGGATATTGAAATTCAGGAAACCCATATCGAGGGTAGCCTGGAGAAGGCGCTGGCCAGTTACCAGAAATACCTGCAGGAAACCCCGGAGACGGCGCTGACCCCGGAAGCCATCCGCCGTATAGCCGACCTGAAGATCAAGCAGGCCCACCGAGCGGAAGAGGGTATTCTGCCGAGCAGTACCGAGACTCGAATCCTGTCGGCCGAGGAAATCGCTTCGGCCAACCTGAGTGCCCGTAAAAAGACCACTGCGGCCATGGGTGCGCTGGATGCGCCACAGGTGGCCGGGGTTCAGGCATCTGCCGAGGGTACACCAGCTGCTTTGGATAGTGGCACCGCCAGTAGCGGAGAAAGTCAGTCCGATTTCGAAGCCCGTGCCAGTGGTGCAATGGATATCAGCGGCGTTGCCAGTGAAGCGGAAGTTTCCGTGCCCGGCGACGACCCGGATGCCCTGCTGGCGGCCAATGCGCGAGAGGCTATTGCACTGTATAAGAAACTGCTGGTGCAGTACCCGCAATATGAGCGCAATGACCAGGTTATGTACCAGCTGTCCCGCGCATATGAAGAAACCGGTGAGGTGGATGAAGCGGTGGCGGTACTGCGGCAGCTGGTTGCCAAATACCCGGCGTCACGCCATCTGGATGAAGCCTACTTCCGACTCGGTGAATACTACTTTACCCGCAAGAAGTTTCTCGACGCGGAAGAGTCCTATGGCCGGGTGATTGCCATGGGAGAAGTTTCCAGTTTTTATGAGCTGGCGCTGTACAAGCGCGGCTGGGCGCTGTTCAAGCAGGATATGTATGAAATGGCGCTGGACGATTTCGTCCGCATGCTGGATTACAAAGTGGCGCAGGGCTATGACTTCGAGCAGCAGACCAATGAGACGGAGCGCAAGCACGTCGAGGATACCTTCCGCGTCGTCAGTTTGAGTTTCTCCTATCAGGGTGGTGCCGACTCCATTGTGGACTACTTTACCCGCAAGGGCGCGCGAGGGTATGAATCCTACGTGTACAGCCACCTGGGTGAATACTACCTGGATAAGCGTCGTTACCAGGATGCCGCCAAATCCTATGACACCTTTGTGGAGCGCAATCCGTTGCACAAAGTGGCGCCAGACTTTTCCATTCGCGTGATCGAAATTTACCAGAAGGGTGGCTTCCCCCGGCTGGTGCTGGAGGCCAAGAAGGCCTTTGCCAATACCTATGCTCTGGATGCCGAATACTGGACTGTGTTTGAAATTGCGGAATACGCCACGGTAGTGGAATTCCTGCAGACGAATCTGATTGATCTCGCCAGCCACTATCACGCGGCGTACCAGAACGTGAAGCCGAAGGATAAAGAGTTCGCCAAAAAACGCGGCGAAAACTATGTGGAGGCGATTCACTGGTACCGTCGCTACCTCACGTCATTTGCCGATAAAGCCAAAGCGCCGGAAATCAACTATCAGCTGGCGGGGCTGATGCTGGAAAACAAAGACTTCCTGAACGCCGCCCGCGAGTATGAGCGCACCGCCTATCACTACCCGAATCACGCGGCCAATGAGAACACCAGTGAGGCGGGCTATGCTGCGGTATTTGCCTACCGTGAGTATCTGGCCAAAGATCTCGCCGAGGCCAGCAGCGCTGATAAAGTGGCGATCCAGAAGGAAATTATCCGATCCTCTCTGGCTTTTGCTGAAACCTTCCCGCAGCACGCCAAGGCACCGCAGATTCTGCTGGGGGCCGTGGATGATCTGTATAAGCTGAAAAGCTACCCCGAAGCCATCCAGAACGGTCGCCTTCTGCTGGAAAAATTCCCGGGGGCGGATCAGCAGATTCAGCGTTCCGCCTGGTTGCTGGTGGCACATGCGTCCTTTGATACCGAGCTGTACGTGGACGCGGAAGCGGGCTATCGCGCGGCGCTGAACCTGACGGCAACCGATGCCGAAGATCGGGCGGCACTGGTGGACAACCTGGCCGGTGCCATCTATCAGCAGGGCGATCAGGCCCGGAAGGCCGACGATCACCTGGCGGCCGCCGAGCATTTCCTGCGCATTCGCAACGCAGCGCCGGGGGCGACCATTCTCGCCACCGCCGAGTACGACGCCGCAGCGTCTCTGATCCAGCTGGAAAACTGGGCCCGTGCTGCAGAAGTACTGAAGGCCTTCCGCAGTAATCACCCGGAGCACAAACTGCAGAAAGAGGTCACCAAAAAGCTGGCGGTGGTGTATCAGGAGAGCGGCCAACTCCTGTTGGCGGCCGCAGAGTTTGAGCGTATCGAGCGCGAATCGGAAGACGACGATGTACGTCGGGAAGCGCTGACTCAGGCGGCCGATCTATATAGCGCTGCCAAGAGTTATGACAAAGCGCTGACGGTGCTCAACCGCTACGTCAAGCTGTTCCCGCACCCGATGGAGCCGGCACTGGAGACCCGTCAGAAAATTGCTGACATCTATCTCAATACCGGTAACCAGAAAGCCTATTTCAACACCCTGGACGATATTGTCCGTATCGAGCTGCGCGGTGGCGATGAGCGCAACGATCGCACGCGCTACCTGGGCGGTAATGCGGCATTGAAACTGGCGGAGCCCAGGTTCGCCTCGTTTGCGGAGGTCGCACTGGTGGCGCCGCTGGAGCAAAACCTCAATACCAAGCGCGCGCGTATGAAAGCGGCCACGGCAGCCTTCAGTGACCTGATCGACTATCAGGTGGCGGATGTCACCGCGGCGGCCACCTACTATCTCGGCGAAATCTATCTGCATTTCAGCCGCGCCCTGAAGGATTCTGAGCGCCCAACCAACCTCAGCGCACTGGAACTGGAAGAATACGAGCTGGCGCTGGAAGAGCAGATCTATCCGTTCGAAGAGCGCGCTATTTCCGTGCACGAAAAGAACATCGACCTGATGGCTGCGGGCATTTACAACAACTGGGTTGCGAAAAGTATCGGCCAGCTGGCCGGGCTGGTGCCCGCGCGCTACGAGCGCCCCGAGGATGCCGGCAATATCGTAATGACCATCGTGCCAGTACCCGAGGTGGCGGAAGAGAGTACAGAGGGCGCTGACGAAGCGGTGGGTGAAGAACTCGGTGAAACAAAGGAACCGTCAAGCCCGATGAAGCCGGAGCCTGCAGTCATCGCAGAAAATACCACTGAGGAGGGGCAGGGTTGATGGAAACTGTCTGCAATATGCGCCGGGTTGTAGGAGCTGCGCTGTGTGGTGCCATGCTGCTACTCGGTGCCTGTGCCAGTGGTCCACAAACCTCCAGTCGGCCGGTGGACCCGATGAATGTAAAAGTCTCCGGCGGTGTCAATCGGGACTTTACCCAGGCCGTGGAGCTTCTGCAGGGCGAGCGCTACCCTGAGGCCATTGAACTGTTGCAGTCGGTTGTCGAACGCGAACAGCGCCTGTCTGCACCCTATGTAAACCTTGGAATTGCGTATTTCAAAACTGGTGACGAGAAGCACGCAGAGGAATCCTTCCTGGAGGCACTGCGCGCAGCTCCACTGGATCCCGTTGCCAGTAGTGAACTGGGTGTACTTTATCGTCATCAGGGGCGTTTCGATGAAGCCAGAAAAACCTACAGTGAAGCACTGCAGGCGCATCCGGACAGTCTGCCCCTGATCAAGAATCTCGGCATTCTGTGTGACCTCTATCTTCAGGATGTGAATTGTGCACTCGCACAATTTGAGCAGTACCTGAAATATGAACCTGAAGATCGCAAGGTTGCCATCTGGGTGGCCGACCTCAAGCGGAGAGCGAATTGATGAGTAGCGTACGGCAATTCCTGCTGCTATTTCCTGTATTGCTGGGCTCCCTCGCCGCTGTCGCCCAGGAAGAGAGTGAGAAGAAAGTGGATACCGAAGTGAAAGAGCTTTCCGGTATTTCCATTATCGGCAATGAGGAGGCGCCCAAGTCTCTTTATATTGTCCCCTGGAAGAGTTCCGAAGTAGGAGTGGAGAGCGGGCTCAATTCCAGCCTGCTGGACCCACGTCTGCAGCCACTGGACAAAGAAGTTTTCTCTAGGGAGCTTGAGTTCTACGAACTTAGCCTCCCGGAGGATTGAGCGTCGCAGTAATGCGGGGCTTGAAAATACACACAAAGTAAAAACCTGAAGGCAAAGCGGAAGTACCCGCGGACCCGAGAAAGAAAACCAAGAGGATAAGTGATGGATTTCTTTAACAGCGTAATCGCGTTTTTTCAGACTGGTGGTGCATTCATGTACCCCATTCTGGTGGTATTCGCGCTCGGCGCCGCGGTAGCCATTGAGCGCTATGTTCGCCTCATTTATGAGCGTCACACCAACCGCGCGGTCTGGGAAAAACTGCAGCCTGTGCTCAAAACCGGTGACTTCGATCGCGCCCGCAACCTGGTCAAAGACGACAATACCGGCGTGGGCCGTCTCCTCGCCATGGGGCTCGAGCGTCAGGGCGCTGTACGGCGTCGTGAAGATATCGAGATCGCCATGGAAGAAAGCATCATGGAGACCATTCCGCAGCTGGAAAAGCGCACCCCCTATGTGGCGCTTGGCTCCAATATTGCTACGCTGCTCGGCCTGCTCGGTACCATTATGGGTCTGATTGAAGCCTTTACGGCGGTAGCCAATGCCAACCCGGCGGAAAAGGCCGACCTGCTCTCCGCCAGTATTTCTGTTGCGATGAACACCACCGCGTTCGGTCTGATGGTCGGTATTGCGCTGCTGATCGTTCATGCGCTGCTGAACTCCCTGACCGGACAGATCGTCGACAGCCTGGAAATGGTTTCCGTCAAGGCTCTGAATATCATGTCTTCCGGTACCCGTCGCCGCAGTGAATCTGCGAAAGACGCGCCGGCAGAAAAGCCGGTGAACCGTGATATCGAACAGACCAAACAGGCACAAGAGGCGGAAGCAGCGGATGCCGATGACGACGCCGATACTGAAGCAAGCTCCGACAACAGCGCCAAACCGGAATCTGCGTAATGAGAAGCAGGCGTCACAGTAGAGCCAAAGAAGCGCCGGAACTGGACATCACCGCCTTCCTGAACTTGATGGTGGTACTGGTGCCGTTCCTGCTGGTTTCTGCGGTGTTTTCCCGAGTGACCATTCTCGAGCTGAATATGCCAACCGGCGCCGGTGGCGCATCGGAAGACCCTGGCGTATCCCTTGAGGTGGTGGTTCGAAAAGATGTGCTGGAAATCAGCGATGGCGAAAAGGTCCTCGCCCGTTTCCCGAACCTGAACCAGCAGGAGGGCGAGGTCGAGCAGGCCGAGGGCGAGGGTGAAGTCCCGGTGGACGAGAATGGCCTGCCGGTTATTCCCCCAACGGATGAGGTCTACGATCTGGCTCAGTTGCGGGAGTACCTGCTGCGAATCAAGGAGACCTATCCGGATAAAACCGACTCCACCCTGTTGATGGAACCGGATGTGGCTTATGAACACCTTGTGGGGGTCATGGACACCGTGCGCAGTGCGGAGGTTATGCCGGTACCGGAAGACGGTAGTGCACCGGATCCGGATGCAACACCTGAGAAGATGGAACTCTTTCCCGATATTTCCCTGGGGGATGCGCCGTGAAACGTGAAAGTAGACGCATGAAGCGCATGGCGCGAAGCCGCAAGCGCAAGACGCCGGGAATGAATCTCACCTCGCTGATGGACGTATTTACCATCCTGGTGTTCTTCCTGCTGACCAACAGCTCCAGTAACGAAGCCATTGAGGCGCCCAAAGTCATCACCCTGCCGGACTCGGTGGTGGAATCGAAGCCCCGTGAGACCGTTACCCTGATGGTGACGCACGATGAGGTGTTGATCGAGGCCAAGCCCGTGATGACCACAGAAGAGTTGTTCCAGAGTGAGACACTGGTCATCGAGGCGATTCAGCAGGCCATGATTGCCGAAGTGGGCAAAGCCATGACTATGGCTGACAGTGAGCTGGAAGAAGCCAAGGCCGCACTGGCCGAGCGCGCCGCCGCAGGGGAAGACGTAACCGCCGAGGCCGCGGCGCTACTGGCGGAACCGCCGGAAGTGAACATTCTTGCGGACCGTACGGTGCCGTTCAGCATTCTGAAAAAGGTTATGTCCAGCTGTACCAACGCCGGATACACACGAATTTCCCTGGCGGTGATTCAAAAAGCATCTCAGAGTTAGTGAGCGTTTGTGAATAATTTTCATCAACAAAAACAGGCACTGACCGCAAAGCAGGAAGCGGTTCGCCAACAGCTGGAGGCGCTTCAGGCGGAGTGCGACCAGGTTGATGGCAAGCTGGAAGCGCTGCACCGGGATGAAGCCAAGCATCAGCTGCTGGACGAGATTTCAGATCGTCTTGGCAAGCTGGAGGAGGCCGGTGCCGGTGACCTGTTCTGGGCGGAGCACTATAAGCAGGACGCGTCCAAGGCGTTGATCCATCGCCTGCAGAAAACCGTCAGCATCTATCACGCCAACATGAACCTGTTGCAGGAGCGTAAGCAAAAGCTGCAGGAGCAGATCGAAGACTGTCGTGATGATTTGTTTGATCTGGATGCTGAATTCCGCGAGATTCGTCAGGCGGAAGAGGATGTCCATTACGAGTATGAAGTCACCCGGGAGCTGGAGCAGTCCGCCTTCCGCGATGGCACCATGCCGTGGAATACCAATGGCGAGGATGAGCGTCGATTCCGCATCAGCCTGCTTGCGTGTTTGTTTCTGGCCTTCTTCCTCGGTTTCGGTGTGCATATCTGGCAGCTGCCGGAGCCCGATGAAAACGAAGTGGTGGAAGTGCCCGAGCGTCTGGCCAAGCTGGTACTGGAGAAGAAAAAGCCCAAGCCCAAGCCGCCAGAGCAGACGGTGAAGAAGCCGGAAGAGAAGAAGAAAGAGCCTGAAAAACCGAAGCAGGAAGTGGCGAAGGAAGAACCCAAGCCATCGAATGTGGAGAAAAAGCAGGTACGGAAGAAAGTCGAGCGCGCGGGTCTGCTGGCATTCAAGGACAATTTCCAGGATCTGATCGAAGACGATCTGGATAATCGTCTGGGCAAACAGACGCAGCTCAGTACTGCCGGCAAGCAGGAGAACCGCAGTCAGCGCTCACTGATCACTTCGGCAGCCAAGACTGGCTCCGATGGCATCAATACCGCAGCCCTCAGCCGCGATGCCGGTGGCGTGGGCACGGCCCTGGACGGTGTCAGCTTTTCGCGGGTATCCAGTGGTATCGGTACCGAAGGTGATTTCGCCGGCGAAGAGCGCCCGCTCAGCGAAGGTGTTGGTCCATCTCGTACCGACGAAGAGATCCAGATCGTATTCGACCGTTACAAGTCGGCGCTCTACCGGATCTACAACCGCGAACTGCGTAATAACCCGGCGCTGCAGGGCAAGATGGTGCTGAAAATCACCATCGAACCGGACGGCACCGTATCTCTGGCCTCTGTCGAGAGCAGCGATATGGACTCGCCCACCCTCGACAGCAAAATTGTTGCGCGCGTGAAGCGGTTCAACTTCGGGCCCAAGGAAGGTGTACCCACCATCACCATCCTGTATCCGATCGACTTCCTGCCGGCAGCGTAGAAAGTGGATCAAAAAACAACCGCCCGGATACTGCACCGGGTGGTTGTTTTGTTGCTCTCGCAGCGACTTCCTTCCGTTCTTAAGAATCTACGTGAGCTTTACTTGAGAACTGTTTGGCAAACGTAGAAAAAGTTCCCCTCCTGGCGCAGCAATTTTGACTTGCTTCACGGTGCCGACTCTCCCCTTCCCATAAAGTTCCGCGACCGGCTCCTTCCCCGGTGCTGTCGCCTGTGCGGCAGTTGGCAAAAATAAAACTGACTGGCAGCGGAAAGCAATGAAGTCTGAAGTAACAGGGCGAAAATCTTTCAAAAATGCAATTGCGGCAATCGCGCAATCCGTGCGGCTGTGGCTGTCAGTTTTGCTACTGGCTTCAATATCCGGCGAGGTGTGGGCGGCGCCGACCAATTATTGTGTGGCGAACCCCGGTGCACCCGAGCAGTTGGTGAATATCCAGCGAGGAAGGGGCAATACATACTGTGATCTCTGTGGTTACGGTTTTATCGAGGTGGACATCACCAACCCGTACCGTGCCGGTAATGACGACTTTGCGTATAACACGTCCGGGCTCCAACAGACTCGGGAGGAGGAGCAAAGAGGGTCCTGGTTTGATCGCGAGTATCGCCGCCGCTCCGGTAACTATTACACCTATTCCAGTAACGGGGATTATGGCTCTGCCAACCCCAATATGAACTTTGACAACAGCAATGGTCTGGTTGTCCGTATCCCAGTTGATGCCGGTATACGGCTGTACACCGGTGTCAATGTCACGGTCACCGGGGCGGTAAGCAGTGGTAATGTTGGCAGCGTGAGCGAATCCCAGGTCGGGGGTAGCTGGGAGATCCGGATCGGGGGGCTGCCCACCCTGCCGGACGGCAATAGCCCCACCATGACGGTGCGAATCCCCATCCATCGTCCTCTCGTTTCCCCCACTAATGGCCCGGAGCAACTGGATGATGAAGGGGATTTTATCGGCGGTGTTACCGCCGAGCTGAATTATGTAACCACGGATAGCTGTACCTCGGGTGGGCAGGCGAAGCGCGCTCCGACCAACAGTGGCACTTGTCCCACTAATTGGACTAATTGGACGGCGTGGGATAATCCTGCGCCGTCATACCCCGGCTATCCGGGATACGCAGATAACTGTACCCCAGATACCCCTGCGGATATCAGCGACTTCAATCGCGATCTGGATAGCACCGATCGAATCTATATCAACAAGCCGTTTGTGCAGGTAGACAAGCAGGGCTGGAACTACGACGCCGGCCAGCGCGAGAACACGCGCAGCGACACCGTTTATGGCCACAGCGATGACGATATCGTGTGGCGCCTCAATATCACCAATAACGGCACCAATGCCCGTGCGCCTTTACAGGACCTGCGAATCGACGATGTGCTGTCTCGTGCGGATGTCGCCAACGTGCATTACGTCTGCCCCAGTGTCTCAGAGGCCAACGACATCGCAGCCAATGACGGTGTGCCGAGCGGCCCCACAAGCTGTATTGCCACCGATAACCTGACCGGTAGAGTACTCGATAACTGGGATGTGGCACCGCCATTTGGCGAAGGTGACAATATTCCTTCGCCCTATGCGGGAACCGTGGAGGCGGAAACACCGGGGTCGTCCAGTGGCACCATCGATATCGCCGAAGACGACTCGATCAATCTTTATCTGGTGGGCAAGTTACAGGGCAGCGCGTCCTGTCGTAATGGTGCACCGCTGATCAACAGTCTTGAAAATGTGCAGTTCGGCTGTGCGGTACAGACACCGCCCGGTGGTATCGACCCCGGTCTAGGTGAGGAAACGTCCGAGCTCCGTACCTGGTACGGCCAGGGTTCTGTTGCCGGTGGCGCAACCGCGCTGGAAGTGGAGCGCACGCTGACCGGTATTGATGGCAGTGCCACCGTGGGTATGCGCGGCCTGATGACCATCACTCTGTCCAACCAGAGTGGTGGTACCGTCTGGTTTGACAATGGCATGGCCTATCATATTCGCGACCAGCTGCCGGAAGGTTACGTACTGGACCCGAGTTATGCGCCGCAATTACTCCGTCCCACAGGGAATAACGGTTATACACAGGGTTCACTGTACGGACAGTATGACGGCCGGGTGGATCGCCTGGAGTGGGTCAACCCGGCAAACGGTGTCGATACCGTTGATACCGGCAATCATACCGACTATCTGTTGAATACCGCCCCGGAATTCAAGCTCTCCAGTTCGACCCAGTATACGGAGAGCAATCCTGCCGGTGACTATAACGGCGGTAAAACCTATCGCGATCTGATGCGCCACGGTGACGTGGTGGTGATCCGCTTTGCCATTATTCACAAAGATCCCCAGCACTTTGACCGCGCTGCCGATCTGGATGTGGTTCCCGAGAGCTCCAGCGTAGACCTGTTCCAGCGCCCGGAACCCACCGATCCGCCCGCACTTTCCTCGAGCCTGCAGAACACTCTCGAGGTGGAATTCAAAACACTGTGTAACTCCCAGGGCGTTCAGGAATACGACCTTACCGGCAACGGTGTCAGCAGCAGTCCGGCGGATAATACCGCTGGCACAAGCATAGAGTTCAACCCGGAAGACATCGATGTCGAAATCCTCGATCAGTCATTTATTGTTACCAATGACCCGGAGCAGACTACACCGCTGCGTGTGCGCGCCACCAATAACGGCGGGGTAAACGCCCGTGATGCCAGTGTGTTCATCAGTTTTGGACCCACCCTCGAAGTAGTGACGGTGGATGAGCAGAATGGCAATTGGCAGTGTGATATCACAAACGTCAGTGGCGCACCGGTACCCCAGCCTAACCCGTATAAAACCTGGGTGGTGAATCCACCGGGGGATCCAACCAAACTGCACTTGCCGCTGACCACCACCGGCACGGTCTACCGCTGCTACGCGGATCACAGTAACCCGCTGAATCGTGTACTCGCCCCCGGTGCTGGTAATGCGGTCGAGTTCCACTTCGAGGTGCGTAAGGCGTCAGACCCGGCGCGGATTTTAGAAGACGATGTCACCTTCCGTGTGGATGCAATCGGTGAGATCTGGACCGTGGGTAGCCTGGACCTGGCTGACCCCACCGTGAGCATGAGCAATTCCGGTGGTAACACCAATAACCGGGCTGTACAGAGCTACACAACCACCAATACCCCAACGGCAATCAACAATGATCAGCCCCTGTGGTTCCCGCAGCCGGGCAATGCCAGCCAGAACAATGCGCGCAGCGACGGCGAGGTAGATCGTGGCAATCTGTATTCTCTGGACGCCAACTGGTCCCGCGGTATTGGCTTTAACCTGCTGAAAGATCAGGTAGCCTGGAGTGCCACCGGCGGCGATATTTCTGCGCTGAATGGCGTGATACCCACACTGGGGGAATGTAACGAGGCCAGTCCGGCAACACGAAATGCGGCACTGCCGGATAGTGCCATGTCCGACGGCTACCCCAATTTTGCCCGCAAGCAGCGGGAGCTGGTGCAGATTGGTGAGGAATGTACCAATCGCATCCAGACCGGTGGCTGGTTTGGCTTCAAGTCCCGCGGCTTCTCGTTTATTGGTGTGAGCAAGGTTCTGGTAGAGGATGAGGTCGAAGACGGGCTCGCGTATATCTCCAATACCGAACCTCAAACCGGCCTGCAGATTGCCGGTGCCACCTCGACACCCAATCAGCCCAATAAGGGCCCACTGGACGAAGGGATTTTTGGCTGGTACTTCAGCGGTAATCAGCCTGGTAGTGACGGACGCAATGATTACATTACCACCATCGACCAGTGGTTCCATGTCAACGCGACCACCCGGGTACAGAACAAGGCCATCAATGACCGCAACGCACCCAATGTGCAGGGCGCTGACCGCAACAACATCCTGAATTCCAGCTTCGAAGCGGCCTACCACAATGAAAATACCGGTGAGGACGAGTACTTCGATTTTGGCAGCAATATCGTAGGTTACCCCTGGGAGCGTATTCGCCGTGTCGATGTGGTGGTGACCGAGCCCGAAATCACCCCAACCAAAGCCTATTGTGAAGCGGGCAGCTTCAATACGGCCACCGGCGACTGTTCCGGTGGCTGGCAGCAAAACCTGACCGGTGCCGATACATCCCGCGACTACATTGTGCGTCTGCGGCTAGTCAACGCCAACGAGACCAATGGCGAGCCCAATGCCCCGGCCTACGACTTTGTGGTAACCGATACCGTGCCGGACCTGCTGGTTGTAGTGGACCCCGCCAGCGATGGTATTGACAACGACGGCGACGGGCTGATCGATGAAGACGGCGAGCACCTGAGCCTGATTGAGAACACACCCAATGACGGTGTGGATGCAACCCTGGTGTTTTCCCACTCACACAGTGATACCGGCGCGCCTGTGGGTAGTGCGGCCAACAATGGCCTACGCCGTCTGAATGGCGGTACGGGTAGTTCGGAAGATGATCGCAGTCTAAACCTTTACTACAAGGTCAATCCGGATGAGCGGATCGCGCCCAACCAGACACTGCAGAGCGGATACCTGATCGATTACGACACCCTCGAAGGTGGTGATGCGAGCGATCGCAATGAATTTGGTAACCAGACCGTAGAACTGCGCGGAAATGGCGATATTGGCGGTGCCCGGGTGTACAGCGCCGGCCCCGCCGATGCGTCGATTACCTTTATTACGCCGGCGGTTGAGCCCAAAGAAATTACTGCGCTGTCCGAGACGATTCTCGGTGAAATGATTGGCGGTTATCAGGCGGTCAAAATCGGTGAGGAAATTGAATACACCCTCACCGGTCAACTGCCTTATCAACAACTGCGCGGACTGGTGGTGAGCGATACCTTGCCGACCGGTCTCACCTGTGTCGACGCTCCGGCAATCGATCTGAATGCCCCTCCCTATGCGGCAGCGGGCTTCCGTCGCCCGGATCTCAGTCCGGTGCCGATTATTACCCCGGTGTGCAGTGGCACCCAGGTGTCCTGGGATTTTGGTGATGTCACGCTGACCACGCCGGGCTCCGAGTCACTGTTCAGTTTCCCGGTCAGTTTTATCGCCCGTGTGGATAACATTCCTTCCAACAATAATGGCGAAGGCAATAGTGGCACTGTGCTGGAAAATGGCAGCGGTGATTCCGCCTATCTGCGCTACGCCGATGCCATGGGGAATGAGACCGAACTCAGCTTTGGCAGCGTGGCGGTGCGGGTCACCGAGCCGGCGCTGCAACTGGATAAAAGCTGGACCGATCCTCGGGATGCCGGTGACGAAGTGACCGTCACACTCGAGGCAACCAATAATGGCTCCGCTGCACTTTACAACCTGCGTATTCTGGAAGATCTGGTCGACAGCGAAATGACCTTTATTGCCGGCAGCGTGACCGGCTCCGATCCTCCCCTGGTGGATACCGATGCGTTCGGGGAGAACCAGCCGGTATTTGTCTGGGAACCGGAAAACCCGCTGCTTCCTGGTGAATCCCTCGAATTTACCTTCCAGGTGCGGGTGGACGACAGTGCGCAACCCCAACAGCAGCTGGAGAATACAGCGCACGCCGCATGGACGTCGCTGCCCACACGCAGTACCGCACTGAACCCCATTGATCAGAACAGTGGCTCGGCGCGTACCGGCCAGATCGGTGCCAATGGTGCAGCGGACGGTATGCGTATTGGTGAGCTACCTCTGGAAACCGGTGCCGACGCGGTCAACGATTACAGTCTCGACAGTAATCGGGTCACTGCCGATCTTGATCCTGTCACCCTGGATAAACAGGACCTGACACCGGGTGTGCTGCCGGAGATCGGTGCGCACAAGCAATTCCAGATCACCATCGACCTGCCGGAAGGTACTACGCACGACCTACAACTGCGCGATCTGCTGGACAGCGGCAGTACCAGTTATGTGCTGACCCGCGATGGCAATTACGATGTAAGTTACACCTTCACCGGCATTGTCAGTATTGATGGCAACACGGCTCTGGGTGAGAGCGCATTCCGCGCACCGGCACCGGCGGATGGCGCCAGTGGTGTGATCCTGTGGGATATCGGCACCGTGCTTACCGAGTCGGAAAGTGATTTGCCAGCTGCAGGTGCAATCAACCCGCAGATCGTTATCACCTATTTTGCGCGGATCAACAATGACACCAGTACTGGCACCGATAGCGGTGAGGGCAGCAGCCTGCAAAACGGTGCGGAACTGCGCTACCAGCACGGCGAATCTCTTACCACGGTCATAGAGACTGCCGATACACCGGCGATCACCGTAACGGAGTCGGCGCTCGATGCCACAAAAGACGTAACCCAGATTACCCCGGGGCAGCTGACCCGCGGCGCGGTGCTGGAATACGTGGTAACGCTGACCAATAACGGCAATGCCACCGCCTACGATCTAAATCTGGTGGACAGCCTGCCGGAGCAGCTGGACTGGGACAGCAGCTTTACTCCGACCGTTACCATCGGCGGTAGCCCTGTGGGTGGATTTGAAGCAACGCCGGATACCAGCACCGAAAATACTCTGATCTGGGGGCGCGGCAACGCCGATGGTTCCCTGGATCTGCCTGCCGGTCAACAGCTGGTACTGATCTATCGGGCGACTGTGGCGGCCAACGGTGGCCCCTTCACCAACGAGATCACGGCGGACTGGACTTCCCTGCAGGACGACGTTGCGTCCAACAGTGACTACGAGCGTACCGGTGCAGACTGCCCGGCGGCGCCAAACGACTATTGCCTCACGGCCAGCGAAACCACCGACGCCGCCGCGGAAGACAATACCGCGCTGATCAAGGCGTTTGAGTCCGACAGTTGGGTGCTGCATGGCAGCGATGCGAGCGATGCCCAGCTTCGCGTGGGCGATACCGTGGACTATCGTCTGACCCTGACACTGAACGAAAGCGTCACGGCCAATGTGGCCATTGCCGATACGCTGCCCGTCGGGTTGGAGTTTGTCGAATTAGTCAGTGTTAATGGACAGACCAGCGCACCGTTTGAGAATACCGGTGCCTTCACTCACGGCCCGCTTACCACCAGTCTGGCCGGTGACGCCAGCGCGGGACAGGTTTTGACACTCGCCCTCGGTGACGTGGACGCCGTGGATGGTGACGATAGCAACAATGATTTCGCTATTGTGTATCGCGCCCGTGTGGTGGCTGATGTGTTAGCGCATCAGGATGTACTCGGTCCCCTGAACAACCAGGCGGAACTGAGCTTCGATGCCTACGATGGCTCTACCGTAACGCTGCCTGCGGCAACTGCCTCGATTGCGGTCCACCAACCGGTGCTGAGTCCACTGGTAAAAACCGACACACTGAGTGGGCGCACTGGCAGTGGCACACAGGTTGATCCGTACCTGGTGGTACTGGCGTCAGACACCATGCAGTTCCAGTTGCAGTCCTGTAACCAGGGCGATGCCCCGGCGTACAATGTGCAGCTCACCGATACGCTGGCCCCGCAACTGGATGAGACAGCATTGTCGGATGCCAGTGTCTTCACCGTGGCCATTGATGGTACGGCCACCAGTGCATTTACGTTTAGCGGGCAACCGGTCAGCGGAGGCAGCTTTACACTGACCCTGAACGACGACGAACCGCTGTTGCCCGACCAATGTCTGACGGTGGATTACAGCATCGGCTTCCACGCGGATATTGGCACCAGCGAACTGTTCAACAACAGTGCCAGTGTTGATACCTACTGGTCGCTGCCAGGAGCAACGGGCCAGCAATATAACGACGGCACCGTCGCGTCTGTGTGGATGCAGAATCCCAGCAACGCGATGCCGCCGGAAAAAGTGCTGGTCACTGCACCCACCGCCGCCATCGGTGAAGAGGTGCGCTACCGCATTACTATCCCGGAAGACAATATTGCCCGTACAGACGTCACCCTGACGGATTCTCTGGCACCTCAGTTCGATTTTGTCAGTGCCACATTGAGTATCAACGGGGGCACTGCCAGTGCATTGCTGAATACAGGTAATGACACCGACCTGAGTTTCGACCTCGGCACACTCCAGGCGGGTCAGACCGCGCAGATCGAGCTTCTGCTGCGGGTGACCAACAGCGCCGATAGTAATGCCGGAGACAGTGTGATCAACCAGGCCAGCTACAGCACCGGTGGGGTTACCTACACCAGTGCGGCCACCGATCCGCTGACCATCGTCGAACCGCAGGTTGCGCTGCAGAAAGAAGTACTGGCTCCGCCGGTGGATATTTCTGCGGGCACCGTGCTGGATTACCGCCTGAGCATGACCGAAGTGGGGAACGGAAATTCCGCCGCCGCCTACGACCTGGTTGTGACCGATGTACTGGACCCCGGGCTGGAATATGTCGCCGGCTCGGCGAGTGCCGGAGAGCCGGTGATCAGCGGTGATGCCGCCAGTGGTTTCACCCTGCAGTGGAACCTGACCAGTATCGCTGCAGGCGACAGCCTGAATCTGGACTATCAGGCAGTAGTACGGGACGACGCTCGCCCCGGTCAGGTTCTGAATAACGCCGCGGAAGTGCGCTGGACCAGTGTCGCCGGTGACTCCGACTGGGAGCGTGACGGCAGTGAAACACCCGCGTTCAACGACTATTTCAGTAGCGCCACTGCCGCGGTGACCCTGTCTGACAACACCAGCCTGGATAAACAGCTGTTCAGCGATACCTTCGACGGTACCGGCAGTGTCCGCGTGGGTGACCGCGCGCGCTTCGCCGTGACTGCGACCCTGCAGAAAGGTACATACCCCGACGTGGTGATTACCGATACTCTGCCGACTGGGCTGGTATTTGAAAGCGTGATCAGTGCGGACTTCTTCGGCACGGATGAAACCGCTTCGGTGGCGAGTGCAGCGACGGTGAATGGTGCCGAGGTTGCGTTCAATCTGGGCGACGTAATCAACCCGGCAAGTGCCGCCAGCGATACCCTGCAGATTGTCTACGAAGTCCGTGTACAAAATGGCAGTGTCCTGGCGCAATTACCAAGCAGGCAGGCACTGGAAAACGCGGTCGCACTGGATTATGCGCTGCCTTCGGGGCCGGCCAACACCATCAATGCGCAGGCGACCGTAGAAGCGATTCAGCCCCTGCTTGCCATCAGTCGCGTAGACGTTGCCACCGCGATCGGTGGTGATGCGGAAATCACCGTGGGTGAGGAGGCCACCTTTACGGTCGAAATCACCAACAACGGCGAGGCGCCAGCCTACGACCTGCAGATTCAGGATCTGCTGCCAGAGGGGCTGCGCAACGGTGGCGGTGTCACCACGCAAAGTATCGAGTTACTGGGAAGTGGCAGTCTGCCGGTACGCATGCCAAGTTTTGATGCGACCACCGGTGTTGCGCTCTGGGATCTCGACGACAGTGACGTCTACACCATTCCGGTGGGTGAAACGCTGCGCCTGGTGTACACGGTTACCGCGGACGACACCCTGGGTGCCGGGCTTGCGCTGGGCAATGGTGTGACCCTGCCGGTTTACTACTCCTTCGATAACAACGTGGTTCCCACCAATGGTCTGGCAGAGGAGCGGCAGGATTACCGGCTCGACGAGGCGGTGAGCGTCGCCCTGACTACCCCGCTGCCGGCTGCTCTGGATAAAGCGATCACCCAGCCCGAGGCGGCCATTGGCGAGCAGTTCGCTTACCGGATCACCGTACCCGCGACTCCGGCGGACACCGCGCTGTATGGAGTGCAGGTCATTGACGATCTGACGGCATCTGCCGCGGATTTGCGATTGATCTCGGTGAACAAAGTCAGCGGCTCCGGTAGCTGGACACCGGAAAACATCGGTAGCGACACCGAACTGCAAATTGTGGATAGCGTCGATGGGATTGATATCCCGGCCGGCGAGCAGATTGAGCTGGAACTCATTGTGGAGGTGCTCGACACCGCAACCAATGTAGCCGGCCTGACGTTTACCAATACCGCCAGTTACCGCTTCAGTACATTTGACGGCGATCTGGATCTGCTCGCGGATACCTCGCCGGAAATGACGCTGGTCGAGCCTGAGCTTACCTTGGAGAAATCCGGCCCGGAGATTCTGCACGCGGGGATTGCCGGCGAGTTTATCCTCAGCATCAATAACATCGGTGATAGTGCCGCCTGGGATACCACTGTGGTCGACCTGTTGCCGGATGTGGAGCAGGGCGGTATGTGTGCCCGGCCGCCGGAAGTGGATACGATCCAGATTTTCGATGCGGACACCGACACCCTGGTACGCGCACTTACCGCAGATACCGACTTCCAGTCCGTATTTGAGGAGTGCACGCTGACCATCACCACCACAGGTGTGGCCATTGAGCCGAGCCAGCGTATGTCGATCGAGTATCGCGCGTGGCTGGACGAGGACACCGCTGGCGACCAGACCCTGGTCAATGTGGCGGCGGCACAGTGGTTCAGTCAGGGTGATGATCGCGAGAATCGTCGCGCCTATGGCGCACTGCCAACCGATGGCACCCCGGATGTGCTCGACCACGAAGATGCGCACGCTCTGGTATCTCAGAGTGCGACCCTGAAGATGCTGAAAGAGGTGGAAAATATCACCACCGGCGAGGCACCCGCTGAGAAAGCGAGCCCCGGGGATACTCTGCGCTACACCATTACCGTCAGCAATGTCAGTGAAATTCCGCTGGCAGAATTTGCCATCGAGGATGCGCTCGGCACGCTGAATACACAGCAGGTCTTTACCCCGGGTACCCTGACGGTCATCGATACCCCGGTAGATGCTGTGAATAACAGTGATGCAGCCGGCGGCGGTGCGGCCAGTGGCTTGCTGCGCATCGACGGACTCAGCCTCGCTCAACAGGGAGAGACCGGTGACAGTGTTCGCGTAACTTTCGACGTGCAATTGGCGGCGGTGATCGACAGCGGCACTGCGGTGCTCAATCAGTCGCGGGTGCTCGCTTACGGCCAGCAGTTGGCGGTGAGTGATGATCCAAACATTGATGGTGAGGCAGATCCGGAAGCGCCGGGCGCTGAAAACCCCACCCAGGTCATCATCGAATCCGCCCCGGTCTTCAAGGTGGAAAAAATCTCCGAAGACATGACCGGTGAACCGGACAGCCTGGTGCCGGGCGACACCCTGCGCTACACCCTGCGGGTAGAAAATATCGGTAACGAGAACATGGTAGAGGCGACCCTGCGCGATCAGGTGCCCGCCAATACCACCTACGTTGCCGGTTCGACCACGCTGAACGGTGTTGCTCTGGACGATATCGATGGCAGTACGCCACTGGCGCAGACCCTGATCATCCAGTCTCCGGGTGCGGAAGCCGGTCAGCTGATGGCCGATCCGGCGGCGTCTGGTGCCCAGGCGGCATTGATTACCTTTGATGTCACCATCAATGACGTCAACGATGGCACGGTGATTTCCAACCAGGGCTTCGCCAACGGTGCCGGTGCGGGCGTCGATGCGGGTGGCGAAAATATGCCGTTGGACGAGAAGCCGTCCGACGACCCCACCACCGAAGTCGCCGACGATCCGACCATCGATATCGTCGGTAATGTGCCGCTGATCCGCGCACAGAAAACCGTGGAGCTGGTGGTGGATAACATGACCGCCGGTATCGTCGACCCGGAAGACGTGCTGCGCTACACCATTACCGTCAGCAACATGGGCGGTAAGGATGCCACCGAGGCGCGCTTTGTGGATCTGGTGCCGGAACACACGACCTACGTTGCCGGCAGTACCATGCTCAATGGTGTTTCCGTCGCGGATGATGGGGAAGATTCACCGCTGATTTCCGGTATCGCGATCAGTACAGACGACCTGACTCCACCGCTGCCAGCGGAAGGTGAAGGTGTTCTGACCACCGCGCAAACCGCCACCATCGTGTTCGATGTCATGGTCAACGCCGATACCGAGCGCGGCACCATCATCAGCAACCAGGGCAATGTGTACAGTCTCGAACTGCCGCTGACCCTGACCGATGCGGATGGCAACAGCAGCAATGGTGCCCAGCCCACTGAGGTGGTGGTCGGTGATGCCCAGCAGCTTTCCATCACCAAGGAAGTGGCGGTTGTTGGCGGCGGCGCGGCGGAGTCCGGCAAGGTGCTGGAATACATCGTCCGCGTTACCAACATCAGCGCCGTGCCCGCGAGCCTGGTGAGTATCTACGACGATCTGTTGGTCGCCGGTGAGGGTGTGCTGACGTACGTGGAAGATTCCGCACGTCTGAACGGCCAGCCGGATGGCGTAATGGTCGATGGCCCGCTGATCACCGTGGACTACAGCACCAATTACGGAGGCCTGCAGCCCCAGGAAACCATCACCCTGCGCTTTGAAGCCAAGCTGGGTGAAAACCTGGCCATGGGGTACCCGGTGGTGAACACTGCGCAGGTGAAGTGGAATGATCCCGCAATGTATAACGAAGCCACCGTGTCGATCGATATCGGTGGTACCCCGGGGATTGCGAACCTTTCCGGTTACCTCTGGCACGATGTCAACTTCAGTGAAACGGCGGATGCGGAAGAGCAGCTGCTGGTGAACTGGAACGTGGAGCTGTACTTCAACAATGCCCTGCTGGAAACCGTCCAGAGCGATGACAACGGCTACTTCGTTTTCGATGGCCTGGTGCCGAATATGGACGGTGCGGACATGGCCGGTGCCAGCTATGAGTTGCGCTATCTTGCCCCCAATGCAGGGGATAACACGGCGTCACTGGGTACCGCCAGCTCCGATTACACCAACGGCCCGCAGCAGATTCAGAATATCTATGTGGAGTCCGGGGCCAACCCGCAGAACCTGAATCTGCCGATTACGCCCAACGGTGTGATTTATGATTCCGTGCTGCGTGCACCGGTCAACGGCGCGCGCGTGCGTATGTTGGGTGCATCCAGTGGGCAGCCGCTGCCGGATAGCTGTTTTGACGATGCCAAGCAGCAGAATCAGGTCACCCTCACCGGTGGCTTCTACAAGTTCGACGTGAACTTCAGTAGTGCGGCCTGTGCGGTCAACGGGGATTACCTGATCGAAGTGGATGTGCCGAATGAGGACTATGTGTCCGGGCCGTCCCAGATCATTCCGCCGCAGACTGGCGTGGACACCGGCAGCTTTGATGTGGCCGCCTGTATCGGCAGCGCCGCAGACATGATCCCGGGTACCCCGGATCACTGTGAGGTGCAGCTGTCGATTCTGCCTCCGCCGATCGACGCCGACGCCCGCAGTAGCGAGACGGACTACTACCTGCGACTGAATCTGGACGATTCCAATCAGCCCGGTAGTAGCCAGCTGTTCAATAACCACATTGCACTGGACCCGCAACTGGAAGGCGCACTTGCACTGACCAAGACCGCGGCCATGTTGAATGTGACACGCAGCCAGCTGGTGCCCTACACCATCACCTTCAGCAACTCGCTGCCGGTGCCTCTGACCGACCTGCAACTGGTGGATTATTTCCCTGCGGGCTTCAAGTACGTGGCTGGTTCCGCAAACCTGGACGGGATGCCCGTGGAGCCGCAGGTGAACGGACTGCAGTTGCAGTGGCCGCACCTGCGTGCCGAGCCGGAGCAGACGCACAGCATGAAACTACTGCTGGTGGTGGGCTCCGGTGTGGGCGAAGGGGAGTACGTCAACCGTGCACGGATGTTTAACGAACTTTCCGGTCAGCAGACCTCCGGTGAGGCATCGGCCACCGTGCGTGTGGTACCGGACCCGACCTTTGACTGTACCGATGTCATCGGCAAGGTCTTCGACGATACCAACCTGAACGGTTATCAGGATCCGGGTGAGGGTGGTGTACCCGGGGCCCGTGTGGTGACCGCCAATGGTCTCAAGGCGACCGCCGATGCCCACGGGCGCTTCCACATTACCTGTGCGGCGGTGCCAAATCCGGATCGCGGTTCCAACTTCGTGCTGAAGCTGGACGATCGCAGCCTGCCAAGCGGTTACCGCTTGACCACGGAAAACCCGCGGGTTCAGCGTGCCACCCGAGGCAAAGTGCTCGAGTTCAACTTCGGTACCAGCCTGCACCGGGTAGTGCGCCTGGATCTGGCAGAGGCGGTGTTCGAACCGGGGTCCACCGAGCTGCGTCCGCAGTGGCAGTCCCGCACCGAGCTGTTGCTGGAGCGCCTGGAAGAGGCTCCATCGCTGTTGCGACTGTCCTACCTGGCGGAGAACGAAGATCCGGCACTGGTGGAAGCGCGACTGGAGACCATCAAGGCGCGCATCGCCGAGGATTGGGCGGCACTGGATTGCTGCTACCCGCTGAATATCGAAACCGAAATTTTCTGGCGCCGTGGTGCGCCGCCCGAGCGTGGCAATGTGCTGGACGGGTTCAAACGCAGTATTAACCGCATGATCGGAAGTGAAGATCAGGGAGGTGTCCGGTGATGTTCCGTCCTTCAAAATTAGCCCGTGTCATCGCCAAAAACTGGATACCGACGACATCGTCATCCCGGCGAATGCCGGGATCCAGCTCAGCGGAACTCACAGTCAAAGTCCGCAATGCAGTTTTGGCTCTCGCACTGTTACCTATTGTCCCCGCTACTGCGCAGGAAATAGATACGCAATCGGAACAGGAAGCCGCCTGGTGGCAATTGATTCCCGGGCTTGGACCAGAGACTGAGTCCACTGGCGAGTACACAGAAAAACCATTGGGCAGCAATACGGAAACCACGCTGATTCCCGCTGCGGGCCAGTTGTGGGTACAGGATGCGGAATCCTTTATCGCGCCGGAACAGGCGGTTGTGGAAAACAACATCCTGCCTCCGCTCCCGTTCCGTGCAGTAGAAGATGAAATCGATCCGGATCTGGTGGAACAGTTGCGCGAAAAGCTCGCGGAGCTGGAGTCTGCCCATGAAATGCAGCTGATCGTTACCGGTCATACTGACAGCCACCCGCTGAATGACGATGAACTGGCGGAATACGCGGATAAAGCCGCATTCACCCAGGCTCGTGCCCAGCTGGTTGCGGACTACCTGCAAACCGCGCTGGAACTGCCAGAGGAAGCCATCCTGGTGGAGGGGCGCGGAGACAGCGAGCCCCTGTCAGAAAATATCACCGAGAAAGGGCGCGAACAGAACCGGCGGGTGGAGCTGGCGGTGCGCTATTTCGAGCAGGACCAGGAAGCGCGCGATGCCCAACGTCGCGCCGAGGCCCTGCAACTGAATCGCGTACAGGTCTGCCGTCAGGAAACCGTGTGTAAGCTGCGTTATACCGCAGGTTCCGATCAGCGTGCGCGTCTCAAAAATCTGGTATCTCCGCTGCGGCTGCAACCGGGGCAGGCCGATTTACCAATGCCTTTCGTGCGCCGTATTCAGGAGGTGCGCAATACCCTGCAGGATAAGCCGAATCTGACCATTCACTTTGTGGGTCATACTGACGGTGGTGCCCTGCCGGAAGGGCCCGCGGAGCTGTACGACGATCAGATGGCGCTGTCTCGCGCAGAAGCGCGGCGGGTGGCGCTGGCAGTGGCAGATCAGTTGAATCTGCCGGGTTACATGGTGACCAGCAGCGGCAAGGGGGCGACTCAGCCGATTGCCGCCAACGATACCGCCAAGGGACGCTCTCTGAACCGCCGTGTGGAAGTGGAGTTCTGGTACGACGACCTCCTGGAAACCGCCGCCGATGGCGTGCAGGCCTGCCCGGAAGCCGCGTCTGCGGAAACCATCACCATCGAGCACGAGTCACCCACCGGGGAAGTCCCGCCGATTTTCCTGAACAGTGGTGAGCCACAGATCACCGATGCACAGCTGTCCCAGATGCAGCGCCTGATGGACGAAGTGGCGGGCAAACAGAACGTGCGCCTGAGCTTTGTCGGTTACAGCGATAACGAGCGCATGGAGCGGCGCGAGGCCATGGTCTATGGCGATGACGTAGGGCTGTCGTCTGCACGGGCCAGGAAGACCATGCAGCTGGTACAGGAAAAGCTCGGCCTCGAAGACGATCAGGTAGCGTTTGAAGGGCGCGGCTATGTGGAATCCAAAGACGTGGTACAGACCGGCTTTATCCACATGGATGGCGCCCGCGTGGAAGTGCAGGTGCTCTACGACGAGCTGGCCATTCTGGCGGAACAGGACCGGTTGGAAATCGAACGCCTGCAACAGGAGGCGGTTGCGCACAATCCCTATGCGCTGAACCTGATGCGGATTACCGTTGACGGTGCACCGGAATACGACCCGCACAAGAATTCCGCGGACCTGCAGCGCTGTACGGATGTGGCACTGGACAACGCCAATATCCAGTTCCGCTTCGACAATCAGACCATGCAGCCGCGACTGAACGTCACCGCTTTCCCGAACACCGTCCGCTACGCGGATGATCCGGAGACCGAGCTGGTGGAAAGCCGCGTTGTATTCAAGCGCTACACCAACTATCCCTCGTTTATCACCCGCGCCGAGGTGCGGATTTTTGAAGAAGCGCAATCCCTGCGCGACCAACCTCTGGCGGTGGTGACCCTCGACCAGAATGGCGAAGGGAATTGGGAAGCGGACTTTGACAGCTTCCAGGCACCGCTGAAAAAACTGAAATACGTACTGCGGGTATACGACTGGAAACAGCGCTTCGATGAAACCCGCCCACAGACTCTGTGGCTGGTGGATAACTTCGAGCCCCAGCTGCAGGAGACCACTACCGAGCAGGAGTTGCTGGTGGGTTACGGGGAAAACCGCCTCGCCGAGCAGAACATCCCGGTCAATGGCAATGCAGTACTGGTGAACGGGGCGGATATCCCCTCAAATCATAGTGTATGGCTGGCCGGCCGCGAGATTCCTGTCAGCAACAGCGGTGCGTTTGTCGCGGAAGAAATTTTTGCCAAAGGGCTGCACACTGTAGAAGTGGCGGTGCTCGACGAGCAGGGCAACGGCGAACTTTTCCTGAGGGACCTGGAATTCACCAGCGACGACTGGTTTACTGTGGGCATTGCGGATCTCACCATCGCCCGCGACGATACCAACGGCCCCGCGGCACTGGTCACCGGGGATCAGACCCACTACGACAACTCTGCGAGCTACGACGGTCGCCTGGCGTTTTATACCAGCGGCAGTTTCGGGGACGGCTGGCGTCTGTCCGCCAGTGCGGACACCGAAGAGGGGCCGATCGACGAGCTGTTTAGCAACTTTATGGAGAAAACGCCGGACGCCCTGTTCCGTCGTCTCGACAGCGATCTTTACTACCCTACCTTTGGCGATGACTCCACCGTAGTGGAAGACGCGCCCACCTCCGGCAAGTTCTACATCAAGCTGGAGAACTATGACGATTACGGCCTGTGGGGTAACTTCAAGGCGTCTTATACCGACAACGAACTGGCCCAGATTGACCGTGCGCTGTATGGGGCCAATTTCCATTTTGAAACCGACGACGTTACCGACTTTGGCGACAAGCGTTTCGAGGTGGATGCATTCAGTGCGGAGCCCGGCACCATTGCCGGGCGCGATGAATTCCGCGGAACCGGAGGTTCTCTCTACTACCTGCGCCATCAGGATATTCTCACCGGCTCCGAGCGCCTGCGGGTGGAAGTGCGGGACAAAAATTCCGGCCTGGTACTGGGGGTGAAAAACCTGACGCCGGTGATCGATTACGATGTGGATTACATTCAGGGCCGGGTGCTGCTGAACCGTCCGCTGTCCGCCATCGCCAACGACAATCTGATCGTGCAGGACGGCTCCTATAACGGGAATCCACAGTACCTGGTTGCCCGCTACGAATACACGCCGGGCTTCGACGACCTCGACACCCTTGCAGTGGGCGGCCGCGCCCAGTACTGGGCCGGCGACCATGTGCGCATCGGTGTCAGTGCCAGCCAGCAGGACGAGGAGGACAACGAATCGTCCCTGCACGGTGTGGACCTGACCCTGCGCAAAACCGCCGGCACCTGGATGAAGGTGGAAGTGGCGGAGAGTCAGGGCAACACCCTGGAAAGTCTGTCTTCCCTCGACGGCGGCTACAGCTTTAATCAGGGTGGCTTTGAACAGGGTGTTTTCGGGCAGAGCGCCCCGATCGACCCTCAGGCCAAGGCCGGTGCCAACAAGGTCGAGGCGGCCATGCAGGTGGGCGACTTCTTTGAAGGCGCGCGCGGCTCCATGTCCGTTTACGCGCAGCAGCGGGACGCGGGTTTCTCCGGCCCTGGCCAGCTGGCCACCCACGAAACCGAGCAATATGGTGCAACCATCAACCTGCCTGTTGGCGAACGCTTTGACGTGGGCCTGAAAACCGACCGCAAGGAACAGCAATACGGCCTGCAGACGGAAGCCACCGATGTGGAGCTGGGGTATCGTCTGAGTGACCGCTGGCGCATCGCCGCAGCGGCGCGCGCGGACACCCGTGAAGATCTCTCGCCGGTGGTCCCACTGACCCAGAAACAGGGGGAGCGTACCGATGTGGCGATCCAGGCAGGCTACGATTCAGGTGCTAACTGGAATGCGTTTGGATTTGTGCAGCGCACCGCAGAAGTCTCCGGGAACCGGGATGAGAACAATCGTATCGGCTTTGGTGGCGCTTACCGGGTAAGTGATCGCCTGACTGTCGACAGCGAACTGTCCGGTGGTGACACCGGTACCGCAGCCCGTCTGGGGACCGACTTCCTGGTAACCGACCGCACCAATCTCTATCTGAATTACACCCTCGACAACGAGCGCACCGATACCGGGGTGCGCGCGCGCAAGGGTAACCTGAACAGTGGTTTCCGCAGCCGCTTCTCCGATACTACCAGTATCTGCGGCGAAGAGCGCTACACCCACGGGGATGTGTCCACCGGCCTGACCCACGCGCTGGGTGTGGACCTGGCGCCCAGTGATCAATGGAATTATGGCACCAGCCTTGAGGCCGGTACTTTGGAAGATCCGCGTACCGGTGCCGAAACCGAGCGCCGCGCCATGGGCGCCAGCATGGGCTTTAACGATGGCGCGCTGCGTGTGGCGAGCGCGGTGGAATACCGCATCGACAATATGCAGACCCTGTCGGGTGCAGGCACCGAGGATGACCCCCAGAGTGTACTGGAAAACGAGCGCAAGACCTGGCTACTGAAAAATACCCTGAGCTACCAGATGAGTCCGGACTGGCGTTTAGTCGGCAAGCTCAACTACTCCGACAGCCAGAGTTCCGCGGGGCAGTTCTACGACGGTAAATTTACCGAAGGTGTGATGGGCTACGCCTACCGCCCTGTGGATAACGATCGCTGGAACACATTGCTGAAGTACACCTACTTCTACAACGTACCCACCAACGACCAGGTACTGGTGACCTCAAGCAGTAACAGTAGCGCCATCGAGTTTGTTCAGAAGAGTCACATCTTCTCCGTCGACACCAACTACGATCTCACCCAGCGCTGGACTGTCGGCGCCAAGTACGCCTATCGTCTGGGGCAACTGAGTATGGAGCGGGAAGACCCCGAGTTCTTCGATAGTACTGCTCATCTCTACGTAGTGCGCGCGGACTGGCACTTCGTCAATCACTGGGATCTGCTGATCGAAGGCCGCCTGCTTGACCTGCCGGAAGCCGGCGACAGCCGCAGCGGTGCACTGCTCGCTCTGTACCGACAGATGGGACGCAACTTCAAGGCGGGCATCGGCTACAACTTCACCGACTTCTCCGATGATCTGACGGACCTGGATTACGACAGTCAGGGGGTGTTTATCAATATGGTGGGCAAGTTCTAAAGTCTCGTTACCGGCGAGTAACCCCCATCGAGTGGAATGATGGGGGTTTGCGAGGAATGTAAGGGGGTCACTTGGCTCCGGCTGTGATTCCCCTGGCGGGCTCTGTGATTGTGGTATTGGTAGTGCTTGCTCGTTGCTTTCGTTGAGCCTGCGTTTTCAAACGCCGCTTCTGCCACCAAAGATACAGGCCGGTACCAAACAGCAGTGCGGGTGCGAAACCTGCCAGCAACACCAACCACCGCCCGACAATTCCCAGCGCATCCCCGTTGTGCAGAGGGAACTGCCAACGCAGGATTTTATTGCCGAGTGGTATCTCGGTAACCTTCTGAGTCAATAGCACTTCGCCGGTGTACTGGTCCAGGCGCACAAAGCTGGCTCCGTAGTTGGTCCAGACTTCCCCTTCCGCGCGAAAGGTCATGCCGTAGCTGTCTTCGCTATTACGCGGCAGGTAGATGCGCTTGAGCACCCCGTCGGGAAACACCTCCTCGCCAATCGCGACCGCCCGATCGGGGGAGATTGGCGTGCCGGAAGCGGCCCTTGAGCCGGGGAGGGCGGGGCGGGGTTCTACTTTGAACAGACTGCCGACGACCGCTTCCACCTGGGTCGGAAATACCAGCGTGACACCGGAAAAGCTGATCATCAGCAGCAACGGCAAAAAATAAATGCCGAAAACCTTGTGAACATCAAAGTAAAACCGGAACCGATTGCCAGAGCGCGCAATAGAAAAAGCCCGTTTCCAGTCTCGCTTTCCCGCGCGTTTGCGTTTCGGCCACCAGAGCACCGCACCGGTGATGCAGAACACCATCGTCAACAGGCCCATCAATCCCACGACGGTTTTTCCATTCTTACCGGCGAGCAAGGTGTAGTGCAGGCGGTACAGCCAGGTCATGGTGTACGCGCTTGTGCCCCAGCCGCGCACCGCGAGTACTTCGGCATCGGTAGGTGAAACACTCACCTCAATGGGGCCCGGTGCTCCTTCCGGTGTGGGGAAGCGGACCACGTGCGGGCTACCGGGTTGGCGCTGGGTCATTAAACGGGTGGGGGGGGGATTGCCGGGCACGGCGGCCTGCGCTGCGGTGAGAATTTCCGAATAATTGGCGGGTCTGGCGCTCGGCTTGAAGGTCACCGTTTGCGGCGTGAGTGTTTCGTCCAATGCGTGATCGAACACCAGCAGACTACCGGTGAGGCCGATCAATGACACCAGTAGACCCAGGGTCAGGCCGGTGTATTTGTGCAGGACGAAAAATGTTTTGCGCATGGAATGACGTATTGCTGGATTCGCCTGCAAGCGGGCCCCTAGTGAATATCCTCTAGTAGGAGCCTGATTACAGGCGAACATTCGTTAATTATTAAAATACCCTGGAATAAGACAGGTTCACACTGCGCCCAATACCCTTGAAATTGCGGATGTCGTTACCCGCGGTCTGGGAGTAGTAGGTGAAGTAGTCTTCGTTGGTCAGGTTCTGAATACCCAGGGCAAACTCACCACTCATGGCCTGCAATTGCGCGCTGGCATCAATGACGGTGTAGCCATCGAATTCACGAGTGACGTTGCCTTCTGCGTTCTCGAAATCACGGTCCAGCAGCCAGTTAGCCTGAATGCGCGTGCTCAGTACGTCGGTCCAGTTGCGCGCCCAGCTGGGGTTGAAACGGTTGGGCGCGATATTGCGGCCGTCCAGATCGGTATCCACGTTGCCGTCGTCATCGGCGTCGTAACGGCCTTTGGTGTAGGCGTAGCGGGCTTCCAGTGTGTCTGTATCCGTGGCAAACCACTGACCGCGCAGCTCGAAACCGTTGATATCGGTTTTTTCCCGCTGCACGCTGTAAATACCGTCGTCGCCAAGGGCCAGACGCTGACCTATATCGGAATCGGATGAGTAGTAGGCTACCTGTGCGGCAAACTGTTCGCTATCGAACTCCAGGCCCAGTTCCTGGTTTTCCGTCAGGATGGGCTGCATATCCAGGAAGTTCTCCACTTCCTGCCCGGGCTCGTCGATGCCCCGCAGAACCCGCCCGACATCCGGCATGGAAAAGCCTTCTGAATAGTTCGCGTACACCCGCAGGCTATCGGTCACCGCGTAGGTCGCGCCAATATTGCCGAGCGTTTCGCTGAATTCCGGGTTGCCGCCTTTGACGAACTGGCTGCCGTATGAGGCCAGGGTGGTGAAGTCATCCACTTGCAGCTCGGAGATTTCATGGCGCACGCCGGCGGTGATGGTCAGGTGCTCGATACCGCTGAATTCTGCCTGTGCGTAGGGTGCGATATTCTTGTATTGGGTAGGAGGAACCCAGGCGCGGCTGGTAAGAATCAGCTGCTGCCAGGTTTCGTCCTGTAGCAGGTCCACGCCGTAGGCGAGGCTGACCGGTGCGCCGGCGATATCGTCTTTGATCAGCGTCAGCTTGAGGCCCTGTTTCTCAGAATTGTTTTGCGACTGGTCAAAAAGATCTGGCCCGTAGATATCTACGTCCTGAAAAGTGCCACTGTTGGTGGCGCCGTAGGTGCCGGCAAAGTCCTGAGAAAACACCTGGGTGCGCAGCTTTTGCCCGAAAAAGTCTTCGTTGCTGTATTGCAGGTTGATCGTTGTGATTTCATTGGAGGGCGACTTGCCGGGAACGTCGCCCTCTACCGCTGTCGTGGGAATGCCGGCGTCAATATCCCCGTCCACACTCCGCCAGTTGTTGTTTCCTTCCACCAGAAAGTGATTGATGGTCAGCTGCACGCGCTGATCATCCCAGCTATAACCCGTCTTGATGAAGGCGTTGGTGGTCTCACTATCCATGGTATCGCCCTGGGTATTGTCGAAGCCGACAATATCGCCGTTGGCATCGTAGCTGACGCCGCTGTTGCGATAGGTCACGCTGGCCAGAACGTCGATGTCGCGCACTTTGCCGGAAAGACTGTAACTACCGTTGTAACCCAGGGTGTCGCTAAGCTCTTCGGTCTGCAACGCAGACTCCACGCGCACACTCTGCTGGAAGTCATCACTGGGTGTGCGGGTAATCAGGTTGATGATACCGCCAGATGCCCCCATACCGTGGATCGCATTGGCGCCGTGAATCACTTCCACACGCTCCAGAACCAGCGGGTCGATGGTGTGACCATCGCGGCCTCCGTTGCGCAGAGGGTTGGACTGGGGTACACCATCGATCAGATACAGTGGCTTGCGGCCTCGCAGGCTTTCGCCGGAGCTGGTCATCTTCTGGCGGCTGGGAGAAAAGCTCGGAATCAGGTTACCCAGAATGGTGGACAGGTCACTGGTGGCGGCCATCTGATCCGACAGCGCCTGCTGGTCGATCAGGGTGACGGTATTCGGGATGGCACTGAGAGGCTTCTCCGTGCGGCTTGCGGTCACGACCACTTCTTCTTCGATCTGCGAGTTGCTTTCGGCGGCAACGGAAAGCGTGCTGGTCGCGGCAATGGCTAGGGCAAGAGTAGTGCGGGTCCCGCGCATTCTGAGCTCCTTGGGGCTAAGGCTTAAAAGTGGCGCGATCTTAAGTAAAATGAGAATGTTTATCAATGCTGTTTCTTGGGTTGTGGGTTTGGTTAAGGTGCGATACGGAAGTGATAGAAGCGGTAAAAGTGTCTATATAAAAGATGCACGGTGCTGTCGGTCCCGCCCCGTTACAAATGGGTGTGATTAAATGCCAGAAGTGACTTGACTCCCCGGGGGGCGATCAATAGAATGCGCAGCCTCTTGAGCGGTTGGGGCAACCCATCGCGAGGGGCCGGTCTCTACCAGGATCCGGTCTCTGGGAAGTGTCGGTGCGGGGTGGAGCAGCCTGGTAGCTCGTCGGGCTCATAACCCGAAGGTCGTAGGTTCGAATCCTGCCCCCGCTACCAATTTCCATCTTATACTTCTGATGTGTAGATGGTTGTTAACTCCCAAGATGTTGTTGCGGGGTGGAGCAGCCTGGTAGCTCGTCGGGCTCATAACCCGAAGGTCGTAGGTTCAAATCCTGCCCCCGCTACCAATTTCAGGTACCATTGGTTCTTAGCTAGATGCCCGACTCGGGCTCGCTATCTACCTCTGGCGGCGTAGCCGGCGAAGGTCTAGGGTTCAAATCCTGCCCCCGCTACCAATTTCAGGTACCATTGGTTCTTGGCTAGATGCCCGACTCGGGCTCGCTATCTACCTCTGGCGGCATAGCCGGCGAAGGTCTAGGGTTCAAATCCTGCCCCCGCTACCAAATTCTGTAGTCATATAAAGGTTATGTGACTACGCAGTTGAAGCCCCTGTTAGGGGCTTTTTCGTATCTGCGGCAAGCGAGAGTCTCTCGGTTTGCCATCCGAATGGGCCGGGAGTCGGCGCCGCGGTTTCTCATTCGGACCGTGGGGTCAGCTCCGCTGCCCATTTTTTGTTCTTTGCGATCGGCTGGGCCGGTTGCACATCCGCCCCGAAATGGGGACACAGGTGATATGGCAAGTAAGCGCGAACTGTTGGAAGAGCTTCTGGCTCCGGTGGTTGAGTCACTGGGCTGCGAGCTGTGGGGCATCGATTATCAGACCCACGGCCGCAACGCCCTGCTGCGAATCTACATCGATTCCGAGCGCGGTATTTCCGTGGATGACTGTGAAAAAGTCAGTCGCCAGGTGAGCGCGGTGATGGATGTGGAAGATCCCATCAGCAGCAAATACACCCTTGAAGTATCTTCTCCGGGGATGGATCGCCCCCTGTACAAGTTGGAACAGTATCAGCGCTATATTGGCGCCCAGGTCGAGCTACGCTTGCGCATGCCGCTGGATGGTCAGCGCAAATGGCGGGGCTTGCTGGCCGGAGTCGAAGGGGACGAAATCGTCCTGCGTATCGACAGCGAAAATGAATACCTGTTGCCAATCGACAGTATCGAGAAGGCCAATATCATTCCGCAGTTTGATAGCGAGAAGTAATCGCGCTTGCAAGGAACACAGTTTCAGATTTTCGGGTCCGGGTTTGGGCCGACCATGTTAGGGCAATGCGGAAGTAGCCGGTGGGAATAGCGGTATGAGTCCCACCAGAGCATTGATTAGTCAGCACGTAGCGTTTTTTAAAGAGGCAGCTGCATGAACAAAGAAATCTTGCTGGTAGCCGAGGCGGTTTCCAACGAGAAAGGCGTTGACCGGGATATTATTTTCCAGGCAATTGAGGTGGCCCTCGCGACTGCCACCAAGAAGCGCTACGACGAAGATTCCACCATTGAGGTGATCATTGATCGCCGCACCGGTGACTACGAAACGTTCCGCAGCTGGGAAGTGGTCGATGACGACACCCTCGCCGAGCTGGGCACCCAGTTCACCCTGGAAGAAGCCCATGAGAAAGATCCCGAGCTGAAAGCCGGTGATGTCTATCGCGAGCAGGTGGAAAACGTCGAGTTCGGCCGTATTGCTGCGCAAACCGCCAAGCAGGTCATCGTGCAGAAGGTACGTGAAGCCGAGCGTGCCAAGATCGTCGACGAGTATCGCGATCGTGTCGGCGAGCTGGTGAGCGGAACCGTGAAAAAGGTGACCCGCGATTTCATCGCTGTGGACCTGGGCAACAATGCGGAAGCGCGTCTGCCCCGGGACCAGCTGGTGGGCCGTGAGATTTTCCGTCTCAACGACCGTGTGCGCGCCATTTTGCTGGAAATTGAGCCGGAAGCCCGCGGGCCGCAATTGAAGCTGAGCCGCTCCTGCCCGGAAATGCTGATCGAGCTGTTCCGCATCGAGGTGCCGGAAATCTCCGAGCAGGTGATCGAGATCAAGGGCGCTGCCCGTGACCCCGGCCTGCGCGCCAAGATCGCGGTCAACACCAACGACGGGCGTATCGACCCGGTAGGTGCCTGCGTTGGCATGCGTGGTGCACGTGTGCAGGCGGTTTCCAACGAATTGTCTGGCGAGCGTGTTGATATTGTGCTGTGGGATGAAAACCCCGCTCAGTTCGTAATCAACGCCATGGCGCCTGCGGAAATTGAGTCCATCGTCGTCGACGAAGATGCCGGCTCGATGGATGTCGCGGTGGCCGAAGAGAATCTGGCGATGGCCATCGGTCGCAGCGGTCAGAACGTACGGCTCGCGTCTGAGCTGACCCAGTGGCAGATCAACGTCATGAGCGTTGACGAGTGGCAGGCCAAGCAGGAAGCCGAATCCGGCAGCATCATGGAAACGTTCATGGAGCGCCTGGATATCGACGAAGACGTGGCTGGCGTACTGGTGGAAGAAGGCTTCACCACCCTCGAGGAAGTGGCCTACGTACCCATCGAAGAAATGCTGGGTATTGAAGGCTTCGATGAAGAGATCGCCGAAGAGCTGCGTGCACGCGCCAAAGACGCGCTGCTGACGCAAGCCCTGGCCTCTGAGGAAGAGCTGGAGGCGTCCGAGCCTCAGGAAGACCTGCTGAATATGGAAGGCATGGACCGTCAACTGGCGTTCCTGCTGGCCAGCCGCGGTGTGTCTTCCATGGAAGACCTGGCAGAGCAGGCGGTGGACGACCTGCTCGATATCGAAGGCATGGACCAGGAACGTGCCGCAGCCTTGATCATGAAAGCGCGCGAACCCTGGTTCGCCGACGACAGTGATCAAGAGGCGTAATGTCAAGGTGCCGGGCCATCGCCCGGCACTGCGCGTGGCGCACAGCGCCCGCGCCCACCAATTGCCTGCCGTGCAGGCCAAGGGTGGAGCGGTAAAATGAATTAATACCGCTCCGCTGCAAAGTGACTTTTTAGGAGAGAGAATGGCCGAAGTAACAGTTAGCGAACTCGCCAAATCGGTTGGTGCCACCGAAGAGCGTCTGCTCAAGCAGATGCAGGAGGCGGGTTTGCCCCACACTTCAGCGGATGCAAAGGTATCTGCGGAAGAAAAGCAGGTCCTGCTCAATTTTCTGAAAAGCAGCCACGGCAGCAGTAAAGGGGAAGAGGGCGCCGCACCTCGTAAAATCACCCTCAAGCGCAAAACCACCACGACCTTGAAAACCGGCTCTGGCACTGGCCGCAAGACCGTGAATGTGGAGGTGCGTAAAAAACGCACCTATGTAAAACGCGCGGAAGCGGAAGGGGAGCAGGCACCGGCGGAAGCGGATGTGGATACCTCCGCACTGAAGAAAGCGGAAGAAGAGTTGGCCGCGGCAGAGAAAGCCGCCGCTGATCGCGCCCTCGCTGAGCAGGAGGCCGCAGAGGCGGAAGCCAAAGCCCGCGCTGAGGCGGAAGCCAAGGCCAAGCAGGAAGCCGAGGCCGCTGCCAAGGCAGAAGCGGAAGCCAAAGCCGCCGCTGAAGAAGCCGCGGCGAAAGAAGCTGCAGAAGCCAAACAGGAAGAAGCCAAGCCTGCACCGGCACCCAAGAAACCCAAGCCGGAGCCGGCACCTATCCGCTCCAGCTACGTCGACGATATCGAAGCTATGCGTATTGCCGCCATGGAGCGCCGCAAGAAAGAAGCGGAACGCGAAGCGGCGGAGCTGGAAGAGAAAAAAGCCCGCGTAGAAGCAGAGCGCAAGCGCGTTGAGGAAGAGCAGAAAGAGCGCGCGGAAAAAGCCAAGCAGAAGACCGCCGCCGACGCCGCTGCGGTCAAGCCCTCCCTGCGCCGTAAACAGGAAGCGGTTGTCGACGACCGCGATGACGACGAGCCGCGCAAAAAACGCAGCCGTCGCGGCAAATCCGGCCCGAAAAAGTCCAGCAAGACCTCCCTGTACGATGCCGCGCTGGAAGCCTTCGAGACCGAAGACGAGAAACGCAGTACCCGCTCTCTCTCTCGTCCGACGCTGAAAGTGAAGAACACACACGGCTTCAAGAAGCCGACAGGAAAGCAAGTGTACGAAGTACAACTGGGCGAGACGATTACCGTCGGCGAACTGGCCAAGCAGTTGAATATCAAGGCCGGCGAGCTGATCAAGCGCCTGATGAAAATGGGCGAAATGGTCACCATCAACCAGAGCCTGGATCGCGATACTGCGACCCTGATCGTCGAAGAGATGGGCCACAAAGTGGTTCTGCGCTCCGAAAACGAGCTGGAAGAAAAGCTGGTCGCGCTGACCGCCGATATCGAAGGTGAAGAAGTTTCCCGCTCTCCGGTGGTCACCGTCATGGGCCACGTAGACCACGGTAAAACTTCGCTGCTGGACTACATCCGCGAGACCAAGGTCGCCTCCGGTGAAGCCGGTGGTATTACCCAGCACATCGGTGCTTACCGGGTGAAAACCAGCCAGGGCGAGATCGCTTTCCTGGATACCCCGGGACACGCCGCGTTTACCGCCATGCGTGCCCGCGGTGCTCAGGCCACCGACGTGGTTATTCTGGTGGTCGCCGCGGACGACGGTGTGATGCCGCAGACCGAAGAGGCCATCGCCCACTCGAAAGCGGCGGGCGTGCCGATGGTTGTCGCCATCAACAAGTGTGACAAGGAAGCCGCCGATCCGGATCGGGTGAAGAACGAACTGGCCGCAAAAGACGTTATCCCGGAAGACTGGGGTGGCGATACGCAGTTTATCGAAGTCTCCGCGCATACCGGTCAGGGCATTGACGAGCTGCTGGAAGCCGTCTCCCTGCAGTCCGAAATGCTGGAACTGAAAGCCAAAGTTGGCGTACCGGCCAACGGTGTTGTGATTGAAGCGCGCCTGGAAAAAGGCCGCGGTGTGGTTGCGACCCTGCTGGTACAGAGCGGCGAGTTGAAGCGCGGTGATATCGTACTGGCGGGCCAGAGCTATGGCCGCGTACGTGCCATGACCAATGAGCTGGGCAAATCCGTGAAGGAAGCCGGCCCGTCCACTCCGGTGGAGCTGCTGGGTCTGGACTCTACCCCGAATGCCGGTGATGAATTCCTGGTGGTGGCGGATGAGCGCAAGGCCCGTGAAGTGGCCGAGCAACGCGCGGACAAAGAGCGCATCGAGCGTATGCAGCGTCAGCAGGCTGCCAAACTGGAAAACATGTTTGCCAACATGGAAGCCGGCGAGA
This sequence comes from Microbulbifer elongatus, assembly GCF_021165935.1. Classification (NCBI taxonomy): domain Bacteria; kingdom Pseudomonadati; phylum Pseudomonadota; class Gammaproteobacteria; order Cellvibrionales; family Microbulbiferaceae; genus Microbulbifer; species Microbulbifer elongatus. Next base: position 3,889,222 of record NZ_CP088953.1, on the reverse strand, counting down.
AGAAGGTTCTGCCGGTCATCGTCAAAGCGGACGTGCGTGGCTCCCTGGAAGCGATCCAGGCTGCTCTGGCGGAAATCGGTAACGAAGAAGTGTCCGTCAACGTGGTTTCCAGTGGTGTGGGCGGTATCGCCGAGAACGATATCAACCTGGCCCTGACCTCCGGCGCCATCGTGATCGGTTTCAATACCCGTGCCGATGTAGCCGCGCGCAAGCTGGCGGAAACCGAGAGCGTTGAAATCCGTTACTACAGCGTGATCTACAACCTGCTGGACGAAGTGAAGCAGGCCCTGTCTGGCATGCTGGATCCTGAAGAGCGCGAAGAAATCGTCGGTATCGCCGAAGTGCGCGACGTATTCCGCTCGCCGAAACTGGGTGCGATCGCCGGCTGTATGGTCACCGAAGGTACCGTCTACCGCAACAAGCCTATCCGTGTACTGCGTGACAACGTGGTCATCTACGAAGGTGAGCTGGAGTCCCTGCGTCGCTTCAAAGATGACGTGCAGGAAGTCCGCAACGGAATGGAGTGTGGTATCGGCGTTAAAGGCTACAATGACGTCAAGCCGGGCGACCAGATCGAGGTGTTCGACATCGTTAAGGTAGCTCGCGAGCTGTAATTGACCGTCACACTGACGAAGATAGATCGTCACCCTGGCGAATATATTTCGTCATCCCGGCGAGTGTATTTCGTCATCCCGGCGAATATATTTCGTCATCCCGGCGAAGGCCGGGATCCAGGGGGAAATGAACCGTCGCCCCGGCACAGCCCGGGGTTCAGTTAACCACCGTGGTTTTCTGGGTTCCAGCCTGCGCCGGAACGACGTTGTTTCAGCCGTTTTCATAGGTAATCAATGGCCAAAGAATTCCACCGTGCTGACCGGGTAGCCGACGCCATGCGTCGCGAGCTGGCCCGACTGATCCAGCACGAAGTGCGCGACCCGCGGGTTGGCATGGTCAATGTCAACGACGTGGAAGTGAGCCGCGATCTCACCACCGCCAAGGTGTTTGTCACCCTGGTAGGCGAGGATGATCGCAACAAAATCGATATTTCCATGGAGGCGCTGAACAAGGCCGCAGGATTTCTGCGCACTCAGCTCGCCAAGGAAATCCAGATCCGCACCATTCCCCGTCTGCAATTCCGCTACGACGAAACCTCCGTGCGTGGTCAGCACCTGTCGGCGCTGATCGACAAGGCGGTGAAGTCGGACCAGAAAAAATCTGACGACGATCCGGAAGAACAGAACGACTGATGGGCCGCAGACCAAAATGGGGGCGGCAGATTGATGGTGTGCTGTTGTTGAACAAGCCCGCCGGGATTTCTGCCAACGACGCCCTGCAAAGAGCCAAACGCCTGTTCTTCGCCAACCGCGCCGGCCACACCGGTGCGCTGGACCCATTGGCGACCGGCGTGTTGCCGATCTGTTTCGGCGAAGCGACCAAATTCTCCCAGTACCTGCTGGACGCGGACAAACGCTACCGCAGTACCTTCTGTTTCGGCATGACCACCGAAACCGGGGATGCGGATGGTGACGTGGTTGCGACCAGTGACGCCTCAGGCCTCACGGAGCAACAGGTGTCTGATGCGATGGCCGCATTCCGCGGAACCATCAGTCAGGTTCCGTCCATGTATTCTGCCCTCAAGCACAATGGCCAGCCTTTGTACAAGCTGGCGCGCCAGGGCATCGAAGTGGAGCGCGAGGCGCGTCAGGTCGAGATCTTTTCCTACGAGCTGGTGCGCTTCACCCCGGGATCCGCATCACCGGACAAGCTGCCGCGTGCGGTGGTCGAGGTGCACTGCTCCAAGGGCACTTATGTGCGCAGTCTGGCGGAAGATCTGGGCAAGGCGCTGGGCGTAGGTGCCTTCGTTGAGAAGTTGCACCGCATCGCCGCCGGCCCCTATCACGAAGACGACTCGGTCACGCTGGATACACTGACCGAGGAGCGCGGAGAAGGGCGCGCGGAAGTACTGGACCACCACCTGCTTCCGGCGGATTCCCCCGCCTCCGATCTGCCCAGAATGACCCTTTCTGAAGACACAGGTTACTATCTGCGTCAGGGCCAGCCGGTAATGGATCTGCAGGTCTATCGTTTGGGCGATGAAGGTGATATGGTGCGCCTCTTCCTGGAAAGTGGTGAATTTCTAGGCGTTGGAGAGATTACTGATGATGGGCGGGTCGCCCCGCGCCGTCTGGTAAAGTAGCACTCCTGAACGTCGTCATACCGGCGCAGGCCGGTATCCAGTGGATTCCGCACCGGATCTAGTCCGGTAATGACAAAATGTCTGGAATGACGATGGGAAGGTACTGTGAGCGGGGTAACCCGCAACCGCAACTAGCTGGTCTGTAAACATGCACGGGCCAGCCGAATTTTCAAAGCATGTTACGAACGAGGTAATTCGTTATGGCACTGTCTGCAAATGAAAAAGCAGCCATCCTGAAAGAGCACGGCCAAGCTGAAGGCGACACCGGTTCTCCGGAAGTCCAGGTAGCCCTGCTGACTGCCAACATCAACAAGCTTCAGGGTCACTTTGCTTCTCACAAGCAAGACCACCACTCCCGTCGTGGTCTGATCCGCATGGTAAACCAGCGTCGTAAGCTGCTGGACTACCTGAAGCGCAAGGATCTGAACCGTTACGCTCAGCTGATCGCCAAGCTCGGCCTGCGTCGCTAAGACCCTGACAATGCCCGCCCTCTGGCGGGCATTGTTCTTTATAGAATTCGAATTTTCCGAAACGCGATGTTTGTTTCGGGAATGTCGGGCCGGCAAACACAGGCTCGGCACATTCGTCTGCGGTGCAGGCGAACAACTGTAGGGGCTGTTGGAATGGGCCAGCAGCCGTAAGGAAACAGGAAAGAAACTAGTGAATCCAGTAACCAAAACATTCCAGTACGGAAATCAGCAAGTCACCATTGAAACTGGCCGTATCGCACGTCAGGCCACTGGTGCAGCGCTGGTCACCATGGGTGAAACCGTTGTGTTGTGTACCGTTGTCGGTGCCAAAGAAGCCAAGCCAGACCAGAGCTTCTTCCCGCTGTCCGTACACTATGTAGAAAAGGCCTACGCGGCCGGCAAGATTCCCGGTGGCTTCTTCAAGCGTGAAGGCCGCCCGTCCGAGAAAGAAACTCTGACCTCCCGTCTGATCGACCGTCCGATCCGCCCGCTGTTCCCGAACGGCTTTATGAACGAAGTACAGGTGATGATTACCGTACTGTCTGCGGAAAAAGACGTAGATCCGGATATCGCCGGCATGATCGGCACCTCCGCGGCACTGTCCGTATCTGGTATTCCTTTCGCTGGCCCGATTGGCGCCGCGCGTGTGGGTTACACCGAAAAAGATGGCTACATCCTGAACCCGGGCTACGCGGCTCTGAAAGAGTCCGAGCTGGACATGGTTGTGGCTGGTACCAAAGACGCGGTTCTGATGGTGGAATCCGAAGCCGCCGAGCTGCCGGAAGACATCATGCTGGGCGCGGTACTGTTCGCCCACCAGGAAATGCAGGCCGTTGTTAAAGTCTGCGCCGAGCTGAAAGCCGAAGCTGGCAAGCCCACCTGGGACTGGCAGGCTGAAGCGGTCAACGAAGATCTGAAATCCGCGCTGGAAGCGCAGTTCGGTGAGAAAGTGGCAGAAGCCTACAAGATCACCGACAAGCAGCAGCGCACCGCCCGTCTGGGCGAGCTGCGCAACGAAGCGGCCGAAGCCCTGTCCACCGAAGAGCTGGATGCCGGCACAGTGAAAAGCTACTTCGGCAAGCTGGAGAAGAAAACCGTACGCGGCGCCGTGGTGCGCGGTGAGCCCCGTATCGACGGTCGCGACACCAAAACCGTTCGCCCGATCTCCGTAGAAGTCGGCGTACTGCCGAAGTCTCACGGCTCTGCGCTGTTCACCCGCGGTGAAACTCAGGCACTGGTGGTTTCCACTCTTGGCGCTACCCGCGATGCACAGATCATCGACGCCCTGGAAGGCGAGCGTAAAGACTACTTTATGCTGCACTACAACTTCCCTCCCTACTCTGTAGGTGAAGCAGGTCGTGTGGGTGCGACCGGCCGTCGTGAAATCGGCCACGGTCGTCTGGCCCGCCGCGGTATCGCGGCTGTTCTGCCGAACCCGGAAGAATTCCCCTACACACTGCGAGTGGTTTCCGAGATCACAGAATCCAACGGCTCCAGCTCCATGGCTTCCGTGTGTGGTTCCAGCCTGGCACTGATGGACGCAGGTGTACCGCTGAAAGCGCCGGTTGCCGGTATCGCGATGGGCCTGGTGAAGGAAGACGAAGGCTTCGCGGTTCTGACCGATATCCTGGGTGACGAAGACCATCTGGGCGACATGGACTTCAAGGTAGCCGGTACCGCTTCTGGTGTAACTGCGCTGCAGATGGACATCAAGATCGAAGGTATCACCGAAGAGATCATGGAAACTGCCCTGGAGCAGGCCTTGCATGCGCGCCTGCATATCCTGGCGGAAATGAACAAGGTAATCGGCGAGTCCCGTTCCGTAGTGAATGAAAACGCCCCCCGTTACGCCACCCTGAAGATCCATCCGGATAAAATCCGCGACGTGATCGGTAAAGGCGGCGCGACCATCCGCTCCATCACCGAAGAAACCGGTGCCTCCATCGACATCGAAGACGATGGTTCCGTGAAGGTATTCGGTGAAGACGGCCAGAGCCTGGAAGCGGCAGTTACTCGTATCGAGGAAATCACCGCGGAAGCCGAGATCGGAGCCATCTACGAAGGTAAGGTGGTACGTATCGTCGACTTCGGCGCATTCGTAAACTTCCTGCCGGGCAAAGACGGCTTGGTGCATATCTCCCAGATCGCCGAAGAGCGCGTCAATGCGGTCACCGACTATCTGAGCGAAGGCCAGATGGTCAAAGTGAAGGTGCTGGACGTAGACCAGCGCGGCCGCATCAAGCTGTCCATCAAGGAAGCCAAAGCCGAAGAAGCCGAGCAGGCGGATGAGGCCACTGGCGAGGAGTAATTCCTCCCGGTTTGGCACGCTTGCTTGCAAGCGACGGAAAACGGTGGCTATATGCCGCCGTTTTTTTTGCTGGTAGAAAATTGAAATACGGGACGGGAGTGCGCAGTGGAAGTGTTATTGATTTACCTGTTGGTGGGGATGGGTGCAGGGACCATTGCCGGCCTGTTCGGCGTGGGCGGAGGCCTGATTATCGTGCCGGCGCTGGTGCTGGTATTTACTGCCCAGGGGATCGCCCCCGAGATTCTCACCCATATGGCCGTCGGCACGTCGCTCGCGACCATCATCATTACCTCCATCAGCTCAGTGCGCACTCATCACGGTAAACGCGCGGTGGATTGGGCCATTTTCGCCGCCATGGCGCCGGGTATTCTGCTCGGCTCCTGGATTGGAGGCGTGACCGCAGACTGGTTGAGCGGCGCCTGGCTGCAGCTGCTGATCGGGCTGTTTGCGGTCGGTATTGCACTCAAGATGTGGTTGGATGGACTGCGCAAGGGGCCGCTGCCCACCAATGGTGAAAAGGTGCCGGGAAAAGTGGGTTTGTCCATTGCCGGTGGTTTTATCGGCTGGGTTTCCGCCATCTTCGGGATTGGTGGGGGCTCACTGACGGTGCCCTTCCTGTCCCGCTGTCATGTGGTCATGCAGCGTGCGGTGGCGACGTCAGCCGCCTGCGGCCTGCCCATCGCCATTGCCGGTGCGCTCAGTTTTGCGGTGCAGGGCTGGAATAACCCGCAATTACCGGAGTGGAGCGGTGGTTATATCTACTGGCCCGCGTTTCTCGGTATCGTACTCGCCAGCACCTGGTTTGCGCGCTTCGGTGCCCTGCTGGCCCACAAGCTGTCTCCGCAGTTACTGAAGAACTGCTTTGCCGGGCTGTTATTCTTTATCGGTGCCCGCTTTATCTGGCTGAACTACGCAGTGGTCGCCAGCTAATAACGGGCCCTGTAAGGCAGCCTCCCACAGGGTGGTTCACCCACCACAAAAAAAAGGCCGCTGCGGTTTCCCGCAGCGGCCTTTTCCGTTCGGGCTAAGCCGATTATCCAACCGTCTTCGCAGGCGCCTCGGCCGGCTCAATTGCTTCGATGTGCTCTTCACCCTGACCTTCCCAGGACTTGGACTTGAGGCTGATCAGCGCAATCACGGCACCGATACCAATGCTGAAGATGGCGATCTGCAGGTACAGGTTCGGCAGCTCGGAAACATTGTTCGGATCGAGGTTACCCGCCAACAGGCCGGCAATAATGTTACCGATGGAGTAGGTGAGTACGAACACACCCATCATCTGGCCAGCAAAGCGACGCGGCGACAGCTTGCTCACTGCACTCAGGGCCACCGGGCTCAGGCACAGTTCACCCACCGTGTGCAGGAAGTAAGTGGTTACCAGCCACATCGGCGCGACTTTCAGGCCTGCCGCGGCTTGCTGGGCGGCGAAGAACATCACGATAAAGCCGGTGGCCATAATGATCAGGCCGATGGCGCACTTCATGCCATAGGATGGCGAGATCATGCGCTTGCCCAGGTTGATCCACAGGGCGGCGAAGAAGGGAGACAGAATGATGATGAACATCGGGTTCACATTCTGGAACCAGGATGCCGGAATCTCGAAGGACCCGATCATGCGGTCGGTAAAGTCACGACCAAACAGGTTCAGGGAGGAGCCCGCCTGTTCGAATCCGGACCAGAAACAGGCGGAAGCCACACACACCAGGAACAGGGCCCACATGCGCTTCTTCTCGGCCTGGGTCAGCTTGCCGCCAAAATAGATGTAGGCGTAGTAGGCGAAGAAGATGACGGTAAAGGCAATGGCCACGTACTTGGCTACGGCAACCGGGTCAAAAGCGATCACGCCGCTCATGGTCAGGGCGGTAATCACCACGACGGTACCAACGATCGCCCAGATGGTGCTCCAGGCTTTCTTTTCGCCCGCTGGTGTCATCGGGTGCTCCGGCTTCAGGCTCGCATCGCCCAGGTTACCGATGGTCTTGCGGTACTGAACCAGGCCAATTGCCATACCTACCGCAGCGGCACCAAAGCCCCAGTGCCAACCGACTTTCTCACCGAAGTAGCCACAGATCATGTAGCCCAGCACGGAGCCAATATTGATACCCATGTGATACAGGGCATAGCCACTGTCGCGACGCACATCGTCGTCGGCGTAGAGGTGGCCAACCAGTGCGCTGATATTGGGCTTGAGCAGGCCAGTGCCGGTGGCAACCAGTATCAGGCCAATAAAGAAGGTGTGTTCGCTGGGAATGGCGAGCACGATATGGCCGCACATGATGATGATGCCGCCGTACCAGACGGTGCGCTGCCCGCCGAGCAGGCGGTCCGCAATCCAGCCACCGGGGAGGCCGAGAAAGTACACCGCGCCGGTGTAGAGGCCGTAGATGGCGGTAGCGGCGGCAAAGGTAAAGGCCAGGCCTTCCTGCTGCAGGCTGGCGGTCATAAACAGGACCAGCAGAGCCCGCATGCCGTAGTAACTCATCCGCTCCCACATCTCGGTAAAGAAGAGGGTGGAAAGCCCCTTGGGATGGCCAAAAAAGCCATCGCTGTTTTGTTGTGGCTGTGACGACATATCAGTTGTTCCGATTGTTATTTGCTCGTTATAGCTTTAATTGAGACCTTTCCGAGTGTAACAGCGGTCCCGGAAACTGGCGAATGGTTACAGGTGAAACAGGAAATGAACCTGCGAAAGGTATTCCTACGCGACAGGAATTGTGGAAAATCAGAGATTCAGAACACGTTATGGGGAGAATAACCATGAAAACCCCGGAAAATTCTGGACTGCCAGAAATCAAACGGTCACATTCCGCGAACCGCCCGCGTTTCCAGCCCAGGCGGGTCGCTGCCTGTACGGCGATTGCCGCGGTTCTACTGGCCGGCTGCGCCAGCAACCCGGTCGATCCCCCAGCCCCGGCAGATGTGGGCTGGCTGCTCTCAGGTCAGGCGCTGTTTGAGCAGCCGGTACCGCGAATGGCGTTGCCGGAAGACGATATTCTCGGTCTCTCTCTGGAAATGCGCAGGTACCTCGCTCGTGTCGCCCCGCAGGCCAGTCCCCAGCAGCGTCTGGCTGCGCTGCTGCAAGGCTTCGAGAATCGCGACTTCACCGTCCAGTATCAGGCAGATCAGACATTGACCGCCAGTGACACATACCGCGAGCAGGTGGGCAACTGTATGGCCTTTACCGTGATGATGGTGGCCATGGCGCGGGAACTGGGGGCGGATGCCTACTTCAATCAGGTGGAAGTGCCACCGGTATGGGGGCATGAGGAGTCGCAGACCTTTGTGGTGTACCGCCATATCAATATGGTGAGCGAGAGCCCCCGGGGCCGCCGCGTGGTGGATTTCAATCTCGAGGCCTACGACCCCATCTACGACCAGCGCAGGCTGTCGGACACCGAGGCATTCGCTCAGTATTACAGCAATCGCGGTCTCGAGCTGATGCAGCAGGCGCAAATGGTCGATGCGTTTCGCTATTTGCGTAAGGCGTTGGACCTGAGGCCAGGAGATGCGGATCTGTGGGCAAACCTCGGGGCACTTTACAGTCGCAACCGGGCGTATGGCGCCGCAGAGCAGAGTTATCAGCAGGCGCTGCAGCTGAAGAGTAATCACACCATTGCCATAAGCAACCTGGAGCGCCTGTATCGCAAACAGGAAAAGTTTGACCTCGCCGACCACTACGCCGAGAAGGCCCGCAGAGTCAGGGAGTCGGTCAGGTTGTAGCTCGCAGACAGGGAGGGAGCAACATTGGAACCGAAGTCACTGTAGTTATCGTAACGAACAGCAGCATTTACTTCCATTTGATCCATGACTGGGATAATCGCTTCAGCAAACACTGCGGCGACATCACGTTCCCCTGCAGCCGAGTTGCCGGAGCTGCCTCCCACCAAGCCAGCCTCGGAGGCGTTGTCATACTGGTTAGCATACGAAACTGTATATGCTTCCGCGCCGGTCAGCACGATGGTCTCGCCTGCACCAAACCAGTCGCCACCATCGAACTGGAGGTGACCGTAAACTTTGGTTTGATCGGTGAAGTTGTTCTGAGAGGTTAGGGCGCGCATGGCGGCCGCACCTTCATCCGAGAATGGGTCAATGCCATTGTTCAAGACATAGTCCAGACCTGGATAGGAGAGGTAGTATGAACCGAACTCTTTAACCTCGTAGCGTCCTTTCTGTGCATAAGTCTCATAGCTCATGCCGTTCGGCAGGTCGCCGCGGAAGCCCAAAGTGAAGTCGTACTGAGTGTCAGTAACGTTATTGTCACGCGGGCCGATGTTGGTCCAGCGGTAGTAGCCCGTGATCTCGTAGTCGTCAGTGATAGAGCCATCGGCCAAAAGGGCATCGACATCGAAGGGAACGTCCGCATAGTCAGCTGGCATGTCAGACCATGCAGCCGCAGGCGGTGCGTAGCGACCAAACGATTCAACTTTCGAGAAGAGCGCATTCGCGTAGAACTCGACGTTGTCGGAAATTTCGTAGTTTGCGCTCAGGAAGGTATTGATGCGACTCAGTTCTGCTTTGTTGGCAGAAATATTTGCATACGGGTAAGTACACAGAGTGCCATCAGGTTCACCAAAGGCCGCAGCTCCAGTTTCCATAAACGTGGAGTCATCAGCGCAGCTGGTGGCGGCTTCGATGCTGTAATACTCTGTATTCGGATCGTAAATCTCGATGGTCTTACCGTAGTAAGAGTAGCCATCGGTATCTAGGTAGGCATCAAGCCGACCGTCACCATTGTCGCGAATCCAAGCAGAAGTGTATTCACGATCACCGTCAAAAATTGGGTCGCGATGATTGTACTCAGCGGAGAAGGTGATGTTGCCGCGGTCGCTTGAAAGGCCGGTTACAAAACTGAAAGACTCTTCGATTCCGTCGTCGTTAGCACGATCACCACGGCGAGTGGTGAATTCAATGCCTTCGAAGTTCTCGCGCATCATCAGGTTGACAACGCCAGCTACTGCGTCTGAACCGTACACGGCAGAAGCGCCGTCAGCCAGAATGTCAATACGCTCAACAGCCGCCATCGGGATCATATTCAAGTTGATGGATGCGGCACCCAAGTTCGGGGAGCCCGGCATACGGCGTCCGTTGATCATGACAAGGCTGCGTTGAGAGCCGAGACCACGCAGGTCAACAGTAGCGTTGGACTGGGCGGAGCTACCGGAGCGCTCGTTAAAAGAACCCAAAGAGTTCAGCGGAGTGTTGCGCAGGGTATCGGCGATCATCAGGTTGCCGAGAGCATCGATGTCTGCACGATCCATGCTTACTACTTGCGCCGCTTCGTCAAAGTTAGTGCGCTTAATGCGAGAACCGGTAACCACTACCTCTTCCACCATCGTAGCATCTTCTTGTGCGAACGCAGGCAGGGCTGGAACCATGATCGTAGCGGCTACGGCTACGGACAGGAGGTTCTTTTTCATTCTAAATCCTCTCTTGATCGTTGGATTTTTAGTGTGTTGCCAGGTTTGGCGTGTGCGGAAATGACTACCCCCAAGCGGTCATTTCCTTCCCAACGTGTATTTAACGGACTGGGAATAAGTTCCCTCAAAAAAAAATAAAAAAACTGCACACGAGAACAAAAGTCACGTTAGTCATATTGAGCTTGCTTTTATTGAAGACGATCGTCCAAAAACTTCGCGGCGGGACGTTGAATTCGGGGCAGGTACAGTAGCTGGCAAAAAAAAGCCCTGCGCGAGGCAGGGCTTTCAAGAGAGGTTTTAAAGGTTTAAAACTGCAGCGTCACACTTCCGTAGAAGAAGCGGCCGACGGTGTCATAGCTTCTCATCAGGGTGTTCATGTCATCGTAGTTGGTGACATAGGGAGGCTGCTGATTCCACATGTTGCGGATACCACCGGTCAGGGTGACATTTTCCCAGCGGAAGTAGTTGAAGTTCACATCTTGATACCAGGTGGTATCAATATGGGTTGCGAGAGCCGCAGGTGATGGATCGAAGTCATCGACTTCACCCAGCATCCGCACGGTGGTGAATGCACTCCAGCAGTCGTATTCATAGCCCAAGGTTCCGTAGAACTTCCACTCGGGGAAGGCCACGATCGCCGTGGTTACCGGGTCGGCTCCGAAGTAACCCGCCAGATCAATGGTCGGATCCTCTGCGCTGCCGCGGTATTTCCACTCGTGCAGATAAGTCGCAGACAGGTTCACGCTCACTACACCGGGGCCCGCATCCATGCTGTAGTCGAAGCCCAGGTCGACACCGGAGGTCTCAAAGGTGGACACGTTCTGGCTATTCAATAGCTGCCCGGCAATGGTATTGTCGTTCGCGCGATATGGGCTGGTAGGTGATGGGCTACTGCCTACCGCTGCGGCACCGGTGATCAGGTCACACAGCGGTGAACTGAACCCGGGGCTCTCATAACAACCTTGTACAATAGTGTTGGTGGTCAGAGTGCCAATCGCGTCATCGATGTTGATGTTGAAGTAATCAACGGTGAAACCCATGTTGTCAGTCCAGGATGGTGTCCACACACATACCCAGTGTCCAGCTCTCAGACTTCTCGGCCTCCAGATCCGGGTTGCCGCCAAACAGACCGGTGGCTTGCGGGGAAACGATTGCGGTTCCCGGGGCGATACCGTCCGCAGCACAGTTGGCCTGGACATTGGCGTTGAAGCTGCTGTCCCAGCCATTACAGGGGTCCGAATAGGTCTCGGCGGACACCGTCGGGGTCAGGTAGAGATCATCCAGACCTGGAGCTCGGAACCCTTCGGAATAGGTGCCGCGGAAACGGAGCTCATCCAGTGGTGCGTATTCAACAACTGCGCCGAAGGTGGTGTCATCGCCAATGGTGCTGTAGTCGGAGTAGCGGAAAGATGCCTCGAAAGCGAGGATTTCTGCCCAGGGACGACCTTCCAGTACAGGTACGCGCACCTCGCCGTAAAACTCATCCACGCTATAGTTGCCGCCCCAGGCATCGCCGTTTACGAAGTAGATCTGGCCAATTTCAGCCGCACCATCCGGTATGATCTCGGTACGCTCTGCACGGTTTTCATAGCCGATGGCCCATGCGGGTGCTTCACCGGTGAGGGCCCATTCGCCAAAGTCACCTACCAGGTTGGCTTGAAAGCTGCGCAGTGAAGAGCGTTCAACCGGAGAATTGGTCACCAGCGCATAGTTCTGCATTTCTTCGGTCAGAGTACCGGCCGCGAAGGGGTTCCAGGCGGTTACACCAGTCGCACCTACGGCAGCAGCACAGTCGGGGTCGGCCGCACAGGCAACGGGGTCCAGCAGGTTCTCGAAGCGCACGGTATTACCGCGCCCCCGGTCAATCTGGGTGTCGACCCAGCGGGAGTAATTGTAGGACAGGTCCCAGGTCCACTCGTTACAGAATTCCCCTTCAAGACCGACAACACCGCGCCAGGTGCTAAGGTCTTGACTGAAAGCGCGACCACCGGTCTCTTCCAAGCGACGACCAATATTCACTGGTTCGCCTATCGGGTTGTAGGGGTTGGTAACGGGGACTTCCGGTCCCCAGAAGGTACCTTCCGCAGCTAATAGTTGGTCTGAGCGGCGGTTCACGTAGGAAAGCTCACTGAAAGCTCGCACGTCAGTTACGTCTTTCCAGTCGTAAAGTTCGTAGGTTCCGTACCCATAAATGGAGGCCACTTCTTGCGGTGTGGTCAGGTAGCTGGCCGCGGCATAGTTGTACCCGTCTGTGGTGGAGTTGAAATTACGCACAACACCGGTAACCGGATCTACGATCAGCTGTCGATCGTCTTCAGTCGGTGAGAAGCGCGCTGGCGTGGTAGTAGGACTACCGCCACAAACGACATTGCCACCAGACTCACCCAGCGGGCACTCAGAGAACCGACGATCACCCTGCCAGATATCTTCGCGCTTGGTGTATTGCGCGTTCAGCATCACGTGGCCTTTGTCGTTGCCGGTACCGATGGTCATCGCCGCCAGGTACTCGTCACCGTCGCCGTGGGTAGAGGCGCCGTAATCGAAGGTCAGCTCGGCGCCTTCAAAACCTTTTTTGGTGATGATGTTGATTACACCGGCGATAGCGTCCGAGCCGTAAATCGTGGAAGCACCATCGCGCAGGATTTCTACACGTTCGATCACTGAGGTCGGAATGGTGTTGAGGTCAACCACACCGGTGGCACCGCCAGAGGAACTGAGGCGGCGTCCATTCATCAGAATCAGGGTGCGCGAAGAGCCGAGGCCGCGCAGAGAAACCGTGGCGAGACCGCCGCTGCCGTTGTTGACCGATGAACCCAATTGGCCACCAGTCATTGAAGGAATGTTTTGCAGGAAGTCTTCCAGCGTTGTCTGACCTGACTGCTCAAGTTGGGCTGCATCAAACACACTGATTGGCGTGGCGCTATTGGCGTCTGTCGCACGCTGGATGCGTGAACCGGTGACAACAATTTCTTCTACTTCTTGCTGCACATCCTGCGCAAGAGAAACGGTAGAAAAGCTGGATGTAACGGCGGCAGCCGCGATCGCGCCCTTGATTGCCCGAGAAAGACGGGTTTTGTCCATGGTATACCTCTCCTGATACCGGTGATGTTCGCCGAATTGGCCATGCCCTTCCTGACAACTACAAACATCTATCAACAAGAGGCTTGCTAACAACCCTAGAACAATTTTTTCAAGTTCAAGGTTTTTCGTGAATGAAATTGCGCCTTTGGTACATTTGCGCCAATTGTGACGTCAAAAGTGGTGCAAAAAACGAACAGTGTGTGCGCGGGGTCTAAAAAGGCAGTGGTGCGATGTGCCTTGAGAACCGCGGGTAACAGAGGAGATTGAGTACTCGGTGAAATCGAGTGGGATATGTTCAGGGAACAGAATAGAGGTAAATTGGGCCGGGTGTGAAATCGATTGGCACGCGCTGCTTTACATGTTGAAGCTGAAGGTGGTGTACCAGTAGCGGCCGGTCAGCTCGTAGGTGCGCGCATCGAAATTATCGTTAAACGCCGACGCTGCAAAGGGCGGAGCCTTGTCCATCAGGTTGTCGATGCCGATCGCAACGCGAAACCCGGTTGGTACCGCATATGCCAGCTGCACGTCGTGGGTGGCCCAGCTGGGGATTTTGCGTGATACGTTGGCATCATCCAGAGTAAAGGCTTCTTCCAGCTCGCTGACAAAGTGGATTGTGTAGCCACTTTCCCAGCGGCCGCGTTGCCAGTACAAACCGGTGTTTGCTTTCCATTTCGGTAGCGAGCCGGCGCCGCCGCTGGCGGGATCGGCAAAGGTGCCGGCGAGATCTTCCACGGGGCTGCCTGGTGCCAGCTGATTCAGGTAGCGGGCCATATGGCTGCTGTTCATGGACCAGCGAATCAGTCCGAACTCCTTCGACTGGTGCTGGTAGCGCAGAGTGGCGTCTACGCCACGTACTTCGCGGGCACCGATATTGAGGCGCGTTGCAATCACGCGGGTAATATCACCGCGCTCATCCCGCTGCACGCGATCGGCGAAGATACCATTGGTGGCATTTTCGTTGATCAGGTATTGCGGGCTGGTGTCAATGACGTCATTTTGACGGATGTCGTACAGATCCAGGCTGGCGTGAAAACCGGTGAAATCCCCGGGCGTCCAGACAATACCGAGGGAGCGGTTGTCGGAGGTTTCCGGTTGCAGGTCCGGATTGCCCCCGAACTCGGTGAGGTATTGAATGCGTGCCTGGTCGGCGCGTCCGCTGCAGCCGGGCAGGCTTGTGGCGTCGCTGTTGGTGCAGGGGTCGAACAGAAACTCCTGGCTCTGGTAGCCGGTCTGGTTCATATCGACCAGGGTCGGTGCCTTGAACCCGGTTGCGTAGCTGGCGCGGACCAGTACGCTCGGCAGGGGGCGCCAGCGCAGGGCGAGTTTGGGGTTGGCGGTATTGCCGAAATCGCTGTAATCGGAGTAGCGAATTGCACCGTCGAGCCAAAGTTGTTCAGTCCTGAGCGGCAGGGAAATTTCTGCAAAGGCTTCGCCGATCAGCCGGCTGCCCTGTGCGGCGCCGGAGGCGACACCACCGATGAGCGAAAAACCATTGGCGTCTGTGGAGGTAAAATCGATGGCTTCTCTGCGCAGTTCGACACCGGCTGCGGCAAGGATATCACCGGCGGTGTTTTGCCCTAATGGACCGTCGGCAATGTAGGTTACTGAGGTCATGCGGCTGGCGCCATCTACATAATTGGCACTGCGAATATAATCCAGCTGATCCTGATCGATACTGCCGCTTTGCCCAAGCAGGTTGATTGGTGTGCAGTCGGTATTTTCTGAGCAGATATCCGGGCCCTTGAGGCCGAGGGAGAGGTGGTTCGGATCAATCAGGTTGGAGAGTTTCTCGCGCGCACGGGTGTAGTGGGTGGCCGCGGTCAGCTCCCACTGCCAGTCATCCATCAGGCCTTTAAAGCCTGTATTCAGGCGATAGGTATCGGTGCCGTTGTACTGAACGCGCGGCCCGAGCTCCAGCACTCGCTTGCGCACATCGGAGATGTCCTCGCCAAACGGGTTGTAGATGTTGTCGCTGCTGATGGTCAGGTCGCCATTGTCAAAGCGGGTAAATACCGGGGTGGGAGCGAGCTTGGCCTCGGAACGGGTGCGCACCGTCATAAGCTCTGCAAATCCCTGGGTATCTCCGCTCAGGCGGTGGTTCAGAGCGAGGTACAGGGATTGACGCTCCGAGGGAACCCGTGCGGACGTATATTCGCGGAAGTTATACAGATCTTCCGGTGTCCACGGGGCGTAGCCATCCTCGGTATTGGTCACTACTTCATCGGCCAGGGCAATAAATCCCTGGGGAGAGGCTGATGAGCGCAGATCGGTGCCACCCCGTGGGCGGTTGTCTGCGGAGGCAGAGAGGTCGCGGTCGCGGCTAAGAATGCCCCCCTGGCGGTAGTCAGCCAGGCTGAACATCAAATGGGTGTCCTCATTGCCCGCGCCCCAGGTGACACTGTAGGAGCTGGTGTCCTGATCGCCACGCTCGGCCTGGCCGTAGTAGGTATTCACCGACAGCCCGTCGAATTCTCTGCGCAAGATAATGTTGACCACGCCGGCAATGGCATCGGAGCCATATACCGCGGAAGCGCCATCTTTGAGCACTTCGATACGATCGACAGCCGACAACGGAATGGTGTTCAGATCCGCTGCTTCACCGCCAAAGCCGTTGCTGACGATGCGCCGACCATTGATCAGCACCAGCGTATTACTGGCCGGCAGGCCGCGCAGGGTGACGGTAGCAGTACCATTGCCACCATTGGTGACCGAGGTGCTGGTTGAATTGCCGGAGACGGCTGGTAAAAACTTCAGCAGCTCTGAAATGGTCTGCGCACCGGTGATCTCGAGCTCCGGCTGCGCCAGTACGTCGATTGGAGCGTAGCTGTCGAGTTTCAGATGACGCAGGTGACTCCCCGTCAGGCTGCGACCGGTGACGATGACCTCGTCTTCCAGTAGTAGCGATTTATCCGCGATTTGTTGTTCGGTACTTTCTTCCTTCTTCGCCATGATGGCGACGGCGTTGGTGCCGGTATGGGTGAAGGTGAGATCCGTCCTTTCCAGCAGCTGGTGCAAGGCGGGAGTGATACTGCCATCGGGCGTTTCCAGATGCAGTGCGGGAATCTGAATAGACGCGGCGCTGTCGGCCTGAACCACCAGGGATATCCGGCACTGGCGACCGAGGGAAATCAATGCCCGCGCGAGGCTACCGGCCGGTGCCTGCACACCGGTTTTCGGGCAGGCGGCAAGGCTACTCTGAGCGAGTAGCATCAGCCCTGTCAGAGACAGTGTTGCCCAGTGCCGGTTGTTCAATACTCTCATCCCACCCGTGTCCGGTACGATCAGCAACCGGTGAACACAGCCTTCATTTCATTCGTGTTGTGGTTTGGGCAACCGGTCAGCTTTTGGCTAAAAAAAGTACGGTTTCCCCGGGCGAGAGTTATATCTCAGTTACGCTTGGGTGACAAGAGAGTCAGGTTGGGGTCGCTCTGATCCTGGTCCAGGTCGAGTGCCGCAGCGATGGCTGCAAGGGTGCTCTCGGGGTCAGTCAGTTCGAAAGTGCCGGACAGGGTCTGTTCGCCCACGTTGGGCGCGGCAGCGGCGGGTACCTTCAGGTAGCGGTTCAGCTCCTCAAGGGCTTCGTCGAGAGGGGTGCGATCAAATACCAGTTGGCCACGGGTCCAGTCCAGGGCCTCATCGGCCGAAGTGCGGCCGACCTCGGAAAGCCCGCTGTTGGAAACGCTGACTTTCTGGTTGCGGGTCAGTTTGACACTTTCCGGCTGCAGGCCACTGGCCGTACGGGCTTCGCTCACTGCCACGGTGCCGCCGGTGACGGAAACCCGGGTGTTGTCGGGATTGCGCTCAACATTGAACTGAGTCCCCAGTACGCGAATATTGGCTTCGCCGGCCGCTACAGTAAACGGGCGGGACGTCTGGCGGGCCACATCAAAAAAAGCCTCACCGCGCAGCAGTTGGGTGCGGCGCTCATCGCGGCTGAAGTTGACGATCAGCTCGGAATTCGTATTCAGCTGTACCTGCGAGCCATCGGCGAGGGACAGGGTGCGAGTTTCACCTACGGCGGTGGCATAAATCTGTTGCTGCACCGGCGTCTGTTGCAGCCACTCATTGCCGACCCACAGTGCGACGGCCAGGCAGGCAGCCACGGCACTGCCACCAAGTAACCACTGGGGCAGATTCCACCCGGTACTCACGGTGCTGTCTGAGCGGGTAGTAGAGGAGGGGGGAGTTGGCTGGGACCCTGCACGGGAGTTGCTGCTGGGAACACTTTCCGGGTAGAGCTCATCCAGCGGCATGTGCGACAGGGCCCCAAGATCGCCCCACAGCTCGGTCATCTCGTCAAAGGCCTGGCGGTTGGCGGGTGAGCCGGACATCCAGCTGGCAAAAGCGCGGCGGTCAGCATCGCTGATCGCGTCGGAACGCAGGCGCGCGATCCAGGCACACGCCTGATCGAGCCTGTCTTCCATGGGTACTTCTTGTACTGCCTGAGGGTTCACCGCACTAATACCTTGTTTTCCAATAACCTATCGAGCTGCCTGTCAGAGTTGTCATTTGAGGCAATGGTTAATCTCCATAACCACTCTCGCCCTCTTGCACCAATATGGTGCTGCCTGGGGGCGTTCAAATCAACGCTCTGTTCATCCTGCGCAATTTATGCAATAAAAGTTTGCAAAATTTAGCACATTATCTATGTGGTTTCCGTTCTTTTTTGTACGGATGCCGCCACTTACAAATAAGACGAGCGACTGCCCTCCCCCCTCAATACTTTTTCAGGTTTTTTGCTGCACTGCGGTGCACCTGGGGTCACCCGTGCGCCAAGCTTGTTCAAAGGTCATTGATCTCGCAATAGCGGTGCGTCTGAGCGCGAGGTTTATGCGGTGAGCGGACCGGTCTAAGGGGCTGGCAATGTGGCCGCAATAAGAAAGGGCGCCGGATGGTACGGCGCTATGCGGGAGCGCCGACCTTCTGGCGGCAGACTTTGAGTGCCTGCAGGATGTATTTCTCGACACTGCTGACAGAGATGTTCATTTCGTGGGCGATTTCAGCGTAGGAGAGACCGCGGCTGCGGTGTAACAGAAACGCCTGGCGACACTTCAGTGGCAGGCTGTCCATGGCCTGGTGGATGGCTTGCAGCTGCTGGCGGGCCGCGAGGACGCGCTCCGGGGACTGGTGGTAACCGTGATCGTCATCCCCGGGAGTGGCGCCTTCTGGGGGCAATTGCTGGCTGACATATTCGATGTGGAGCTTGCCGCGGCGCAGTTGATCCACCGCCAGGTTATTGGCGATCTGAAACAGGTAAGCCCTGGGGTTCTCGAGATCTTTTTCGTCGCTGAGTTTCTGCAGGCGCAGGTAGGCATGCTGGGCAATATCCTCTGCGTCTTCGGTGCTGCGCACGATGCGTGTAATAAAGCGCACCAGTGCCTGGCCATGGTCGGCAAACAGCTTTTCCAGAAGTGACTTCCGGGCTCTACTCATTGCTTGCTGGGGTCCCCGTACTGCGCTCGTTGTGTTTGTTATAAGGCGGGCACTGCCAGTTATAACACAGCTGCACAGCAATCGACGAGTGGTCGTTTTGACACGATAAGATGACTGAACCTGTCAACTGGTCTTCAAACATCGTGCCTACTCGGGGTGGAAGGTGGAATTTCATGACCGCTGGCGGATCTCTACTCCTGAGCAGCGATGCCGGTATAATGGCCGACTTTTCGAGTTTTGCGACGGGCCAGCCGTGTCTGGTCCGTGACCAATCATCACATCGTGGCACCTTCTATGGCCGTTGCCACTGCGGAGAACGAATGAGTTATCAAGTACTGGCGCGTAAGTGGCGGCCGCGGCTGTTCCGGGAAATGGTCGGGCAGGAGCACGTGCTCCAGGCGCTGATCAACGCCCTGGACAACAACCGTCTGCACCACGCCTACCTGTTTGCCGGTACTCGCGGTGTGGGTAAAACCACCATAGCGCGAATTCTCGCCAAGTGCCTGAACTGTGAGACCGGCGTCAGCTCGGAACCCTGTGGTCAGTGTTCTGTATGTACAGAAATCGCCGACGGCCGCTTTGTCGATCTGATTGAAGTGGATGCCGCCTCCCGCACCAAGGTGGAGGACACCCGCGAGCTGCTGGAAAACGTGCAGTACGCGCCCACGCGGGGCCGCTACAAGGTCTACCTGATCGACGAGGTACACATGCTCTCCAACAGCTCGTTCAACGCGCTGCTGAAAACCCTGGAAGAGCCGCCGCCCCACGTAAAATTCCTGCTGGCCACCACCGACCCACAGAAGCTGCCTGTGACCGTGCTGTCCCGCTGCCTGCAGTTCAACCTTAAAAATATGAGCCCGGAGCGGGTGGTCGAGCATCTGCGCTTCGTGCTGGAGAAGGAGCTGGTGCCGTTCGAAGAGCAGGCGTTGTGGCACCTTGGCCGCGCCGCCGACGGCAGCATGCGGGATGCCATGAGCCTCACCGATCAGGCCATCGCCTTTGGTGGTGGCAAGATCAGCGAAGCAGAAGTGCGTGCCATGCTGGGTACCCTGGACAGCACTCTGGTGTGGAAGCTGGTGCAGGCACTGGCCGAAGAGAACCCCGCGGCACTGTTCGATGCGGTAAGTGCGCTTTCTGAACAGGCGCCGGACTACAGTGCCGCGCTGGCGGAACTCGCCTCGATCCTGCACCGTATCGCCATCGCCCAGGTGCTGCCGGAGTCCATCGACAACGCCCTTGGCGATGCCCAGTTGCTCCAGCATCACGCGGCGACCATGGCCGGAGAAAACGTCCAGCTGTTTTATCAGATGGCCCTGCTGGCGCGCCGGGACCTGCCGTTGGCGCCGGACCCCCGCGGTGGCTTTGAAATGGCGCTGCTGCGGATGCTCGCGTTCAAGCCGCAAGGGGTTGCGCAAATCCCCACCGCGCCACTGGCCGGTGCGTCCGCGCAGGCGACGGCGACGCCCACCGAGCGACCCGTTCCGGTCGCGCAGGGTGCCGAACCGCAGCCCTCAGCGGCGGCCGCAGATGCCCCAGTTGAATCCCAGCCGCAGATTTCTGCACCGGCATCATCACCGCAACCGGCTGTGGCGCAGCCGCACGCTGCAGCAGAGGCCCCGCCCGAGCCAGGCGGACAGTCCGCGCCACCGGTAAACGATGCGCCGCCCTGGGACGATGAACCGCATTCGCCGTTGCAAACCGGGGAGGCGGGGGCAGATACGGCAAAAAAGCCCGCCCCTGAATCCGTTTCCGAGCCCCGGGTAGCGGGTCCGGCGGCGCCGCTTGCTGCGGAGACGCCGTCGGCGCCAGTGCAAACCGCACCGGCAGGCGGAACTGCGCAGGACCCTGAGCCGCAGTCCGCGCTTCAGCCTCAGTCGCAACCCCCGTTAGAAACAGAGGCGCACCCGGCGCCGCAGCTCGAGCCGTCACTGGAGCCCGAGCACCCGGCAGCAGCGGCGATGGCTCAGGTCGACCGTGCCGCCGTGCGTGAGCAGCTGCGCCAGCAGGTGGCTCAGGTGCAAGCGGCGCCACCGCCGCAGAACGCTGAACCTGCATCACCGGCACCGGCTCCTACACATACGCCTTCACACACACCTACGCCAGCACAGGCGGCAGCGGCGCCTGCGGCGCGCCTGGAAGCCCTGACGCCGGGTAGCTGGCCGGCAATGTATCCACAAATGGGGGTGACCGGTATCCTGCACTCCATTGCTTCCAACCTGGAGTTACTGGGCCGGCAGGACAATATACTTTCTTTCACCCTGGATCAGACTCGCAGCAGCCTGTATGACGACGGTCATCAGCGGCGCCTGGCCGATGTACTGGGCGATTTTTTCGGTCAACCGGTGACCGTTCAGATTCAGGTGGGCGAAGTGTATGGCGGGACACCGGCGCAGCTGATCGCGGCAACCCGTGAAGCCCAGTTACTGTCTGCCAGGGACTCACTGAACAAGGACCCGGTAGTGCAGGAACTGCAAAGTGAACTGGGCGCTCAGTTGGTGCCTGATTCGGTCGAGTACCTCGGGTGAAGTAAGCCCGGGCCTGTCGCTGCGGCGACGCCCCGTAATCGAAATTCAGACGAAAGTAGACTCAATCAGAAATACAGGTAATTGCCATGATGAAAGGTTTCGGCGATTTGATGCAGCAGGCCCAGAAGATGCAGGCCGACATGCAGGAACGCATGGAAAAAGTGCAGCAGGAACTGGCGGATCTGCGGGTTATCGGTGAGTCCGGTGCCGGTATGATCAAGGTCACCATGAACGGCCGTCACGATGTGGTGGATGTGAATATCGACGCGAGCCTGCTGGGTGAAGACAAGGAAATGCTGGAAGACCTCCTTGCAGCGGCCGTCAATGATACCGTGCGCCGTGTGGAAGAGGCCGCGCAGAAAGTACAGAAGGAGCAGATGGGTAACCTGGGTGCAGGTATGAACCTGCCGGAGGGCTTCAAGTTCCCGTTCGGTTGAGCGGCCCACAGCAACAGGCTGGTTGTACCTGTCCCCAACAATTTTCGGGGCCCTGCATGGGCCCTTTTTATATTTGAACGCAAACTATGTTCAGTCCTCTGATTGAAGACCTGATTCGCGCACTGCGCTGCCTGCCGGGCGTCGGCCCCAAGTCGGCCCAGCGCATGGCCATGTATCTGCTGGAGAAAGACCGCGATGCCGCAGGTCTGCTCGCCACGACGCTGCAGCAGGCGGTGGAAAAGGTCGGTCGGTGCAGCCGCTGCCGCACCCTCACCGAACAGGAGGTGTGCGCGCTGTGTAGTAACACCCGACGCGATCATTCCATGCTGTGTGTGGTGGAAACCCCGGCTGATGTGCTCGCTATTGAACAGGCCGGTAATTACCACGGCCTGTACTTTGTATTGCACGGTCACCTGTCGCCCATCGATGGCGTTGGTCCAGCAGATATCGGGTTGGATGTACTGGGCGAGCGCTTGTCTGAGAAAGGCGACGAACAGGAAGGCAGTGGGATCCGCGAATTGATCGTTGCCACAAATCCCACCGTGGAAGGCGAAGCGACCGCGCAATTTATTGCTGAACGCGCTCGTGCCAAGGGCGTGGCAGTCAGTCGTATCGCCCACGGCGTTCCCATTGGCGGGGAGCTGGAATACATCGACGGCGGCACTCTGGCCCACGCATTCAACAGTCGCACGGTGCTGTAAAAGGTGAGTTCTATCAATACTTCGGAAAAGCAACTTGTCGACACCACGCCCATCTGGGTGGATAGCGACGCACAACTGGCTGAGCTCTGCAGTCGCTGGCGTACCCAGAGTGCGGTGGCGCTGGATACGGAGTTTATGCGCAGTCGCACCTTCTATCCGCAACCGGCTCTGGTGCAGGTCGGGGATGGCAAGCACTGCTACCTGATCGACAACCTCGCGATTGAAAACCTGGAGCCGCTGAAGGAATTACTACAGGACACCCGCGTGGTAAAAATCATGCACTCCTGCAGTGAAGATCTGGAAACCCTGGACCGGCTACTCGGCGCCATCCCCGACCCCATATTCGACACCCAGATCGCCGCAGCGATCACGGGTTTAGGGGCGGGTCTGGGCTATGCGGCCACTGTCAGTCAGTTATTGCAGATCGACCTGCCGAAAAGTGAAACCCGCTCTGACTGGCTGCAGCGTCCGCTCAGTGATTCGCAAAAGAACTACGCCGCACTGGATGTGGCCTGGCTGCCTTTTGTTTACGGCATTCAGCTCAAACAACTGCGCGAGCAGGGGCGTCTCGACTGGTTGCGGGAAGACTGTGCCGCGATGGTGGAAGCCGCCCGGCGGCCCGAGCCGCCGGAGCAGTATTACCTCAAGGTCAAAGGTGCCTGGCGTCTGCGCCCCAATCAGCTCGCCGTGCTGCAGGATCTGTGCGCCTGGCGCGAACGGGAAGCGCGGGCGCGCAATATGCCGCGCAACCACCTGCTGAAAGAAAACGTGTGTCTGGCGCTTGCGCAGAATATGCCAAAGTATCTGGCCACCCTGGCGCAGCCTGGCCTGGAAGGCAAAACCCTGCGACGGTATGGGGACACGCTGCTGGGAATTATCGCTGGTGCCGCTGAGCGGGAAGACCCGCCGGCGCGGCTTCCCCAACCCCTGAACCGTGAACAGGGGGAAGTGCTCAAACTCTTGCGTAAAAAAGTCAACGAACTCGCCGAGGCGGCAGGACTGCCACCGGAAATCCTGGTGCGCAAGAAAGAGCTGGAAGTGCTGGTCCTGGCGCGGCAACCGGAATTGGAAGGGCGCCTCGGCGGATGGCGTCGCGCGGTAGTGGGTGAGCCGCTACTGCAGGAACTGAAAGAATTGAAACGATGAGCAAACGAATCTGTGATATCTACCGCAGCCCGCGGCATGACGAAATGTATTTGTACGTTCCCAAGCAGGAGGGCCTGGAGCGGGTACCGGAAAAGCTACAGGAACTGTTTGGCAAGCCGGTGCACGTCACCACGCTGCTGATTACCGCAGAGCGCAAACTGGCGCGTGCGGATGTGGACAAGGTCATCCACGCGCTGCAGGATCAGGGCTATTATCTGCAGATGCCTCCGGTAGTGGACGACGAGATGCGGGCCATCGCCGCGCAGAACAGCAAGCTTTCGCGCGGCTGATCGGTATTCCTGTGGTTAGATTCTATGGTTAGTCAGCGGCCTTTCTGGCAGAGAAAAACCCTGCAGGAGATGACCCCACAAGAGTGGGAATCCCTGTGCGACGGTTGTGGCCGCTGCTGTCTGCACCGGCTGGAAGATGAAGACAGCGGAGAAGTCGCGACGACCTGTATAGCCTGTAAATTACTGGATACCCAAAGCTGTCAGTGCAAGGATTACCCCAATCGCAAACAGCATGTGCCGGACTGTATTCAGTTGACCCCGCAGGGCGCGCGGGATTTTACCTGGCTGCCGGCCACCTGTGCCTACCGTATCCTCGCCGCCGGAGGGACCCTGCCCGAATGGCATCCGCTGGTGAGTGGCAACCCGGAGTCGGTACACAGCGCGGGTATCTCGGTGCGGGGGCAGGTCATCAGTGAAACAGAAGTGCACCTGGATGACTATGAAGAACATATTGTGGTCTGGTCCGGCGATGAGCAGGGCTGACGCTTAACTATTGTAGAGAGATAAAGAGCATTCAAATGGCAGAAGAGTTCAAGCTGGCCTGGGCGATTTACGTCGCGGGTGTCGTGGTATTGCTGGCGGCAGGCTGGTGGTTTATGCGGAACTGGGGGTGGTCCTGGGTGCGCAACCTGTTGCTGCTCGTGGGCGCTTCGGTTCTGCTGATTCCGGCCCGCGGCGGTGAAGTGGATGGCCCGCTGGTGCCGGTACTGCCACTGTTTGTCTATCAGACCCTGTTTGAGGAAGAGGGCGCCACACCGGAAGTGTCCGCCAGTCTGGTATTTGCCGCAGCAGGTGCGTTTGCGGTCATGCTGATTGTCGGTATCGTCATGCTGATGATGCGCCGGCGCAAGGAACGCCCCATGACAGAGAGTGACCAGTACTGATCGTTCATATCCCATCTACCTGCGCCAGATAGCCTCCCAAGCGGTTACTGGCGCCATTCGCTACTTTCCGCTCGTTCCGCTTCATCGCGCCGCCCCGCAAACTGCTATATCTAATTAAGCCCGTCGCAATACAGCTGCTCACACCAGCTGTGCGCAAATGATCAACAAACACAATAAGTGCCTGCCGTGGCGTTTGCTGTGCATGGAATGAAGGGACAGGGATGCTCGATCACCTGCTGATTTTGACCGCGGTCATGCTGGTCTCCGGTATTCTCGGGGGCCTGGTCAACTACTACCAGATGCTGTTCACTGAAGAAGACCCGGCAGGCCTGGCGCGGTGCCTCATCATGGGCTTGTGTGGCGCGTTGATGGTGCCCATTTTTCTCAAGTTCACCCAGAGTGACCTGCTGATCGAGATTCAGGGCGACCCCTCGCGGCTACTCATTTTCACCGGTTACTGCCTGCTCGCGGCCATCGCTTCGCGTATGTTCGTATTCAACGCCGCTCGCCGTCAGCTGCGGGACGCCAGTATCGCCCGCGCCCGGGTAGAGAATCTGGAGCAGGAAATCCGCGCCATGCAGCTGGAAATGATGCCGCTGCTGGAGCACGAGATCGAAGGCGATCCGGATCAGGGACCGACCCTCGATTTCAATCAGATCCGCAAGCTGGATGACAACGCCCTGCATGTACTGAGCCTGCTGAACAATGGCGACTGTGTGTTCCGCTCTCTGGCCGGGATGGTGCAGGAAGGCAATATGGAGACCAACTCCGTAGCCCGCGCCCTGAACAGCCTGCTGGTGCTGGAAATGGTGGGCAAGATCCACAGCCACCTGGGTATCCGCTGGTATATCACCGATAAGGGGCGCCAGGTGGTACGCCGCCGCCGGTCGCAGCCCGCGCAATCACTTTCTGACTGATCCGTCTTTATAGGGCGCGCCCGGCCCGGTGTAAACCGGGCCGCTGCCGTCATCCAATCTGACCGATTCCGCCTTTGGCCACCACCCGGCCATCCTTTACCATGTTCGTCTGCGATATTCTGGCATTCGGAGCATTCATGAAGTTCACCGGTACCGACAGTTACGTAGCCACTGATGACCTGCAAATGGCGGTGGATGCCGCAGTTACCCTGCAGCGACCGCTGTTGATCAAGGGAGAGCCGGGTACCGGTAAGACCCTGCTGGCGGAAGAGGTGGCGAGCAGCCTGGGGCTGAAACTGATCCAGTGGCATATCAAATCCACCACCAAAGCCCAGCAGGGCCTGTACGAGTACGATGCGGTATCGCGCCTGCGGGACTCCCAATTGGGGGTGGATCGGGTGCACGATATCGGCAACTACATCAAAAAAGGCAAACTCTGGGAGGCCTTTGCGGCGGACGAGCGTGTGGTTCTGCTGATTGATGAGATCGACAAGGCCGATATCGAATTTCCCAACGACCTGCTGGTGGAAATCGACCGTATGCAGTTCTATGTGTACGAGACTGGTGAGACGATCACTGCTAAACACCGTCCGATTGTGATCATTACTTCGAACAACGAGAAAGAGTTGCCGGATGCGTTTTTGCGCCGCTGCTTTTTCCATTACATCAGCTTCCCGGACCGGGCGACCATGCAGAAGATCGTGGATGTGCATTACCCGGATATCAAGCAGCAGCTGGTGGCCGAGGCGATGGATGTTTTCTTCCAGATCCGTGAAGTCCCGGGGCTGAAGAAAAAACCTTCCACATCGGAGCTGATCGACTGGCTGAAGCTGTTGATGGCAGACGATATTTCCGAAGACGTGCTGAAAAATCGCGATGGGTCCTCTGCGATTCCTCCATTGTATGGGGCGCTACTGAAGAATGAGCAGGACGTGCATATGCTTGAGCGTCTTGCGTTTATGGCGCGGAGGGAAGGGCGCTAAGTCCTGGTTATGTGGCGGCGCCGCTACCGGGTGCACCTTTGCGAAACACGTCGTGAACCCATCCATGGGGACTCTTCCGCGAGGTGGCCCGGCCGTTCCAAGCCTTCACGGCGCCTTCGGCCCCTCTCGCGGAAGGTTTCACAAAGGTGCACCCGGTATCGACGCCTTCTCCCCAACTGCTGAATAACGTCGAACCTTCGCTATGCTAGTCGGATTTTTCCTGAACCTCCGCCGCCACCAGCTCCCGGTATCCATCACCGAGCTGCTCTCGTTGCTGGAAGCTCTGCAGCAGCGCCTGGTGTACGCCAACCTCGACGAGTTTTATTTTCTCGCCCGCACCTGTCTGGTGAAAGACGAAAAGCACTTCGACAAATTCGACCGCGCCTTCGCCGCTTATTTCAAAGACCTGGAAACCCTCGACGATATTCTGGAGCAGATGATCCCCGAGGACTGGCTGCGCGCGGAGTTTATGAAGCAGCTGAGCGAGGAAGAGAAGGCGAAAATCGAGTCCATGGGTGGGCTGGAAAAGATGCTGGAGGAGTTTAAAAGGCGTCTTGAGGAACAGAAGAAAAAGCACAGTGGCGGCAACAAGTGGATCGGTACCGGTGGCACCAGCCCGTTTGGCAACAGCGGCTATCATCCCGGCGGTATTCGGGTTGGTGGCCAGAGCCGCAACAAGTCCGCCTCCAAGGTGTGGGAAAAGCGTCAGTATCGCAATCTCGACGACAGCGTCAGTCTGGGAACCCGCAATATCCAGGTCGCGCTGCGTAAACTGCGGAAGTTCGCCCGCTCTGGTGCCGCGGAGGAGCTGGACCTTAACGACACCATCCGCTCCACCGCCCGCAACGCCGGGTTACTGGATATCAAAATGGTGCCGGAGCGGCATAACGCGGTAAAAGTGCTGATCTTTTTTGACGTGGGCGGCTCCATGGATCCGTACGTCAAACAGTGCGAAGAACTGTTCTCAGCATGCCGCAGCGAGTTCAAACATCTCGAATACTTCTATTTCCACAACTTCATCTATGAACACGTGTGGAAAGACAACCACCGCCGCTACTCCGAAGCAACGCCACTGGTGGAAGTGCTGCGCACGTACGGCAAAGACTACAAGGTGATTTTCGTCGGCGACGCCGCCATGGCCCCCTATGAGATTACCAGTCGCTTTGGCAGTGTCGAACACATGAACGAAGAGCCCGGCGCGGCCTGGATGCAGCGGGTTACCAATACTTACGAAAAGCTGGTCTGGCTCAATCCAACCGCCGAAGAGTACTGGCAATACACCGCCAGCACCGGCATGACTCAGAAGTTGGTGGATGGACATATGTACCCCATGACCATTGAGGGGCTGGATAGGGCCATCGCATACTTGGTGAAGGGACGCTAGGAATTTCTACGGTGGCAGCAAGGCACCGGGTGCGGGTTTTCAGGACCGAGCTAGGCGCCCCCCTGTGAACCCATCCCTGGGCGCTGCGGCGCAAACATCCTGTTTGCGACGCTCCTGAAAACCCGTACCCGGCACCTTGCCTTCGCATCATCGTATTGAGCTTCGAGAAATTTGGATCGAAGTAGATTCGTTGAAATTGAAGGTGGCGATGCCGGGTACAGCCTTGTGAAACCTTCCGCGAGAGGGACCTCGCGGAAGAGCCCCCAGGGATGGGTTTACGGCGTGTTTCACAAGGCTGTACCCGGTAGCGCTACCGCCACCGGGGTTTAAAAGCTACTCCCCAAACTTCTTCTGAGGCGCCACATCGTGATCGGCGGTGATGCCAATCTCTTCCCGGGTAGTGTCTTTGACCACCGTGTGCTCTTCCTCCGCGCCGTGCATCCAGTCCACCAGCTTCTCGCGGATAAAGAACAATATCAGCCCGGCAATAATCGCCGCTGCCGCCACACCACCAAAGGTCGCCAGTGGGCCCGATTCACCCACCAGCTTGCCAATCTCCGCCGCGCCCTTGTTCGCAATACCAATAAACGCAAACCACAAACCCATCATCACGCTTAAATACCGCAAGGGCGCAAGTTTGGTCACCATCGACAGACCAATGGGCGACAGGCACAACTCACCAATGGTGTGGAAAATATACGCCACCACCAACCACCAGGGGCTCGCCTTGGCCGTCTCTGAGTCGCCAATCTGCATCGCCGCACCCACCATGGACAGGAAACCCAGGCCCAGGAAAATCAGACCCAGACTGAACTTCCCCGGCGACGTCGGCTCCCGGTCACCCAGCCCGACCCAGATACTCGCCACAATGGGCGCAAGAATGATGATAAACAGCGGGTTCACCATCTGCAGCCAGCTGGCCGGAATCTCGAAGCCGAAAATGTGCAGATCCGTGTTGTACTTGGCAAACAGGTTCATAGAACCCGCCGCCTGCTCAAAACCGGCCCAGAAAATCACCGTGAACAGGCCGAGAATCAGAATCACCTTGATGCGGTCCCGCTCTTCCACGGTCAGTGGACGCTTTTTCTCCTCACCGCTCAGGTTGGGTTTCAGTCCCAGCTTTGCCGACGGCCGGTTCCCGATTTCCCCCAGCAGCTTGTCTGACTGGGTGGCCTGCAGAATCAGACCCAACAGCATCCCCAGGCCCGCCACCACAAATGCCAGCTGGTAATCCACCTTCTCACCGATCCAGCCGATCACCAGATAGCCGAGAATCGAGCCCAGGTTGATCCCCATATAGAAAATGGTGAAAGCCGTATCCCGGCGCTTGTCACCCTCGTCGTAGAGATCCCCCACCATGGTGGAAATATTCGGTTTGAAGAAGCCGTTGCCGATAATCATCAGCGCGAGACCAATCCACAGGCCGTAGATCTGCGTACCTTCGGGCATCCACTTGTGCGGGAAGCCCAGGGCAAACTGCCCCAGCATCATCAGCACACCGCCAAACATGATGCAACGCCGCTGCCCCCAGATGTTGTCCGCCATCCAGCCGCCGAGGATCGGCGTCAGGTACACCAGCATGGCGTAGGTGCCCAGATAGCTCAGCGCCTTGGACTGCAGCTCGGTGTCCGACAGCGCCTCCCAGCCAAAGGCCGCCGCGGCCGCGGCGGAGGTGAGATAGAACACGAAGATGCCGCGCATGCCGTAGTAGCTGAGGCGCTCCCACATCTCGGTGCCGAACAGCAGAAACAGCCCCTTGGGGTGTCCCATCATCTCCCCGGCAGAGGCGGGGGGTCTTGGTTTAAGGTCTTGCATGGAGACTCCAGGAAAACACGGGGCGCGGGGTTGCAATAGGCGCCATTGCCCTGAGTATAGACGGGGCGCGCCGGGGGCAAGTTTAGGGACAGGTCTTGCCCGTCCACAGCAGGTATAATTTCGGCCCTTACACGGCAAGTCCGAATCTCCAGTCATTCAAATAAGCGGTTTCATGCGTCCCGAATCTCCCAGCAGCCCCGTTCCTCTCGACCCGCAGGCCACGCTCAAGCAGTGTGAGCAGTTGCTCCCCCAGTGTATGGGGCGGGACCGCTATCGCCTGAAGCGCAGCCTGAGCAATACGCGCCGGCGGCTGAAAGAGGGCAAGCCGGCGGATCGGATGCTGGGGCAGGTGCAGCGCCAGATCGCAGAGTCCGTGGCTCTGGCGGAGGCACGCAGGCAGAAACTGCCCAGGGTGGAGTGGCCGGAAGGCCTGCCGGTGGTGGCGCGACGGGAAGAGATTGCCGAACTGATTGCGGCCAACCAGGTGGTGGTGGTGGCCGGTGAGACCGGCTCCGGTAAAACCACCCAGTTGCCGAAAATCTGCCTGGAACTGGGCCGCGGTATCTTCGGCCAGATCGGCCACACCCAGCCGCGCCGGATCGCCGCGCGCACCGTGGCCAACCGCATTGCCGAGGAACTCGGCCAGCCCCTGGGTGACTCGGTAGGCTACCAGGTGCGTTTTACCGACCAGAGCACCGAGCACACCCATATCAAGCTGATGACCGACGGTATCCTGCTGGCGGAGATCCAGCGCGACCCGCTGCTCAACAGCTACGACACCCTGATTATCGACGAGGCCCACGAACGCAGCCTCAACATCGACTTTCTGCTGGGCTACCTGAAAACCGTCCTGCCCAAACGCCCGGACCTGAAACTCATCATTACCTCCGCCACCATCGACCTGGAGAAGTTTTCCAAGCATTTCGACAATGCCCCGATCATCGAAGTCTCCGGCCGTACCTATCCGGTGGATATTCATTACCGGCCACCGGCAGACAGCGATGCCGATCTCAATGAACAGATTATCGGCGCCGTAGAAGAGCTGTTACACGAGGAAAAATCCTCCCCCCGGCGCGGCGGCGATATTCTGGTGTTTATGAGCGGCGAGCGGGAAATCCGCGAGTGCGCCAAGGCCCTGCGGGACGCCCAGTTGCCCCATATCGATGTGCTGCCGCTCTATGCGCGCCTTAGCCTGGCCGAACAGAGCAAGGTGTTCGCCCCGCACAAGGGCCGCCGGATTGTACTGGCCACCAACGTGGCGGAAACCTCCATTACCGTGCCGGGGATCCGCTATGTGATCGACCCCGGCACCGCGCGTATCAGCCGCTACAGCTATCGCAGCAAAATCCAGCGGTTGCCGGTAGAGGCCATTTCCCAGGCCAGTGCCAACCAGCGCGCCGGCCGCTGTGGCCGGGTCAGTGCCGGTGTGTGTATCCGGCTTTACGAAGAATCGGACTTTATCCAGCGCCCGGAATTTACCGACGCGGAAATCCTGCGCACCAACCTGGCCGCCGTGATTCTGCAGATGCTGCAGTTGCGTATTGGCGATATCCGCGATTTCCCGTTTGTGGATCCGCCGGACCAGCGCCTGATCAATGACGGTTACAACCTGCTGCAGGAACTGAAAGCGGTCGACGGCAAAGGTAGTGTCACGAAAATGGGGCGCGCCCTGTCGCGCCTGCCTCTGGACCCGCGCCTCGGGCGTATGCTGCTGGAGTCCGGCCCCACCAAAGCGCTGCGTGAACTATTGATTATCGTCAGTGCACTGGCGGTACAGGATCCGCGCGAGCGCCCGGCAGAAAAACGTCAGGCGGCGGACGAGAAGCACAAGCAGTGGCAGCACGAGCAGTCGGATTTCCTGACCCTGGTGAATCTGTGGGACGGCTTTGAAGCCCAGCGCCAGGAACTGAGCCAGAACCAGCTGCGCAAGTGGTGCCAAAAGAACTATCTGTCTTGGGTGCGCCTGCGAGAGTGGCGAGACATCCACCACCAGCTGCGCATCGCCATTCGCGATCTGGATCTGAAAATGAACCCGGAACCGGCGGATTACGCCAGTGTGCACAAGGCGATTCTGCCCGGCCTGCTGGGTAATATCGGCGTGCGCGATGAGAACAAGGAGTTCCTCGGCTGTCGCAACCGCCGTTTCCATGTGTTTCCCGGTTCCGGACAATTCAAAAAGCCTCCGCGCTGGCTGGTGGCGGCGCAACTGCTGGAAACCAGCCGCCTGTTTGCCCACACCGTGGGCAAGATCGAACCGGACTGGGTACTGGGCTGCTCCGAGCACCTGGTCAAACGCAATTATTTCGAGCCCCACTACAACCCGCGCTCCGGCGCGGTGATGGCGTTTGAAAAGGTCACTCTGTACGGCCTGGTATTGGTGGACAAGCAGCGTATCCACTTCGGCAAACTGGACCCGGTCACCGCGCGGGAAGTCTTTATCCGCGAGGCGCTGGTGGAACAGCGCTACCGTGGCAAGGGCAAGTTTTTCCAGCACTACAAGAACCTGCTGGAAGAGCTGGAAGATCTGGAAGCCAAGTCCCGCCGCCGGGATATCGTGGTGGACGACGAGGTGGTGTTCCGTTTCTTCGACGAGCGTGTCCCCGAAGATATTGTGAACCTGGCGGGCTTTGAAAAGTGGCGCAAGCAGGCCGAACAGAAAGACCCGAGGCTGTTGTTTATCCCCCGCGAGTGGATGATGCAGCAGGACGCCGGCCACGTGGGCGAGGCCCAGTTTCCGGATTCCCTCACCAGTGGCGGCATCGAGTATCCGCTGAGTTATCACTTTGAGCCGGGCAGTGTAGAAGACGGCGTGAGCATTCAGGTGCCGGTTGGCGCTCTGCATCAGGTGCCCGCCGCGCGCCTGCAGTGGGTGGTGCCGGGCATTTTGCGGGACAAGTGCATCGCGCTGGTGAAAAACCTGCCCAAGCAGTACCGCAAGTATTTCGTGCCGGTGCCCGCGGCTGTGGATAAGGCGCTGCCGCGCATGCAGCCGGACAATACGCCTTTATGGCAGGTGCTGGCCCACGAGCTGAAACGCCAGACTGCCCAGGATCTGCCGGAGGCCGCCTGGATTTCCGCCGAACAGGGCGTGGAGGACTTTTACCGTTTCAATATCCAGGTGCTGGATGAAAACGGCCGCCTGCTGGATCAGGGGCGGGACCTTGCAGCGCTGCAGGCCCGTTACCGGGATCGCGTGCAGCAGGAGCTGGCCAGTGCCGGTGACGACTTCGAGCGCGAGTGCATCACCCAGTGGGACTTTGGCGAGCTGCCCCACACCCACCAGCTCGATCAGGGCGGGCTCAAGGTGCGCGCCTATCCGGCACTGATTGCCAACAAAGATAGCGTCGATCTGAAGTTGCTGGACAACCCGGATGAAGCCACCAGCTATACCCGCGCCGGTATCTGCCGCCTGGCGCTGCTGCATTTACCGGAGCCGGTGAAATATCTGCGCAAGGAACTCCTCAAAGGCAAAGAGCTAGGGCTGAGCGCCGTGGATCTCGGCCGCCGGGAGGAGGTGGCAGACGATATTCTGATGGCAGCGGTGCGCGAGTGTTTCTGGCAAGAGGAGAACTGGCCACGCAGCGAGCAGGACTTTCTCGCGGCCCTGGAAAACCGCGAGCAACTGATCGCCGTAGCCCAGGAAATGGGCGATCTGCTGGTCAAGGCATTGGCCCAGCTGGTGCCGCTGCGCAAGAAAATCAAGCAGCAGAAGAATCTCGCCGTGGCCATGGCGGTGGGAGATATCAATCAACAGATTAGCGGTCTGTTCTATCGCGGCTTCCTGTTTCACACACCGCTGGAGTGGCTGCGTCAGTACGGGCGTTACCTGAAAGGTATCGAACTGCGACTGGAGAAGGCCGCGCTGGATCCCAACCGGGACCGCAAACTCAGCGCGCAATTTGAGGAGGCCCGGGAGCCGTTCGCGGATTACGCCAGTAAGCGGGATCCTCTTCTCCTGTCCGGAAATGCGGCCCTGCTGCAATATCGCTGGCTACTGGAAGAATTTCGCGTCTCTCTGTTTGCGCAGACGCTCAAGACACTGATGCCGGTATCCATCAAGCGCCTGCGTAAAATCTGGTCCGAGATCCAGAAATAGAAGGTCCTGTGAACCGTGACACACTTCTGACAGCGCTGTACAAAAAAAAGAACCTGCGGGTGTAAGAACTCCGCGGCCCGGGCGACTAGTCCTCAGCCGCACACATTCGGGCGGTGGGCCTGGTTCACAGTTTCGGGGTTTTCGTCTATTGGCATTGAACCTGAAAGTTGAACCACTGGTCTGACAGGCACGGCATTGCGCTCTCAAGTCACTATAATCCGGGAGCGGCGGTGTACACGCCGTAAGCGTGAAGAGCCTTAACTTTTCCAACTGGAGATCTACCATGAACAAGAAGAACCTGCCGATTGCAGCCGCCGTTGGTGCTGCCTTTATCGCTTCCGCCACCCTCAGTACTTCCACTGCGGCCAATCCGTTCACCGCCACCG
The DNA here is from genome assembly GCF_021165935.1 of Microbulbifer elongatus. Lineage (NCBI taxonomy): Bacteria > Pseudomonadati > Pseudomonadota > Gammaproteobacteria > Cellvibrionales > Microbulbiferaceae > Microbulbifer > Microbulbifer elongatus. The sequence continues at coordinate 3,854,752 of NZ_CP088953.1, read as the reverse complement.
AGCTGTCTGCCGGCTACAACCTCAAAATGGCCCAGGACAAACCACAGGAAGGTAAATGCGGCGAGGGTAAATGCGGTGAAGGTAAAAAGAAAGAAGGTAAATGCGGCGAAGGCAAGTGCGGCGAGGGCAAAAAGAAAGAGGGTAAATGCGGCGAAGGCAAATGTGGTGAAGGTAAAAAGAAAGAGGGTAAATGTGGCGAAGGTAAGTGCGGCGGCTGAATAAGTCGGTACTCTTCTCCTCAAGACCATGAGTAATCGACAACGGCAATATCCGGTCCAGGGCGCAGGCCTTGGGCTGCGACGCTCGATGATGGGCGAAACCCTGGACCCGGCTGTGGTGGACTTTCTCGAAGTCGCACCGGAAAACTGGATCGGCGTCGGCGGCCGCTACGGCCGCTGGTTTCGCGAAATCACCGAGCGTTTCCCGTTCGTCACTCATGGTCTTTCCCTTTCTATCGGTGCGCCAGCGCCGTTGGACGAGGCCCTGGTACGATCCATCAAAGCATTTATCCACACCCACAATATTCGCTGTTACAGCGAACACCTGAGTTACTGCTCCGATCACGGACATCTGTACGATTTATTGCCAATCCCGTTCACCGAAGAAGCCGTGCACTATGTCGCGAACAGGATACGCCGTGTGCAGGATATTCTCGAGCAGCGCATCGCCATGGAAAATGTTTCCTACTACGCGGCGCCGGGCCAGGAAATGAGCGAACTGGCTTTTATTAACGCCGTACTGCAGGAGGCGGACTGCGATCTGTTGCTGGACGTCAATAATATTTACGTTAACGCCATCAACCACCGCTACGACGCGGAAACATTTTTGCGCGGCCTGCCGGCGGAGCGTATCCGCTACGTGCATGTCGCGGGCCATTATGACGAGGCCGACGATCTCAAAGTGGATACCCACGGCGCGCCGGTAATCGATCCGGTCTGGGATCTGCTGCAGAAAGCCTACGCCGTATTCGGCCCAATGCCCACGTTGCTGGAGCGGGATTTCAATATTCCCCCGTTACCGGAGCTCTGCCTGGAAGTGGAGCGGGTGCGTCAGTACCAGTGCGCCGCCAGCTCTGGTGTGGGTCCTGTGGAAAACGCGGGAAATTCCGGGGAGCTGCTCAATGCGCGATGATCCCATGGACGACAAGGCGGAGCCGGTGCCAAAAGCCGGCTTCCAGTTAATGCAGCAGTATTTCGCCGCGCATCTGCGTGCGCCGGATCAGGTGGCGGCGCCGGCGGAGATCGAAGATCGCCGTATGGGGATATACCGCGACCTGATTTACAACAACATCGAATCGTTTATAGCCAGTGGCTTTCCGGTATTGCGCAGCATCATCGCCGATGATCACTGGCACGCCATGGTTCGGGATTTTGTACAGCATCATTGCTCCCACAGCCCCTACTTTCTGCAGATCAGCGAAGAGTTCCTGAATTACTTGCAGAACGAGCGGGGGCAGAACCCGCACAGTACACAGGATCCGCCTTTCACCCTGGAGCTGGCGCATTACGAATGGGTGGAGCTGGCACTGGACGTGAGCCCGGAGGCGTTCCCGCAGGGGTTATGTGGTTTCGACTCGGCGGAATCGGCACTGGATATGGCCCCGCTGGTATCCCCCCTGGCGTGGGGGCTCAGCTATCAATTTCCGGTGCACGAACTTGGTCCGGCCTTTCAGCCCACTGAACCCGGGGCGGAAATAACCTGCCTGGTGGTGTACCGCAACCGCAGCGACGATGTGCGGTTTATGGCGACCAACCCGGCAACCCTGCACCTGTTGCAGTTGATGGAGCAGGCGCAGGAGGAAAAACTGGCCAGCGCGCGGGATTTGATTCTCCAGCTGGCGACCGATATGCAACATCCGGAGCCCCGGCAATTATTGGGGTTTGGTACAGAGCTGCTGCAGAAAATGCATCAACTGGATATTGTTGCCGGATTCCAGCCCCTCGATCCCCATTGAATTCAGTAGCGGCGCACCCATAAAGAGTGCGTGCTCTCTCAACGCCATTGGCCAAAACTGCCAGCTGCTATGCTGGCAATACAGCCAGTGTTAATATCGTGCAAACGTACACAAAAGATTCTGGTTTGAAGAAACGTCATTTTTTTGCGAGGAGCAGGGATTTGCTTGAGCGCACCACACTCAATACCTTGGTATTGGCCACTTTTCTTTCGGCTCCACTGGCTCTGGCGCAGGATGCATCGGACCCATTTGCCGAAATCCCCAATGACACCCCGGCGGCCACCTCTGCTCCCCAGTCTCCGACACCAGCAGACGGTAGCTCGGATGCGGATCCTTTTGCAGAATCCGGCGCGGATACCGCCAGCGGTGGCGAGGATACCGACGACGATGGTTTTGGTTCGGCGCTGGAAGATGAATACGGTTTTGATCCGGCGGATGAATTCGCCAGTGCCGAAGAGCCGGAACAGCGCGATCCCTGGGAAGGGTTCAACCGCGCCATGTTCCGCCTCAATGACACTGCAGATCGCTGGTTTCTGAAGCCTGCCGCCACCAGTTACCGTCAGATTACGCCGATCTTCATGCAGACCGGCATCTCCAACTTTTTTTCCAACGTGCACGAGCTCAACAATGTGTTGAACGACGTGCTGCAATGGAAGTGGAAGCAGGCCGGCAACGACACCGGCCGTTTCCTGATCAATACCACCGTGGGTATTGGCGGCTTGTTTGATGTGGCCCAGCATATGGGGCTGGAACGCAGTGACGGTGAAGACTTCGGACAGACGCTCGCCGTCTGGGGCGTGCCCTCTGGCCCTTATGTGGTAGTGCCGTTTTTGGGGCCGTTTACCGTGCGCGATGTCCCCGGTGACATCGTAATGTGGTATACCAACCCGCTAACCTACTACGTGGACCCCAATTCGTTGGAATACACCATTAAAATGGTGGATGTCATTCAGTCCCGCGCGAGCCTGCTGCAGGCGGAGTCGCTGCTACAGGGGGATCGCGACCGCTATGTGCTCATGCGCGACGCTTACCTGCAGCGCCGGGAGTTCCTGATCAACGATGGCGAGCAGGAAGACGATTTCGGCGGCGATCTGGATGAATACGATTTCTGACACGGCCAAAGCCCCCTCCTCCGATGACACTGCCGGTGCCAGCAAGAGCGCCGGTGGGCGTCACAGCCTGCTCCTGATCGAGTCCGATCAACCTTGCCGGGAGCAGGTCCAAAAAGCGCTGACCAAGCTCGGATACACTGTTACCCTGGTGGATAACGGGGTAGAGGCCATCGGCTGCTTTGATCCTGCCGGTCACGATCTGGTGGTAACGGATCTGCACCTTCCCGACATGGGCGGGCTGGAAGTACTGCGCAAGGTAAAGGCCATGTGCGAGGAAACCCCGGTGGTGGTGCTTGCCTCCAACAGCGAGGTCAGCGACGTGGTGCAGGCCCTGCGTCTGGGAGCGAGTGATTACCTGCTCAAGCCCGTTGCCGATGAAGACGTCATTACCCACGCCATTACCCGGGTGACCGAAGCTCAGGATCTGGCGCGGGAAAACCGCGCCTATCGGGAGCAACTGGAAGCGCGCAACCAGGAGCTGCACGAACATATCGAGTTACTGCAGCGGGATCACGAAGCGGGCCGCCAGTTGCAGCAACACTTGCTGCCACGCAGCCCCTACCATTACCCGGCGGGAATCGAAGCCGCCTACCGCCTGCAACCGTCCCTATACCTCAGTGGGGACTTCATCGACTACGGTCTGTTTGGCGAGCGCTTTGTGGGCTTCTACCTGGTGGATGTCTCCGGTCATGGTGTTTCCTCGGCACTGGTCACCGCGCTGATCAAGCACAGCATCATGCATCTGCTGCGCGAGCGCCCACTGTTCAGCCAGCTCAACACCATCGACAAGGATCTCACCGATATTCTGGAGATGATCAATGCGGAGTTGATTGGCACCAGTCTCGACAAGCATGCCAGTATGTTTGTGGGGGTGGTGGACAGCCGCGCACGGCAGCTGCATTACGCGGTCGCCGGCCAGGTGCCAATGCCCGCCCTGGTCACCAGCGAGGGCGCCCACTGGCTCGCCGGTAAAGGACGGCCCCTGGGGCTGTTCCATCGCGGAGGCTGGGAGGTGCGCCACTGCACGCTTCCCTCCAGCTGGCGGCTGGTCACCTGCTCCGATGGCGTGCTCGAATTACTGGACGGCGATCTGCTGCAGAAAGAAGCGCAGCTACTGCAGATGATTGATCGCAGCCGCGGTGATCTCGACAGCCTGTGTGCCGCACTCAAGGTGGATACCGCCGAGTCCTTCCCCGACGACATTACTATTCTCACACTGCGGCAAGATCTGGCGGCAGACTGACCTCTCTGCTGACGAACAGGTGGCCAGCCAGTCACCAGTAGGCCCGAAAATTGCTGCATACTGTCCGCAAGACCCACCAGTACCACAGTGGTCTTGTCAGCGCTGTCGGGCAGGAGTAAGCTCCGCCCACTTTAGGGCAATCGTTCCATCGGGTGCACCACTAAGGCACCAGTTCAGGGCCGATATGCAAAGGTATGCACATGGAAGCGTGCTGCGGTCACAAGCCGCAATTTAACCATCTCGCATCCGCGCTCGGGAAAAGGGCAGGGTGTGATTGAGGTCAACTATGCAGTCCGGGCAGATAATGGTTGGTGACCACCAGGGCATTTATGTTGTCAAGCTGGTGGGTGATGTACGCCTCAACCTGTGTACGTCTTTCGATAGTTTTATCGACAGGATGTTTTCGCAAAGCGACTTTCGCAGTGTGGTGTTCGATATGCACGACACCGACGGTGTCGACAGCACGACCCTGGGTCTAATGGCCAAGATCGCCTTCCGCAGCGAAGCGTCTGATGGCGGCAAGCCGCTGGTGCTGTGCGATGACCGCGGCCTGCTGCACCTGCTGGACTCCATGGGGTTCGATGACCTGATGGACTTCTCCAGTGAGGCCGATGCCTACCAGGCCGAGCCCGCTCCTCTGAAATGCGACGCCCCCGATGAGCAGAGTGCCCGTGAGATGGTACTGGAAGCGCACCGGGTGCTAATGAGCATGAACAAGGAAAACGCCGATACGTTCCGCGATCTGGTGCATGCACTGGAAAGTGAGCAGGGTGGTGGCAAGGCGGAAACCTCCAATCGCGTGTCGGAGAGTGAACCGGAGGACCGTGAGACCGGGCGCAATGCCCACGCCGGTAATCACCATTCACATGGCCGTGCCTCCCACAACCACGCGTCAGGCGGTCACTCCCGTCACAGTCACAAGTCGCTGGTCAATCACTGATCCCTATCGGGTAGATCGGTATCCCGCGCTTCCGCGCGAGCGCGGGTAAACAGGCCATGGGGTAGATAGATCAGTTCTGCCACCCGCCGGATCAGGTGCTCTTCAAATGCGTCAATTTCCCCATCTGCAAAGGCTACCTGCCACATCTGCTTGACCAGCAGGTATTTGTCCCGCTCGCTGAAGTGATCGTTCACCGTCTGGGTAAACTCGTACAGGGAGGTGGCCTCGTTGCGCTCGCTGAGCGCCCGTTCCACCATCGCCTGCGCGGTTTCCTGGTCCAGCTGGTAGTGGCTCATCAGCAACTGCAGCAGGGTGCTGCGCTCGCGGTCGTCGATCTTCTGGTCCGCTGTGGCGATCTCCGCCATCAGCGCTGCGCTGATCATACGCACGTCCTTTTCGGGGCGTACCTCCACGCTTTCGCCGCGGCCAATTTGATCGAACAGTTTGCGAATGTGTTGCAGCATGATTTTGCTCTTTCCAGGTGGATATCAGCGCGCGTCCTGTAGCAGTTGCTCCAGCTTCAGCTGGTCCGCGACGAAATTACGGATGCCCTCCGCGAGCTTTTCTGTGGCCATGGCGTCGGCATTCAACTGATAGCGGAACTCGGCTTCCGACAGCGGTGCCTCCGGCTTGGACTGCGCCGTGGTCTCGCCGCCCAGGCCCTCTGCCAGCTCACCGTCATCATCCTGTAGCTCCTGCAGCAGCTGGGGGCTTATGGTGAGCTTGTCGCAGCCCGCCAGCGCTTCGATTTCACCGGTATTGCGGAAGCTGGCGCCCATCACGATGGTGGGGTAGCCGCGAGATTTGTAGTACTCATAAATACGGGTGACAGAAAGCACGCCGGGGTCATCTGCGGCGGTGTAGTCATCGCGTCCGGTACTGGCTTTGTACCAGTCGAGAATACGCCCCACAAACGGCGAAATCAGTGTCACACCGGCCTCCGCACAGGCAACCGCCTGGCACTGGCTGAACAGCAGGGTCAGGTTGCAGTGAATGCCCTCGCGCTCCAGCACGGATGCGGCGGCGATACCTTCCCAGGTGGAGGCGAGCTTGATCAGAACGCGCTCGCGGGCCACACCATCCTGTTCGTACAGGGCAATCAGCTTGCGGGCATACTCCACACTGGCGCGGGTATCAAACGACAGGCGCGCGTCCACTTCCGTGGAGACCACACCGGGCACGATCTGCAGAATCTCTTTGCCGATGGAAACCGCGAGTTTCATCGAGGCCTGCGCAATCACGTCACCGCCACTTTTCTCCGCCCACGCCAGGGCGTCTTTCAGGTGCTGCTGGTATTGCGGCAGCTGTGCGGCTTTGTACAGCAGGGAGGGGTTTGTGGTGGCATCCTGCGGTTGGTAGCGGCGAATTGCCTCGATATCGCCGGTATCGGCGACCACCAGGCTGCGCTGTTTCAATTGTTCCAGTTTGTTCATTTCCCCACATCCTTATTTTAAGAAAGTAAAATTCTCTGTTGTATCAAGCGGCGTCGGTGACCATGGCCAGTGCCTGTTCCAGCACTTCCGGCCCAGCGCCGGCGGTATGTGCGTGCTCACTCAGATGACGGCGATACCGGCGCGCCCCGGGAACACCCTGAAAGAGTCCCATCATGTGTCGGGTAATATGCTTGAGACTCTGGCCCCTGGTCATCTCGTGCTCAATATACGGCAACATCTGCCGTACCACTTGCGCGGGTGTTGGCCCCGCGTCCCCACCAAACAGGGTGGCGTCCACGTCCGCCAGCAGCGTCGGTGTCTGGTAGGCGGCGCGCCCGAGCATAACACCGTCCAGTTGCTGTAGATGCATCTCACACTCTTCGATGGAATTGATGCCGCCGTTGAGGACAATTTCCAGCTCCGGGTAGTCCCGCTTCAGCCGATGCACCATCTCATACTTGAGTGGTGGTACCTCGCGATTCTCTTTCGGGCTCAGCCCGTTCAGCCAGGCCTTGCGTGCATGCACAATAAACGTGGTAATACCGGCCTTCGCCTGGGCCTCCACAAAACGCGTGAGCCCTGGATAATCTTCCATATCGTCGATGCCAATGCGGTGTTTCACCGTCACCGGAATCGAAACCGCACTGCGCATCGCCCCCAGGCACTCTGCAACAAGATCCGGTTCTGCCATCAGGCAGGCGCCAAAGCGCCCCTTCTTGACTCGGTCGCTGGGGCAGCCACAGTTCAGGTTTACTTCACTGTAGCCCCATTGCTCAGCGATCTCGGTACAGCGCGCCAGATCCTCCGGGTCGCTGCCTCCCAGCTGCAGCGCTACCGGCTGCTCTTCCACATTGAAATCCAGGTGGCTGTGCTTGTCGCCAAACAGAATCGCGCCGGTGGTCACCATCTCCGTATAGAGCAGTGCGTGCTTGCTGAACAGACGCCAGAAGTAGCGGCAATGCCGGTCGCTCCAGTCCATCAGCGGCGCGGTGCAGAAGCGGTGTGACACCGGCGTGGCACTGCCAGAGGTGGAGCGGGTATTGGGATCTGGTTTCCCGGCGGATGGGAGGACCGGAGTATTGGCAGATGGGATGTCGGACATAAACAGCAAATCAGGCGGAAAAACGGCCCGCAGTATAACAGGGGCGGGCTCAACCCTGCGCATTCGGTGGCAAGGTAGAGCCTGGGCTCACAGGTTGCGCTCTTTCGCGCCTTCCTGATTGCTCTCTGCCGAGGCGGCAGCGGCCTGGGGCCATGGGCGGCGGGCTTCCAGTTGCGGTCGCAGTTTCTTCAGCACACTGCGCGCGGTGGCACGGTAGCTGGTGAGTTTGCCCCCGGCGACTGCCACAATGCGCGGCAGCTTGTCGTTGTCGCAGCAGATCATGGTCTCGCGGCTACGCGAGAAAGGGTTTTTGTTGGCGTGCGGCAAGACCCGCAGGCCGGCAAAGCTGTCGCTCAATTCGCTCAACTGCAGTGGCCGGGTCTCCGGGAAGTACTGCTTCAGGGTACGCAGCAGATAGGCTTTCTCTTCCAGCGTGGGCGTCAGCTCGGACGGATCGCCGTGGTAAGGGCGCTCGGTGGTTCCCACCAGTGTTTCACCCTGCCAGGGCATCACGAATACGGCGCGTCCGTCTTCCGCTTCCACATAAAAAATTTTGTTGGCCAGTTTCAGCGGCACCTGGATATGCGTACCCGCCACCAGCTCCAGTGGTGGCAGCTTCGCGCCGGGGGAGCACTTGCTGTTGGTGTCGTCGATCCAGGGGCCGGTGCAGTTCACCAGCGCCCGGCAATGCAGGGTATTTAATTGCCCCTGATGGAAGTAGTCCGCACGCACAAAGCGGTCGGTCACCTCTGCACCAACCAGGCTACCCGGACAGATCAGTTCGGCCCCGCCGCGTACCGCAGTGCGGATGACTTCCTGAGTGAGCGCAGCGTCGTCGGTTTGCGCATCGAAGTAACGATACACCGCAATGAGGTTATCACTGTTCAGGCCACACAGGGCCTCGTAGTCGTGAATGTCGACCTTGCGGAAACGGGACTGGGAAGAGAACAGGCCCGCCAGCAATGCATACAGCGACAGCCCCACACGAATTTTCCAGGGCGCGCGGCGACTGTGGCGATATACCGGAATCAGAAAGGGCACCATATGTACCAGATCCGGCTTGTGATTGAGCAGCCAGCGCCGCTCTTTCAGGCATTCCCGAACCAGAGAAATCTGTCCGCTCTCGAGATAGCGCAGCCCGCCATGGATCAGCTTGGACGAGCGCGACGAGGTACCGTAAGCAACCGATTCCTGCTCCAGGATGGCTACCCGATACCCTGCCGCAGTCAGTGCCTCGGCGACCCCGGCACCCTGAATACCCGCACCAACAACAAGAACATCATATTCCGTAGACATTGCTTGCCTCTCGCGAGCGCATGAGTAAGGGGAGGTTGCCGGTAAGTATGTGGTGGGCACCGCGGTGGCGCCAGTGCACGGCGCCCTGGGTGGTATTGATCTCATGTACCACCCACTGCCAGGGCCCCGGTGGGAGTTCCTGACAGTCCACCGTCGACTGGTCAATCAGCAGATAATCGGGCGCCAGTGTCACCACATCCGCGGACAGGCAGCGGGATACATTGGGTACCCGCAAGGCCACCAGGTCGAACCCCATATTGCGCGCCAGGCGCAGGCTGCGCAGATCGGAAGTGAGCAGGACAAAGTTGTCGGTGGAGCCTGGAATCTCGTCCAGCAGACGCTGAATCGCCTTCTCGGGTGCTGTCAGTGTGAGGGTATCCGGGCTCAACTCCACAAACCATTCAAGATGGCGATGGCGACCGGCCCAGTCCACCAGTTGCTGAAAGTTACTGAGCGGCAACGTTCGCAGATCCTTGTCTTTCAGTCTGCGCAGTGGGGCTGAAATTGCTGCCTGTGGAATCTCAAGCCCGTCACCGGCACAACACCAGGGGGTCTGATCCTTGCTGAACTGCACTTCCGTGGCAATTGCACAGGCGCCAAGACCATGCGCAGCCTCGAAGGCCGCAAGGGTGTTTTCCGGGTGGTGTATTTTGTCGCCTAAATGCGCGATCAGCATGGTTGCGTGCTTCCGGGATAAGGTTATTCGAGTACTTCCTTCCACGCATCCTTATAGGTGGGCCTGGTAACTGTCGGGTTAGCGCCGTGAAAGAGGATGCATACCTAATGAAAATAGTTCCTGCACAGCACCTTGCAACCAGTGCGCGTCAACAATGGCGTCGGTAGCATGACGGTTTTTTCTACAGCTCCTCAATTCGCGCCTCAAGATTGGCGTAGAGATGCCGATAGCTTTCCACATGGCTTGTGAGGCAGGGGGGATTTTTTGTGCTGGTGTTCATCGGGTTTATTGTCGTTATCGTCTCTGTATTTGGCGGCTTTGCCATGTCTGGCGGTCATTTGGGGCCCCTCTATCAACCGATGGAGTTCTTGATAATAGGTGGCGCGGCTCTGGGTTCTTTTCTTGCGTCGAACAATGGCAAGGCAATCCGCAGTACCGTGCGTAGCCTCTCTCGCCTCAAACGTTCCGCGAAGTATGACAAGTCCATTTACATGGATCTCATGGCCCTGCAGTACAAATTGCTATGGAAGATGCGTCGCGATGGCGCAATTGGCATTGAGAAGGATATCGAAGCGCCACAGGAGAGCGAGATATTTGGTGAGTTCCCCCGTGTTGCCCGGGACCCCATGATCATGAGTTTCACTACGGATTATTTGCGGCTGATGGTGAGTGGGAGTATGGATCCGCTGGAGTTGGATGAGCTTATGACCCATGAGATCGAAGCCTTCGAACACGAGGCTCGGGTACCGGCCGACGCGCTACTGAAGGTGGGTGACGCTTTGCCTGCTTTCGGTATCGTTGCCGCAGTTTTGGGGGTGGTTAAAGCGCTTGCGTCGGCTGATGCCGCAGCGGGTGAGATTGGCCTCATGGTGGCACATGCGCTAGTGGGCACCTTTGTGGGAATTCTTCTCGCCTACGGATTCGTTAATCCCCTTGCCAGTCGTATTGAGCGGCAGGTACAGGAAGCGGTAAAGGTGCTTCAGTGTGTCCGGGTAACACTACTTGCCAACCTGAATGGTTACGCCCCGCAGCTGGCGGTAGAGTTCGGTCGCAAGACGCTTGATACCAGTGATCGCCCCTCGTTTGGCGAACTGGAAGACCATGTCCGGCCAACCCTCAACGCGGCATGAATAGTCTAGCGAAAGGTGAGCGGCGGATAGTCGTACGACGTTCACGTAAAGTGCATGCCGCTCATCATGGCGGTGCCTGGAAAATCGCTCTTGCTGACCTGATGACCGCCTTGATGGCGCTGTTTCTGGTGATGTGGATCGTGTCCAATGCGTCACCGCAAGAATTGCAGGGGCTGGCGGAATATTTCCGCACGCCGCTCGCGGTGGCTCTGAGTAAAGGCGATCGCAAAAGCGCTAGCACCAGCGTCATCCCGGGCGGAGGGGCCGACCCCGCACATGTCAGTGGTGAGCGCGCCCACGTGGATCTGCGCAGTCAACGGTTGCCGGATGACGTGCGCCGCACATTAATGGAGCTGCGGTTCCGGATCGAGAGTGTCATTCAGCGCGATTCTGAGCTGTGGGAACTGCGCGATCAGGTTCGTTTCGAAATGACGCCGGAAGGGCTGCGTATACAGATGTTAGATACCGAGCAACGCTCCATGTTCCAGCTCGGCAGTGATCGCCTGGAATCGCATATGCGCAAGTTGATTCGCGCGATGGCCCCATTGCTGAACGAGTTACCGAACGCCGTGAGTATCAGCGGCCACACCGATAGCCTGAACTATGCCGCGGGAGATACCGGGTATAGCAACTGGGAGCTATCCGCAGATCGGGCGAACGCCTGTCGCCGTGAACTGGTTGCTGGCGGGCTCAATAGTGAAAAGATGTTGCGGGTTATTGGCATGGGCGATCGAAATCCCATTCCTGGCAGTCACCCGGGCGACGCGGTGAATCGACGGATCAGTCTGCTGGTTTTGAGCGCGGATGCCGCACTGCGTATCCGCGCGGGTGGTAGAGCCGAGCCACTGCATGCCCTGCAGGAGCGATGATGGATATTACAGACTTTTACGACACGTTTTTTGAGGAGGCGGGCGAGCTGCTCACAGAAATGGAGCAGCACCTGCTTGAGCTCGATGTGGATGCTCCGGACCCGGAGCAGCTGAATGCAATTTTTCGCGCGGCGCACTCTATCAAGGGTGGTGCCGGTACATTCGGGTTCGAAGCTCTGCAGCGCACGACCCATCTGCTGGAAAACCTTCTTGACCACGCGCGCTGTGGGCAGCTCACCTTGCGCCGCGATCTCATCGACGTATTTCTGGAAACCAAAGACATGCTGAATGACCAACTGGATGCCTATCGCCAGAGTGTCGAACCGGACCCGGAAGCTCTGGAATACATTTGTCAGGTGTTGCGACAGCTTGCGCTGGAAGAGATTGGCGAAGATGTAGAAGGTGCAGCTGAAACCACAGTAGCTGCTAAAACCGGCTCCGAAGATGCGGCCATAGAGGCCGCCAAGACACCGGCGCAAGCCGAGACTGCAGTCCCAGCGGATACCGGTCGCTATCAGGTTGCGCTGCTCAAGGTCGCAGAGAAAGATCGCCGTCTGTTGATCGAAGAGCTGGCACACCTGGGCAGTGTGGAAAACGAATCGGGTGATGAAAATCGCTATGAAGTTGTGCTCGTTTCGTCACTCGGTATCGATGATATCGAAGCGGTACTGTGCTTCGTGACCGAGCCGGACCAGTTGGAAATCGCTCCGCTGGCTGCTGTCGGGCCCGAGGAAAAGACACCAAACCCTGTGCCAGATTCCGTTCTTAAAGAACCGGAAAAACCAGGCGCGGCGAGACAAGAACAGTCTGTAACACCGCCAGCGGCTCGCAAGCCCGCGACAAAAACAGCGGGGGGCGGCGAGAGTGCATCCATCCGGGTACCGGTTTCCAAAGTAGACCAGATCATCAACCTGGTCGGTGAGCTGGTTATTACCCAGTCGATGCTCGATCAGGTAGTGGAGGATTCTGGCAGTGACCGCGATAGTAAACTCAGCAGTGGCCTAAGTCTGTTGTCGCGCACCGCGCGGGATCTGCAGGAAGCCGTAATGTCGGTGCGCATGGTGCCGATGGACTACGTGTTCAGCCGCTTTCCTCGCCTGGTGCGCGACCTTGCCGGAAAACTTGGTAAAGAAATTGAACTGATCACCGAGGGTAAGTCCACCGAGCTGGACAAAGGGCTGACCGAGCGCATTATCGATCCGTTGACGCATCTGGTGCGCAATAGCCTCGACCATGGTATTGAGTCGCCCGAACAGCGGGAAGCCGCTGGGAAGTCACGCACCGGTAACCTGTTACTCTCTGCGCAACATCAGGGTGGCAATATCCTGATTGAAGTCAGCGACGACGGCGGCGGTCTCAATCGCGAAAAAATTCTCGCCAAGGCCGCCGCTAACGGGCTCTCTATTTCAGAAAGCATGAGCGACGAGGATGTCTGGCAGTTAATTTTCGCCCCGGGGTTTTCCACTGCGGCGGAAGTCAGTGATGTTTCCGGGCGCGGCGTCGGTATGGATGTGGTGAAGCGCAATATCGAAGCCATGGGCGGGCATGTGGAGATCGATTCCCGGCCCGGCAATGGTACCACCACACGCATTGTCCTGCCGCTGACACTGGCGATCCTCGATGGCATGTCCGTTCGTGTAGGCAGTGAAACCTTTGTACTGCCAGTGAGTGGTGTCATCGAATCACTACAGCCCCGCAGTGAGGATCTTTATCCCATGGCGGGAGAGGACCTTCTGTTGAAAGTGCGCGATGACTATCTACCGCTACTTTCTGTGCATGCCGCACTGGACGTGATCGGCGCTGTTACTGACCCCACAGAGGCGATCGCGGTGATCGTGCACGGTCAGGGTCGCCGCTATGCACTGCTGGTGGATGAGCTGATCGGTCAGCAGCAGGTGGTTGTAAAAAACCTGGAAACCAACTACCGCAAGGTCCCCGGTATTTCTGCGGCCACCATTCTGGGCGATGGCAGTGTATCGCTCATCCTGGATATCGCTGACCTGCATCGTCTGCATCAGAGTAAGAAAACCGAGGGGGCTTTCCACTCCATACCCCAGTCCTCGCACCCGTCCACTCTTGAGTCCGGCCACACAAATTCGACCCGATCCGCCACCGCTCAACCGGCCCAGCGGACAGTATCCAATGTAGAGGGAGTAAACGCATGAGTTATGTTGGCGTAGCTGAGAAAACATCCACGGCACTGGCCAGGGATCGGGAATTTCTGGTGTTCTCCCTGGGCGAAGAGGAGTACGCCATCGATATCCTGAAAGTTCAGGAGATTCGCGGTTATGACAATGTCACTCGGATTGCCAATGCGCCGGACTTCATCAAGGGCGTATCCAATCTGCGCGGGGTAATCGTTCCCATTGTTGATCTGCGCATCAAGTTTCGCCTTTCTGACGCAGTATATGATGACCAAACCGTTGTGATTGTGGTGAATATTGCCGAACGCGTGGTGGGGATCGTAGTAGACCGGGTATCTGACGTAATGACCCTCAGCGATGAGCAGATCAAACCTGCTCCGGAATTTGGTGTCAGCCTGCCGCTGGATTACATCAGCGGGTTGGGTAACCTCGAGCACCGCATGCTGGTTCTTGTGGATATTGAAAAGCTACTGACCAGCCGCGAAATGGCGCTGGTTGCTGAAGCCGGAGAGTAAATGTCCATGAAAAACAACCAGCCGGTAACCAACCGGGAATACGCCCTGCGCGAAAAAGATTTTCTGATCTCCCGAACCGACTTGCGTGGACGGATTGTGTATGCAAACTCCGCCTTCGTGGAGGTAAGCGGGTATTCACAGGATGAGTTGATCGGAGCAAATCACAATATTGTTCGCCACCCGGATATGCCGCCGCAGGCTTTTGCCAACCTGTGGCAGACCATCCGCAAAGGAGAGGTCTGGATCGGGCTGGTAAAAAACCGCCGAAAGGATGGCGGTTTTTACTGGGTGCGTGCGCATGTCACGCCGGTTATGGATGCCGGGCAGGTCACCGGGTATGTATCCGTGCGTCTCAGGGCGGAGCGACGAGAGATTGAACAGGCAGAATCCTGGTATCAGGACCTGCGTGAAGGCCGCGGCGGTAACTTGACACTGTGCCGTGGCGAACTGCTGCACCGCGGTCCGAAAGGCTGGTGGCAGCGCGCCACAAGAGCCTCTCTCAAAATTCGCCTGGGTGCCCTGGCGGGACTGTCCGGAATTTCACTTTTACTTGGAGCTCTGTCTGCAACCTCCCTGTATGGAGCAAATACGCCCCTTATTGGGGCGGTTGCCGGGTTTACGCTATTGGCGGGGCTTACCGTTTCCCTGGCGCGCAGCGTTCTGCGTCCGGTGCAGGACATGCAGAAGTTTATTTTGCAGATTGCCGCCGGGAACCTGGGTACACAGGCCCCCACTGGAGCGAATGGTGAAATGTCGCCTCTTGCACATGCCCTTACCGTCATGCACCGGAGCCTCCACGATATTGTGAGTGAGGTAAGCGCGAGCGTCGCGGTTTCCGTACCCTCCGCGCGTACGATTGCGGACGGCAACGATGATCTGGCATCGCGTACCCATCAGCAGGCGGCATCGCTGCAGCAGACGGCCTCCAGTATGGAAGAAATCACCATCACCGTAGGCCAGAATGCGGACAATGCACAGCAGGCATTTGGTCTTGCGGAGCGCGCGTCCCGAGAGGTGAAAGTGAGTGGCGAAATCATGGGGCAGGTCGTGGAAACCATGCAGCGTATAACCCAGAGCTCCAAGCAGATGGCGGCGATCATCGAGACCATTGATGGCATCGCCTTTCAGACCAATATTCTCGCGCTCAACGCGTCGGTGGAAGCTGCTCGTGCCGGCGAGCACGGCCGAGGCTTCGCCGTAGTCGCACAGGAGGTGCGGAATCTCGCCGGGCGCTCGGCCGACGCTGCCAAGGAAATTCGCGGACTGATCGACGGTTCGAATCGGGAGGTTAACGGCGGCGCCGAGCTGGTAAGGCAGGCGGGTTCGTCGATTGCTGACGTCGTGGAATCAGTAACCCGCGTGAGTGACATCATGCGAGAAATCTCCACGGCCTCTGCGGAACAGAGTACTGGTATTGGCCACATCAATCTGGCTGTTGCACAAATGGATGAAGTTACCAAGCAGAATGCGGACAAGGTGCGGGCGATCGCCGAATCTTCAGCAGCACTACAGGTACGTATGGCGCGTCTCTCCCAGGCTGTGACCGTATTTTCTCTGGACAATTCTGTCTCGGAGAAAAAATCCCCGGGATTGGCGTCTACTAAAGCCGCCGGTCGTCTTTGTGAGCAACCTGCTGTGAATATACCTGCGGAAAGCCAGGCGAGCGCAGGTTGACCGGTGTGAACCAGGTAGCAGTTGAGCCAGCCAATCAGCGAGAGCTGGAATTCACTGACCGGGATTTCCAGCGTATTCGCGCGCTGATTGCCGAGCGGGCTGGTATCGTCCTCGCTGAGCATAAACGGGATATGGTGTACAGCCGCCTTGGGCGCTGTGTCCGTAATCGCGGTCTGCGGCGTTTCAGTGATTATCTCAAGTGGCTGATTGATGGTTCGGAACAGGAGGCGTGGCAGGAATTTGTCAACGCACTGACCACCAATCTCACTGCATTTTTCCGGGAGTCCCACCATTTTGATTTGTTGGTTTCACATATAAAAGACCGGCGGGATCCGGTCAGGATCTGGAGCGCCGGTGCTTCGACGGGTGAAGAGCCCTATTCCATCGCCATGGCACTGGGGGAAGCTCTCCCAACACTGGCAAAGCTCGAAATATTTGCCTCGGATATTGATAGCGAAGCACTGGCACGGGCACGCAGTGGGATCTATTCGCTGGAACAGGTACGACGGCAAGTGTCTGATGAGCGCATGCGGCGCTGTTTCCTCAAGGGGAGTGGCCGGCGCAGCGGATACGTTCGCGTGCGCCCGGAATTGGCCCGGCAGGTTCGCTTTGAGCGGCTAAATCTGATTGGCCAGCACTGGCCGGTACAGGGGCGTTTTGACGCGATCTTCTGTCGCAACGTAATGATTTACTTTGACCGGGATACCCACACCCGGCTACTTGAGCGCTTTGCGCGGTTACTGAAGAAGGACGGATTGTTGTTTGTCGGTCACTCTGAGAATTTTACAAATATTACTCAGAGCTTCCGTCTTCGTGGGCAGACTGTCTATACGCTCGCCTGATCTCCCACGGCAGCCGCTAGACGATGGTATAGCGCCAGAGGAAAAACCTTCTCTCCCTCCCTAAAGCCCTGTGAGCAGCGGCCGATGAATACTACAGGTTCAGTTAATACCCGATCTCATGGCTGCGGTTCCCGTCAGCATGCAAGGTCCGTGTAAAAGATAGCGCTGTAGCGAAAGCGGGAGAGCAGACGTTACCCATGGAAAAAATAAAAGTGCTCTGTGTCGACGACTCGGCACTTATTCGCGGGCTTATGCGCGAAATTATAGATGGCCAAACCGATATGGAAGTGGTTGCGGTTGCGCCCGATCCGCTGGTAGCACGGGACCTGATTAAACGCCTGAATCCGGATGTGCTCACATTGGATGTGGAAATGCCACGGATGGATGGGCTGGATTTTCTTGAGCGGCTGATGCGTCTGCGCCCGATGCCGGTAGTGATGGTCTCATCGCTCACCAGGTCCGGCTCTGAAATTACCCTGCGCGCACTGGAGCTTGGAGCAGTGGATTTTGTCGCCAAGCCACAGCTTGGGATTCGCAGCGGGCTTTTGGTGTACGGTCAGCAGATTGCTGAAAAAATCCGCGCAGCAGTGCGCGCGCAGCCGGCCCGTCAGATGGTGCGAAAGAAGGAGCCTCAGCCCGCGCTGGAATCGGTGATGGTTTCGAGTGAAAAGCTCATGATTATTGGCGCTTCCACCGGCGGCCCGGAAGCGATTCGTCGCGTACTTGAGCCATTACCGGCCAACAGCCCGGCGATTCTAATCGCTCAACATATGCCCAGCGGGTTTACACGCTCGTTTGCCGAGCGGCTGAATCGCTTGTGCCGGATACAGGTGAAAGAAGCGGTACACGGAGAGCGTGTCCTGCCCGGGCACGCGTATATCGCTCCTGGGGACCAGCATCTGAGATTGGGGCGAAGCGGTGCCAACTATTTGGTGGTGTTGGATGCTGGTCCGGCAGTCAACCGGCATCGCCCCTCGGTCGATGTTCTATTTGAGTCGGCCGCGGAATTGGCCGGTCGCAACGCCATTGGTGCGTTGCTGACTGGTATGGGCCGGGATGGTGCCGCTGGGCTGCTGGCCATGCGAGAGGCAGGCGCTGCCACACTTGCTCAGGACGAATCCACATCTCTGGTGTTTGGTATGCCGAGGGAGGCAATCGCCATCGGAGGGGCTCAAAACGTAGTGGCTTTGGACCGCATTGCCGAGCAGATGCTTTCGTTGGCAGCCGCATCTGGGCACGCACAGCGTGTTTAGCAAAGTACGAAATGAAACTTAGTTCCAGGATTACCGACGAGGAGAAACGCCGGCCATGATGAAACTGATCAGAAACCTCAATATCAACACGGTAGTGGCCGGGGTACTGCTGTGTTGCACCCTGTTGATGGGCACATTGGTTGCCCTTCGAATGGCTACTAACCAGGTTGGTGATGATTCTATTCGTACACTTCACCGGGTTAATGTCCAGGTGATGCACGACGTATTTCGCGCGTATTCAACTCTGAATAAAAGCATGATTGAAATGAATCTTGCTGCTGGTGAGCTGGAGCACGGACGCAACCTGAGTGCGAAAACGTACTTGAAGGGCGTAGGTGAAACCCTTAAGCAGACGCATTCAGAGTTTGACCGGCTTTCGAGTATTGAAATGACGGAAGAAGAAAGAGAAGCGTTTGCGGAGCTTTCTCTTGTGTTTACCGAAATGCTCAATGAACTGGATGCGGAGTACCAGCTTCTGGTTCAGGAAAAACCAGACCTGGAAAGTTACAACGAGCGCAAGGAAGATATCAGTGTATTCAGTGATGATCTCAATGTGGCATTGCTGTCGTTACTGGACCAGGCCGGTGTACAGAGCGAAGCAATCATGCAGGGGTACAGGGATACCACCCGCCACTACGGCATAATCGGTATCATCGTCATTGCGTTCATTGCCGTTACTCTGGCGCTGATCTACCTGTTACTGCGCAATATCGTGGTGCGACCACTGGGTGAGGCGATGGAAAACCTTCAGAGTATCGCGCAAGCCGATCTCTCTCGTCCCATCAGTGATCACGGTGGCAATGAAATCGGCCAGCTGTTCAACGCCATGCGTGAAGTACAGCGTAGTCTGAGTCGCATTGTGACTCAGGTGCGTACCGGCAGCACGTCCATTTACAGTGGGTCGTCGGAAATTGCTCGCGGCAATATCGACTTGTCTGCACGCACTGAACAACAGGCAGCATCATTGGAAGAAACTGCCACTAGCATGGAAGAGTTGACGGCTACCGTGAAACAGAATGCGGATAATGCGCGTCAGGCCAGCGGCCTTGCCAATGATGCATCGGGTACAGCCATTCGTGGTGGCGATGTAATGCAGCAAGTATCCAGCAAAATGCAAGGAATTACCGAAAGCTCCCGTAAGGTCGCGGAAATTACCGGCATGATCGACTCCATTGCCTTCCAAACGAATATTCTCGCGCTGAATGCCTCTGTAGAGGCCGCACGCGCCGGTGAGCAGGGGCGCGGATTTGCGGTGGTGGCCGGAGAGGTACGTAATTTGGCCGGTAACAGCGCCGATGCTGCACGTCAGATTAAATCGCTGATCGAGAATTCAGTACTGGAAGTAGAGCAGGGCGCGTCCCTTGTGAATCAGGCAGGCGATACCATGAAAGAAGTCGTAGATGCGGTTAAGCGCGTTACCGATATCATGGACGAAATATCAGCGGCCTCTCAGGAGCAGAGCAGCGGAATTGAACAGGTCAGCCGTGCCGTGAGCCAAATGGATGAGTCCACACAGCAGAACGCAACACTCGTCGAAAAGGCATCTGCTGCAGCGGCATCCCTGGAGTCACAAGCACAGCGATTGGAAGAAGCTGTGGCCATTTTCCGACTCACCAGTGAATCTGAAGATGAAAGCGGATTTTTATCTTTAGCGGCCAATCCAGAGGCAATCTCTGCTACCAAAGAAAAGGGGACTCGCATGGCGTCGACAGAAGCGGCGGATACACAGGAATCGGGTGATCTGAAGAAAAGCCCAGTTCCAGAGAAGGGTGCCCATGAGCTGGCGACAGCCGGTGAAGATGAATGGGAAGAATTTTAACTTTGATCTGAAAGGTTTGCGAAAGCGTTAAGACGGAGAGTGCAGTCAATGGACAAGAACATGAAGATTCTGGTGGTGGACGACTTCCCCACCATGCGGCGAATCATTCGCAGCCTGCTCAAGGAACTTGGCTTCAATAATGTGGACGAAGCAGAAGATGGTCAGGAAGGGCTCGCGAAGGTGAACGGCGGTGGCTTCGAATTCGTGGTTTCCGACTGGAATATGCCAAACCTCAATGGTCTGGACATGCTCAAAGATATTCGTGCGAACGAGGCTACCAAGTCTCTACCGGTCTTGATGGTTACGGCGGAGGCAAAAAAGGAAAATATTGTCGCGGCGGCTCAGGCCGGTGCCAATGGCTACATCGTCAAACCGTTCACTGCGGCGACGCTGGAAGAAAAGCTGACTAAAATTTTTGAGAAGCTGGGAAAATGAGCGCGCTGATACCCGCTTCTTCCGGGAAGGAGAAGTGATCGTGAATACTGAGTTAAAGCCAGTCAGCTTCGACAATGCGCAAAGCGACGAGCTGGTGGTTCGAATCGGCCAGTTGACGAGAATGCTACGTGACAGCATGCGCGAATTGGGCCTCGATAAAGAAGTCGAGAAAGCAGCCAAGGCTATACCGGATGCCCGTGCACGGCTTGATTATGTCGCTTCTATGACCGAACAGGCTGCGGAACGTGCGCTTAACTGTGTTGATCGCGCACAGCCCCTGCAAAATGAAATCGAGTCGCGCGCTCAGGCACTGGACCAGCAGTGGCAGTCCTGGTTTGAAAACCCCAAGGAGCTGGATGAGGCGCGTGAGTTGGTTCGGGAAACCCGAGACTATCTCTCGGCCGTACCCACCATGGCTCGTGAGACCAACAAAGAACTGTTGGAAATAATGATGGCCCAGGACTTCCAGGACCTGACAGGTCAGGTCATCAAGAAGATGATGGAAGTCATTCAGGAAGTCGAACGTCAGTTACTGCAGGTACTCTTGGAAAGTGTGCCGGAAGGCGATGAGCGGGAGGCTTTCCGGCGTCGCCTTGAAGACGGATCCGCCGCAGATAACCAGCGTAGGGAGGAGTCGTCTCTGGTTAATGGCCCCCAGATCAACGCTGAAGCCGAAGACGTTGTCAGCAGTCAGGACCAGGTGGATGACCTGTTGGAAGAGCTGGGTTTCTGAGTACCCATCTCGATCTCGGGTAGAGGGCGCTACGCTGAAATAGCGCCTTGTTGTTCCCCTTTTTAGGCCTTTAGTGGTCTCCCTATTGGCCGACAATGGCCGGCACCCGATAACCACCGGATGCCGAGATGGCTGACGATAGCCAGGATCAGGACAAAACAGAAGCCGCCACTCCCCGGCGCCTTGAGAAGGCCCGTGAGGACGGTCAGGTGGCGCGCTCCAGAGAGCTTGCAACGGTCATGCTACTGTGCACTGGCCTCGGTGGCCTGTGGGCGCTGGGTCCGACACTATTCGCGCAGCTGGGACTGATGATGGAGCAATCCTTCCTGTTTGACCGGCAGCGGGCATTTGACCCCGCGGTCATGGTCAGTACCAGTGCGCATCTCACCGCCCACAGCCTGTTGGCTCTGGTTCCGCTATTCGCGCTATTCGCTGCGGTGGCTCTGTTTGCACCTAACCTCTTGGGCGGTTTCCTGATCTCCGCCAAATCTCTCAAACCACAGCTTTCCAAACTTAACCCGGTCAAGGGACTCAAACGGCAGTTTTCCTCCCAGGCATTGGCAGAACTTGGCAAGGCCATCGCAAAATCTGTACTTGTGGGCACTGTGCTCGCACTGTTTTTGTTTGACCGACGCGGTGAATTTCTCGCACTGATGGATCTGGGAACCGAACGGGCCATGGCGTCCGCCCTGCGCCTGGCTGCGGAAGCCTGCGGGTTAATGGCATTTTCTTTGATTCTGGTGGTGGCAATTGATGCGCCCTATCAGCTCTGGAGTCACGCCAAGAAACTGCGCATGAGCAAAGAAGAAGTGCGCCGTGAGTTCAAGGAGAGCGAGGGCGACCCTCAGCTTAAAGCACGAATTCGACAGCAACAGCAGACCATGGCCCGCAACCGGATGATGACTCAGGTTCCGGAAGCGGATGTGATCATCACCAACCCCACCCGGTACGCAGTCGCACTGCGCTACGATGAAAGCCGCATGACTGCACCGCGGGTAGTCGCGAAAGGTGTGGAAGCGGTTGCCGCGCGTATACGCGCCTTGGGAGACGAGTACGGTATTCCGCGTCTCGAAGCGCCACCGCTGGCACGGTCCCTGTACCGCCATGTTGATCTCGAGCACGAGATTCCCGCCCCCCTGTATACCGCGGTAGCTGAAGTGCTCGCCTGGGCCATGCAGTTGCGCCGCGCTAAACAGCAGGGCGAAGCCCCACCCGTAACGCCGGAGCAGTTCCCGGTACCTGAAGAGTTAGAGGTAGATCCGTGAAACCCATGAGTTCCTATTTTGGCAGCAACCAATTTTCGCTGCCAGCGGGCAGAGTCCTGGCTGGCCCGGTGTTGATCCTGCTGATCATGTCGATGCTGATCCTGCCGCTACCGCCCTTTGCGCTGGACATGTTTTTTACCTTCAACATTGCGCTGTCCCTGATGGTGTTGCTGGTAAGCATGTTTACCTTGCGCGCGCTGGATTTTGCGGCTTTTCCCGCAGTGCTGCTATTTACCACGCTTTTGCGTCTCGCACTTAATGTTGCATCGACACGCGTTGTATTGATGGAGGGGCACACCGGGGGGGCTGCCGCGGGCAAGGTGATCGAAGCTTTTGGCCAGTTTCTGGTGGGTGGTAACTTTGCCGTGGGGCTGGTTGTATTTCTGATTCTTGTTGTAATCAACTTTATGGTGATTACCAAGGGTGCTGGGCGGATTGCGGAAGTAGGTGCACGCTTTATGCTTGATGCGATGCCCGGAAAACAGATGGCAATCGATGCGGACCTGAACGCGGGCCTGATTGGCGAGGAAGAAGCGCGTACGCGGCGCACAGAGGTGGCGCAGGAAGCGGACTTTTACGGGTCCATGGACGGGGCGAGTAAGTTTGTACGCGGGGATGCAGTTGCCGGTTTGGTCATTATGGCAGTGAATGTGATCGGCGGTCTGTTGATCGGTACCATGCAGCACGACCTTTCGTTTGGAGAGGCCGCCCGCACATACACTTTGCTCACCATCGGCGACGGGCTGGTTGCCCAGATTCCTGCGCTGGTCATTTCTACGGCCGCGGGTGTCACCGTATCGCGGGTCAACACCGATCAGGATGTTGGCCAGCAGATGATAGAGCAGTTGCTCACCAACCCCCGGGTGCTGTATCTCGCTGCGGGGGTGATGGGATTGCTGGGGCTGGTTCCCGGTATGCCTAACCTGGTGTTCCTACTTTTTACTGCGGCTCTTGCAGGTATTGCCTGGTGGATGGGGCGGCGAAAAGACGAGGAGATGGTGAAGGAACAGATGCATTCAGAACCCGATATCGAGCCGGAAGCGCCAGAAGCCAGTTGGGACGATGTGGAGCTTATTGACACTCTTGGTCTGGAAGTTGGCCATCGATTGATACCGTTGGTAGATCAACGCCAACAGGGAGAGCTTCTCGGGCGAATTAAAAGTGTGCGTAAAAAATTTGCCAAGGACATTGGGTTTCTACCCCCTGTTGTACATATTCGTGACGACCTGGAATTATCGTCGAACACCTACGTGATCAACCTGAAAGGCGCTGAAGTTGGCAGAGGTGAGGCGCATCCGGGTAAGTGGCTGGCAATCAACCCGGGACAAGTTAGTGGTGAGCTTAAAGGAACGGTCACAGAGGAACCGGCGTTTGGTTTGCCCGCGGTATGGATTGAGCAAGATCAGCGCGAGCAGGCGCAGGTATATGGTTTCACAGTAGTGGATGCCGGCACCGTCGTGGCGACACACTTCAACCACCTGCTGCATCGGCATTGTGCAGAAATGCTTGGCCGTCAAGAAGTTCAACAGCTGCTGGACAAGCTGTCAGGCGACAGTAAGAGCCTGGTGGAAGAGGTAGTGCCGAAAACCGTATCCCTCACAACCCTGCAGCGAATTTTACAGAACCTGCTCGATGAAGAAGTCCCCATTCGTGATATGCGTAGTATTCTCGACGTGCTTGCGGATCAGGGTGAACAGAATCTCGATGTCCCTGAGCTGACCGCGAGAGTACGTCTTGCCCTGGGGCGAGTGCTTGCTCACCAGTGGTTTCCCGGTAACAGTGAGCTCAGAGTTATGGGCTTGGATAGCCAGCTGGAACAGGTGCTATCTCAAGCTTTGGAAAGCGGTGGTGCTCTGGAACCGGGGCTTGCTGATACGTTGATGTCTCAGGCCGCCGCTGCCATCGAGCGTCAGGAAACCGCCGGAGATCCTCCAGTGCTTGTTGTAAATCATAATCTGCGACCATTGCTAGCACATTTCCTGCGCCGTCGCTTGAGGCGGATGGCGGTGCTTTCATTAGCTGAAATTCCCGATGATCGTATGGTGAAAATTACAAACCTGATTGGTGACCGATCCGGGGCACCCGCATGATACTTAAGGCTTGAAAAGACATACGCAACGACTTCTATTCCCTGAATAGGAATTTCCCCTCGAGTGAATAATGATATTGGCTCCGGCAGCTATAAAAAGAATCTGTTGGGCCATCATCACAATCTAAAAGGTGGCTGGGGAGTTGCAATGTATACAGCACAGGGAACGATCAATCGTGATGCGCTACTGGAAGAGCATCTTCCTGCAGTGAGGCGTCAGGCTTTGTCACTCCAGGTGAAACTGCCCGCTGGAGTTGACCTGGATGACTTGATTCAGGCTGGTATGGTTGGGTTGCTCGACGCCTTGCAGCGGTTTGATCCCAATGCCGGAGCCAGCTTTTCTACTTTCGCTAACCAGCGTGTGCGCGGCGCAATGATTGATGAGCTGCGTACCCGCGATTGGCTTCCTCGCAGTGTCCGCCGCAACGCACGACTGCTTGATCAGCAGCTCCAGAAGCTTGAACAGCGCCTTGGCCGCGCTGCGGATGAACGGGAAATATCCTCGGCAATGGGTATGTCCGCCGATGAGTACCATCAGCTCTTACAGGACACAAATTGCGGGCACCTTTTACCCTTCGAAGAGATAGTTGCTGAAAGCGGAGAGCCAGAGGCGGGTGCGGGCTCCCCAGCAACACCCTTCGCCGCACTGTTGGAAGGCGAGCGTAAACGTGACCTACTCAACGCGATTGAGAAGCTCCCTGAGCGAGAAAAATTGCTGATGGCACTGTACTATCAAGAAGATCTAAACCTGAAGGAAATAGGGGCTGTTCTCGGAGTGACTGAGTCAAGGGTATGCCAGTTGCACAGCCAGGCAATCAAGCGTCTGCGAGCGCGACTCGTTGAGTAAGCCGTAGGAATGTTCCGTAAGTAAAAAAGACGTCGGAGGAACCGCCGTCGAATAAGCGCAATCGTAAATCAACTGCCAAGAGAGAAACGGATCGGTACAGTAAAACTAAACGTTTCCACACCGAGATGTGATGGTATCTGAGGATATGGATTTGCGCGCTCGACGCTGCGAAGTGCTTCCCGGTTCAGGCTGGAATAACTGGACTCTTCGATAACCTGAATATCCTGTACCTCACCTTTTTTATCGACGACGATCTTAAGAACAACTTCACCCTCCCAACCGCGTTGTTGAGCGCGAGATGGGTATCGAATATTTTTGACGGTGTGGCGGTTCAGAGCATCGGAATAACTCTCGACATCGCCTTGTTGTTTGACGCCACTCAGGCGAGGTGCGGCGTCTACAGACAGGCTCGCTGCCAGTAGTGGCAGAGCCAATGCAAAATGTAAAGCTTTCATGGCTGTTTTCCGGTAGTTAGCGTTTCGGTACTGACTGTGAGTTTGCGATACAGGAGGGTAGTTGCTCCCGCTATGAGTATCATCGGCCATGCTTGGAAAAGCTTTAGAGTATAGAAAAGCCCGGCGAAGTGGGACCTTCGTCGGGCCTGATGTGCCCCTGTGAGAGCGTAATTTATTAAGCGCTTTGCATTATGTACCCGCTTAAAGGTCCCCGTTCAGGGCTTGTTGAGCCTGTCTCGCCCAGGAAACACTATGGCGATACGCGGTTTCATAGATCGGCTGGCTTGCTATTAGCGAAAGTTCTGAGAATCGGCCTTGTTCGTAAAGCTCGACTTCATTCAAAATATTCCCCAAATTACCGTTTCGGTGTAGTAAAGCATCTTTCACACCTTGGCTGAGTGGTACTTGCTGCATCAGCTCTTCCATGGCAATGTCCATCATCGCGTCCAGGAGTGAAAGCAGACCGACAATAAAGTTGTCACTAGCGTTCCCATTGCCACATATTTCGGCGAGCACTTCACACATGCGTCCACGAATCAGCATCTTGCGAGTCAGTTCTTCAGGTTTACCTTGCTCGCCTTCGATCAGGAACAGGCTTGCCCAGCGCTGAATTTCTTTCATTCCCAGCAAACCGATTGCTTGAGAGATCGACCGGACTTCCCGGTGCAAACTGACCGCCGCAGAATTAACCAGTTTAAGAATGCGGTACGTGAGTTTGGCATCCTGCAATGCGATTTCTTCCAGTCGCACTGGAGAAGCGGTTGGGTTTTGCAGTTCATTCAGAAGCTCAAGCAGTAGTGCTTTGTTGCCACTTATCTTTTTACCTTTTACCGGAGAAGGAACACTGAGAAAGTCGCCCTGGTAGTAAGTGAAGCCCAGTTTTACACAGGTAGCGAAGCGTTCTCTGGTTTTCAGATTGTCCGCAAGCGTTTCTACTCCATGAGTGCGGAGCTTCGTTATAGCGGTACGCAGTTGTGTATCGCTCATTTGATCTGTATCCAGCTTGACGATATGGACTACATCCAGCAGAGCGTCCAGCTCTACGTCATCCGGGTCATAGCTGGATAATGCTATGCGGTAGCCTCGTTTGGCCATTTCCTTAAGGCGCTCTACCCGCTCGGAAGTCAGAAGCACATCCTCGGCCACTTCCAGTATGTAGTGCTGTTGAGACAATGTCGGCAAGCCGGGTGCAAAAATGACGTCGTCTGTTACTTTCAGAAAGCCAGGTACGCTCTTTGTTTGGCCCCGTTGATAAACTTGATTGTAGTTACCCATTATGATCGGGCTACTGGCCTCAATCTCTCTGAGAGTGGCACCTTTTCGGGCTGTTTCGCTCTGTAGTAGTAATTCAAATGCAGCGACATCGTGGTTGCGGGTGAATACTGGCCGGCAGGCCAGTAAAACATCCAGAGTGTCGTCACTGATTGCTTGAGCAAGTGATGTCACGTTGAGGACTCCTGAGTCTAGATTGGGAGGCGGGGGCAGTAATTATGGCGTGAGAATCGGCAGGGTGAATATTCTCTCTAAAACGCTTATACGCGCGAGCTAACCTTACTATTCTGATTGCGAGCGCGGCCGTCTGGGCCGTAAAGCCCCTTTCCAGCAGCTTCCTGTAAAGCATTCAGTAAACGTTGATTACTCGCGGCACGGAGCGCGATCACGGTACCGTTTGCCCGGTTGAGCCGCTCGGCTTCACCAGTGAGCGCGATGAGCTCTTGCCAGAAACTAAGGCAGCCGGCGTCACGTGCGGCCAGTTCGTCGCCTTTGCGGCTATTCGTATAGCCTAACTGTTGTAAGGTCTGGCGCCGTTTCTGCTCATAGCGGTTTAATCTTTGTAGGCTGTCGCGCTTGCGCTCGGCGATATCGGTCAATTTCTGCCCATCCACCGTTCCCGCGCTGAGCTGAGCTCGTTCCTCAAACAGTAGTTGTTTTAGTTGCTCTACGCTCAGCCGGTATTGTTGAAGAAATTGATGCAGGTTCACGGCTCTTCCAAGCCTTCCTGCTCCCGCAGACTGGCGATCAAACCTTCGGCGATTCGTTCTACGCGAATTTCAAACGTACCCGACGCGATCGCTTCACGAAGCTCTTCCACCCGCAGTGTGTCAATATCCTGGCTACTATCTGCAGCTGGTTGGTGTAGCTGACTAACGTTCTTGAGTGTCCCGGCGGCGCCGGGGTTCGCTGCAGACTCCACCGGTGCGCTTGCCGGCTTCTCGCGAGGAGTGTTGGCGGGCGTCAGTTGGGTAATGTTCTGGATTTTCACGCGGCGGTCTCCGTTGTTCTTCCTACGCTATATCGGCGCTTGCAGGTCCGACTTGAATATATTTTTGTGACGTATGTCGCATCTTTGGTCGGAGGTGGCCGCTCGATGCAACCCGTTTGGCGGGAGCTATTGCCCTGTAGGTGGATGGATATCAACCAGTGACGGGCCGGTTACATAGCCAGAGAGAATTTTGCGGTTATGCAGTCGAACTCTCACCTTTTCTCCCTGGGTACCCTCATCCATTGCCAGTCCTTCGCGCGCAATATGAAAGCCCTGTCCCGAAGCGACCAGCGTTACCGGTTGGCGGCGGCTTACCAGCGGTCGCGATTTCAGTTGGTGGCGTTGTAATACTTTGCTTGAGCGCAAAGGTCGACTGGCTATCTTGCCAATAATCTGCGAACGCTCGCGCAGCGCTCCCCGTGGGAGTGCGCTGAGTTCGCCCTCGACGCGCTTAAGCATTGCGGCTGTAAGCTCAGTACCTGCTGGTAGATTTTCCCTGGGTACCCAGTAGTGTCCGAAAGCGCGGATCAGCGCTTGAAGATAGCGAGTGTGTGGTGCATTCAGGCAGCGTATACCTACCGTCATACGGCCCCACTGTACCGTGCTGTTTTCTGGCAGGAACGCGCTAAGAGCGTGGCATTGGTCCCAGTGGCGGGCACCCTTCTGTACTTGTATTTCCACTCGCTCGCCGAGATGCGTAGTTCTCTCGGCGAGAAGCCGGTGAGCCATCGTTTCCGGTTTTTGTTCGTCATGTGTTGTTTTTGCTTCACTAAGGAGGGGGATGACTGTGAGCAGTGTCAGAGTGATGGAAAGCGCACGATGCATGACGATGACCTGTTTACTCAGTGCAAAGCGGTGGGTCGCGAATTACGGCATATTGTATTTAGCATCCACTTTTCTGAAGGGGAGAAATAGAGGAAAAAGCGCCGCCTATTTTCAGTTTTGCGTAGTCGGCTCTATCTGTAGTCTTTATCTTGAAAAGGTAAAACCGGGAGAACCTGTATGATTGATCGGCTTTCCGCAGCGCTCAAATTCGACAGCGAAGCGCTAAGTCTGCGCGACCGGCGGCAACAGGTGTTGGCTAACAATATTGCCAATGCGGACACCCCGAATTACAAGGCGCGAGATTTCAACTTCTCCCGTGCATTGGCTCAGGCCACGGCTGGCGCGGAGATCGGGGGTCGGAATATCAGTCGTGAGGGTAATACTCTGGCACTGACGATGACTTCATCGAATCACATCGCGACACAAGGGGGCATTAACAGCGGGCCCAGTATGCTTTACCGGGTGCCGGATCAGCCGAGTCTGGATGGAAATACGGTGAGTATGGATCAGGAGCGCAGTCGGTTTACCGACAATGCGGTGCGTTATCAGGCTGCCCTCACACTGCTCAATAGTCGTATTCGTGGGCTCAAGTCGGCAATGCAACCGGAATAGATGAAACCAGATGATCAGTGCGATCAGAGCAATACCTAATAAATTCGAAGGAGTGTAGCGTTTCGATGTTTTCTATTTTTGAGATATCAGGATCCGCGATGGCGGCGCAAGGGCAGCGCATGAATGTGACTGCGAGTAATCTTGCCAATGCGGACAGCGTTGCAGGGCCAAATGGAGAAGCTTACCGCGCAAAGCACCTGATTTTTGCCGCGCGTCAGCAAGAGAATGGTGGCATTGGTGGGGTGCGTGTGCGCGGGTTGGTAGAAGACTCAGCGCCGCTGCGTCAGGAGTATCGCCCGGACCACCCCCTGGCTGATGAGGCAGGTTACGTCAGTTTGCCGAATGTGGAGCCGGTCAATGAAATGGTCGACATGATTGCCGCGTCTCGCTCCTATCAGGCGAATGTGGAAGTGATGAACACCAGCAAGCAGCTGATGCTGAAAACGCTCACGTTGGGAGAAAATTAATGGCCGTGGAAAATGTTATTGATAGCGGTGTGCGTAGTGCATTGAACGCGACAGCTGGTTCCAGTAGTGGGGCTGCGGACATGCAGTCTAGTTTTATGACGTTACTTGTGGCGCAACTCCAGAATCAGGATCCAATGAATCCGATGGAGAATGCCGAGATGACATCCCAGTTGGCCCAGATCAACACGGTCAGTGGTATCGAAAGTCTCAACGAGACCCTGGCGGGTATTAATGGGCAGTTGGATACCAGTCAGATGTTGCAGGCCGCGGATATGATCGGCAAGGGCGTACTGGTGGAAGGTGATCGTGTGCTGGTGGGTGAGGAGGGGGCAACCACGCCTTTTGGTATCGAAATCCCTAGTGCGGCAGATGAAGTGCATATCATCATTCGCAATGCGGCTGGTGAAGTGGTACGTACCTTCGAACCTTTCTCGCTTGAGGCCGGGGTGGAATCATTCACCTGGGATGGTATGACCAACGAGGGAACAGCGGCACCAGCAGGTTCCTATCATGTATCCGCCAGCGCGACTGCCAATGGCGAATCTCTTGTCGCCCGTGCTTTGAATTACGCCCTGGTGAGTGGTGTCAACCTCGACGCTCAGGGCGCTCCGAAACTGGATCTCGGTGGTATCACCGACCCGGTGAGTCTAGATGAGATTCGCCAGATTCTCTGAGCGGTAACGCGTCATCAACTTTTAGAATAACAGGTACTGATTATGGGTTTTTCACAGGCATTGAGCGGACTCAACTCCGCAGCGGTCAATCTCGATGTTGTCGGTAACAATATTGCCAACTCCCAGACGGTAGGGTTTAAAGGGTCCAGTGTTCAGTTTGCTGATGTATACACCGGTGCACTGGCTGGCCAGGGCAACCGTGTGGCCGCAGTCTTACAGGACTTTTCCAATGGTACATTGGAAGCCACTGGGCGAAGCCTGGATCTCGGGATCAATGGTAACGGGTTCTTTCGCTTTACCCAGGGCGGTGAAGTAGTTTACTCCCGTAATGGACAACTTACTCTCACCGCAGATGGTTATCTGCAGAATGCGCAGGGAGCGCGCTTGACCGGCTTTCCTGCTGGAGTGGGCACCGGTGGCCAGCCAGTGGAGCTCCGGGTTCCCGCCGACGCCATGAACGCAACGCCGACCTCTGGTGTGGATATTTCTATGAATCTGGACGCCACAGTCGATACTGTCGACCGCACGGCTTTTCCGTTCGATACCACCGATAGCGGCACCTATTCCTATGCCAACACCGGCACTGTGTACGATTCACTTGGAATTCAGCACACTATGACGACCTATTTCACCAAGACCGCAGATAACGTCTGGGAAGTCCGTGTGGCAGTGGATGGCAACGCCGACTCTGCCAATGTTGGTCAACTGGTGTTTGACAACAATGGCAGTTTGAATGAACCGGGAAGCACGTTTCCTACCTATAGTTTCGCACCAGGTGGCGGCGCCGATGTCCTGGATTTCGATATCCGTTTTGATGGATCCACTCAATTCGGCAATGACTTCGCCCTGAATTCCCTCGATCAGAATGGCTATGCTGCAGGTGCGTTGGTCGGGATAACATTTGACGATGATGGAACCCTGCGGGGCAATTACGCCAATGAGAAAAGTCAGGTGCTCGGGGTAATTACCTTGGCAAATTTTCGTAATCCAGAAGGCCTTTCCCCCAATGGCGATAATGTATGGGTAGAAACCGGTAGTTCCGGGCAACCACTGCTGGGTCTGGCTGGTGTTGGCCAGTTTGGTACCCTGGAATCTGGCGCTGTGGAAACTTCCAATGTGGATCTTACCCGCGAACTGGTAGACCTGATTGTCGCTCAGCGCAATTATCAGGCGAATACGCAGACCATCAAAGTGCAGGATGAAGTGCTTCAGGCTGCGGTGAACCTGCGCTGATGTCTCTGGTATAGAGGGGAAAGAATATGGATCGCCTTCTGTACACCGCCATGAGTGGTGCTCGCCAGAGTATGGAGCAGCAATCGGTGGTGAGCAATAACCTGGCCAATGCCACTACTTCTGGTTTTCGCGCGCAGTTGTATGCGTTGCGCGCGGTGCCAGTTCAGGGAGATGCGCTGTTGGCTACCCGGACGTCAGTGGTCGCTTCTACACCAGGAGCAGATTTTCGCTCGGGTCCGGTGAATGCCACTGGACGCGAGCTGGATATCGCATTACAGGGTAATGCCTGGCTCGCGGTACAAAGCAGCGATGGAAGTGAGGCGTATACCCGTCGCGGTGATTTACAGGTTGATGCTACCGGTATGCTTTCTTCTGCCGGCCACCCGGTAATGGGAGAAAACGGGCCGGTGATAATGCCTCTCGGTGCCCGTATCTCTATCGGAGTTGATGGCACCATCAGCGCTATTGGGGCCGGCGAAGATCCTGAAGCATTGGTACAGGTAGCCCGCCTGAAGCTCGTGACTCCGGATGATGGGGGGCTTCAGCGCGGTACAGATGGACTTTTCCGCGCTGTACCGGATATGGCAGGCAATGTAATTCCACTGGCACAGAACGAGCAGGCGCGTTTGATCTCCGGCTCTCTCGAGGGCAGCAATGTGAGTCCAGTCGAATCCATGGTGGCCATGATCGACAACGCGCGGCGCTACGACATGCAGCTCAAGGTCATCGAAAGCGCCGATGAAAATGGCCGTCAGGCCGACAGCCTGTTGTCACTGGATTAACCGTCGGATAATTAGAGAATTTTAAATGATCAAATCCCTATGGACCGCCAAAACCGGCCTGGAATCTCAGCAGGTTAAGATGGATGTCATTGCCAACAACCTGGCAAATGTCAGTACCAATGGCTTCAAAAAATCCCGTGCGGTTTTTGAAGACCTGTTGTACCAGAATATGCGTCAGGCCGGCGCCCGTAATGATATTCAGAATACCTTGCCATCTGGCATGCAGGTTGGAACGGGTGTACGTCCGGTTGCCACCGAACGATTACACTCCCAGGGGGGGCTGGAAAATACAGGTAACTCCCGTGATCTGGCGATCAATGGCGCTGGTTTTTTCCAGGTGCGTATGCCCGACGGCAGTACGGCCTTCTCTCGGGACGGCAGCTTTCAACTGGATGAGAATGGCCAGATGGTAACTGCCAGTGGCTATCCCCTGGAACCGGCAGTACTAATCCCGGAAAACGCCTTGTCTGTCACTGTCGGAAGAGACGGGCTGGTTTCGATTACCGAGCCCGGTTCCACACAGAGTGTTGAGGTTGGTCAGTTAACCCTGTCCACCTTCGTAAATCCGGCTGGACTTCAGGCCATCGGTGAGAACCTTTTTCTGGAAACCAGCGCGTCAGGTATGCGTAGCGAAAGTATCCCGGGTATGAATGGTGCGGGCAGTCTGTATCAGTCGTTCGTTGAAACCTCTAATGTTAACGTCGTTGAGGAAATGGTTAATATGATTCAGACCCAGCGCGCATACGAAATCAATAGTAAGGCGGTACAGACTTCCGACGAGATGCTGTCCCGACTGGCCCAGTTGTAATGCGTAGGGTCCGACTCACATTGCGTTTAGCGCTCGCAGCAACTTTTCTTGCATCGGGGTGTGCGCAGATACCGCAATCTTCATTGGCAGGCGAACCGGAGTGGGTCGAAATTCCATTGCCTCCAGAACCTCGTGCGAATGGAGCTGTTTATCAACCAGAAGCAGGTTATCGTCCTCTATTTGAGGACTATCGCCCACGAATGAGCGGTGATCTGCTTACCGTCGTGTTTAACGAACAGGTCAGCGCCTCCAAAAACTCGGAGGTGAATGCAGATCGGGAGGGCGCATCCACCTTTACTGCCGACACCGCGCCCCTCGGGCTTGAAAAACTCGCGGAGTACGGGCTAGACATCAGCGGAAGCTCGAACTTTGAAGGCAGTGGCGGAGCCGAGGCTCGGAACACCTTCTCGGGAACCTTGACAGTAACCGTGCTCGAAGTATTACCTAACCGCAATTTACGTGTTCGCGGTGAAAAGCAGATCCGGATTAATCAGGGAACCGAGTTTATTCGCTTTTCTGGCATCGTCGACCCCCGTGAAATCACCGGTGAAAACTCGGTACTGTCAACTCAGGTAGCGGATGCACGTATCGAGTATGTTGGTGATGGCTATATCAACGAAGCCCAGACAATGGGGTGGCTGCAGCGGCTTCTGCTGAATATCGCCCCCTACTAATTTTCCCGAACCTTAAACGGCGAAATGTTCATGAATAAATTATTGCCGCTACCGTTACTTGTGCTCATTGCTGTCGGCTTGAGTGTCATGGTGAGCACTCTCGCGAACGCCAGGCCTATCCGTGAGCTTGCGGATTTTTCTGGTGTGCGGGATAACCAGCTCGTGGGTTACGGTCTCGTCGTCGGACTGGATGGCACAGGCGACCAGACCATGCAAACCCCATTCACCACGCAAAGCCTCAGCAATATGTTTTCGCAACTGGGGATAACTATTCCCCAGGGGACCAACATGCAATTGCGTAATGTGGCTGGTGTCATGGTGACGGCGAAGTTGCCAGCTTTTTCACGGCCGGGACAAAGGCTGGATGTAGTTGTTTCTTCTGTGGGTAATGCGCGTAGTCTGCGTGGCGGTACCCTGTTGATGACACCGCTCAAAGGCGTGGACGGGAGAACCTATGCGGTAGCCCAGGGTAACCTGGTGGTTGGCGGTGCCGGTGCTGAGTCAGGTGGTTCCAGCGTACAGGTTAACCAGCAGGCAGGTGGCCGTATTGCGGATGGCGCGTTGGTGGAAAGGGAGGTGCCCGTGGCACTCGGGGCTGGGGGTTATCTGGACCTACAGCTGCGAGAAGCGGATTTCACCACGGCAGAGCGTATGGTACAGGCTATAAATCGCAGCTTTGGAAGTCAGGTGGCGGGCGCGGTAGATGCCGGCCTGGTGCGGGTTCACAGTCCGGACAATGACAATGAAAGAGTGCGCTTTATCGCGCGGCTACAGCAGATTAACGTCACCCCGCAGGCTCCTCCCGCACGTGTGGTTCTGAATGCTCGCAGTGGTGCGGTGGTATTGAACGGACAGGTCACACTCGGTCCCGCAGCTGTGGCCCACGGCAATTTGTCGGTAGTGATTGATACAGCCTTTGGCGTAAGCCAGCCATCGCCGTTCGGGGACGGCCGCTCGGTGGTCGTTCCTGACAGCGATATTTCTGTCAGAGAGCAGGTTGGTGCTCTGAAGTTTGTCGAAGGCGCAGATTTGATGGAAGTAGTGGATGCGCTCAATGCACTTGGCGCTACGCCAACCGACCTGATGACGATTCTGGAAGCGCTCAAGGCGGCTGGTGCTCTGCACGCGGAATTGGAGGTAATCTGATGGGCTCGATTGATGCACGTGCTGGATTTGCCCTGGATATACAGGGGCTTAATCATCTGAAGCAAGGCAATCAGGGGCAAGGTCAAGACAGAAGCGGGCAATTGCAG
The DNA here is from genome assembly GCF_021165935.1 of Microbulbifer elongatus. Lineage (NCBI taxonomy): Bacteria > Pseudomonadati > Pseudomonadota > Gammaproteobacteria > Cellvibrionales > Microbulbiferaceae > Microbulbifer > Microbulbifer elongatus. The sequence continues at coordinate 3,819,335 of NZ_CP088953.1, read as the reverse complement.
GCCGCAGCGGAACAGTTTGAGGCACTGTTTCTACATCAAGTGATGAAAAGTATGCGCGAAGCAACACCGCGTTCCGGTCTGATGGACAGCTCCGCCACCCGCTTTTATGAGTCCATGTTTGACCAGCAGCTTTCCTCTCATCTTTCCGGTCGTGGGTTGGGCCTCGCCGAGCAACTGGTTCGACAGCTTTCCCGCGAAATTTCACCGGCGACGCCATCTGAGACTCCGGTATCAAGAAGTAATATCTCCGCTGATAAAAGCATATGATAAAAAACGACAGATTGCCTCAAGATAGTGGACGTTGCTGCCGATAATAGGATCAACGGTGATATGGAATTACAACGATGAGCATCTTTTCAATAGGTCTGAGCGGGCTCAATGCCGCACAGAATGCCCTGAATACCACCAGCAACAATATCAGTAATGTTTATACTCCCGGCTACAACCGGGAATTGACGCTGCTTTCTGAACGAAATGGTGCGGGCGGGGTCACCGTCGAAGACATTCAGCGACAGTTTGACGGGTTCGTAGCTGGCCAACTAAACCGCGCGAATAGCGAAACCAGCGCACTAAGTAGTTATGTGACGCAGGTCTCCCAGATCGATAACCTGTTGGCGGACCAGCAGGCAGGTCTGGCGCCGTTGATGCAGGACTTCTTTTCATCGTTTGAAGACCTTGTCAATGCACCTTCGGACCCCGCGGCTCGTCAGGGGGTAATCGGGGCCGCCGATACCATGAGTGCTCAATTCCGTGCCTTTGACGAATACCTCAATGACATGCAGGACGGTATCAACACACAGATTCGTGATGAAATCACTCAGATCAATAATACCGCCGCGCAGGTTGCGAACCTCAATCGCGAAATCGCACTCGCCAGGGCCAAACACGGTGAAGCACCAAACAGTCTACTTAATCAGCGGGATCAGCTGGTGGCCGACCTGAGTACGCATCTTGATGTCGAGCTAACTGTACAGGAAAGCGGAACCTATAACCTCTCTATTGGCAATGGTCAGCCCATTGTTGCTGGCACGACCAGCTTTGAGCTTCAGGCAATTGCCAGTAGTGCAGATCCGGCTCGTTCGGTGGTTGGTTATCGGGATTCTGCAGGCAATATGATTGAAATGAAAGATGGTCGTATCAGCGGTGGTGCCCTGGGGGGCCTGTTGAGCTTCCGTAGCGAAGCTCTGGACAAAACCCAAAACCAGCTGGGCCAGTTGGCGGTCACACTAGCGAGTGCGGTAAACGAACAACATCGCGCTGGGTTTGATCTCGAAGGCACACCGGGGGGGGATATGTTCTCCGTGGCCGAGCCTCGAATTCTTGGCAACGAGCGTAACAATGGTAGCGCAGTGTTCAGTGCTTCATTTGGCGATCTCAGTCAGCTCGCTGCCACTGATTACGAGCTGAAAGTGACCGATGCGGCCACTGGTGAGTTTCAGATAACCCGCTTGGATAGCGGCGAGCGGTATACCGCGACACTGGATGCCAGTGGCCAACTCGCGCTGGGCGGCGTTGTACTACAGGTAGATGACGCCACGGCGCTGTCGGATGGTGACCGCTTTCAACTACAGCCAGTACGTGGGGCCGCGGGTAGCATGGACAATTTAATCCGAGATACTGCTTCGATCGCTGCGGGTGCGGGTGGAGGCACTGGCGATAACGAAAATGCCCTGGCTCTGCAACAGCTACAACAGCAGAATCTGGTTGGTGGTAACGCGACGTTTAACGGGGCCTATGCGATTATGGTCAGCGATGTAGGCAGTCACACCAATATCGCGCAGGTAAATCTCGATGCACGCCAAGGGTTGAGTGAGCAACTATACGCGTTGCAGCAATCCGAGTCTGGCGTGAACCTCGACGAAGAGGCCGCCAATCTGATTCGCTATCAACAGTTTTATCAGGCAAACGCCAAAGTCATCCAGACCGCGTCCACTGTATTGGACGAAATTCTAGGCCTGCGCTGATCTGTTGGACACGCACAAAAGTATGAACAGAGAGAGATAGGCTATGCGTATCAGTACCCTCACTATTTACGAACAGAGCATGAGTTCATTGAATCGCCAGCAGGGTAGCCTGATGCAGGTGAGTCAGCAGATTGCCTCCGGCCGTCGTGTGGTCAATCCGTCTGATGATCCGCAAGCTGCGTCCCAAGCCGTTCAGGTCTCCCAGGCCCTCGCAATCAACAGTCAATACGCCGATGCGCGTATTGGCGCGCGCAATGCACTGGCTCAGGAAGAGAGTGTGCTGAACAGCGTTAGTGACGCTATTGGCAGCGCGCGAACACTGATTCTCCAGGCTTCCACTGACACGTTAAGCGATGCAGACCGCGCGTCTATTGCCAGCGAACTCCGTGGTATATATGAAACAGTCATCGGCCAGGCGAATGCCACTGATGGCAATGGCCGCTACCTATTCGGAGGCTATCAGGATAGCAGTGAACCTTTCGTACGTGACGCAAGTGGAAATGTGAATTACGTTGGGGACAGCAACAACCGAGCGGTAAGGGTCGATGCCTCTCGACTGATGCCGGTTGCGGACAATGGTGAAGACATTTTCCGCAGTGTGCACAGTGGTGCGGGCTATGTAATGGAAGCGGCAGCGGGAAATCAGGGCAGTGTCGTCTTTAAGGGGCCTCAGGTAGTAGATGACAATGACCCGGGTTATGGCACCGCTTTTGATATCACTTTTTCGGTGTCTGGTGGTGTGACCAGTTACTCGATCAACGGTGGTGCGGTACAGACTTATGAGCCGGGCGAGGCAATCCGTTTCGGCGGGCTGTCGGTAACCTTGGACGGTATACCGGCCGATGGTGACAGTCTGCAGTTGGATCGTGCGGAGAACATGAACACTGACCTGTTCCGCACCTTTGAAAAAGCGTTGGCTGTGCTGGAACAACCATCGGCGTCAGATGCCGAAATTGCGGCCCGTAAAAACACCCTTAGTAGTGTGTTGCGGGAGTTTGACAACAGCCTCGACAATGTTCTGACCACGCGAGCATCCGTTGGTGCGCGCATGAATGAGCTGGATGTAGTGGATTCAGTGTCGGGTAACCGCAGTCTGAACTACGAAGAAAAGCTCTCCGGGCTGGTAGATCTGGATTACGTTTCCGCCATCGCGGAGTACAGTCTGCGTCAGGTCGGGTTGCAGGCTGCGCAACAGGCATTTATCGACATCAAAGGCCTGAGCCTTTTTGATCGCATGTGATTTGGCCTGCAGTCCGGAATGATGGATCCGGGGTTACGATGCTAGGATTGCCAGCAGTTGCACGATTGCGCTGAGCCCTTGTTCAAAAAGTAGCTGCAGGAAACGCCCCAGGTCAGTCATCAACACTAAAAGTAATATCAGCCCTAGGGTCAGAGATACCGGAAACCCGATGGAAAAAACCGTAAGCTGCGGCGCAGATCGGTTGAGGATTCCAAGGGACAGGTTGACGATCAGCAGCGCAGCTACCATCGGTAACGCTAACATCAGACCGGAAGAGAATATTGTACCGCCGAAGCGTGCAAGCATTTCAAAACCCGCAGGGTTGAGTCCGCTGTATCCAATAGGCAGTGTATGAAAACTGCTTGCCAGAGTGTCGATGACGATGAGGTGACCGTCCACTGCAAGAAAAACCATCATCGCAATCAGATGTAGAAACCGTGATAGCACCATGGTGTTGACCCCGTCGGGGGTAACGAAAGTGGCGAATGCCAGTCCCATCTGAAGCCCGATAAAATCACCGGCTGCCTGAACTACCGCAAACATGACCCGTAGAACCAGGCCAATGGCCGCGCCAATGAGAGTCTGTTCCACCACAATACCAAGACCCGCCCAGGACCAGATTGGCACTGTTGGTAGCGGCGGAAGGTTTGGCGCAATCGCAAAGGTAATGAGCGCCGCGAGCCCGATTTTTACCCGGGTGGGAGCGCCCTGGTGACCGAGCAACGGTGCTGCCATAAAGAAACCCGACAAGCGCACAAATGGCCAAAGGAAGGCGATCAGCCAGGTGTGGAGTTGCGCGTAGGTAATCTCAATCACGTGTGTATACCGGCATCAGGAAACCAGCATCGGAATATTCTGGAACAGGGTGCGGGTGTAGTCGACGATCAGTGCCAGTAGTGCTGGTCCGGCGATTACCAGCACAGCGAAAACTGCGAGTATTTTTGGAATAAATGACAGTGTCATTTCGTTGATCTGCGTCGCTGCCTGAAACAGGCTCACCAGCAGGCCGACCAGAAGCGCTGTAATCAGCATCGGTGCACCGAGAGAGAGAGCCACCAGCATCGCCTGGTAGGCGAGATTCATTACGGTTTCTGCAGTCATGGGAAAAAGCTCTGAGCCAGCGATCCGATCAACAGCTGCCACCCGTCAACCAGCACAAACAACATCAACTTGAATGGCAGAGAAATGGTGGCCGGTGGCACCATCATCATACCGAGCGCCATAAGGACACTGGCAACAACAAGGTCAATAATCAGAAAGGGAATAAAAATGGTGAAACCAATCTGAAATGCCGTTTTGAGTTCACTGGTGACAAATGCCGGCAACAGCACACGCAATGGTACTGATTCCGGGCCCGGCAGCGGGCCCACCTTCGCCAGCCGTGCAAATAATGCGATATCCGGCTCGCGTGTCTGTGCCAGCATAAAGTGCTTCATCGGTGCACTGCCACGCTTTAGAAACTCCTCGAACTGTATTTCGTCACGGGTGAGCGGTTGCCACGCTTCCTCGTACACCTTTTCCAGGACCGGTGACATGACAAAAAACGTCAGAAATAATGTAAGCCCGAGAATTACCTGATTGGGGGGCGCGGCCTGGGTGCCCATGGCAGTGCGCAACAATCCCAGTACGATGATGATACGGGTAAAACAGGTCATCATCAGAAGAATAGCGGGCAGAAAGGCCAGGCTGGTAAGCAGTAACAGAGTCTGGAGTTTGATGGACCACCGCTGGCCGCCGTCTGCGGTGGGCTGGCTTACAAGACCACTGATGTCCGCACCTTGCGCTAAGGAGTCAGTAGACCACGCGCTGAACAGAAGCAGCAGTCCACTTGTCAGCGCGAATCGGGTGTTCAGGACTTTCAATATTCTCACTAGCCTTTTCCCTTACCGCTGAGGTTATGTCCCAACGCGCGCGCAAAGCGTTCGGCGAAGCTCTCGGAATCGACTTTGTTCAGGTCACCGGAGGGTATGGTGGCGCCCGGTTTGTCAGCGGATGCCGCAGCGAGTGAATGCAGACAATTGATCTGCCCTCCTCCTACACCAAGTATCAACCACTGATCTTCTACCTGAAGCACCACCACCTTTTCCCGTGCCCCCAGTGTCTTGCACGCCACGATGTCCATCTGTGGGCCGGTGCGATTGTGGGAAAGCCCTGGCGCCAGCCGACGGGTCAGCCAGGCGCACAGTAGAATAAAAGCCACCAGCGCAATCAGTACTCCGGCAACCTTGCCCAGCACTGCCAGACCGATAACGGATTCGCCACCAGGCGTACTTGCTCCGTTCATCGGTTAAGCTTGTGAATTCGTTCCTGGGGGGTCACGATTTCGGTAATCCGAATACCGTACTTTTCCTCAATGACGACCACTTCCCCTTGGGCAACAAGGTAGCCGTTGATCAGGATATCCATGGGCTCACCGGCGAGGCCATCGAGCTCGATCACCGAGCCCTGAGCCAGCTCCAACAGTTGCTTGATAGTGATGCGGGTTCGGCCCAGCTCAACGCTCAGCTTTACCGGAATATCCATCACCATTTCAAGGTCCCGCGCCGCACCGCCCGTGCTGTTGTTCTCTAGCGGTTTGAACACATCATCAGCAGCACTGCGCGCGCTACCACTAGTGGCTTCTTGCTCTGAAAGCGCTTCAGACCAGGCGTCATCTGCATTGTCGGTCAGTTGCTCAGCCATGGCTGCGGCCCAGCTATCTGTATCGTGCGTTTCGTTCTCTTGTTCCTTATGGTCGTTGTCGCTCATGCTTCAGACTCCTCTCGTTGCGGAGCCAGGCCCGCGTTGAAATTACTAATCAGGGATGTGGGCCTGGGCGCAGTGCGTTCGATAACTTTACTGACACGGAGGGCGCTCAGTCCGTTGCGGCTGCCGTATTCGCATTCCAGAACCGGTACGCCATCTACCCGCGCGGTCACATTGGATGGCAGGTCGATGGGTAAGACGTCTCCGGGTTTCAATGCCAGTACTTTGGCGATCCGGCTGGGGATATTCGCGAACTCGGCTACCAGTCCACCTCGGATTGGCGGATTTCCCCTGCCATACGTCGGTTCCAGGTCTGATCGCCAGGGTCGCGCCCGTCCACCACCGGGTTTGCCAGCCGATCGCGCAATGGCTCGATCATTGAATAGGGCATGCAGATCTGGAAGCGTTCCGAAAGATTGCCAACCTCCAGGTGAAAATTGGTGTTGACGATGATTTCATTCGGCGAGTTGGTGATGTTGGCGAATCGCGCTTGCAGCTCCGAGCGTAAATAGGTTATTTCTAGCGGGTAAACCGACCGCCACGAATCCTGATAGGCATTGATCGCGAGATCGAGTACACGCTGAATCACGCGCTGCTCGGTGTTGGTAAACTCGCGACCCTCGGAGCGGGTAACAAAACGGCCGTCGCCCCCGAACAGGCTGTCAACAACCATAAATACCATCGCAGGGGGGAAAACCATCAAGGCGGTGCCCCGTAGTGGCTTCATGGCGATCAGGTTCAGGTTTGTCGGTACTGGCAGATTGCGTGCAAAATCTTTAAAGCTCTGATAGCGCACGGATTCAACGGTAATGTCGGCGGATCTGCGAATCAGATTGAACAGGCTCACACGGAAATTTCGCGCAAACCGCTCATTAATTACGTCGATACTGTGCAGTCGCTCACGGATGACGCGCTGCTGTGTGGCGGGATCGTAGGGACGCATCTCCGGGCCGGCGGTAGTGCTGATTGTACTATCGCTGCTATCGCCATCGCCGCCGTGAAGCAAAGCATCAATTTCTTCCTGTGAGAGGAGGTCGTCCTGGGACATATGAGAGCTGCCTATTGAACGATGAACTCGGTGAACAGAACATCATCAATGAGCAACTGTGGTTGTTTGTTGCTCATCGGTTCCGAGAGAGTATTGAGAATTCCTTGCACTAGGTTTTCCTTTCCCTCCAGGGTGGCAAGCCCCGCGGGCGACTGGACTGAGTGCAGAATGAGCAGCCGGCTGCGTACCTGAGGCATGTGCTCAAGCAGGAAATCCCGGGTTTCGTCGTTGCCGACCTGTAGTGAAATCCCGACGTAGAGAAGGCGATTGGCCAACTGGTCACCCTGAAGATTGACCGTGAAGGGATCTATGCGGACAAAAATCGGATTATCCGAGCGATCGGGTGCGTCCTGTTGTTCCACTGCGACAGAAGCCGTGTCGGCGTTATCTCGCAATAGAAGGTAGATGTTTAGCCCCACTAAAATGGTGATCAGCGATACCCCAACAATTGCCACCCAGAACAGGCCGCGATTTTTTCCTGACGTGTCTTCAGCCATACGGCGCCTTTTTAACGTGAGCGAAAAGAGGGAACGGGAGTCACTGTGCAAAGAAGCAACACACTCCCACTCCGAATATTCGATTGTTTCGACAGAGAAAGTATGCCGCTGCTGTGCTGCATTGAAGGAAAGAAAAGGCCTAGAAATTAGGCCCATCTTCCGGCTTTGGGTCCCGGCCAGAGGCAGATTGGAAAACGCGGGGAAGGGGAAAAGCTTCTATCGGTCAGGCGTAGAGGTCGACACCACCTAGACTGGCGGAGAGTGGAAGCCGGACCTCCCGCTGAATCTCCTCACCGGATTCTCCTGTAGAGTCGATCTCACTCGCAAAGCCAGTAGCATCACTCAAATGCGCGTGTGAACCCTTTTGCTGAGATTCCTGCTGGTGATGCTGTCCCACGGAGGCTTCGCCCAGAGTAATACCCTGCTGGGCCAGGGTTTCTCGTAGTAGAGGCAGTGCGTGTTCCACCGCGCTGCGCACCGCTGCATTTGCAGTGAGAAACTGTGCCCGCATTCCCTGATCTTCCAGATTCAGGCTGACGGATAGCGCGCCCAGTTCACGGGGGTGTAAATGCAGATCAACCTGTCTGTCTCCTCGATGTACCATACTCAACAGATGTTGACTGAACTCCTCTCCCCAAGCATTTGATCCCAGCGATACGCTGATACTGGGTGCCGAGGTGCTTGGTGGCTGGAGATTTGACGTTGATGAAGTGACGAGCCCGGTCGTTGTGGTGAGTAATTCCGCGGCCTGGGGGGCAGGGCCAGAAGAATGAATTCCTTCGTTCGTTATAAAGCTGGTCTGGACAGGCCCCGCATTCGCGGGTTTTCCGGTAGCGCTGTCCGACAGCCGATCCCGTTGCAGGTTCGCAGCGAGTTGTGGGGATGTCTCCGGCAGTACTATGCGCTGATTGTGTGTGATTTCGGCATCTTGTCCAGCGTCAGTCACCTCGGGAAGCGCTTGCGGTGCTAGTGTTGTCACCTGCTGGTTGCCGTTCGCTCGCAGTGTAGAGTTAAAAACAATCTGCGCCTCATGAACATTAGAGGTTCCCTCTGCGGAAAGTGCAGTATGGAGCGAGCCAGGTAGCGATACCATCATGGCAGGGGAGAGCGCTTCATCTGGATGTTCTGACAGATCGGTTTTCAAAATCTGTTCGATATCTTTCGCGGTATTCTCGCCAATCGGGAACAGGCGCAGATCTGTAGGAGGCAATGCACTGTCCGATAGATCTGTCAAATTTACCTCGTCTGTATAAGGCATCTGAGGTGGCAGAGGGTGCGGAGTTGTGGACTGAATGGCTGACTGCAGACTTTGCGAAAACAGCGATTCCGTGTCGGGATCAGTACCGGCCTTGGTTCCCGATGTTCCTTGTGTGTGGCTATTGACCGCCGATTTGATTGTTGCCGTGGCAATTAGTGCTGTGATATCCATGAGCAGTTACTCCGTGGTAATTGCGAAATTAAAACGGGTTGTTTCCGTTGCGTAGTGCGCGGCGGGCAATCAGGTTCTGGGTCATTTCGTCGGCCTGACGAAGCTCGCGGCGGGCTTCCTTTCGCTGTTCCAGTTGCGCGCGCCGGGTCTCCAGCGCACTGAAAGAGGTGAGTTTGCTCTGATGGTGCCGCCAGTGCTCGCTCGTGGAGGCAACCTTGTCTTGTTGTTGGGCCAGTACATCTCTCGCTCGGGCAATGGCGCCATCAAGTGATTCTATAAAACGATTGTAATCCGCGAGAGTTGACGCACTGATCCCCTCGGCCATGGCCTGCTGCAGGCGTTCGCAGTACTCGCTGCGATATCGTTGCAAAGCGTCAAGTTGCCCGTTGGTCTGCGCGCTGGCAGAACGCTCTTCCGCCAGAGCACGCCCGGCGTTGTCGCGCGCCTTGCGGCTCTCGTCGATCAGGATATCGAGTGACTCTGAGCGGCTCATTCTCCGGCTCCCGATGATTGTGCTGTAGGTATTAGTGCATTCAGCGCGGAGATGGAAGAGTGGATATCGGCACGCTCACTCATACGCTGTTGAAGGAATTGCTCGATATACGGATATCTCTGTACTGCCTGATCCAGCTCAGGGTCGTGCCCGGGACTGTAAGCCCCAACACTGATCAGATCGCGATTGCGCTGGTAGCGCGAGAAAAGCTGCTTGAGTCTTTGAGCTTGGCGCTGATGATTGTCATCGACAATGGCGCTCATCGCACGGCTGACGGATGCCTCGATATCGATTGCCGGGTAGTGCCCGGATTCCGCGAGTCCCCGAGACAGCACAATGTGGCCATCCAGAATCGCGCGAGCCGCATCGGCAATGGGGTCTTGCTGATCATCACCTTCGGCCAGTACGGTATAAAATGCAGTGATAGAGCCGCCATTCTCCCCATTCCCCGCACGCTCCACCAGGACAGGTAATTGTGCGAATACGGAGGGCGGGTAGCCTTTGGTGGCTGGTGGTTCTCCGATGGCTAGAGCAATTTCCCGCTGCGCCATGGCATAGCGGGTCAGGGAGTCCATGATCAGTAGCACACTTTTCCCGGTGTCCCGGAAATGCTCCGCTATGCGTGTGGCATAAGCCGCGCCCTGCAATCGTTGCAGGGCTGAGGTATCCGCGGGGGCCGCGACCACCACCGCTCGGCGTCGCCCATCTTCACCCAGAATATTATCAATAAAATCTTTTACTTCCCGACCCCGCTCGCCAATCAGGCCGACCACAATCACGTCCGCACTGGTGTAACGTGCCATCATGCCGAGCAGCACGGATTTACCGACACCAGATCCCGCGAAGAGGCCAAGGCGCTGGCCGCGGCCAACACTAAGCAGGCCATTGATTGTGCGCACACCGACATCAATCTGTTCCTGTATGGGTGTGCGATTGAGCGGATTGAACGGCGTTGCCGAAAGGCCATCACTTTCAACGAAGTCGAGTTCTGGGCCGCCATCTAATGGTCGTCCGCTTCCGTCCATTACCCTTCCCAATAGTTGCTCGCCAAGGGGGAAGCGGCGGGCGCCGTTGCCGCCCAATGGGAAAACCCGAGCACCGGGGGTGAGGCCACTCACTTCTTCCAGCGGCATCAGAAACAGTCGTTCACCGGTGAATCCCACGACCTGGGCTTCGGCGTAGTCGGGTTCCGATGCCCCAGACCGATCGAGCTCGATCGAGCAGCCGCTACCGAGAGGAATCCGCAGTCCCACTACCTCCAGAACCAACCCCGTAGCACGCACAACTTTTCCACTGCTTCGAAAGCGTGGTGCCTGGCCAACACTTTCTGCGATGCAGCTTAGTTCCTGTTGCCAACGCTGCGTATGCACAGATTCATTCGACGCGTTCACTCTTTCGCTCCGGGTCTGTGATTCGTGCGTCGGGGAAAGGGGAGGCTGTATTTAAGAACTTCTTGCCAACGGATCTCACGGGTTGCGTCAAGCTCACCACTTGGCGTTGTCACCCTGCAGCCGCCGCGAGTGAGCCGCGAATCCTGCTCCAATCGCCAGCCCACGCTGTTCAATTCATTGCCGAGGTCGGCTTGAACCAGAGGTAGATCTTCTGGGTGCAGCCACAGCCGAACCTGTTCCTTGGAGGCGGATTCTTCGCGTAGCAAGGTGCGCACCAGGCCGCAAACCTGCTGCGGCTCGGCCTTTAAGGCGTCGTCTGCGAGATGGCGGCCAACGAGCAGTGCAAGTCGAGTGATGTCTTCGGCTATTTCTTTATCCATGGAAGTCAGCGCATCGCTGAAGTTCCGTGCGAGGTCTTCGAGTGGAGCCAGTAGCACCTTACGCTGCTGATTGGTTTCTGAGGTTCCAGTCTCTCGACCTTCGTTGAGGCCCTGTTCATAGCCATCTGCGTAGCCCGCTTCGTAACCCTGCTGACGGCCTTCCTCTTGGGCCTGTGAGCGCAATGCATTCAACTCTGAGGTCAATGAGCGTCGCACAGAATCGCGACGTTCCCGTTCTCCGCTAAGGTCGTCAGGCTGCCAGCGGCGCCATGAAACAGCTTCAGACATACACTTCTTCCCCGCCGCTTAACACGATTTCACCGCTGTCAGCCAAGCGGCGCACGACCTGGAGAATCGCTTTTCGCTCGCGCTCCACCTGAGACATACGAAGTGGACCACTGGCCTCCAGTTCTTCGCGCAGTAGTGTGCCCGCGCGACTTGACATATTGTGCAGAAACTTCTCGAGAAGATCCGGCTTGCTGCCCTTAAGCGCAGTGACCAGCTGCTTGTTTTCCACCTCTTTCAGGATCAGCTGAATGGCGCGATTGTCTAGATCAATCAGGTTTTCGAACAGGAACATTTCATCGATGATTTTCTGTGCGAGATCTTCATTGTGCTCGCGCACACGCTCGATCACATTTTCCTCTGCACTCGAGTTCATCAGGTTGAGAATTTCTGCCGCAGTGCGAGCACCGCCCATTTTTGCGCGCTTCAGATTCTGACCATCCAGCATACTGGTGAGGACCTCTGTCAACTCTTGAAGCGCTGCGGGCTGTACGCCACTAAAGGTTGCGATGCGTAGTACGACATCTTCGCGCAGTTTATCTTCAAAATACTCAAGTACCGAGGCCGCCTGGCGGCGTTCAAGGTGTACCAGTATGGTCGCTATGATCTGTGGGTGTTCATCGCGGATCATTTCCGCCACCGTATTTGCTTCCATGATATTCAACGCATCAATACCGGAATCTGCGCTGGTGATATCAAATATATCTTCCAGCAGGCTTGATGCGCGCTCGTTACCTAATGCCTTGGTGAGCACGGCCCGGATACGCTCACTGGAGTACAGATTGAGTGCGCCAAATTCTTCAGACTCTGTATTGAAGTCCTGAAGCACTGAGCGCATTTCTTCATGGGATACCGAACGCAGCGAAGCCATTTCCTGGCTTAAGTCCTGAACCTCCCGCGCACTCAGGTGTTTGAATACTTCCGCTGCACTATCTTCATCCAGAGCTAAGAGCAAAATGGCGCTACGGCGCATATTGCTCATAGCCTTCTGTTTCTGAACGGCGTTTTGCAAATGCGTGTTATTAGTCATCCCGGTGTATCCAGCTGCGTACAATCATTGCCACCATGGCGGGGTCATCCTTGGCCATCCCCTGCAGATCCATCAGGCTCTGCTCGTAGATGGAAGAGCGTCGTTTTCGGCGGGGCATAGGCTCAGGTATTTCTTCTTCCACTTCTGCAGGCAAGCCTGGATCCTGCTCCGGCTGTACAGCACGAGCTTGTGACGGTTGCTGTGATGGAATCGAAGCTGGCGTATTACGCAGCTGAAGGTGTCGGTTCACCAGCGGGCGCACTAGCCAGCGGAAAATAAAGAGCAGTGACACAGCGGCGAGCAGGTACCGTCCGAATGTGAGAATCAGCTGGCGCCAGAAGGGATCTTCATGCCATTGCGGTTCCGGCAGGGACTGTTGTTCAGCGACTGAAAAAAGGCTATTGACCACTTCCAGGCCGTCACCACGGGTTTCGGAGTAACCCATCGCCTGGCGAACCAGTTGTTCAATATGTTGCAAGTCTTCAGGGCTTAAGGGTTCTTGCGTTACTGTGCCATCGTCGCCGACAACCTGCTGATAATTTACAACAACCGCCGCGCTCAGCCGCTCAACTCGTCCCCTGTGGCGTTGGATATGAGTGATATCGCGGTCGAGTTCGTAGTTGATCAGATTTTCCTGGCGAACCCGGCTGTGCATCTGGTTTTGATCCTGCTCTTCCAATTGCGATTCGTCACTGGCGTTGATCGACGATGCGGCGGTACCGGGTGGCGTATTGGTCAGAGCGCCCGGAATGCCGCCCAAGTCCAGTGTGTCGCCATTGATATCGGAGTTGTACTGCTTGCTACGTACCGATGCGGGCTGGCCATCCTGATTGGGTGCATAGCGCTCGCTGGTTTCTTCACGACGATCAAAATCAATCTGAGCGGTGACCTGTGCACGTACGTTCTTGCTGCCTAACAGTGGTTCGAGTATGCGTTCAATACGCTGCTGATAACTCGCTTCCAGTGTGCGGACATAGTCGAGCTGGGTACCATCTAGGCTGGCTTCGTCGGTGCCGGGACGCGATAGTAGGCGACCGTTCTGATCAACAAGGGTGACATTATCGGCCATCAAGTCTGGAACACTGCTCGAAACCAGATGCACAATGGCACTGGCCTGGCCTTCACTGAGTACTCTCCCTGGTGCCAGAGTCAGAATAATCGATGCCTTTGCCGGCTCCCGCTCACGAATGAAAACTGAGGGCTTGGCCATCGAAAGGTGTACGCGCGCCCGAACCACTGGACCCAATGACTCTATGGAGCTTGCCAGTTCACCCTGCAGGCTGCGTTGAAAGTTCACCCGTTCTGCAAACTGGCTGATACCAAACGCCTGCCGATCCATGATCTCAAAACCCGCATTGCCACCACTGGGAAGGCCCTGCTCCGCCAATTGCAGCCGTAGACGGTATACCTGATCTTCTGGAACCATCAAAGTGCGGCCGCCCGCGTTGAACTCATAGGGAATCCCGCGGCTCTCCAGTTCACTGATAATCCGGCCCCCGTCTGCTTCGCTGATATTGCTGAACAACACCCGGTACTGCGGTGCCTGAGACCACAACAGGATTGCCGCCACCAGCGCAATCGCCGCTGATCCTCCTACCAGTAGCATCAGCAAGGGGTTTGCCAGCAACCGCGATGGCAGCTGGTTCAGGCTCTGTACCGCTGTAGTGGCGCCTTGTCCGGAACTCTGTCGATTGCTGCTCATGGTGACGAGGCCCCACACCGGGTCGGCGATTTTGTACGCATAGAAAAAGGCATTCCTGCGAGTTCATCCTTTTTGTTTGAGGCCGCCAAAGCAGGCGGGCCGGAACAGTGACCTGATTATCAATAGCTTTTGTGAGAGCAAAGGAAAGAAAAACCCGCTTTTTAGCCCCTAATTACGTGATTGGAGTTTCCACTGCCGCTGCTACCTTTGCGCGGTGAAAATAGAAGAGGTGTGATCATGGCCATATCGACCGTCCCTGTAGAAATGCAGGGCTTACTGAACCAGATGCGAGGGCTTACGAACGAAGTTTCGAGCGCTCGCGCTACCTTTGATCTTCCAATGACAGGCGGTGACCCCGTCGGGGGAGGCAGTTTTGGGACTGCTTTAAAAGACAGCCTTGAGCGGATCAACGCCTTGCAATCTGAAAGCACTGCCAAAGCGCGCGCATTCCAGGCGGGTGATCCGGATGTGGCATTGCACGAAGTGATGATAGCGGGGCAGAAGGCCAGTATCGGCTTTGAGCTCGGGGTTCAGGTGCGGAACCGGTTGCTGACCGCATACAAGGACATAATGAATATGCAGGTGTAAAACCCTGCTTTTTTTTAATTAAAAAAAGGCCCCTGAAAAGGGGCCGAGAGGATGGGCCACTAGCCCGGGGTAGGCTTTAGCCCAGCAGAGACAGCACGCTCTGGGGAAGCTGGTTGGCCTGAGACAAAACAGAAGTACCGGCCTGCTGCAGAATCTGCGCGCGGGTCATGTTGGAAACTTCGTCCGCGTAATCTGCGTCTTCGATACGGGAGCGCGCGGCGGACAGGTTGGTCTCGGTAGTGCTCAGGTTGTTGATCGCAGATTCAAAGCGGTTCTGGATGGCACCCAGGTCCGAGCGCAGTGCGTCTACGTCGCTAAGTGCGGTGTCCAGAGCTGCCAGCGGATTCGCGGTTGAGGTCAGCCCGGCTTCTGCATCGGTATCGTAAGCGTCTTTCGCAGTTGTCACTGCAGCCGCATCGGCGAAGTCTGTAATCTGACCGAAGGTTGCGGAAGTGGCATCGGTATCAATATCCGCTGCAGCGATTTTCGCCAGGGTGCCATCTGTATCTTCAATCGCGTACTGAGTAGTGCCGCCGGCGTCAGTATATGAGCGGAGCTTGAGTTCGGAAGCGTCGGTAGCTGCGAAGTTGGTTACATCAATACCGGAAAGGTCGATAGCCGCGGTGACTTCATTGCCATTAGCATCGGTACCGGACAGTTCCGTAATTTCGTCAGACAGTCCGGAAACAGTGAAGTTTTCCATTCCAAGAGTCTGCGCATTGATTTCTTTCAGATCAATACTGATCGATTCGCCATCATTGGCGCCAACCTGGATGGTGAAGCTGCGATCTTCGGAAAGAACCTTCACGCCATTGAAATTGGTCTCGGAGGATACTCGATCAATTTCAGACAGGCGTTGATTGATCTCATCTTGAATGGAATCCAGGTCACTCTGAGAGTTTGTGTCGTTCTGTGCCTGTACCGTCAACTCGCGGATGCGCTGCAGGTTGTCGTTCACCTGATTCAGGGCACCTTCCGCGGTCTGGGCAGCAGAGATGCCGTCGTTGGCATTGCGCTGAGCCTGAGACAGACCGGTGATCTGCGCACTCATGCGGTTGGCGATGGCCTGGCCGGCAGCATCGTCGGCAGCGCTGTTGATGCGTAGACCGGAAGACAGGCGCTCCATGGAGGTCTGGAGTGCGCTCTGGGATTTGCTCAGGTTTTGCTGGCCGATCATGGCCGTGATATTGGTGTTGATCACTGACATTGTTGTGTCCCTCTGTGTGTCACCGTTTGGAATTGAGACAACGGCGCTGGCCGTTACCTCATATTTCGGCCGCCTTTTCCGGGACTTTAATTTTTATGAAAGTTTCTGGCTTCCTGGGCTGGACACACCCATTGAGCGCACTAGAGGAGATGCGGCTAAAGTCTGACCCTGTCTGGCCGATGTAGTACTCAATGGCGATTATCAAACCGTAGATTGCCTGTGAGTGATTCTGAATCTTTTTATATAAGGAGGGCGTAATGGCCACCATTTCATCCCTGGGAATTGGTTCGGGACTGGATCTGAGTGGTCTTCTGGATCAGTTGGAGTCCGCGGAGCGCCAAAAATTGACCCCAATTTTGCAGCAGCAGAAAAGTTACGAGACCAAGATCTCCGCGTTTGGCCTATTGGAGAGCGCTCTGGAAAAAGTAAAGGATGCCGCCTCTGCGCTCAGTGAGCCGGAGAGCTTCTCCGGAGTCAAGACTAGTCAAAGCGGGGAAGGGGTGAGTATCAGTGCCAGCGAGGATACGCCGGTAGGTAGCTATGAGATTGAAGTTACCCAGCGGGCCAAGAGTTACAGTATCGCTACGATGGGTGTCGGCGAGCAGGATACTAACCTGGGGGCGGGCAATATCGATTTTACCCTTGGAGATGGTGCGCAGTTCACTGTATCTGTGAACGAATCGGACAGCTCACTCCAGGATATCCGGGATGCAATTAACGGTGCCGATACGGGTGTGGTTGCGTCCATCGTGAATGATGGCAGCGATCAACCATATCGACTGGTATTGACTTCTACACAGACAGGTACAGATGCCGCAATAGACTCGGTTGCATTTTCCTCGGGCGGCTTTGGCGATGTACTGACATTGGATGGAGCCACTGAGGTAGCGGCCCAGAATGCGCAACTAAATGTCAACGGTATCGCCATCCAGTCACAGAAAAATCGTGTAGAAGGCGCCATACAGGGAGTTACGCTGAACCTGGAGGAAACCGGTACCACAACGCTGGAAGTGTCCAGGGATACCGCCGGTATCGAAAAGAAGCTGTCAAATTTTGTCGATGCTTATAACAGCCTGCAAGGGGCACTATCGGATCTTACGTCATTTGATGGCGCAACGGGTGTTGGCGGTGTTCTGCAAGGTAACGCCACTGTCCGCGGTGTGGAATCGCAGATCAGGGAGCTGGTAGGTGGTTCGCTGCTTAGCGATACCTTTTCTTCACTAGCCGATATAGGCCTCACCCTTGAGGTCGACGGAACGCTTACGCTCGACGATGAAAAAGTCAGCGACCTCGTTGCCAATCAGCTTGGGGCGCTGTCGAGCCTTTTCGCTGGTGAATCTGAAGAGTCGGATGGATTTGCCGATCGGTTTGAGGCTGCACTCGGCGCCATGATGGAAGAAGGAGGGCTGATTGAGAACGCAACCAGCGGCCTTGAAACCAGTGTCGAAGCAATGGGGCAGCGGTATGACCGGATGGAGCAGCAGATTGACAGTACCATTGACCGCTACCGCACACAATTTAGCCAGCTAGACGGCCTGATCGCGCAAATGAATTCGACAAGTTCATACCTTACTCAGCAGTTTGATGCACTCGCTGCGCAGATGAAACAATAACAATACTGAGGAGTTATAAGATTGTACGCAAAACGAGCGAATAGCCGCGCACAGGGTGCGGCTAGCTATGCACGGGTCGGCCTGGAAAGTGACGTGCTATCAGCTAGCCCGCATCGGCTGATTGTACTGTTATTTCAAGGCGCAGACACCGCAATGGGCACGGCGATGGTTCACTTGAAAGATGGAAACTTCGCAGAAAAGGGCCAGGCCATTTCGAAAGCAATCGACATTATCAATAAGGGGCTTCTGGCAGCACTGGATTTTGAAACCGGCGGTGAATTGGCGCAGCGCCTAGCCTCACTGTACGAATATATTGCCGAAAAGCTACTAGTGGCAAATCTGAAAAATAGCGAAGAAGAACTCAGTGAAGCACGTCGTTTGCTCGGTGAAATTGCCTCAGCCTGGAATGCTATTGATCCGGGGAAGTCTAATGAAAAATAAGCGATCAGTGGGTGAGGTTGCGCTTAGTTCTCCCGCCGCTATTTTAGCCGGGTATACAGCGTTGCTTGCGCGCTCGTCGCGTATGCTCGCATATGTACATGCACGAGACTGGTTTAACCTGGTTGAAGAGCAGACCAGCTATGCCATTGAAGTGGAAACTCTTGCGAATGCGGAATCTGAGTTTGAATTAAACGCTCACGAGCGGAAACGGAAAATGGAGTTGCTGGAGCAGATCCTGGAGCAAGACCTTGAAATACGTCAGCGACTCGAGCAACGCCAGAATGAACTCCAAGAGTTGATTGGTACGAACACACGAAAGCGTGATCTGTCTAGAGCTTACGGCACACTGATACCATTTAGCTCCTCGCCTCAATGAGTGGAATCAACACGTTACTCGACACACTTCTGCACCAGGTGCTCGGAAAACGGGTTGAAACTGTCTCTCGTGAGCGACAAATACAGCCCGTAAAGCCGATTGACGCCGCACAGGGTGTCCAGGCGGTGCGTAGTGACGCTCGCATGAATCAGCATACGGTACCACCCTATACTCAGATCGCCCAGTTAAAGGCTGGAGAAAATTGGTCGGGTTTAGTTAGCGGTCACGACCCTGTGGACAATGTGCATCTGAGTCGCGTAGCGCAATACATTTCCGCTATGCGCGCGGAGCAAGCGGTAAGCGCCAGCATCGGTTTACCCAAAGGTGCAATCGCTACCAGTGGCGCAGAGGCATCTGAAGTGGCCTTGCTACTCAAAAAATAACATTGTCTTCAGCGGCCTTTTCTATGAGTCGCATTTGGCTGCCTGGCATCGCGGTCTTCGGGAGAAGTCTTTACTTCAACGGGAACCTCAAATGAGGCTTTGGCAGGATTCCCGTCGCACTGAAAGTGGAGGGAGTAAAGAGCTGCAAGCGTTGGTGGCGAAGCAGTTGGATGCACTGACGACAAACAAGCTCATTTGGCAGGGAGAGCTATGGCCTGGGATCGCTACAGAGATCGAGGTACGACCGCGACTAGAGGAGCAAATACCGCTTCCCCCCGGTGCAGCTACGGTGCCTGAACAGCCCACAGATTGGGATCTTAAAGTCTCCTTATCCATGGAGACGCTCGGGCCAGTAATCCTGCTATGCAAAGTGACTGGCTCATCGCTTCAACTGGAAGTGAGAGCCGCGAGCCAAACTGCGGCAGACCGAATTGCTGCTGCGGTGAATACCTTAAAGTCGAAATTTCAAACCACCGGATTTCAGCAAGTCAGGGTAAAAGTGGTGGTTGAAGAATGAGCGATCTGTATGGGGACGGTACGGACAATACTTCGCATACTGCCCAAGAAATTATCGCTGCGGCGGTTGAAGAGAACCTGTTTACCCATCGATCGCCGGAACTCGTCGCCTTGCTTTCTCAGTTGGATTGGGGAGAGAAAATCCCAGACGAGTTATACCAAGTGATCATTGACATTGTGGTATGGATATTGGAGGTCGATACGCAGCAACCCGGTAAATTGCCATCGCCCATGGGATATTGAGAATGAAAGTCAATTAAGTCTCTTTTTCGTAAATTTTCTACAAAAGTGGTATGCAGAAGGATTACAGTTGTGGTAATTTTTCTCATAAGTTGAACGGGCGCACAAGAAAAGTGTGACTCATGTAACGGTTTTGGTTTTGATTTTGCTATCTCAGGTTGTCCAGCGACCGAGATACGATTTCGAACCTGGAGCTCCAGGGGTTTGTGGAGCGTCGTCAAACATCCATTAACGGTTGGACGTTGAGGCGAAGTGGTGGCTAGTTGAGTGTGGCGCTTGTGCAAGTTTTCGGGGGAGTAGTTGCCTCGTACTGCACATGGTCAGACTTACACCAGGGAAGGTCAATACGATGTGTGTTTCGTATTGAGAGGACGGTTGAGCGGCACCTACACCTACTGGTAGTGGGCCGTTACATAATAGAAAGGAGTCAAATGCAAAGTACCCTTCGACTTTGGATGCATTAAGTGCTTGCCAGAAATTCTGGTTGCCAATAAAAAAGATTGAAGGAGTACGATAGCCATGCAGGATAGTGCAATCAACGAAATTCAAGAGATCAATCTTAGTTACCTGCTTCTCGCACAGCGCCTTTTGAAAGAAGACTTTGCTACAGCGCCTTTTGAAAGAAGACTTTGCTACAGCGCGTTTTCGCCTAAAGGTCGATGAAACACTTGCGACAAAAATCGTTTCTCTTACTGCCAAACAGCTTACCCAGCTGGCACGTTCAAACCAGTTTTTGTTTAGGCTCAATCTTGAAAACCCGATCCAGCTCGAGCAGCTTACCAGCAATAAGCGAGCGGAAAACCTGAGCCACATACATGCTGCACTTTTGATGTCTTCGAGTGTCAATTGAGTTGTATGTCATGACGGAAAAAAGCCTGCTCAATGAAATGCAGCAAGTTCAGCTTGCGATTGAGTTGATTGAATTGAATGCCCGCTTACAGGTGCTAGAGTCAGAAACCGACCTTAGTCGGGGACGCCTGATCCGCTTGTATAAAGAAGTGCGCGGAATGTCCCCACCCAAGGGAATGTTGCCGTTCTCAACCGATTGGTTTACCACCTGGATGCCTAACATCCACTCGTCGCTATTCTACGGAATCTATTTACGGTTGACGGAAGAGCAGGGGTGCGAGCGCATGGAGGGCTTCATCAAGGCGTATCGTCTGTATCTGGAGCTCGCAGACGATGAAAACGATGAACCAGTACTCGGCCTGACCAGAGCCTGGACCCTGATCCGCTTCTTCGAAAGTGGATTATTCGAGCTTTCATCTTGCACAAGCTGCAGTGGTCGGTTTGTGAATCATGCTCACACGCCGAGCCAGAATTTTGTTTGTGGTCTCTGTCAGCCGCCCTCTAGAGCGGGAAAGACTCGGAAAAAAAGTGCCGCACTCGCCAAACGCCAACAAGATGTTATAGAGCAATTGGTTTAATAGTTGTCTGAGAAGGCGTCATGTTCTTTATGACGCGAGACTTTTCGCTGATATTTCGTTTTTATCGCAAATCCGACTAAAGCTTCTATTTTCAGCGTCGATATTACTTTTAATAATGCAAATATCGACGTTGAGCTGCCTGCCATTTTCGATTGTTGAATAGATCCCTGTCTACACTGGATGTAGTGGGTTGACAAGTTGAATTGGCTTCGGCTGCTTGCAACGGGCTGGAGAACCGTGCTATGAGGTTTGTAAGGTGGCGAGTGTTGGCATTGCTGTCAGTGGTAGCAATACTGCAGGCGCATGGCCAGGCACAGACAACGGCTCAGGCGTCAGCGCAGATTACATTGCGGATTCCGATCAGGGCGACTTTTACAACCTCCACTTCCAGTAGTGGCGGCACACTGTGTTTGCACCATATGCCCTTCAACACATATCAACTCTTTGTTCGCGACCTGGATGCAGCAGCCGGCCCTGAAATGGTGGCGGTAAATATGCGCCAAAACTGCATGCCAGTGTCTGAATCCTCCGCGGGTAAAGTCATATTTATTGTGGCGGAATAAGCGCCGATAGTAGCTCTGATGTAGTTGTGGCGATAGAATATATAGATGCCACTTCCAGACCGAATAGAAAGCTGTTCAGAAGCTATGAAAAAGTTTGCATTTCTCCTGCTCCTCCTCATTGCCAACCCTGCATTGGCAGCAATGTCCCTGGACAAGATCATCGTCTATCTGAACGATCAACCGAACTCCCGAGATGATATTCTGGTTTCAAACCCCGACCAGGAGCCTCTTTACCTGCAAACCGAGATCTTTCGGGTCGATAACCCAGGTCAGCCCGATGAGCAGCGGGTGCGAATCACTGACCCCAAAGATTTCCGCCTGTTGGTAAACCCTGCAAAAGCGGTGTTGGCACCTGGAACAAGAAAGCGTTTTCGCTTGATGTCACTGGATAAAAATCTGGATCGGGAAAAGGTCTACCGGGTGACCTTCAAACCGGTGGTCGGTGATATCAAGAGTGACAAAATGGCGTTGAAAATACTGATTGCTTATCAAGCATTAGTATTTGTTCAGCCCAAAAATGGATCCTATGAGTTTGAGCTGTTACGTTCCGGGGAGCAATTGATTCTTACCAATACCGGTAATATCAACGCACAGGTTAGCGAGGTATTCTACTGCACAGACGATGAATCCTGTGAGCCGTTGGATGTTACTAACCGGGTATACCCTGATGAGAAAGTGACGATTAATTATGCGCAGCAAGGCCCGAACCCGGGTACCGCATTTTTGCGTTTCAATGCCGCTACGGGAGACGGCTCAACCACCGTCCAGCTTGCCATTCCTTGAAGGTCATTCCGCTTCGACGGTTAATGTCAGCGTGTCATGGTAGGATGTTGATTCCAATGACTGAAGGCGGTCAGATGGAATGCGCAGCTCCAATAGCATATTCTCATCGGCTCCGGCATTGCACGCTTTTTGCGGGTGCCCATGCCAGGTATTTCGTGTAAACACACCCTCATCAAGTCGCGCTCGTCTTCTGGGGCCAATTAGGGCCCAGGTTCTCAAGTCATACTCAATTGTCTGAGTGGAAGTTTGGCTTTTTAACGCGAAAGTTCCACTGCCGTATTGACTATCCGCTTTTATCCGAAATTCGGAGCCGTCAGAGGTGTAAACGCAGAAGCGTTGGCTCGCATCTATGTCTTCTCCGGTAGAGATCAATTGCATATCCTCGAGTCCGGTAATCTGGATTCGAGCGCTCGACGTTAGGCGAACGCCAAAGTCGAGCGGCGGGGAAAGGTTGGCTTTACCATTGGAGTCTGCTCCCCTACAGTCGCCGCCATTCCAGGTTCCCCGGCATTGGTATAGCGCGAAAGAAAAATTCCCCTCGTATTCACCGGGGGGGAAGGTTCCGGATTTGGGGGTTACGATAATCTTGACCGGAATCTGGGCGCCGTTGGCCGCACCGGAAAATTCCTGACTCTGATTGTTTGCCTGGAATCGGTATTCACTGCCGTCGGGCTCATGCCGGAATCGAATGTCAACCGGTATACTTCCCGCGGGCCCTGTAAGGACAAAGTCGCCATCGGCATTGGTATCGCCATAAAGCTCGACCGAAAAACCACGAGGCTCTTCACAATAGGCGGTGGTGTATTGATTGCCCTCCCACCAGGCCCAGCAACTGCGAATTGTAAAAGAATTTATAATTTCCTGGATATCGCCGCTCGCTTCACTGAGTGAATTCAAGCCACATATCCCAATTGCTTTGTCTCCCAGACGATCTGGAGCCACAACTTCTGAGCCGTTCGAGCAGGGATAGCTGTTATTGGAAGTGTAAGACTGTTGAGCGAGTACAGATTCGGAAAGGCCGGTTGCCGAGAGGATACTCGTGAACCCTGCTACCCGAATAAAACTCCCGGCCAGCCCTGACGTTTGGGAAAAGACTTGAGCAGTCAAGGGATGATGTATTCCCACACTATTCCAGTTCAACCACAAGTGTGAGCGTATCGGTATAAATACCCGCGCGAGCATCGCTGAGCTGGGTAGGGTGGATACGCACTTCCAAAGACATATTCATTCCATTTGCAGTGCAACCATCGACCAGTGCACCCTGCCACGGTCCGTAGGGCGTGTTGTAATCCAGTAGCGTGGCGTTTTGATCCTTAGGGCCTGCGAGCACTTCGTAGGGGATCGTATCGGCACCGTCGCTGAGTAAAAAGGCACTTTCTGCAGTGCCCTGCAAACTAAGGGCTCGAAGTGTAAATTCCGCATTGCGGGAATACACGCAGAACGCCTGGTCTGATGAAGTATAGTCGCTAAAATCTGCTGTAAGAGTGACGTCGGACAGGCCGCTGATCCGGATCTTGGGTTCTATAACGAGCCTCACCGTAAAGTCGATCGGGGCGAGCGTGCTTCCGCTGTCAAAGTAGTATTGCCCGGTATGTGAAGCCTGCTCGACGGTAAATTGAAAGGTCTTCTCGTAGATGCCGGGGCGAATCCGTGTGGGGTCTGGGATTTGCAACTGTAGTGCTGTAGGGGTCAATCGCACATTACCCGGTAAATGAGGGGCGGCTGCACTCCACTGATTGGGGGCCAGGTCAACGGCAGGGCTGCCGTCCAGGCTGAGGGTGAAATCTACCGGGAGTATTTCACCGGCAGAGTTCCGCAGTTGAAACTGGGTGGCAGCGTCGGGATCGATGACTTGCACTCGAAAGGCAACCGGCTCCCGGCAGCCCCACTGATATTGACTGTTGCTTTGGCGGCCGCAACTTCGAATACCCATTCCCGGGAACAGGTTCACGTAAGTGGCATCACCACTATATTCAATCTCTGAGGTTAGCCCTTCCAGGTTACACACACCCAGAAAGTGATCGTAATTGAATGCGTTTGGATAGAACAGGTAGTACCAGCTACCCCGCTGGTTAGTGGGCCCCTCAAGGCATGGCTGGCTATTGTAGGAGGTACCCGCGCTGCTAGCGCCTGACCACGATATGATCAGGAGCATAGTGAGCAGCGCGGTGATGCGGGCTGCCATGGCCTGTGCCATTCTATCGGACCACATTGGCTACCTCCGACAGACAATGGTTGCGGTCTAGCTCGATGTCACCCAGGTTTATCCAGTGTTCGTCGTGTTGTTGCTGAGTGATGGGAATTTCGCAATTGCCCCACTGAAGTGGAGGAGAGGTACGCGCGCTATTTGGCAGAACGAGTGGCATCTGGAAAAGGCCGTACTCATCGGTAACGGCGCTACGCTCCCCGAACGAAATTTTTACGCCGCCGGCCGGTTTTCCCTGTTTCAGCAATCGGCCAATAACAAGAACGACACTTTCAACCTCGTAGGAGGAGGCCGACACATTTCCTGGATATAGCGTGATTGCCTGTGTCTGTTCCGCAAAGTCGTAGAATCCATCGCCCAGAGGGCGTAACGTCAAGTCATACGTATTGAAAGCAGGCAGATTGATTGCCGAAATTTCATCTCCTCGGGCGTAGCCACGGCGTACGCCGTCTACAAGGATCTCGAAATCCTGCGCGGTGCTGCCGTCAATATCGATCAGAATCGCGCTCTCGAGTGCAGATTCCCCACCCCAGGCAAACGACTTGCCATCGGTCATGAGATTGGTGCTAAAAGTCCCGAGGTAATTGAGTGAGTTGGTATCACTCACGGCGTTGTTATTCCAATCGAACGTGGCGGTTGCCTGTCCGCGGTGCCCCGCAACACGGCTTACACTACGAAGATATTGTTGGCTTTCTGCCAACTCTGCCGAAAAGTTCTGGTCGACCACCATGGACCATTTGTCGCGGTCACTCCAGGAGCTATTGAATCCGGCGAATGGCGTTGTGCCGTCTTCGGTTTGCTCAACTCGAGAGCGAACGGTGTGGCTCCACTGATCGCCGTGCCGCCGAAACTCAATGGTGGCCCGGGTATATGGAACACCATCCGCATCACTGTGGGATAGGGTCAGGTCACCTCGCCAATAGCGGTTGCTGAAAATACTGCGACGGAATTCCAGTGTTTTCAGGCGGTTGGAACCAGTGAAATCGGACTCAAGGGTAAAATCGGTATCTTCCAATGGCACAGCGCGGCTGCGCTCGGTATAGCGTGCGCTCAGCTGGCCCCCAAGAATTGGTGCACTGAGATTTAGAGATCGATTGCTGAATCCGCTGTGCAGAAGGGTGTATTGGCCACCCGCCAAATTTGGCCCCTCATCCAATTTGGTCTCGCTCACTCCAATTGTGAATCGTGACGTTTGCAGAGTGCCATACAGCCGGTGGCCTGTACGGCCATCAGAGAAGATGACGCTTGGGGATAATTCGACATAGGGAAGTATCCAGCGGCCGCCAATTTCAACAGCGGAGTCACTATCTGTACCGGCCACATTGCCAAACATGCCGAAGTTGTCGGTCACGCGGCGCGCAGCACCTGCTTGCACGAAATAAGCGTCAAGCTGGTCGGGCAGGGTCTGAGTGGAAGAAACATGGGCAGGCTTGCCTGCTTGCAGACTCCATTGCCACTCATCGAGAGCGGGCAGTTGGGAGTCCTTTGCAAAGAATTCCTGATAGTTGTTGATGAGTCGACCGCTTTCATCATAAGTGCGGATTTCGATCTCGTAGGCACCATCAGGGAAGGTCGATGTATCGACCAACTGGTTGCCCGCCTCCAGCAGGGCGCTATGAATAAGGCGCCCATCTCGCAGCACCTCAATTCGGCCGCGGGTTGGCATGTTGATGTCCACCGCCGAACCCAGTCGGTACTCCCGGTCTACTCGGCTGTTATCACTGCTTCTATACTCGACGCCATACAGATAGGGGGCGCTCACAAAGGTGCCAAAACCGGAATATGGCTGGAGCAGGCCTATTGAATAGGCCTGGCCTCGGTAATCTTTGGTCCAGTGCATCCGGTAAATTTGCGTATTACCGGTGTCGTCAACAGTCCAGTTGCTGTGGAGGCCACTTTCCCCAAAGCTCACAATGGTCTGCCCATAAAGGGATGCCGTCTGGGCGCTGTTATCACCTTCAACGCCAGACCAGGTGCCGGTAAGGTTCTGGATTACCGAAAATTCAGACTTGGAGTCGGGTAAGTAGGGCGCTTCGATAGCATCCTGCTGTGGGAGCAGGGATGACGACATGAAAATGTCGATCCGGAATCGGGACTCGTCATAGATGATGCCAAGTTCGTCCGGTTGCAGAAAACCGCAGTTTTGCTGCTGGGTGGTATAGCAGACTTTGGATGAGTTTCGCGCCAGCGGGCCGGAAAGCAGTTCCAGCAGACGCTGCGGGTCCACGGTTTCGGGTAGAACCTCGGCGGTGTAAGCAGGGTCGCGGAAGGTCACTTCATTCAAGGTGACGGTAACGGGAACGCCGCCAAGGAGACGGCCCCCGAAATAAATATCGGCGACGAGTTCCTGCGCTTCAGTGAGATCTGAAAACCCGGGAGGGACACCTGTCTCCAGTACCAATGCCGTCGTTGCTGCGTATGACTCGAGCGCAGCCAACATTCCCAGGCACAGCGAAGACCGGGTGAAAACTCGGAAAAGCATCGGGGCGTACAAGCGCTCGGCAACCACCAGGTCGCCGAGAGCTCATCTCAAATCAGTCAGCGATGGATACGGTGACTGTCAGAGTGTCGGTGTAGTCACCAGACTCAGTGGTGGAACCCCACTGATCCGCAGGAACGCTAACGAACAGCTTGGCATTGTCGCCGCTGCAAGTAAGGTCGCCGGCTTTTGCGAAAGTGCCTGCAATGGCGCCGGTACCGTCTGCATCTACGGAGCTGGAAGCAGCAGCAGCGTCATTGGCGAAGCCAACTTCGTAGCTGATACGGTCGGAATTGTTGATCAGCTCAAACGGGGCCACTGCTTCCGCAGCTGGGGTTGGAGCAGTGGTGCCATTGGCGCTGGCGAAAGCAACATCGTACTGCGCGAAGCCAACACCACCTACGCAGAAAGGATCACTGCTGGCAATCGGTTGGCCCGCAATCGCGGAGCTGGCATCGAGAGGGATGTCGTCAAAGTTTTTGGCGACGATCGTAGATGCCACGCTCAATGTAATGTCGACGCTGCCAGAAGAAGCATCGCTGTCTTCTGTACCCTGGGTAGCGGCAAAGGTGTTAGCGCAGAAAAATGCGGCTGCGGAGATTGCAACAATACGCTTTTTCATTATGGGACTCCCTGAACTCTTAAGTGCGATAGTGTTGTCATTGTGGCTGGGCATTGTATTGGGTACGCCCTGGCGTCGACTACAGCAAATTGGCGGAAAATTCACCAATCTCGCCGACTGTGATGCGATCATACCAACTTTGTGAATTTAGTCACAGAAATTTTCTAAAGAAATTTTCACTTTGGTCGAGTGTGTTCTGCCGGTCAGCTTGTACAGGTATTGAGTGACCCGTGCCAAACGTCGATGCGTTGATCTTTCTCCAGCGATATAATCGCGCCCCGTAAAGTCTTTCTTCCTTTATATAGTTATTAGTCACTCGCCTAACAACAGGATTCCAATGACCGTTAGAACTCGTATCGCGCCTTCACCCACCGGTGATCCCCATGTAGGTACCGCCTACATTGCCCTGTTCAACCAGTGCTTCGCCCAGGCCCAGGGTGGCCAGTTTGTACTGCGTATCGAAGACACCGATCAGGCGCGCAGTACCCCGGAGTCCGAGCAGGCCATTCTCGACAGCCTCCGCTGGCTGGGGCTCGACTGGCAGGAAGGCCCGGATGTGGGAGGCCCTCACGGGCCCTATCGCCAGAGTGAGCGCGGCGATATCTACAAAAAGTACTGCGATGAGCTGGTCGCCAACGGGCACGCTTTCCATTGTTACCGCACCGCGGAAGAATTGGATCACTTGCGCGCGCAATTACAGGAGTCGGGCAAGGCGACGCTGAAACCCAGCGACCTGGCACTGCCGGCCGAAGAGGTCGAAAAGCGCAAAGCTGCCGGAGAGCCTTACGTTGTACGGATGAATGTGCCAGAGTCTGGCACCTGCGTGGTGGAAGACCTGCTGCGCGGCACCATCGAGATCGACTGGGCTCAGGTAGACGCCCAGGTCCTGCTCAAGTCCGACGGCATGCCCACCTACCACCTCGCCAATGTCGTGGACGACCACCTGATGGAGATCACCCACGTACTGCGGGGGGAGGAGTGGATCAATTCCGCGCCCAAACACAAACTGCTGTACGAGTACTTCGGCTGGAAAATGCCGGTGCTCTGCCACCTGCCGCTGCTGCGCAACCCGGACAAGACCAAGCTGTCCAAGCGCAAGAATCCAACTTCCATCCTGTATTACCAGCGCGCCGGCTTTATGCCCGAAGCCCTGTTGAATTACCTGGGGCGCATGGGCTGGTCCATGCCGGACGAGAGCGAGAAGTTCACCTTGGAGGAAATGCTCAAGCACTTCGACATCCAGCGTGTCTCCCTTGGCGGCCCGGTGTTCGATGTGGAGAAGCTGAGCTGGCTCAACGGCTTGTGGATTCGCGAGTTGGAAGACGCGCAGCTGGCCGATCGCCTGCAACAGTGGCTGCTCAATCGCGAAAACCTGCTCAAGGTTCTGCCGCACGCCAAGGGGCGTATGGAAACCTTCGGCGACTTCGCCCCACTGGTCAGCTTCCTTGCCGCCGGTAAGCTGCCGCTGACCGAAGAAAGCTTTGCCGGCAACAAACTGGCGCTGGACGAGCAGAAGAAACTGCTGCAATTCGCCCTGTGGCGCCTGGAGGCCCTGCGTAGCTGGAGCAAAGACAACATCTTCGCCACGGTGAAAGAGCTGTCCACGCGGATGGACGTAAAACTGAAGGACTTCAATGCGCCGCTGTTTGTCGCCATCAGTGGCACCACTGCGTCATTCTCGGTCATGGACGCCATGGATCTGCTGGGCCCCGACCTCAGTCGCGCCCGTCTGCGCCAGGCCATTGATGTTCTGGGTGGTGCCGGCAAAAAGGTGCTCAAGCGCTGGGAAAAAGAATACGCTGCGCTGGGCTAAGCCCCCGTCGTAATTACCCACGCCCTCCCGCGCGGCTGACTCCGTCATTCCGCGCGTTTACTTCGTCATGCCGCGGGCTTACTTCGTCATGCCGCGGGCTTACTTCGTCATACCGCGGGCTTGCTTCGTCATCCCGGGCTCGACCCGGGATCCAGCTCCACGGAACTCTGCGCCCCGTACCAGATCAAGTCCGGCACAGACTCTGCGCCGGGATAACACCCGCTCACTTACCAGTCACCACGTACCGACTGGTGAGAGTCCAGCCCACTCAATCAATGCCACCCGTTCAATCCGGGTGGCATTTTTTTTGCCTGTACATTAGTAAACCGATTTCCGGTAGTGTTGAGCAAAAATGAAACCGGAATGTAACCTCAAGCTGCTTCGTGTGTGACGTATGTCACATTGTCGGGTTAGAATTCCTCTTTACGGCGGGTTAAAGGACGAGCCGACCAGTATTTTTAGTGCAAAAGGAAAAACAATGAGTTCAGTAAAAAAGGCGGTCATACCGGTAGCTGGCCTGGGGACACGTATGTTGCCGGCCACCAAAGCAATTCCTAAAGAAATGCTGCCAATCGTCGACAAGCCTCTGATTCAGTACGTGGTCAGCGAAGCGGTCGCGGCCGGAATCAAAGAAATCGTACTGGTCACCCACGCCAGTAAAAATGCCATCGAAAACCACTTCGATACCTCTTTCGAGCTGGAAGCCCAGCTGGAAAACCGCCTCAAGCGGCAATTGCTCGATGAAGTGCGCTCCATTGTCCCCAAAGATGTCACCGTCATCTCCGTGCGTCAGGCCGAAGCCAAGGGGCTCGGTCACGCCATAGCCTGCGCGCGCCCGGTAGTGGGCGACAACCCGTTCGCCGTACTGTTGCCAGATGTTCTGGTGGATCAGTATGCGTCCGACCTGAGCGCCACCAATCTCGCCGCCATGGTGCGCAACTTCGAGCAGACCCGGGCCAGCCAGATTATGGTGGAGTCCGTGGACTGGGCCGAAGTGAGCAAGTACGGCGTTGTGGATTGCCTGGGGGCGGACCTGAAAGTGGGTGGAGTCGCCAAGATTGACGGGATGGTTGAAAAGCCCGATGTTGACTCGGCGCCTTCCAATATGGCGGTTGTTGGTCGCTACGTACTGCCCGCGGAAATCTGGGCGCTGCTGGAGAGCACCGCGCCCGGTGCTGGCGGTGAAATCCAGTTGACTGACGCCATTGATGAACTGCTCAAAATCCAGACCGTCGATGCCTACCGTATTGTCGGGCACAGTCACGACTGTGGTAACAAGCTTGGTTACATGAAAGCCCAGTTTGAGTACGGCCTGCATCATGCGGAGGTAGGAGCTGGTCTGCAGCAGTTCCTCGCCAGTCAAAAATCGCAGGCGACAACCGTGGCCTGACTGACCGTTCAAGCTTGCGGCTAACTATTTGATTAAAAAGTTATTTTTCTTGTTGACAGCAAGCGGGGCACTGTTAAAATGCGCCCCGCTTTCGAGGGAAACCTCAGCAAGAAAGCAACTTTGGGGCTATAGCTCAGCTGGGAGAGCGCAACACTGGCAGTGTTGAGGTCAGCGGTTCGATCCCGCTTAGCTCCACCAAATCAAAAAAGGCCGCATCCGAAAGGATGCGGCCTTTTTTGATTTGGCAGTGCTGCCCACAAATATTTTTCCGTATCGCTGTAATCGTTTGTAATTGAGTTACAGGTGTTTCCCGCCTCCAAGTTGCGGTAGAATCTGACGCGTCTTTGCGCAAACCTGCGTCACAGTTTCAGCATGAAGCCCTCCCTCTATTGAGACGGGTGTCTCAAATGATGAAATTAATCATTCAGGGGTGCCTTCGGTACAGATTTTGTACGGTCGTTCAATAAATACGTTAAGACCTCATGGGCCCAGCCACACAACATAACCCCTGGTTGATTCAGCGCGATGTTATCCGTGCGTTGCTGATTCGCGAGATGAAGACCCGCTTTGGCAAGTGGCGTCTCGGCTATGCGTGGGTGTTGTTGGAGCCAGCTATGCACATCATGGTGTTGGCCGCCCTCTTCAGTTTTATGGGGCGGGAGTTTTATCCCGGTATCCCCACCATGCTGTTCATGTTGGGCGGCATTGCCCCATTTATCTTTTTCAGCAGCTGTTTCAGTAAGGGGCTGGCCGCGGTCGAGTCCAATCGCGGGTTGTTCAATTACCGCCAGCTGCGCCCGTTCGATGCGGTGCTCACTCGTGTACTGCTCGAGTTCGCCATCTACCTGTTCAGCCTTGTTGTCCTGTTGGGCATTCTCGCCTGGTTTGGCATCAGTGCGCGCTTCAACGACTTCCTGCTGCTGGTGGTGATCAATCTGCTATTTCTGGGCTTTTGCCTGGGTGTCAGCCTGACCATGTGCGTGG
Source organism: Microbulbifer elongatus (assembly GCF_021165935.1). NCBI lineage: Bacteria > Pseudomonadati > Pseudomonadota > Gammaproteobacteria > Cellvibrionales > Microbulbiferaceae > Microbulbifer > Microbulbifer elongatus. Next base: position 3,787,500 of record NZ_CP088953.1, on the reverse strand, counting down.
TCGGTACCAAGTTTCCAGAAGCCGCCCGTTTTGCGCCGATGATCGTGCGCCCGCTGTATTTTATTTCCGGTGTGTTCTTTTCCCTGGAGCAGGTGCCAGAGGAATACCACGGTTACCTATCGTGGAACCCGATACTGCACATGATCGAACTCACCCGTGAGGGATTGTTTGCGAGCTTCCACGGGATGTTTGCAAACCTGCCGTATCTGGCCATGAGCTCGCTGACCATGCTCGCATTTGGTCTGCTGGTGTACCGCAGCCAATGGCGCGATCTGGTGCGCAGCCAATGATCGAGTTGCGCGACCTGACCAAGTCTTTCCGTACCCCGGCGGGGCGCAAGGTGTTGTTCAAAAATGTGAATGCTTTTTTCCCGGAGGGAAAAAACATCGGCATCCTGGGGCGGAACGGCGCCGGCAAATCAACGCTCCTGCGGATCATGGGCGGTATTGATTACCCGGACTCCGGGCAGGTGATTACCGACCAGCGGATATCCTGGCCCATGGGGTTGGCCGGTGGCTTTCAGGGCAGCATGACTGGCCGGGAAAATGCCGCGTTTGTCTGCGGTATTCACGGGATCTGGGGCAGTGCCAAGCGCAAAGTGCTGGATCGCGTGCAGGAGTTTGCAGAAATCGGCGACTACTTTGACGCACCAGTAAAAAGCTACTCCTCGGGCATGCGCTCAAGGCTCGCATTTGGCTTGAGTATTGCTGTGGATTTCGATTATTACCTGGTGGATGAAGTGATGTCGGTGGGGGATGCGCACTTCAAGCACAAATGTGAACAGGTAATCGAAGAGAAACGAAAAACAGCCAACTTCATTATCGTGGCGCACGCTATGCCCATTTTGAAGAAAAACTGTGATGTAGGGCTTTATCTCGGCCCTTCGGGCCTGCAGATTTTTGATACGGTAGAGGAGGCTATCCACCTTTACCAACAGGGTATCCCGAAACCCGCACAGGGCGCGCCGAAGCAACCGGCATAAAAGCCTGGCAAGAGTTGTTATGGAAAGTACGATCGAAAAAACGGAACCCGGTGTGAGCCCTGCTGAGCAGAAGCAAGCGGCCGAGACCACAAATGGCATTATTCAGCGGCTGACCGGCAGTGGCCGGAGTCCCGCCTGGGTAAAACGCTTCGGCGGCATCGCCCTGGTGGTGCTTATGCCGTTGCTTGTGGTGAGTGGTTACTACCTGTTCTGGGTGTCTGACCGCTATGTCAGCATCACGCAGCTGATCGTCAAGGACAACAGCAGCACCCCGAACATGTCCTCAACGCTGGGGTTTCTGGTGCCCGGCATGGGGTCGGATAACCAGGATGCCTTTCTTGTTGTTAATTACATCCAGTCGCTGGATATGGCCCTATACCTCGATGAAACGCTGGAGCTGGCCGATTACTACAAAAGCGACCGCTACGATATGTTCTCCCGCCTGGCGGTCGATGCCACCCAGGAAGATTACCTGGAGTACTACCGCAACCATATTGCAATCGGGCACGATGAAACCACCGGCATCATCACCATCGAAATGCAGGCATTTGAACCGGAATTCGCCCGCAAGCTGGTGGATACCGTGGTGCGTAAATCCGAGGATTTTGTCAACGCCATCAGTAATCAGCTGGCGGACAAGCAGGTGGCGTTTGTGCGCAGTGAGCTGGAGTTGGCGCAGGCCAAACTGCGCACCAGCAAGCAGAGTATTCTGGATTTCCAGAACCGCAATCAGGTCGTCAGCCCGGAAGAACTGACCAAAGGCATCAGTGCCATTATCCAGAGCCTGGAGGCCACACTTGCCGAGCGGCGCGCCAAGCTCACGGCCGCAAAAACCTATCTCCACGCGGACTCCTCTCAAGTGGTTTCACTACAGGCGGAAATCCACTCGATCGAGCAACAGATTGAAGCGGAAAAAGTGCGCCTGGTGGGCGTCTCCGCCGACGACGGCGAAGAGCGGCTAAACAGTCTCAATGCCCATTTTCAGAATCTGGAGTTAGACCTCCAGTTTGCAATGGATGCGTATCAAGCATCACTGACGGCGTTGGAAACGGCGCGTATGGAAGCTTCAGGCAGGCTCAAGCACCTGATGGTTATCAGTCAGCCCTCCGTGGCCGAGGAAGCGGAATACCCGCATAAACTCTACAACCTCGCCAGCCTGGCTGTGATTTTGCTGCTGATCTATGGCATTGGAAAAATGCTGGTCGCCAGTATTCGCGACCATCGCGTTTAGTGGCAAAACATGAAAACAATGGATTTATCAACGTCGGCATTCCCTATGGCAACACTCCTTACTCACACGGGCCGGGTACTTTTACTGCTGATATCCTGGGCGATGGCTGCGGGCGCATGGTCTCTCGACACGCAGCAGTTGGACAAAAAACACCAGCAGGTAGAACTGGGCGATCACCTGCCCGCGTTTGGCGAGTCCCTGTTCAAGGGCGCGTTCAAAGACCAGCCGTTTCGCGGGTTCAACGGGGGTTACCGGGTTACCGTAGGCGACCAGATCGCACTGCAGCTTTGGGGAGCCTACAGCTTTAATGCCGTCCTCACCGTAGATGCCCAGGGGAATATCTTTATCCCCGAAGTGGGGCCGGTACGTGTGGCCGGGGTCGAGAATGGCGACTTGAATAATTTCGTGCTGCGCCACGTCAAGCGGGTGTTCAAAAACAATGTGCAGGCCTACGCCAATCTTGAGGCCAGCCAGCCGGTAAAAGTGTTTGTTACCGGCTATGTGGAGAGCCCCGGGCTATATCCCGGCTTCTCGTCCGATTCCGTGCTCTATTACCTGGATAGCGCCGGCGGTATCAGCCGCGAGAGCGGAAGCTTTATCGACATCAAGGTCTTGCGCCAGGGGAAGGAGCTCCAGCGCATCAATCTGTATAACTTCCTGGTCGAGGGGCGTATGCCCGCCTTGCAGTTGCGCAACGGCGATTCCATCGTTGTAGGCGCGCGGCAGGGCTTTATCAGTATTGAAGGTGCCGTGCAGGAATCCGGGCAGATCGAGTTTATCGGCCCCACCACGCAGCTTGGCGAAATGCTGATGGTTGCCAAGCCGGACCCGCAAGCCAACTACGCACGCATCACCCAGGTGATCGACGACGAACAGCAGGCAAGTTATATCCCGCTTCAGGAAGCATTGCTGGCGCCGCTGCACCCGGGCGCCCATGTGGAGTTGGTGAGTGACAGTGACATCAGCAGTATTTCTGTGCGAGTCAATGGTGAGGTGGATGGCCCTGCTGCGTATGTGCTGCCTTACGGCGCCACCTTGCAAGATCTGCTGGACAAACTGCGCTATCGCAATAACGCAGACCCGTTCGCCATTCAGCTCTACCGGAAAAGTGTGGCCAAAAAACAGAAGGTCGCGCTGGAGCGCTCGTTGGATGCCCTGGAAATGGAAGCGCTTACTCGCCAGCCCACAACAACTGCGGATAAAACCTCGTTAAAAGACACCGCGGCGATGATCCAGAATTTTATTACCAAGGCGCGCAAGGCGCGGCCCCGGGGGCAGGTGGTACTGGCGAACAATGACAACGCCGGTGACATGTTGCTGGAAGACGGTGACGAACTGGTTGTCCCGCTGCGGGCCTCGACCGTTTCCGTGGTTGGGGAGGTTATCTTCCCAACCTCGCTGGTATTTAACGAGCGCAACACACTGGATGACTACATTGAGCTGGCCGGGGGTTTTTCCAACAATGCGGACACTAAAGAGCTGGTGGTACTGCATATGGATGGCACCATCAGCCGTATCAAGCAGAGCAAATTTGATAATCGCCTGAAAGGCGTACTGCGTCCCGGTGATGAGATCATGGTGATGCCAAAAATTCAGGCCAGCGAGTTGCAGGTCACAAAAGATGTAACCGAAATACTTTACCGTATTGCGGTTGGCACTGCGGCCGTACTGTCTTTCTAATGGGGGATTGCTCTGTGGCCTGAAGGGGAGGGCCGCAGGGTTTTAAATTTTTTGACAACGGAGTCACGTCGGTGAGGGGGGAGCTTTTGCCCGAAGCTCGCGCAACGTGGTACGGAAGCTCTAAATTAAAGTTTAATAGGGGGAGTGAATGAAAACAGGGAATACGTCACGAAAGGGAATAATTCTGGCCGGTGGCTCCGGCACTCGCCTGTATCCGCTCACCAAAGGGGTGAGCAAGCAGCTGATGGCGGTGTACGACAAGCCAATGATCTATTATCCGCTGACCACGCTAATGATGGCGGGTATCCGCGATATTTTGATTATTACCACTCCCGATGAGCAACCACTGTTCCAGCGTTTGCTGGAAGATGGCAGCCAGTGGGGCATCAACCTGTCTTATGCGGTTCAGTCATCACCGGATGGCCTTGCCCAGGCCTTCCTGATTGGTCGCGAACACGTGGGCAATAACCCCAGTGCGCTGGTATTGGGGGACAACATATTCTACGCCGAGCACTTTTCCGCAACGCTCAACCGCGCGGACCAGCGCAATGAAGGGGCTACGGTATTTGGCTACCACGTAGCGAACCCACGGGCTTACGGTGTTGCCGAATTCAATAGCGCGGGCAAGGTGGTCAGCCTCGAAGAAAAGCCCGCACAACCCAAATCCAACTACGCCGTTACCGGGTTGTATTTCTACGACAACCAGGTGTGCGACCTGGCGCGGGAGATCCGTCCGAGCCCCCGTGGCGAGCTGGAAATCACCGACCTCAACCGTATCTACCTGGACCTTGGCCTGCTCAATATGGAGCTGATGGGCCGCGGCGCAGCCTGGCTGGATACCGGCACACACGACAACCTTCTGGAAGCCGCACATTTTGTGCAGACCATCGAGCGCCGGCAAGGCCTGAAAATCGCCTGTCCGGAAGAGGTCGCATTCCGCAAAGGGTTTATCGATGCAGAAACTCTGGAAATCCAGGCCCAGCCGCTGATGAAAAGTGGCTATGGGGAATATCTGATGCAGACTCTGGCGGAATCCAAAATCGACCACGCATTTGCGCGTTAAGTCACCCAAAAGATTGTTGTAGAAGCCTGACCGCCAGGGACGGCGGGATGCCGCCCAGCGGAGTGCCGCCCAGCGGAATGCCAATTGTGCAGAGTGCATAAATCTGCCAGGCCCTAAGAGGTCGCTATGAAAGTAATTGAAACCAGGATCCCAGACGTAAAAATCCTGGAGCCCAAAGTCTTTGGGGACGAACGTGGCTTCTTCCTGGAAACCTTCCGCCAGGATTTTTTTGATCGCGCATGTGCCGAACGCACTTTTGTGCAGGACAACCACAGTAAATCCAGCCAGGGCATCCTCCGTGGTCTGCATTACCAGACTGAGAGTACCCAGGGCAAACTGGTCCGCGTCACCGCCGGCGAAGTCTTCGATGTCGCCGTAGATCTGCGCCGCAGCTCCCCGACGTTCGGTCAATGGGTAGGCGTGCTACTCAATGAAGAGAACAAGCGCCAGCTGTGGGTGCCGGAGGGCTTCGCCCACGGATTTTACGTGACCAGTGAAAGCGCCGAGTTTGTCTACAAATGCACTGACTACTACGCCCCGGAGCACGAGCACTCCATCCGCTGGGACGACCCTGAAATCGGCATCGACTGGCCCCTGGTCAACGGAGAGCCCCCAAAACTCTCCGCCAAAGACGCCGAAGGCAAACTGCTGAAAGACGCCGTCACCTTCGACTAGGACGAGTCGTCATCCCGGTCTGGATCCGGGATCCAGAAGCACCGCGTCGTCATCCCGGACTGGATCCGGGATCCAGAAGCACCGCGTCGTCATCCCGGACTAGATCCGGGATCCAGGAAAACCATAGAGACCCCGGCACGCACCGGAGCCCCAAAAATATGAAAATTCTAGTCACCGGCAAAAACGGCCAACTGGGCCAACAACTGCAAAAACAGGCCCCAGCCCACACCACCATCATTGCCCACGGTCGCGACACCCTGGATATTGCCGATAAAGAGCAGGTTTTCACCGTCCTGCAGCAAGCGCAACCCGATCTGGTCATCAACGCCGCCGCTTACACCGCCGTAGATAAAGCGGAGTCTGATACTGACCAGGCCCACCGAGTTAACGCCCGCGGCCCGGAAAACCTGGCGTTGGCCTGCCGTGAGTTGGGCATCCGCCTGATCCATGTCTCCACCGACTTTGTATTTGACGGCAAGCAATCCCACCCTTACCTGCCAGGTGATACCAGAAAACCGTTGGGTGTATACGGCGAAAGCAAAGCCCGTGGTGAAGAAGCGATCGAGGCGATCCTCCCGGAAGCCATTATCGTCCGCACCGCCTGGGTCTACGACCGCGAGGGTGGCAACTTCGTCAACACCATGCTGCGCCTCATGAATGAGCGCGACCAACTGGGTGTGGTCGCAGACCAGATAGGCACACCCACTTGGGCCGGCACGCTGGCAAACAACATTTACGCACTGGCACAGAACCCGGAAGCAATGGGCATCTACCACTGCACCGACGCCGGCGTCGCCAGCTGGTACGACTTTGCCGTAGCCATCTATGAAGAAGGTAAAGCCGCAGGCCTGATCCCTAGTGAAAAATCGGTACAGATCAAACCGATTACCACCGCCGACTTCCCAACTCCGGCAAAACGCCCAGCCTACAGCGTTCTGGATAAGTCCCGGTTGGTAGAGGACTCCGGCATCGAGCTAAATCACTGGCGCCCGGTGCTCCGCAAAATTCTCGCTACCTGACCCCCGTCGTCCCGGCGAAGGCCGGGACCCAGAGACACGGAGCGTAGCCATCGCGGGCCCGCCACAAGCCAAAAAAGAAAGAGTTAACTATTTAAACAGTGCCGTCATTCCGGCGAAGGCCGGAATCCAGCACAACGGAACGACAAAAGAAAATGAGCAACCTGTTAGTAACCGGCGGTGCCGGCTTCATAGGCGCAAACTTCGTCCACTACTGGATGAAAACCTACCCCCAGGACAAAGTGATAGTACTCGACGCACTCACCTATGCCGGCAACAAAGCCAACCTGGATCCAGTGGCGGATAACCCCAACTTCGTATTCAGCCACGGCAATATCTGCGATACCGAATTGGTAGAAACCCTGCTCAAAGAACACCGCATCGACACCCTGGTGCATTTCGCTGCAGAAAGCCATGTAGACCGTTCCATCACCGGCCCGGATGCCTTTATTGAAACCAACATCATCGGCACCCACAGCCTGCTCAAGGCCGCCAAAAAAATCTGGCTGGACGAAGGACTCAACAAAGAAAACCACCGCTTCCACCACGTATCAACAGACGAGGTGTACGGCACCCTGGGGCCGGAAGATCCCGCCTTTAGCGAGACAACAGCGTACGCGCCCAATAGCCCGTACTCCGCGAGTAAGGCCGCGTCCGATCATCTGGTGCGTGCCTACCACCACACCTACGGCCTGAACGTTACCACCAGCAATTGTTCCAATAACTATGGTCCTTACCACTTTCCGGAAAAGCTGATCCCTCTGGTGATCACCAATATCCTTCAGGATAAGCCGCTGCCGATTTATGGCGATGGCCAGCAGATTCGCGACTGGCTTTATGTAGAAGATCACGCGCGAGGAATCGAGCTTGTAATAAAAAAAGGCCGGCTGGGGCATAGCTACAACTTAGGCGGCGTCAATGAGTGGAAGAATATTGATATCGTTCGCTCGATCTGCGCATATATAGATGAAGAGTTTGCGAGCAACCGTGAATTTGCAGCGAAGTACCCGGCGGCTAGAAGCGCTACCCACTCTAGGTCACAATCTTTGATCCAGTTTGTTCGCGACCGACCTGGTCATGATCAACGATATGCAATTGACCCTGATAAATCAGTTCGTGAACTTGATTACTCGCCGAGAGAAACATTTGAGTCGGGTTTAAAAAAAACGATAGCCTGGTACCTTAATAGTCGCGAATGGTGGGAGGATGTGTTGGATGGAAGCTATCAAACATGGACGTTCGAAGAACATAACCAGCTGTAATTCGCCAGGGAGATTGGGAAATGGAGAGTAGCGTGAACAGTTTAGGCGGTCCATCTGAGCATGTTGAGGGTAAATCTGAACCGAAGCCAGTGGTGGTTTGGGTGGATGTCTGTGGTGTCGTCAATGAGAGGTACCTGTTGATTCAAGGTTGGGCGTATCATCCATCTCATAGTGACGTAGATTTTAGCCTTACGCTAATTGAGGAAGGCGAAAATCTTCCTGAAAAAATAGTTACCGCAGTACCTCATACAGTGATTCGAGCTACACGCTTGGATGTCAGTAAGCACTTCTCATGCGATGCAAAGAACAGCCAGTGGGGATATAGCTTACTTGTTGAGTGGCCAAGTAGTGATGTGCCTAGCCATGAGAAATTTGATCTTAATGTTGTTGCAGCAGATACAGGAAGCTTCCCAGCTAAATTGAAACCATTCTCTCCCCTTTCAGGAGAGGACTTGTTTGGTCATTGCGCTAACTGGCGTGGCGAAGAAAAGCGGAAGTTGAAGCGTGTGCTCTATAAGAGTATGGGGGGCGAGCTATTTGAGCTTCCGGGTTTGCGAAAAATTAGTGAGGAGCAGCTAAAACAACAGCTAAATTGGCACTGGGAAAGCCTCCTTTGTGTGCCGGGAAGGGGGGTGTTCTTAAGTGGATGGCTACTCGATCGTCAGCGAAACTTATCCGCTGTAGTAGTGCGGACGTCAGATGGTAGTTACAGTGAAAACTTACTTGAGAATTCTGTTCGTTACCCTCGTGATGACGTGCTTGAGGCGTTTCCGGGGCGTAGTGATGCAAGTTGTAAGCCGGGCCTATACAGTTGGGTAGAAATGCCCCACTTGATGGAAAAGGGGAGATTGGAGCTTGTATTCGTAACTCATGATGGGGCGATTTACGAGGCTCCATTTGAGCCGGAAGTAGTAGGCTCTGATATTACATTTGCTAGTCAACAAGTTTTGGTGAATTTTCAAGTTGAAGATCCTGATTATAAAGATTCTATGCAAAATCACGTTGGTCCAGCGTTAGCTGCTTTGTGGCAACACAGGAATGAAAGTTTATCTGACCCGAAGGTTGAAACGCTGCAATTCGGAGAAGAGATTGAAGTCCCCAGGCGAACGCTCATAGTTCCGCTTTATGGGCGTTTTGACTTTTTACTACATCAGGTCGCTCAGTTTTCTAAAGATTCGGACTTTGATGATACCGAGTTAATTTATGTGCTCGATGATCCTCGCTTGCACAATGAATTTATTCCATTTTGTCATGATGTTGCCAACCTGTTCCCTGTAAGTTTTCGTGTGATCTATAGTGGGCGGAACCAGGGTTATGCAGGCGCTAATAATCTCGGCGCCAGGTTCGCAAGGTCAGAAAAATTAGTTTTGCTTAATTCTGATGTGATTCCGAGCGAATCAGGTTGGCTTTCTCGTATTGAGCGAAAGTGTCAGTTTCTGAGTGATGTGGGGGTAGTTGCCCCGAAACTCGTTTTTGAGGACGATACTGTTCAGCATGTAGGAATTAGCTTTGCGAAGAATCCAAGCTTTGGTGACTTGTGGTTCAATGAGTACCCCGGTAAAGGTAACCCCGAATGGCTTTTGGACTTAGAGGATGTTTCTGAAGCTAAGGCGGTAACAGGTGCTTGTATGTTTATCGACAAGTCTCTGTATGAGACAGTTGGTGGTCTTGATGAAAGTTATGTTTTGGGAGATTTTGAGGACACTGATTTGTGTCTAAAACTTCGTAAGAATGGATATCGCCACTATTTGATTGCGAACGAAAAGTTATATCACTTGGAGAGGCAGTCTCAAGACTTGTTTGAAAATAGAGATTGGAAGTTCAAAATTACTCTGTACAACGCATGGCAACATACAGTTCGCTGGGGCGGTGTTATCGAAGATCTGATGCGATAGGGTGAAATTAGTGAGAGAACAAAAAATATTGGTGATTTCTCATGGTCACCCAGACCATAGCAAGGGCGGAGCCGAAGTGGCTGCCTACAATCTATTTAAAGAATATAAGTTGCAGGGGGTAGATAGTGTATTCTTGGCTAGGACTAACCGTCCCTCTCATGGCGGATCGGCTTTCTCAACAGTAAATTCTGAGCGTGAGATCTTGTTTCATACACATATGTCGGATTTCTTTTTGTTTCAGTCTGGAAACAAAAGGCACGTGTGGCAGGAATTTCGAGCTTTATTGAAGCGCTATCGCCCTTCTGTTGTTCACTTTCATCACTATATACATATGGGCTTGGAGCTAATCAGGGAGGTGAAGAACACCCTTCCAGGTGCTCGTATTATTCTGACTCTCCATGAATATCTTGCCATTTGCGCAAACAATGGGCAGATGGTGAAGCCCGGAAAACAGATGAAACTTTGCTATAAATCATCGCCCACTGATTGTGCGCAATGTTTTCCGGACCGTTCTCCATCTGATTTCTTCCTGCGTGAAAAATATATTAAGTCAATTTTTGATTTGGTGGATCAGTTTATCTCTCCAAGTCACTTTTTGATCGAGCGATATATCGCATGGGGTATCTCTCCAGAGAGAATGCACATGATTGAGAATGGTCAGCCCAACGTGCCTTTGCCTGGACCTAGAGCGTTAGCAAAAGGAGAGCTTCGTGGTCGCTTTGCGTTTTTTGGCCAGATTAATCCTTTTAAAGGAGTGGACGTTCTTCTTGAGGCTTTTAAAGCTATCCCCGAGAGCTTGAAAGATAAAGTTCACTTGGATATCCATGGCGCCAATCTTGAGTCGCAAAGTTCTGATTTTCAACGAAAAATTCATAGTCTTCTGGATGAGCTTGAAGGCTTAGTTACACTCCATGGCTCCTATGATTCCCATGAAATGGGGTTGTTAATGGAGCAAGTTGACTGGGTTGTTATACCCTCTGTGTGGTGGGAAAACTCCCCGATGGTAATTCAGGAGGCCTTTAATCATGGTCGGCCGGTCATCGGTAGTGATATTGGCGGTATGGCAGAAAAAATAAAGAGTGAACATTTCGATTTGCTATTCAGGGCACGTAGCGGGATCTCATTGGCGAAGAAGCTGAGTGAGATGGTACTGGACGAATCTGTCTACAATGACGTTGTTGCGACATTGCCGAAGCCAATGTCGGTGCGTGAGTGTGCAGAAAGTCATTTGAAAGTCTATTTTGGGAGCTAATATTGCTCCGCTCTACGATTTTGGGCAACTAATGATATGAATATCCTACTCCATATTGGAACTGAAAAGACCGGCACGACATCAATCCAGGAATTTCTTTTTAAGAATAGATCGGTTTTGGGTGGGAACGGTTATTATTTTTTGCAGTCGCCGGGCCAGAAGAATAACCGCGCGCTGCCTTCTATTTGTATGCGGGCTGATAAGACCGATGACTTTTTCATTGAAAAAGGGGTGGTGTCGGCTGATGAGCGGAAATCTTATGAGGAGGAGTTTTTAAAAAAATTCAAGGAAGAGATAGAGACAATCCCGAACAATGTCCACACAGTAGTCTGTTCTAGTGAGCATTTTCACTCTCGTTTGACTTATGAGGATGAAGTGAAAAAGCTAAAAAATATACTCGATGGGTACTTTGATTCGGTGCAGATTTTGGTGTATCTCCGCCCTCAGGCAGATGTTGCATTGTCTTTGTATTCAACTACTTTGCGAAGTGGGAATGATGCTGAGTTCTCCGATGTTGTAGAGCGGCAGTGTGTGCCGAGTAATGAATATTACGACTATAAATCTCTTCTCGAGCGTTGGAATAAGATATTTGGTGACGGATCCGTTACCCCCAAAGTTTTTAGAAAAGATTGGTTTTATCAAGGTAACCTCTTAAGAGACTTTGCGTTCAGTATCAATGAGGCGCTCGTGGAGCGGTGTGATTTTGATGTTCCAAAAAAAAATGAATCCATAAATCATTTTGGTCAAGTTCTCATTAAGTTGATAAATAGGCATCTGCCGCGATTTCTTCCCAATAAAGGGATTAATAAGCTTAATCTTAGTTTAGGTCGCTTAGTTGCGAGTGAGTGCCCCGGGAAGGGGTTATCGCTAGGTGCGGAGGAGTACTCTGCACTTCAAGCACGTTTCGATGAGCTCAATCTTTGCCTATCAAAAGAATATTTTTCACAGGAATCTAATGTTTTCGAGTGTGCACTACCGAGTGACGAAAATCGAATGCTTTCGGAGGAGCACGTAGAGCTGCTTGATAGCGTTTTAGGTATGGTAGTCAACTCCAAAAGTGCTGGTTTGGCCTCTCCTTTTGTCGATGACCTTAGAGATGCCGCTATTTTATTGGAGGAAGTAGACGTTGAAAAATCTTATCGACTAATGAAGCTGGCAGCAATGTTTAGGCCGCGAGGCCCGAAGATAAGGGAGAAGCTCCGTAGTTACGAGAAGTTGCTGAAAGAAGCTTCAAAGGCTTGATTTACGACGGTCGAGCTGGTGCGTTTTCGTTGCGCCCAGTTTGTGCTTTTTTACAAGGTGGTTTGCCTGTTTAGGTTGAGCCGATATTTAGTTTGGCGCCATGTGGTTCTAGTGGTTTCTGGCGATCCGAGCGTTAACATCATCAGGGGATTTTAACTGTGCAGAATGCTGATTTTTCAAATTTTACATTGCTAGTCCATATTGGTGCCGGAAAAACCGGAACATCATCAATTCAAAAGTCTCTTAAGGAGGCCCGTGCTGAATTGGCCGGTGCGAAGATCGATTACTGGGGGCTTATGCTGGAGTTTGCCCCTGAGAAAAAATATGATTGGCAGAAGGCAAGCGGTACAAAGCCTTTCTTGGCTTTGGATCCGGTGGATGCGCACCGTGAGCTAGAAGATGTTTTGCTGTCGTCAATAGAGTCCAGTATCGAGGCTGGCCTTAACATGGCGATTTGGAGTAGTGAGTTTCTGTTGAAGAGGCATGAGAACATTCTTCCAGTACTTGTGAAGCTTAAACAGGTCGGTGTGAACCTTAAAGTGCTGTCTTATGTTCGGAAATACGACTCCTGGGCCGAATCAGCTTATGGGCAGTGGGGCTTAAAACATAAAAGTTACTTGGGGCCATTACGCGGATTCTCGGACTATATCAAAAGGTCCCCTGTTTCATTTTATAGTTCACTGAAGACATGGAGTGACACATTCCGTGGTGATTTCAAGGTTGTTAATTTTGATGAAGTCGAGAACGTAGTTGCAAGCTTCCAATTGGAGGCCAGAATCCCGTTTTCACTACCGTCCATTCGTGTTAATGAGAGGCTTTCAGATGAAGAGCTATATCTTAGAGCATTATTCAATAGCGCGAAGCGTAAGAAGGTAGCTGTTCGTGAGTTTGACCGGGTATTTAAGCTGGATTCTATCGATCTGACGAGAGGACCGGGGGAGTGGTTGAGTTCATATATGCCGACTGCCGACGACCTGAGATCTGTAGTCGAAGAGGCATCAGATGATATTGATTCGACTAATGCGCTACTCAAAGCTTGTGGGCAGCCAGAGCTAGACAATACTCCAATTGAACCGCGCGTCGTGAATGTCGACCCCGAAAAGTTGCTCGGATTTGCGCTTCAGATGATCGTCAGGCAGCAGTCTCAAATAGCAGAGCTATCGAGTCGCGTTTCTGAGTTCGAGAATGTTGAACCCCAAGTTGATTCGGTCGAACTTGGCGAGTTGAAAGAGCCTGTTTCCTGATTTAAGGATTACAGTGATGGTTGTGCCCCTTTTGTCCCTTAGATTGAAGGCTGTAGGCAAAACGGGGCCGCCCCAGTCACTAGAGCGCGTGAAGCTATTAGGCGTACCGCGGTGACGCATATTGTTGGTTTCAAGTTGACGGTCTATGTGCGGAATGTTCGGTGTGATTTAGTTTTTATTTTTGGTGATTTTTAGAAAGATTGCCGTTGCCGGTAATTCAAGTTTTTTTCTGAGAGGGCGCTTTCTGTAGTGGATCCTATTGTATTTATTCACGTGCCAAAGACCGCCGGAACCAGTTTTCGGTCAGGTGCGGATGCTTTCTTTGGTTCCGGGCGTGTTTGTCGTGATTACGGCGCAGAGGCCGCGGAAACTAGTGGTATCGTTCGTCAGTGGATGAACCTTTCGCCTGACAACTGGATGTTTCGAAAAGCTTTCGAGAGAGAAGGCTATCAATTGTTGGCGGGGCATTTTCACGCTGCACGTTATGTCTCCGTATTTGGTGTTCAGAGAATGGTAACGTTTCTCCGGAACCCACTTCAGCGAACGGTTTCTGAGTACACACACTTTGTTCGCAATAATGGGTTTGAAGGGACGTTTGAGGAGTTTTACCGTGCTAAGCAGAATATCAATCGTCAGTTCCGTATTTTAGGGAATTTGCCTTGGGTGGGGTTAGGTTTTATCGGTTTTACGGATCAGTATGAGCAATCGCTAAACCTCCTGAATAGAAAGTTTAATTTGGCAATCCCCGAGCTCACCGAGAATCTAAGTCGTGATTCCTATGCTGACCCATATGAAATCACTGAAGAGCAAGAAATGGAGCTGCGCAAGTTGAACGCTGCCGAGCTGCACTTTTATGGGTTGGCACGGGAGCAGTTCGAATGGCGCAAAACACTTTCAGGAATGGGCAGCTTTGTGGCAGGAGTGGTGATGAAGCCAAAAGATGGTCGTCTAGGTGGTTGGGCTGTGGCCGATGAAGGAGATGAACCGGTCGCTCTACATATCAAGATTGACGGTAAGGTTGTTGGTGAGGCCATTGCGAATGAGGATCGCCCCGGGCTTAGGGAGAAAGGGGTCAAGCGCGGGGGGTTTGTTGGTTTTACATTTGATGTTTCAGGGTATCGCCCCGGAAGTAGCATCGAGTGTTTGGTGGCTGAAACGGGGCAGCCGTTAGTGCAGTCTCCGCGGCTACTCCCGAAATCGTGATTTGTTAGAATTTTATTAAGCCGAACCTTGTGATTAGATTAATTAAGTCCATTTTCCGTAAAGACCTTCTTTCTCGCCTCCAGCCTGCCCATGATTTGCACGCGCCAGAAAACCCGGAAGGTTATCAGTGGTGTTCAACGGGAGGGGATCCCCAGTTTTTAGTCTCTCCCGGAAAGCTCAGGGCTGGCTGGTATATGATCGAGCTGCAGCTGGACTGTGAGCTCAGTGATAGTGATGCCTCTTTATATGTGGATACTGGTGACGACTTTAACGAGATCGAGAAGTATTCTTTGCCGCTGCGTACAGGTAAGCTTTCCAAACGCATTGTCTATTTCCGCAGGGCGGTATCTTCGATGCGATTTGATCCACTTGAGTGCCCCGGATTATTTTCAATCAGTCATTTCCAAATTGTTTGGCTAAGTGAATCTTTTGCAAAGAATCGATTGGTTCAACGAATTGCAAATATGCATATCCGGTACCGCGGACGGTCGAAATCCCAAGTCGCCCACGATATCAAGCGTGATTGTGAAGAACGTGAGCAAGGTTGGCTTGATTTTGCACTAGATCGTTACGGGGAAACGTTTGTCCGTAATAAACAGGAGAGAATGTATCGAGACTGGATTTCGGAAGTGGAGTCTTCTCTTGCGCATGGTGCTCCAGCCGTGTGTGAAGATGGCCCTCTCATTTCTGTATTGCTGCCTGTATATAATACTGATCCAAAATTACTTCGGGAATGTGTTGATTCTGTTTTAAATCAATCGTATAGAAAATGGGAGTTGTGCATTGCCGATGATAGATCCACCAATCCAGAGGTGGTACAAAGTTTACGTTACTTTGCGTCGTGTGATGACCGGATTAAAGTGCTGTTTCGTCAGGAGAACGGACATATTTGTGCGGCAAGTAACAGCGCATTGGAGATGGTAGTTGGAGATTATGTTGCACTCTTAGATCATGATGATGTGTTAGCACCCCACGCGTTAGCCAGAGTGGTCGAAGCGATAGATAAATCTCCAAGGGTAAGCTTACTGTATTCTGACGAGGACAAGATTGATGCTCTAGGTGTGCGGTTTGAACCACATTTTAAGCCCGCTTGGAATCCAGACCTATTGCTATCACAGAACTATATCTGCCACCTTATGGTGCTGAAAACGGAGATGATTCGAGAGGTCGGTGGGTTTCGAGTAGGGGTTGAGGGTAGTCAAGATCATGATCTTCTGCTTCGATGCCTACCTCAGCTTAGTGAGGAAACGGTAGTACATATACCCGAAGTGCTTTATCACTGGAGGGCGGCCGAAGGGTCAACGGCATTGGCAGGGGCAAATAAAGCCTACACGATGAAGTCCGGGCTACGTGCTGTAGCCGATTACTTACAGCGGGAGCGGTTATCGGCTCGCGTCGAACCCGGCCCTACTCCGAATACTTATAGCGTACGTTGGTCTGTCCCGGAGCCTGCACCGCTGGTTAGTTTGATTGTACCGACGAGAGATCGCTACGATGTTCTTCAGCCCTGTGTGGATGCAATCCTTTCCCGAACGGATTATCCCAATTTCGAATTGTTGATTTTAGATAACCAGAGCTCTTGTGCTAAAACCCTTCATTATCTGGAGGCTGTCAGTCACGACTCTCGTGTGTCCATACATCGCTGGAATTATCCGTTCAATTATTCTGCTATTAATAATTTTGCTGCGCGACTAGCAAAGGGAGAGATCCTGGGGCTTATCAATAATGATATCGAACCAATCAACGCAGACTGGCTACGGGAGATGGTAGGTCAGGCCTGTCGGCCCGAAATTGGTTGCGTCGGAGCTAAGTTGTATTACCCCAACGATACTATCCAACACGGCGGTGTGATCTTAGGTATAGGCGGTGTGGCAGGTCATTCCCACAAGTATTTTCATCGCGATGACTATGGTTATTTCTCTCGCTTACACCTTGTCCAGAATCTTTCTGCTGTGACTGGCGCATGTTTGATACTGCGAAAGTCAGTCTTTGAGGAAGTTGGTGGTCTCAATGAAGAAGATCTTGCCATCGCATTTAACGACGTCGATCTATGCTTGAAGGTGAGAGAGGCTGGCTATAGGAACCTTTGGACCCCGCAGGCAGAGCTGTACCACCATGAGTCCGTGTCCCGGGGATCAGATAATACGAATGCAAAGCGAAATCGCGCACAGCGTGAAGCGCAATACATGCGCAAGCGATGGGGAGAGCAACTGGACAACGATCCAGCGTACAACCCAAACCTAACACTGATTCACGAAGACTTCTCCCTGGCGTGATCCACGGGCCTCTATCAGGTAAGCTTGCATTTCCTAAGTAATGACCAAAAGGATTTGGCCATGTCCGAAATCGCAACGCCTTGTACGTCGTCCACAAGCCTCAATTCCCCCGGCCATTTCACCCACCACGGTGCCGTAACCGGTGTAACCGGGTCCTGTCATCAGCTGTTTGTCGATGCACACAATTCCGTACTGATAGACTGCGGTTTATTCCAGGGCGCAGAGACGTCACCTGGCGGCCGGGGGCAGCACAGTCTGCATATTGAGTTTGATATCGGCACTGTGCGGGCGCTGGTGGTTACCCATGTACATATTGATCACGTGGGGCGGATTCCCTATCTGATCGCGGCGGGTTTTCGCGGGCCAATCTATTGCTCCGAGCCTTCGGCGGAGCTGTTGCCTCTGGTGCTGGAAGATGCTCTAAAGATCGGTTTTACCCGGGACCGGGCGCTGATCGAGCAGTTTCTCGGCTATATCAGAAAGCAATTGCGCCCTCTGGCCTATAACCGCTGGCAAGCGGTGGCGAGTGATTCGGAGGGTAATCTCCAGATTCGGCTGCAGCGCGCCGGTCATATTCTTGGTTCTGCCTATGTGGAGTGTGAACTTTCTCGCCCCAAACGCCGTATTATTTTTTCTGGTGATCTGGGGGCGCCCAATACCCCGTTACTGTATGCCCCAACGGCGCCTTGGGGTTGTGATGAGCTGGTGATCGAGAGTACCTACGGTGACCGTTTGCATCAGAACCGCGCGGGGCGGGTGTGTACCCTGCAGCGGGCTGTGGAATCTGCCCTGGAAGATGGGGGCAGTGTTTTGATCCCCGCATTCAGTATCGGGCGTACTCAGGAATTACTGTACGAGCTGGAGGGCATTTTTCACACGCAGGCCGGGCGTCAGCGCGGGCAGAACCCGTGGCGGGATCTGCCGGTCATTGTGGATTCCCCTCTGGCCAGCCGGTTTACCGAAGTGTACCGGCGGCTGCGGCCGTTCTGGGATGCGGAAGCGCGCCAATTGCTCAGCCGTGGCCGCCACCCCTTGAGTTTTGAGCAGTTGATTACCGTGGACGAGCACGGTGCCCACCGCAAAGTGGTGGCAGAACTCGCCAATAGCCGGCGCCCGGCGATTGTCATTGCGGCCAGCGGTATGTGCAGCGGCGGTCGGGTAGTGAATTATCTGAAGGCGATGCTGGAAGAAAAGCGCCACAATATTCTGTTTGTGGGCTACCAGGCGCGGGGCACACCTGGTCGTGATATTCAGGCGTATGGTCCCGATAATGGATATGTGGATCTCGATGGGCAGCGTTACCAGATCGCAGCGGGAGTGGACACGATCAGCGGCTATTCCGCCCATGCGGATATGGATGACCTGTTGGATTTTATCCGCAAAATGAAAAAGCGTCCGCAGCGGGTGCGGGTTGTTCACGGTGATGATCGGGCGAAGGCTGTGTTGAAAGCGAAGATCGAGCAGGAGGGGCTGGCAGAATGTGTAGTCGTTCCCGGAGCGGGCACTTCGCGATGTGATTCGGCATAATTGGCACTTGTTCGAGCCAGATTTGAAGACTTAGCATTTTGAACGCCAATCACAACGCGCAGGCTATTCAGCATACCCGACTGCCGGAAGGTCGCTGGGTGGTGGTGGAGGAGGGGGCAAACCCCTCAACAGACTACTTTCTGCGCCCCTACCTGGAGGCCCAGGGTAATTCCGTCGAATACCGTTCTTTGGCGGATGTACCGCAAGCGGACCAGCTTCGTGACAGGCACCTGGTCTTCGTTCGCTATATGTCCAAAGGCTGGCGTCGCTTGCTTGCGGCGCACCCTGACACGCCGGCGAGTGTGCACTTCTTTGTGGACGATGATCTGTTCAACTGGTCTTCGTTTGCGCGTATGCCACTGCGCTATCAATGGAAGCTGCTGCACCTGAGTTGGCGGCACCAGCGTTGGTTGCGTGCAATGGGAATTAACCTGTTAGTGGCCACACCGTATCTGCAACAGCGATACGCACAGTGGCATCCGCAGTTGTTGCCACCGCAAGTGCCGGGATCGCTCGCGCCTTTATTGGTGCGCAATGATGCTGCGCCGTCGGACGGGGCTCCCATAACGCTGTTTTATCACGGCTCCGCGTCCCACGGTGAGGATCTCAAGTGGTTGCGCCCTGTCATTGAACAGCTTCTGTCGGCCAACGGGCAGATGGTGTTTGAGGTCATTGGTAATGCGAGCGTCAATCGGCTGTTTCAGGGGTTGCCGAGAGTGCATGTGCTGCATCCCATGAAATGGAACGCTTACCAGTCCCTACTGCTACGCCCAGGGCGTACCATTGGATTGGCACCGCTGTTGGACCTGCCATTTAATCGCGCCCGTGCCCACACCAAGTTTCTGGATATCACCCTGGCGGGTGGTGTGGGTGTGTATGCCGCCGGGCCGGTGTATGGCGGTATCGTGCGCCACGCCGAGAATGGTTTGCTGTTGCCGATGGAACAGGACGTCTGGATCGAACGGATCTTGGGGCTGGCGGCCGACAAGGGTGCGCGCGCGCGGATGCTAAGTGAGGCCCGCTCGTGTCTCTAGTCGGTTTTTGCTCCCGCGGTCTCAAGCGCATCCCGTATCTGGATACCCTGCTGGACGCGTCCAGCTACTGGTTTGCCCTGCGGCCCAGCCAGGGCACCACCCATATCGCCGGTTGGGGACACAAACCCACGGCGGCGCGCGCGCGCAAAATTGCCGCGCGGTCCGGGCTGCCATTTATCCGGCTTGAAGATGGTTTTCTGCGTTCTTTCGGGCTGGGGGTCGGGGGCGCCCCCCTGCACAGCCTGATCGTGGATCACACGGGAATTTATTACGACGCGAGCGGCCCCAGTGACCTGGAGAATCTGATCCTCGCGGCGGCGTTTTCCGAATCGGAGCTGAGCCGCGCCCGTGCCGGGATCGACCTGCTACGGGAACACCGTCTGTCAAAATACAACGGTGCACCGGATACACCCGTCACCTGGCCCGATGACCGGCCGCGGGTGCTGGTGATTGACCAGACCTTTGGCGATGCGGCGGTCACCTGCGGCGCTGCGGATTCGTCGACGTTCACCCGTATGCTTGAGACGGCGATCGCGGAAAACCCAAACGCCGAGGTGGTGGTGAAGGTACACCCGGACGTGATTGCCGGCCATAAACGTGGATACCTGCTGGATGCGGCACGCACCCACAATTGCCGGGTGTGGTCGCAGGATATCAATCCCTGGGCGTTACTGGATGCGGTAGACCGGGTCTACGTGGTAACCAGCCAGTTTGGTTTCGAGGCATTGCTGGCCGGCAAACCGGTGCGCTGTTTCGGTCTGCCATTTTTTGCCGGTTGGGGGCTTACCGAAGACGCACAGAAATGCCCGCGACGTGGTCAGGCGCGGTCTCTGGAGCAGGTGTTTGCCGCGGCCTACCTGCGCTATTGCCGGTATATCAACCCGTATACGGGCAAACGCTGTTCCCTGGAAGACACGATCCGTCTGCTGGCGGAACAGGTGCGCCGACATCGCCTGTTGGCCGGCCCCTGGCTCGGGCTCGGTTTTTCGCCCTGGAAGCGAAAGTTCGTGCCGGATTTTCTTGGCCGCCCGGGGCAGATGCGTTTTGTTGGTGGCGATGCGAATTCTGTTCCCGACCAGGAACCCGGTACCCGGGCGGTGGTTTGGGCCAGTGGGTTACGCAATGCCCAGAGAGAGGTGTGTGCAAAATTCAGGTTGCCCTTATGGCAATTGGAGGATGGTTTTTTACGCTCTGTGGGGTTGGGCTCTGACCTGGTGCGGCCGCTCTCGCTGGTGTTGGATAGCCAGGGCATTTATTACGATGCGTCGCGACCGTCTGACCTGGAGTCGATTCTGCGTAATTCGGAAATCAGTTCGGAACTGCGCACGCGTGCTGCGGCATTGCGCGAGCGATTGGTTTGCCGGCAGTTAAGCAAATACAACCTGTCCGGCCAGGAGGCGAAACTGGTGCTGCCAGAAAATCGCACCATTATTCTCGTGCCCGGGCAGGTGGAGAGCGATGCGTCGATCGCAAAGGGCTCGCCCTGGTTAAAGAGTAATCGCCAATTATTGACGCAGGTGCGTCGTTCAAATCCCCAGGCCTATGTTCTGTATAAACCGCACCCGGATGTGCTGGCCGGCGGCCGGGTAGGGGAACTGGCTGCAGATTCTGGCGAGCTGTACGACCAGCTGCTGACCGATGTGCCCATGCCGGCAATCCTTGAACAGGTGGACGAGGTGCATACGCTGTGTTCTCTGAGCGGATTTGAGGCGTTGCTTCGGGGAGTAAAAGTGGTCACTTACGGGTTGCCGTTTTATGCCGGTTGGGGGCTGACCGAGGACCGCTTGTTGGGCAATGGAGCCAATGCCGCACCCGATGGCCTACTGGAGCTTGCGGCCGTGCGCCGTTGCATGAAGGCGCGAGGTCGCAGGCGTACCCTCGATGAACTGGTAGCGGCCACCCTGATTCTGTATCCCACTTATGTGGACCCAAAAAGCGGCGATATTGTGGATACAGAAACGGCTGTGCAGATTCTGGAGGCGCAGCGCGCCAGATCAAACCCGCGTGGCTGGGAGCGCGGACTCTACCGGTTGGTGCGCAATCGCTTCTTTAAACGATGAGATTTTAATAACACTGAATGGGCCGAGGCGGTTGTGTACCGGGAAGCAGCGGTGTCGGGGGATTGGAGGGCTCGTGGGTTCGAAATCTGTTAAAAAGCTTGTTCTGTTACCCAAGTGGTTGCTGGAGTTGGTGTCCTGGGGCAAGAGCTTCAAGCACAACCCGATTATTGGCAGCTACTGGCTGAATCGGTGCGGGTTGCATGTGGGGCGTGTCGTGATGGCGCATCTGCTGTTCCGTTTTCGTCTTTTTTTACTGTCCCCGCTGGTATCGGCGGCGGACCGCCGCCAATTCCGCAAGTACGGGTTTATTCTGAAACGCGACTTCCTGCCTGCCGCGGATTTCCAGCGCCTGGCGCAGGAATTGCACGAATACGAGGGCGCCGTACGCGAGTTTGTGGAGGGTACGACACTGACTCAGCGGCTGTTTATTACCGGCGCTGAGCGTGCGAAGATGCCTGAAATGCGGGCGCTGGTTGAAAATCCAGCACTTGATCGCCTGATGCGCTACTGCTCGTCCAAAAACCGAAGGCCGTTATATTACATTGAGAACCTGTGTAATCAGGCCAATGTAGTACCGAGGCCCGATCCGCAACGGGATATGCACGCGGATACATTTCATCCCTGTGTAAAGGGGTGGCTGTATGTTGACGATACCGATCGCCGGAATGGCCCCTTCGTCTATGTTCCCGGTTCCCACCGCTTGAGCTGGCGACGCCTGCGATGGGAGTATCGCCAGAGTCTGGAAGCCAGCAAGCAGGGGGCCGCACGGGATCCTGCGCGCTACTGGGACGGGTCCTTTCGGGTAAGTACCACAGACCTTCAGAAAATGGGTTTACAGCCGAAAACCTTTCATGTGCCGGCAAATACGCTGGTGGTGGCCAATGTATACGGCTTCCACCGCCGGGGTGAGGCGGCCGAACGCTCGCATCGCATGACCGTATGGATGCAGGCACGGGACAATCCGTTCAACCCATTGTTCACGTTGTGGCCGAAATCGACGGCGCGCGCGTTTGAGTGGGGCTGGTCCAGGGTGCTGCAAAAACTGGATAGTGCACGACTCGCGAGTGGAGAGCAGCGAAGCTATAGCGGGCGATTTTCCCGATAGCTCTAACGAGCCATTTTGAAGCGAGACATGTTTCACTCTGTGCGATATAGTTTCGCACCTTAATTGTGCTGTGAATAAGAATATTCGATTTTCATCGGCCAATTAATATCCAGCGGTATTTTTTGCGCCCCGCTAAGTACTGATAAGTACATTGGGGTGGATTGGGGGTGGGAATGACAGGGATCGTATTCTTGCAGGGGCCGCACGGTCCATTTTTTGCGCGGTGCGCCCGTTATTTCTCTGCGTGTGGTATTGCCACGCACAAGATCAATTTTAACGGCGGAGATCGGTTCTTTGCCTGGGCGGATCACCAGGTGGACTACACCGGTGGCCGCGCCAGTTGGCCGGAGTATTTTGCAGGCTACCTGCGCCAGAATGATATTCGCTCCGTGGTGGTCTACGGTGATTGCCGCGAATACCACCGTGACGCCCGCTCAGTCTGTGATCAGCTGGGGGTGGCTTTCTGGGTATTTGAGGAAGGATACCTGCGTCCGGATTTTGTGACCCTGGAACAGGGCGGTGTCAACGGCTTTTCTCCCACGGACTGGGCCCCAGAAACCGTTCGACGTTACCAACCCCACAACCGTAGCACCAATGTGCATATTGGCCGCACCTTCTGGCAGCGCGCCTATTTCGCGGTCGCCTATTACATTTCAGCCAGAATCGCCCAGCGAGAATTTCCCCATTACCGTCACCACCGCCCGCGTAACTGGCTTCAAGAGGGTATCTGCTGGCTAAAAAGCGGGTACCGGAAAGGTGTGTACAAGCTCACTCAGCGCAAGTATCTGCGCGCGTTGACGGGGCGTCATAGCGGTGAGTTTTATCTGTACGCGCTGCAGACCCAGGATGATTTCCAGATCCGGGAGCACTCGAATTATTCGGGCATAGAGGATTCTATTGGCGAAGTCGTCCGTTCGTTTGCTGAAGGCGCTGCCCAGAATGAACTATTGGTGATCAAGCACCACCCGATGGATCGGGGGTTTTGTCACTATGGCGGCTTGATTGAGCGGCTGGCTCGCGCCCACGGAGTTTCCGGGCGGATTGTGTACTGCCATGACCTGCATCTCCCCACCCTGCTGGATCACGCCAAGGGGCTTATCACCATAAACAGTACGGTCGGTATATCGGCACTGTTGCACGGCGTGCCAACCATCACCCTCGGCCGCGCTCTGTACGACCAGCGCGGATTGACGCATCAAGGTGGGCTTGATGGCTTCTGGCGGTGCGCCCAGCCCGTGGACCGTGAATTGTTTGAGGTGTTTCGCACCTATTTGTATGAGCAGACCCAGCTGGATGGTAGCTTTTTCAGGAACCTGGACCACGCGGTCGCACTCGCCTGGGTGCGTATGTCTCCCTCTCTGGTGGCTGATATCGAAAGTGATGCCGCTGAAGTTGCCGGCGAGAAAGAATACGCGGCGGCGTGACCTTAGGCTTACCCGGTCAAAAAATAAACTGGCAGTCTGCTGTCAAACTGGTAGACTGCGCAGCCTTTTGTCCCCCCAGCCCTGATGTGGCCACCAGCGGGACAAAAGATGTATTGGGTAACAGACCTCCTCGCCACAGGCCCCTGTCTCAGAGTTGAAAAAGCTTGAAATAGCCGGTGCTATTAATGGGCTTCTTCGCCTTGCCCAGCAATCCTCCGCCGTGCGCTATGGTTACCCTTGACGGGTCCTGTGGCCCGGCCCGGCCTTATGTACATTCAAGTGAACTCCAATATGACCGATACCCCTACGGCCACTGGTTTTGACCAGTTGGGCCTGCCCGCTGAAATTCTCGACGCTGTCACCAAACTTGGCTACGAAACCCCGTCCCCCATCCAGGCGCAGACTATTCCGTCACTGCTGGAAGGCCGCGACGTGCTGGGCCAGGCACAGACAGGAACGGGCAAAACAGCGGCCTTTGCGCTCCCGTTACTGGCGAGCCTCGACCTGAAGAAAAAGCGTCCCCAGGCACTGGTGCTGGCGCCAACCCGCGAGCTGGCCATCCAGGTGGCAGAAGCCTGCCAATCCTATGCGGCCAATCTGAAGGGGTTCCACGTCGCTCCGATATACGGCGGTGCGGACTACCGCGGCCAGATCCAGCAGCTGAAGCGCGGCGTGCAACTGGTTGTGGGCACCCCCGGCCGGGTGATGGACCATATGCGTAAGGGCACCCTGGACCTGTCCGACCTGAAGACCCTGGTACTTGACGAAGCCGACGAAATGCTGCGCATGGGCTTTATCGACGATGTGGAATGGGTACTGGAGCAGATTCCGGACGAGCGCCAGATTGCGCTGTTCTCCGCCACCATGCCCCGGGAGATCGCCAAGATCGCCCGTGACCACCTGGACAACCCGGTGGACGTGAAAATCAAGGTGAAAACCGAGACCGCCGATACCATCCGCCAGCGCTACTGGCCGGTAGGTGGACTGCACAAGATGGATGCGCTGACCCGGATTCTGGAAGCCGAGCCGGTGGATGGCACCATTATTTTTGTGCGTACCAAGAACGCCACCGTAGAGATCGCCGACAAGCTCGCCGCCCGTGGTTTTGCCAGTGCCGCCCTGAACGGGGATATGGCGCAGAATCTGCGTGAGCAGGTGATCGACAAGCTGAAAAAAGGTCGCCTCGATATCGTGGTCGCCACCGACGTTGCCGCCCGTGGCCTCGATGTAAAACGCATCAGTCACGTGATCAATTACGATATTCCCTACGATACCGAAGCCTATATTCACCGCATCGGCCGTACCGGTCGTGCCGGGCGCGAGGGCGATGCCATCCTGTTTGTGGCCCCCCGCGAGCGCCGTATGCTGCGCGTGATTGAAAAGGCCACCAAAAAGCCGATTGAACGTCTGGAGCTGCCTACCGCCAAGGCGGTGAACGCGTCGCGCATGGAAAAATTCCGTCAGCGTATCAGCGATACCCTGGAAGGCGACAGCGATCTGGCCCCGTTCCGCGATCTGGTGGAACAGTTTCTTGCCGATAACGAAGTCGATCCGCTGAACGTGGCCGCAGCCCTCGCGGCTATGGCACAGGGCGACCAGCCGTTGCTGCTGGACGAGCGCGAACCCAAACAGCGCGACTTTAATGATCGCGATGACCGCCGTGGCGACCGCGACGATCGCAAGCGCAACAAGCGCGAGCGAAAGTCTTTCGACAAAGAAAAGCACGTTGGCCCGCCGGACGAAGGCAAAGAGCGCTTCCGCATCGAAGTCGGTCGCGAACACGGTGTGCGCCCCGGCAGTGTTGTGGGTGCCATCGCCAACGAAGTGGACCTGGACAGCTCCTACATCGGGCGCATCGAGATCTACCCGGACTACACCACCGTGGATCTGCCGGAAGGCATGCCCAAAGAGATCTTCCAGCACCTGAAAAAAGTACGCGTAAACGGCCGCCCCATGAATATCTCCAAGTTTGCGGAGCAGGGCGGTAGCGGTAAGGGCGGCAAGCCGCCGTTCGAGGCCAAGAAACGCAAGCCGAAAAAACCGCGGGATTAAGCCTCAAGCGTCATGCCGGCGAATGCCGGTATCCAGGGAAGCGAAGCTCCGCACTTCGAATCATCTGGATCCCGGATCAAGTCCGGGATGACACGCTCCCGTCATGCCGCAGGCTCCCGTCATGCCGGCGAATGCCGGTATCCAGGGAAGCGAAGCTCCGCACTTCGAGTCATCTGGATCCCGGGTCAAGTCCGGGATGACGCGCTCCCGTCATGGCGCAGGCTTCCGTCATACCGGCGAAGGCCGGTATCCAGCCAAACAAAAAGGGCACCGCTTGCGGTGCCCTTTTTGTTTATCCGAAATTCATACCTGCTATTTCGTTTTCCCAAACGGCAACATCTGCCGCAAGGTATTGTCCTTGGTGCCAAAGTGATGCCACAGTGCCCCGCCAATATGCAGTACCAGTAATACCAGCAGCGCGTTCCACAAAAACTCCTTGTGGATAAATGCCAGCTGCTTTGCCAGATCGATGTTTTTCTCCACAAACGACGGCAGATCAAACAGCCAGAACAGCGGTGTATCGCGGCCGGCGAACTGACGCATCATCAGTCCGGACAGGGGCATGCCGATCATGATGATGTACATCAGGCTTTGTACAAGTAGCGATACGGGTTTCTGCAGCCCACTGCCATAGAGAGTCGGGCGCCCATGGGTGGCGCGCCAGTAGAGGCGGAACAGGCCCAGGAAGAGTACTGAAAAGCCTAGAGAGAAATGCACCACCATCCACCAGCCGCGCATGGGGTCGCCTTTCTCATAAAACTCGTGCAGCTCGACGGATGCCCAGGCAAACAGAATAAAAAAGGCAATCAGCCAGTGCAGTGTTTTGAGTGCTTTGCTCCAGCTATTGGGAGTGGAGGCCATAAACTTCCCCTTATGGTGTTCGTTTTATCGTTCAGGTTACGCCAGTGGTTGCTGCGCGCACGCCATTGAGGTTGGCAAAGCAGGTATCTCTCGCGGTGGTGAAAAAATCCTGCAGAAACGCCTGTTCCAGCATCTCTTCGCGCACGGCCGCATAGAGTGTACTCCATAGACCACTCTTGCCCAGTCTAAGCTGTTGTACCAAACCTTTCTGTAAATATTCGTAAAGTGCCCAATTTGGAAGCGCGCACACACCGCGCCCACTCACTACCAGCTGTACCGTCATCACCGTCAACTCCGCTGTGCGCACCGAATGTGGTTCCACACCCGCCGGGTCGAGAAAGTTCTGAAATATATCCAGCCGTTCCCGTTCTACCGGATAGGTGATCTGCACTTCATCTTCCAGATCTTCCGGTGTGACCCACTTCTTGTCAGCAAGTGGGTGCTTGCGGCTGACAGCCAGGCACATCTCGAAACTGAACAGCGGCTCGTAGTGGATGCCTTTCAGTGAATCGTCGGGGTTGCTGGTGACCACCAGATCGAGATCGCCACGGGTGAGGGCGGGTAGGGGGGCAAAGTGGAAGCCGCTGGACAGGTCAAGCTCGACCTCGGGCCAGTCGTCACGGTAGGCATCCAGGGTTGGCATCAGCCACTGATAGCAACTGTGACATTCGATGGCGATATTCAACCGCCCCGCCTGACCGGAGGCAAGCCGGGCGATATCCCGCTGGGCAACGGCGACTCGGGGCAGTACTTCGTCCGCCAACTGCAACAGCCGCAATCCCGCAGTGGTAAATTGCAGGGGACGGGACTTACGCACAAACAGCGCCTGTTCATGGCGGTCTTCCATCTCCCTGAACAGGTGAGACAGGGCCGACTGGGTCAGGTGCAAGCGCTCAGCCGCCCGCACCATGCTACCGGTCTCTCGGAGGGTAACCAGAGCCTTCAGGTGTCGCAGTTCAATCATCTTTAGCCATTTTCATGCTTGGTGAGGAAAACATGAAAATGATTGAATATTACATGGCCAGTAAAATCAACCCTGAAGTCTATGGATCATGTAGGAGCCTGCTAATTTCTATCCTGCCAATGCCTTTCGGCGCTCCGCGTTCAGTTCCACGATATTCAAACCGGTCTCATCAACCGTTGCTGGCCACTTGAGGGGTGGGAAGTCTTTACTTACCGATAAATCCGGGCAGGTCTTGCGTAGCTCGGCCAGCTCATGTTCTAGCGTAGGGGACGGCGAGAACTCTACGCTGTTGATAATGTTTTCAATCAAATCTTGTGCTGGCTTTGGGCTGATAACTGCATCTACTTCACTCATACTTCCTGATGCATGCTGAGAGTATGTAAGTTCAACAGTCATGATCCGATCTTTATCGATCGCGAAGCATAAGTAGTAATCTGGTTGATGACTCTCGAAGTCTTCAATTTTAAATTCTACCGCAGGAACCGGAAAGTCTAAGCGAGGCTTCCAACTGACTGGGCCGTGGTAGTACGGTTCCCCATCCGAGTCATGATGTAAATGCCCGACCGTTGCGGTTAAATAGCCTGAGATTGCCACTTCGAACGCTTTGGGGTGCAGAAAGTTTATTTTTCCATTTGGCTTTGCCGGCGTAGTGACCCCTATAACGAAGGTCGCCCTAGCTTTTTCACCGCTAAACCAAGGTCCGAAGAATGCATATTTTCGTTGGAAAATAATTCGAGATTCCCACGTGTAGTCATGGGAATAGATATCACTGTTATGTAGCTGATCTAACTCATCCTCTTTCCATTTTGGTGTCCACTGTTCCATGCCGGATCGAAAAAGATGATGTTGCGTTGGAGCCTGAAACTTTAGCTCACTGGAGCGAAATTTGTAGGAAAATTTTTTTGATTTAAGAAAGTCAGGCCCATGTGGGACACAGGGGGTATTCAAGTCCCTAAGCTTGATCCTGTTATATTTGATAAAATTCAGCATTAGAATTTGCTCTTGATTTTGTTGTGCAGTCTAGGGGAAAACTGCTCAGTTGCTTTCATCGCTGAGTCTCCAATTTCTTTCGCTTTCTTGAAGTACGGAGTGGCATTAGAGAGCGCTTGTAAGAAAGCACCAAGTGCGGGAACTGCAGCGGCACCTGCAACTCCAAGGCTTCCAGCAATTGCACCAATATTAACTCCAGCAAGACCTGCTGTGGTGGCTGCGACTCCTCCAGCAGTAGCGACAAGCCCGCTAAAGGTTGCTCCGTCACCTATCAAATGTCCAAGTTTATAATTTTTTTCATTTACGAGCCGGTTCAACGAGGCTGCTGGTTGTCCAAGCACACCGGCAAAATTTAAAGCGGAAACTTCAGTGAACTTTCGTTCTACGTTTATTTCAAGCTTACGAGCAACGGATAAAGTTTCAACCTGCGAAGTCTTGGGCTGATACAAGAATATATTGTGCTTCGAGAGCTTTACGCCTTGGTCCGCCAGTATCTTCATTGCTTGTGTCAGCACTGCCGATCCGCCGTTCTCGGAAATCCAGCTTACATTGGCGATTTTTCTTGCTTTGTACATTGTTCGCGCAAGAAGTAAAGCCGATGAATGGATATCCTGCGCCTGCAGGGGTTTTAAAGCACCTTTGAGATTTCGTAGCCCACCAATTCTTTTTTCACTCGGTGTGTAATGTAGGTCAAAACCATTCTGTCTTAGGTCTCGTTCACCCACTGATGCGCTGTAGTGGCTTGCTGCTATATATGGCGCAGCTGTTTGGGCGGCAATTGTACTATTCGAATACCGTGAATTCCCTATTGCGACGAGCCTCCCTTCATTCCCCTTTAGTGTTCCTGTTTTACTCTTTTTGGCTGTCCATCCTTTGTTTGCGAGGTGAGTCGCATGAAACAGCCCTGGTGTTTCATCTTTATTCTGCAACTCCGCATACCCAGCATCCGCCTCAAAGTAAACAACCTTGAACGCATCCTTGGACTGCTTCTCCACAGTCACTTTGCATCCGGGCAGGATCATCACGAACTCTTCTTCACCACCGCGGTGTACGGGACCGGGTTTGATAAAGATATTATCTTGGTGAAGGCGGCCGGAGGTTAGTTGGTGCAGGGCATTGACGGTGATCTGGGCCCAGTAGTTACCCTGTTTGGCGAGATTGCGGATTTCGTTGTATACGGGTTCCGCTTGTGGAGTGATGGAGACTATTTTACCGGCGGATTTGCCGGCAATCACGATATCTTGCTTGAAGCCTTTTTTGGCAAACATGATTCAACTCCCTTTGAATTTCTGATTGGGAGGAATCATATATAAGAGCGTTACTCTTGGCTATTATTTGCGCGAAATTGGTACGGCCGTTTTGGTTGGGGCCGTATATAGATTCGGATATAGGAGCTTGCCCCGCAGGCGAACCTGTCGGGGCACTCTGTTCGCCTGCAAGCAGGCCCCCTACGGGGGGGGATTAGTTGCCGTAGCAATCCCGCGTCATATTCTCCACGTGATCTGCGTGTACGATGACGTTGTCTTCAATGCGCACACCACCGAACGGGCGCAGTTTTTCTACTTTGTCCCAGTTTACTTCATCGGCCAGTTGGGATTCTTTCAGCTCTCCCAGCAGGCTGTCGATAAAGTACAGGCCGGGCTCGATGGTAAAGACCTGGTTCTCTTCAATGGTGCGGGTGGTACGCAGGAACGGGTATTCCGCTGGCGGTGGTGTGGTGCCGCCTTCGGGAGCGGCCTGATGGCCGCCCACATCGTGAACCTGCAGGCCGAGGAAGTGGCCGAGGCCGTGAGGCATAAAGGTGCGGGTGAGGCCGGATTCCACTGCGCTCTCCGGAGAGGTTTTGATTACGCCGAACTGTTGCAGAAGCTGACCGATCTTTTGATGACAGCTTTTGTGCAACTCGACATAGGAAGCGCCCGGGGTGAGGCCCGCCACCAGTTCCTGTTCTTTGTCGTGCATTGCACTTACCAGCTCCGCAAACTCGCCTTCACGGTAGGCGTAGGAGCGTGTGATGTCGGCACAGTAGCCATTGCAGTCTGCACCGGCGTCGATCAGGAAGCTGCGCCTTTCACTTTCCGGGAGTGGCTCCGTCGACAAGTGGGTGTAGTGCAGGATGGCTCCGTGCTCGTTGAGGCCGATGATATTGCCATAGGGCATCTGATTTTCGCCTTGCCCCGCGGCTTTCAGATAGGCGAGATTGATTTCAAATTCGCTGGCGCCAGCGCGGAAGGCTTCTTCTGCGGCTTGGTGGGCGCGAACGGCGATTCGGTTGGCTTCGCGCAGGCAGGTGAACTCATAGGGGGTTTTATAGGCGCGAGCCCAGTGCAGCTGGGCGATCAGGTGCTGCGGGTTGCGCTGGCCGATTTCCCAGCCGTCAAACCTGGCAGCCTCGCCAATAAACGCGGCGTTTTCCCCGGTGAGATACGCTTTGGCTTCGTCTGGTTTGGCGAGCAGTTCTATGTCGTATTCGTCACTCCAGAATGTCTGGGGGGCGGGGGGGACGTAGTGCCAGAAGTCTACCGGGCGGTAAAACAGCAGTTTGGGTTTCTGTCCCCGACGATAGATCACCCAGCTGTGGGGGTTGTCGGTAACCGGAACCAGTACCTTGAATTGGGGGTTCACTCGGAACGGGTAGTAATTGTCATCAAGGAACTGTATTGATGGTGCCCCACTGAAGACGTTGAGTGTGTCGAACCCGCACTGCTCGAGGATGTCGTCGTAGCGCTTGCAGAGTGTGGCCAAATGGTCGGCGAAGAGTTGCTTATCCATAAATCTCCCGGTTCTAACCCCGAAATTGTGTAAAGTTTGTCCTGTTAGGCAGGTACAGGTATGCGCATAGTGTATAGTCAGCCCTCTGAACAATTAGTCTGATTTTTGACGATGGAAAAGAAGATACTGCTAACGGATTGCCCCGATGCGAAGGGCCTGATCGCCAAGATCACCAACATCTGCTACAAGCACCAGCTGAATATCATTAAGAATGACGAGTTTGTCGATCGGGCCCAGGGCCGGTTTTTTATGCGCACTGCGCTGGAAGGCATTTTCAACGATGCGACGCTACTGGAAGATCTGGACCTGACATTACCCGAAGGCGCAACCCGTAAGCTGGTAGCCAGCGGGCGCAAACGGCTGGTATTGATGGTCACCAAGGAATCACATTGCCTGGGCGACATTCTGATGAAGTGCTACTCCGGTGCTCTGGATGTGGAGATCGCCGCGGTGATTGGTAACCACCAAGTGCTGCAGCCGCTGGTGGAAAAGTTCGATATCCCATTTCACTGGGTTCCTGCCGATAACCTGGAGCGGGCTGAGCACGAGGCGCAGGTGGTTGAACTGGTAGACCGGTACGCGCCGGATTACCTGATCCTGGCCAAGTATATGCGGGTACTTACTCCGCAGTTCGTTGCGCATTTCCAGAGCCGCATTATCAATATCCACCACTCTTTTCTCCCTGCATTTATTGGCGCGAAGCCGTATCAGCAGGCGTTTGAGCGCGGTGTGAAAATCATCGGTGCCACGGCGCACTTTGTTACCGATGATCTGGATGAGGGGCCGATCATTGAGCAGGATATTATCCATGTGGACCACGGCTACTCAGCGGAGTCCATGGCCAGCGCTGGCCGGGATGTGGAAAAACAGGTGTTGAGCCGGGCATTGCAGCTGGTGCTGGAAGAAAGGGTGTTTATTCACGGGAACCGCACCGTGGTGTTTAAATAGTCGTTTATTTGTGCCATGTCGGTGAAGGCCGGTATTCAGCACAGCACAGCACAGCACAGTGCATGTGCTGTATTGGAGCCGGAATCCGGAACGGGTCCGGCATGAAGGTTGTCGAGATACTTTTGAATTGGGGGCTAACTTGGTTACTCGTTGTGCAATCGCATGTTCCGCTTTGATTTTGGCCGGTTGTGCCAGTGAACCCACTGCACCCAATCCGGGCCTGAAAGAATCTTTTCATACGGAGGTAGCGGCCAATGGGTCCAAGCGTTTTACCTACACCCTGGAGATGGCCGCCCCGCAACTGCGTGGCCCTTATACCGAAAGCCCGCAAACGCGCGGCGGAATGGTGCGACAACAGGATCTCGGGCGGGGGCGTGCCGGGCGCGGGCAGCGTGTGAACTTTGATTACGCACTGGAATTGAAACTGAAGGAAACCGGCTTTTGCCGGGATGGGTATTTCGTGATCGATCGCGCGGTTTCACAGCTGGGTGGTGAGGTGAGAGGCGAGTGCCGCGACCCCGTTGTCAGGTGACCCCCGTACTGAGGAGTGATTAACTAGTTTGCCTGACGGCAGGTTAAAGCCTGTTCGATTAATGAGCAGGTGGCGTTCAGATCGCGTCTGTGGGAAGAGGCTGATAGCCAAAAGCTATTACCATTATTGTCATTTCGTTTGCCTGAGACGGGCATTTCTATCTCCCGAATTTCATTCCGGTCCACTCCTTAGGATGATTTCGCGGCTTTCATATTTTTTTAATTATTTTTTTGCCATTTTTTGCGGCGTCTCAATTTACAAAAGTGGCGCTATTTTAATTAATTTGCTGCCACTTGAACCATTTGTAGCTATTTGTAGCTAATAGAAAGTCAACTTGGACTGTCTGGTCATATTCGGTTTTATCGGCCGATCATTACCTCGCTCGCCGCTTTTTTCCTCTCATTTGACGACCGATAAAGCGCGGACTAAAAAATAGGAAATAAGTGCTATAACTAATTATTAAATTAGTGAGCTGGTTAACACCGTAAAGTCATTTCTTTTGAATCGAACGTATTTTCCGGTCACAGGTATGGCCTTGTGTCATTACCGGACGCAGTAACAAAAATAGCGATTAGCGTGAAGTAAAAAGATTATTAAAAGAAACAGGCGGCAATATGGATATTGAAGTAACTGTATTTTCTGACATCAAAGATGGCTTATTGCGGGAAATGGGGAGTGTTGTTATTGCGTGCGGTTTTACCCTGCATCGTCAGCGCATGATGTCGACTCCGAGCGGAGTGCAATTGTGGTTGAAGTTGAGCGGGGACCGGAGCCGGCTTTTGGAGCTTGAAGATCAGTTGAGCTCTCATCCCCTGGTGACCGGATTTGAAGCCGACCACGCTCCTGCGGTGCAAACGACTCCTGCTACGAGTGCGGCTCCATCTCCGGCCGCACGGGGGACCGCGCGTAGGAGCCCAGCAGCGGCGCCCAGACCGGCACAGACGCCCCCCGCGCCGCGTCGAAAGCCTGCCACATCCACACCGGATATCAGCATCGTTGAACCGGTGTTACCCAAGCTGGCGAAAAGCTATCCGAAAATTTTTCCTCAACTCCTGGAGCTACAGCAGCAGGTCAGCGATGCCCAGTGGGGCCCCAGTCTGAAATTTATCGGCGTGCGGGTTGGAGCCTGGGTCTACAAGCGGGATTACGCTCTGGGCGGCCAGCTGGATCTAAAAAGTGCGCTGCGCCAGATTGCGCAACCGGCTCTGCGCGCCTTGCTACCCGCGGAAACGCACGATTTTGCGGTGCACGTGAAAAACAATCCATTCTGTCTTCCGGGGTCACACTGCCGCAATGGCGATTTCTTCTGTGGCTTCCTGCAGGGCCTGCTGCACGAATCGGGCGCAAGTAGCCGGGTGGTGGTGCGAGAAGTGCAGTGTCGGAGTGAGGGTGCATCTGAATGTGTGTTTGAAGTGGTTGATTGACCGGTTCTTAACAGGGTGGTTGGTTGCTTATTTGATCGAAAAATAAATCCTAAGATGGGGAAGGGAAATGGTCGCAGAATACAATCCAGTACTGGTAGGACTTTCGTTTCTGGTGGCGGTATTAGGTTCGTTTACCGCTTTACAGTTGGCAGTGGCAATTCCCGCTGCGCAGGATGAAGCAGAAAAGAAAAAGGCAATTATAAAAGCCGGTGCCGCGATGGGCGGCGGTGCTATCTGGACAATGCATTTTATTGCCATGTTGGCGTATGACATGGGGATGCCGGTTACCTACGATGTATTCTTGACAGTATTGTCCGCAGTGATTGCGATGGCTGCCTGCTCTATTGGCCTTGGTATTGCCGGTATTGGATTATTCAGTTTTGATAAGCTTTTACCGGCCGGTATCTTTATGGGGTGTGGTGTCGCGGGAATGCATTATATGGGCATGGCGGCAATGATTATGCCGATGGAGGTTTCCTATAACCTGAACATCCTGATTATCTCCGTAATTATCGGTGTAGTCGCATCCTGTGCCGCTCTGTGGATGGCATTCCATATGCGCGGCAAGTTACAGATGATCGGTAGTTCCCTGCTCATGGGTGTGGCTGTTTGCGGCATGCACTATACCGGTATGGCGGCCGCGCGCTATGAGCACACCAATATTGTCAATGAGGCCTGGTTTGCCGGCTCGCTGGGCGGTGAATATCTGGGTATCAGCATCTTTCTGGTTGTGACCACTTCGTTGGTGCTGACCCTGGCCATTGGCAGCCACCGCCGTCGCCAGCGGGAAGAGCTCGCGATCTGACTGTCGCTAACTTCTCAGCCTAATTCGCCGGAGCCATGCTCCGGATCTGGCGCAAATATCGTCTTACTGGCATCGCGATCATCTGGTCGACCAGTTTAGTGTAAAGAACTGTTAAGGCCCGACGGTCACATTTTGCCCTCCCTATAATCCGCGGCTTTTTGCCTTGGCACTAATTTTTAGGGAGAAAACTTAATGCTTGATCAGTACAGCCTGCCACTGGTTATTCTGTCTTACGCAATTTCCGTTTTGGGGTCCTTTGCGGCGCTGCAACTGGTAACCGGTATCCGCGAGGCGATTCTCCAGGCCGACCGTTGGCGGGCTATCGCTTTTGCCGGTCTGGCGATGGGCGGGGGTGCTATCTGGTCCATGCATTTTGTGGGTATGCTGGCGCTCGAGTCGCATATGCCCATGTCTTACGACGTGTTTAAAACTCTGCTCTCAGTCGTCATTGCGGTAGCCGCCTGTACTGCGGGCCTCGCGATTCTCGGCGCGCGTCGTTTTACCCTGGAAAAGCTGATGCCTACCTCTGTGTTTATGGGGGGCGCGGTGGCTGGCATGCATTACATGGGGATGGACGCCATGCTGATGCCGGCGGAAATCGAGTATGACCTGAATATTCTGCTTATTTCCGTGCTTATCGCGGTGGCGGCGTCATTTGCGGCGCTGTGGATGGCGTTCCATCTGCATGGCTCCTGGCAAAAATTTGGCAGTGCACTGGTGATGGGGGTTGCGGTGTGCGGGATGCATTACACGGGGATGGCGGCGGCCAGCTATCAGCACACGGACACCGTTCCCGAATCCGGTTTTTTGGGGGCGCTCAGTAGTGAATACCTGACCATGGCGACGGTGGTGATCAGTATCGGCATCATCGCGCTGGCACTGCGGGTCAATCACTGGTACCGGAATCGTCCGTTAGTCCCCGCATAATTATTTTGTGCTATTTCAAGACGGGACAGCGCAAACAAAAAAGCCGGAGCAATGCTCCGGCTTTTTTGTGCCTGTCGTCCCGGACTCAGTCCATATAACTCTCAACCGGTGGGCAGGAGCAGATCAGGTTGCGGTCCCCATACACATTGTCGATACGGTTCGACGCGGGCCACACCTTGTGGTGCTTCAGCCAGGCCGCCGGGCGGCCGGCGACTTCGCGGCTGTAGGGGTGGGTCCAGTCGTCGGTCATCACGTCGTCCTGGGTATGGGGCGCATTGTGCAGGGGGTTGTCCTCTGCAGAGTATTTGCCGCTGGCCACGTCTTCCGCTTCCTGGCGAATGGTCGCCATGGCTTCCACGAAGCGGTCCAGTTCTTCCTGGGCTTCGGACTCTGTGGGCTCGATCATCAGGGTGCCGGCTACCGGGAAGGACATGGTGGGCGCGTGGAAACCGAAATCCATCAGGCGCTTGGCAATGTCTTCTTCGGTGATGCCACTGGCTTCCTTCAGCGGACGCAGGTCGATCAGACATTCGTGGGCGATAAAACCGTTGCTGCCTTTGTACAGCAATGGGTAGTGCTCGCTCAGCTTCTTGGCCACATAGTTGGCGTTCAGGATTGCGGTCTCGGTGGCCAGCTTCATGCCCTGTTTACCCATCATACGGATATACATCCAGCTGATCGGCAGGATACTGGCAGAGCCCCAGGGGGCTGCGGAAATGGTGCCGTTGACCGGATCGTTGCCCGGTACCTCGGTCACCGGGTGACCGGCCAGGTAGGGCTTCAGGTGTTCGCCGACGGCGATCGGACCCATGCCGGGGCCGCCGCCACCGTGGGGGATACAGAAGGTCTTGTGCAGGTTCAGGTGGGATACGTCACCACCGAACTTGCCCGGAGCCGCGACACCAATCAGCGCGTTCATGTTGGCGCCGTCGATATACACCTGGCCGCCAGCGTTGTGGACCAGCTCGCAGATCTCGCGAATACCTTCCTCGAATACACCGTGGGTGGACGGGTAGGTGACCATCAGCGCGGCGATGCGGTCGCCGTGTTCTTCGATCTTCGCTTTCAGGTCGGTCACGTCCACGTTGCCCTTATTGTCACAGGCAACCACAACCACCTTCATGCTCACCATCATCGCGGAGGCGGGGTTGGTACCGTGGGCAGAGGCGGGGATCAGGCAGATATCGCGCTGGCCTTCACCTTTGGCTTCCAGGTATTTCTTGATCGCGACGAGGCCCGCGTACTCACCCTGGGAGCCGGCGTTCGGCTGCAGGCTCACGGCGTCGTAACCGGTACATTCCGCCAGCATGGCTTCCAGCTGCGTGAACATCGCGCGGTAGCCTTCGGCCTGATCGGCCGGGGCAAACGGGTGCAGCTTGCCGAATTCCGGCCAGGTCACCGGGATCATTTCCGCGGTGGCGTTCAGTTTCATGGTGCAGGAACCCAGCGGAATCATGCTGTGGTTCAGGGCGATGTCTTTGGACTCCAGGGTTTTCAGGTAGCGCAGCATTTCGGTTTCGGAATGATGCGTGTTGAACACCGGATGGGTCATGAATTCGGTGTCGCGCTGCAGGTTCGCCGGTACGCCGGCTACGCCTTTGGCAGACAGTCCGCTGTCGATCTTGTCCAGGTCCAG
Source organism: Microbulbifer elongatus (assembly GCF_021165935.1). Taxonomy (NCBI): domain Bacteria; kingdom Pseudomonadati; phylum Pseudomonadota; class Gammaproteobacteria; order Cellvibrionales; family Microbulbiferaceae; genus Microbulbifer; species Microbulbifer elongatus. Next base: position 3,749,418 of record NZ_CP088953.1, on the reverse strand, counting down.
CCCGTGGTCGCCGCCGACAAAAATGTTCAGCAGTTCGGATACGTCCGTCAGCTTGGTGGTTTCGTTCAGGCTGATGCCCAGCGCGTCACTGCCCACTTTGCGCAGATTGATTTCTGCGGCGATGGCGCGATCAAAAATTTCAGACTGCTTGTCACCCACGGCAACGGTGAGGGTATCGAACCAGCTGTCATGGGTGAGATCCAGGCCCTTTTCTTTCAGGCCGGCGGCGAGAATATCGGTGAGGCGTTGGATGCGCGCGGCGATGGTTTTCAGGCCTTCGGGGCCGTGATAGATCGCGTAAAAGGCGCTCATGACCGCCAGCAGTACCTGGGAGGTACAGATGTTGGAGTTGGCCTTCTCGCGGCGGATATGCTGCTCCCGGGTCTGCATGGCCATGCGCAGGGCGCGCTTGCCTTTGCTGTCGACGGATACGCCGATGATGCGGCCAGGTGCGGAGCGCTTGTAGGCTTCGCGGAAGGCGAAGAAACCGGCGTGGGGGCCGCCATAACCCATGGGGATACCGAAGCGCTGGTTGCAACCCACCACCACGTCTGCACCCATGGTGCCCGGGGCTTTCAGGGCGACCAGGCTCATAAGATCCGCGGCGACGGTGACCAGGGCGTTGGCCTCGTGCACCTTGGCGATCAGGTCGGTGAGGTCGCGTACCACACCAGTGGAACCCGGGTACTGGAACAGGGCGCCGAACAGTTCTTTCGGCAGGTCGCTTTCCGGGTTACCCACCACCACCTCAAAGCCGAAGTGTTCGGCGCGGGTCTGTACCACCGCGATCGTCTGCGGGTGGCAGTCTGCGTCCACAAAAAAGACGTTGGACTTGTTGCGCTTGGCCTGGCGCTTACACATGGCCATGGCTTCCGCCGCGGCGGTGCCTTCGTCCAGCATGGAGGCATTGGCCAGTTCCATACCGGTGAGATCCATGATCATCTGCTGGAAGTTCAGCAGGCCTTCCAGACGGCCCTGGGCGATTTCCGGCTGGTAGGGGGTGTAGGCGGTGTACCAGCCCGGATTTTCCAGCACATTGCGCAGGATGACATTGGGCGTGATGGTGTCGTGGTAACCCATACCGATAAAGGTACGGAAGATCTTGTTGCGTTGGGCCAGGGCTTTCAGTTCCGCCAGCGCTTCCTGCTCGTCCACCGCATCGGCCAGGGCAAGATCATCGGACTTGCGAATGGCGGCGGGCACGGTCTTTGCAATCAGTTCATCCAGGGTAGCGACGCCGAGGGTGTCGAGCATGGCCTGAGTCTGCGCGGCGTCCGGGCCAATATGGCGGCGGATAAAGGCGTCGTGCTGTTCCAACTGCTTGAGGGAAGGTTGGGTCATGGTGGTTGGATTCCTGTAAACGCTGACGGCGCTTGCCGGAGTATTGCCGGTAAACGCGAACGCTCAAAAGTAGCAAAGTGGATCGGGAAAGCGGATCCGTCTAAGTTCGCGGGACGCGCAGGCCGGTGACCGGCGATTCCTGCGTTCGGCATTCGGTAATAATGGTGTGGCAGAGTGAACATGCCCAGTTACCGGCACCGCAGCGTAAGAGAGACAAGCACGGGCGGTGGGGTAATACCGGTTGCCAGAAGGCGCGCATCTTAGCAACCGCAGTGTGTGTGGGCAATTGGGGCACTATGCGGTCAAACTTATGCTGAAAGCGGGACAATTTTGTGACATAAATCCTGTTTTTGGCATTGTGGCGCTATTTTTGTCTGTGCGCATGCGCCTGAGCGGGCTGGCCTGAAGATTTGCGCCATACTCAATGATTGATAAGAAGCTGTTGCCGGAGTTGCGTACAGCCATAGACCCAGGGAATTAAGGGGACTCACCGTGTTGCCTCAGGCAAACGTCAACACTTTGCGCTTCAAAGCCTGCCTGCTTTCCGCACTGCTGGTCGTGGCAATGTGCCTGTTTTTTATCCTGCTCGGCAACGGCAACCTGCAGTCTCTGCTGGCGAAAAATCGCGAACATCGGCACCTCAATTTTCAGTTTCAGGTCTCTGGCCTGTTACAGCAGTCCCGTCTTGAAATGGCGCGGCTGGCAGAACTGATTGCCCTCAGCCCGCGCGGGCGAATCTCCACCCGGGAAGAACTGCAGCAGGCGCTGGATCGTCAATGGGAACTGCTTCAGCAGAGCTGGGATCTGCACTCGTTAAAAATCTACGATGCCAACAGCAAGCCGGTATTGAGCTGGGGGGCGCCTTACAGTCAGCTGAGTGCGGAACAGGTCGCGCGGGTATTGATGCGCAACCAACCACTGGAGCGGGTTGCCTGTGACCCGGGCTGTGTTCAGAGCCTGTCCGTGCCCATGCGCGCCCGCGGCGGGGATTACGTACTGCAGATCGAGCGCCCGCTGGCGCAACAACTGCAGCGTTTCCGTGAAATGAGTGGTTCTGACATCGGTATTCTGTCGGCGGTGCGCGCGGTGCCCGTGAGCGGCGGGAGTGGCGCTTACTTGCCGGGTTGGGGGCGGGAAGTGCTGTCTCTCACGTCCCGCGAGCGAATGTTGCCTTTATTGAAGCAGTTGGCCGGGGAGGTGGCGGCTGTTGAAAATCTGCATAACCGCGCGCGGGTGTACGAGCTGGACAATCGCCAGTTTGATATCCGTACCATGACAGTGGGCGCGGAGGACGATGGCGCGCAGTTTGTATTTATTGAAGATGTGTCGGACCAGGTCGGGCACATCGATGATTCGCTGCAGTTACTGCTGCTGTTTTCGGTGCTTGGTGCACTGATCTTCAGTGCCGCAGTCGCCGGCACCCTGTGGGGACCGATCGTACGTTTGCGACGGCTGGCGCAGGCACTGCCGCTGCTGACCAATGGCCGCTTTGACGATGCACGTCAGTTGATTCGCCCGGTGCACAAAAGCCTGGAAAAATACGATGAACTGGATGTGCTGGATAACACCGGTCTGACCGTCTGCGATCAGCTGCAGGACATGAATGACATGGTGACGCGCAAGACTGCTCAGCTGGAGCAGATTGCGATGCACGATAGTCTGACGGGGCTGGCGAATCGGCTCAGCCTGCTGGAGCAGCTGGAGTTTCATCTGGAACTTGCGCGACACCAGCCGGCAGATGTGCGTGAACAGTGTTTTCTGTTTTTTATTGATCTGGACGATTTCAAGCAGGTCAATGACACCCTGGGGCACCAGGGTGGTGACGAGCTGCTGTGTGTTATCGCCCGGCGCCTGCTCAGTGTGATGCGCTGCGGTGATATTGTCGCGCGTCTCGGGGGTGATGAATTCTGTGTATTGGTGCGTGGCGTAAAAGGTAAAAAGGCGTATCGCACCCTGGCAGAAAAACTGCTGAATACCGTGGCGCAACCGGTAAAAATTGTCGACAACCTCGTTACCGTCACCATGAGCGTGGGGGTGGTTGCGGTAGAGGAGCGGGAAGAAACCCTGGAAGGGGTTCTGCAGAAAGCCGATATGGCGATGTACCACGCCAAGCGCCACGGCAAAAATAAATACCAGCTGTATTCGGAATCGCTAGCGGCGGATTCGGCGCAGAGCGCAGAGCCGTCGCTCACCAAAGTCGCACGGCCGCTGGAGCTGGTTACTTCCTCGAAGCACCGCTGACACTACACGGTGTGCGGCCGCGCGTCGTCCGGTCCTGACTGCCGCGAATTTCTTTCGCGATAAGGCAGCGGCGTTTGTCTGACTGGTCTATCTTTAATTTATCCCGATCCGTTTTTCCACGCGGATGTACCCCCAGAGTGTTGGAACGGCGGAATACTTTTTCACAACGGATGTTCGACCTGGCACCGAGCCACAAGCCCGGTATTCAGGGTCTGCAGGGTTAACCAGTCCGCACTATGGCGAGCAAAATCTACACCACCGACGACCAGCTTCTCAGCAGCTATCTACGCAATCTTCTGCAATCTGCCGGTTACCCGGTACTGACGCAACAAACCCGAGTGGAGCCTGCCATGGGGGGGGAAGAAGGGGCGGGGAAAGATCACAGCCCGCAGGAACAGCTGGACTGGCAATCCGAGCTCTGGCTGATCCGCGATGCAGATCTGGCCAGCGCCCAGCAGCTTTTGCAGCAGGCACTCTCCCGCGAAAGCGCCTGACACACTCGGGTTTTACATCTTCTCCAGGGTTTCGATACCCAGCAGGTTCAGGCCGGTAGACAGGGTGCGTGCTACCAGGTCGCACAGCTGCAGACGGCTTACCTTCTCTTCCTCACTAACACCGTCTTTCAGTACCGGGCAGGCTTCATAGAAGCCCATGTAGGCGCTCGCCAGTTCGTACAGGTAGGTACACAGCACGTGTGGGAAGGTGTCTTTGGCAACCTGATCCAGCACTTCACCGAACTGGTTCAGCTTGATCGCCAGCGCGCGTTCTGCGTCGGTGCCGAGACGGATATCGCCCTGTAAATCAGACGGTTCCACGCCTGCGCGGCGGAAGATGCTGCGCACACGGGTGTAGGCGTACTGGAGGTAGGGTGCGGTGTTGCCCTCGAAGGCCAGCATGGCGTCCCAGTTGAACACGTAGTCGTTGGTGCGGGTTTTACTGAGGTCGGCGTATTTCACCGCCCCGATGCCCACCACGCGGCCGATTTCGCTCCGTTCTTCCGCGCTCAGTTCCGGGTTCTTGCCGGCGACCAGTGCGGTGGCGCGCTCCACCGCTTCGTCCAGCAGCTCGGCCAGTTTCACGGTGCCACCGGTGCGGGTTTTAAACGGCTTGCCGTCATCACCCATCATGGTGCCGAAGGCGCAATGCTCCAGCGTCTGGCTGTCGGCGATATAGCCGGCCTTGCGCGCGACGGTGAAGGCCTGCTGCAGGTGCAGGGTCTGGCGTGCGTCAACCACGTATAGAATACGGTCGGCGTTCAATACGTTGGCACGGTAGCGGATGGCAGCCAGGTCGGTGGTGGCATAGAGGTATCCACCGCCCTTCTTCCGAATAATCACCACGCTGGGGTTGCCTTCCTTGTCCGCCATTTCCGGCAGGAAGGCGACAATGGCTCCCTGGTCTTGCACCGCGATACCGCGGTCCACCAGGTCTTTTACCAGTACCGGCAGGTCGTCGTTGTACTGGCTCTCCGCATACACATCGGAGCGCTGCAGGGTAACCCCGAGCTTCTCGTAAATCTCTTCCGCGTGGCTGATGGAGATGTCGATAAAGCGCTGCCACAGTTTCAGGCAGTCTTCGTCGCCGCCCTGCAGTTTCACCACGTATTCCCGCGCCCGATCGGCAAAGCCGTCCTCTTCATCAAAGCGGACTTTGGCTTCGCGGTAGAAGACCTCCAGGTCTTTCAGTGCCACCTCGGCGTCCTGGTTTTCCATTTTGTCGGCCAGGTGTGCCAGCAGCATGCCGAACTGGGTGCCCCAGTCGCCCATATGGTTCTGGCGGATAACCGTGTGGCCCTGAAACTCCAGCAGACGCGCCAGCGCATCGCCGATAATGGTGGTGCGCAGGTGGCCCACGTGCATTTCTTTGGCGAGGTTGGGGTGGGAGTAGTCCAGAACCGCGGTTTGCGGTTCGCCTGCCTTGCGGATGTTCAGGCGCTCATCTGCACGGGCAGCGGCGAGGGTGTCCGCCAGCCAGGATTCGCTCAGGTGGATATTGATAAAGCCGGGGCCGGCCACTTCCACTTTCTCGATCATGGGCTGTTCGCCCAGGTTCTCGATGATTTTTGCCGCCAGCTCGCGGGGATTGGTCCCCACTTTCTTGGCCGCCGCCATGGCGCCATTGGCCTGGTAATCACCAAAGCCCGCTTTTTTGGCTGGCGCCACCGCCGGGCTGCACTCGGCGGGAATACCCGCGGCGGTCATGGCGGTCTGGAAAATGTCGTTGAGCTGCTGGCGAATATTCATAAGGGGGGCGTTATCCCGTGGCGGTTCTTGAAAATGCGAGTATATCGAAGAACGCGGGATTTTAATGGGCGGTGAGGGCATTGCAACCTGCGCGACAATTGCCCGGTGGGTTACCATGGCGCGCAGTGCGTGCAGTCACCTGCAGACAGGAAAATGAGAAGAGGGGAAGCGCTTTGTCTGGGACAACCTTGTATTGGCACGATTATGAAACCTGGGGTGTCGACCCGGGGGCAGACAAGCCCTCCCAGTTTGCCGGTATTCGTACCGACGAAGACCTCAACGAGGTCGGTGACCCGTTGATGATCTATGCCAGGCCCGCCAGCGACTGTCTGCCGCAGCCGATGGCGGCACTGGTGACCGGATTAGCCCCGCAGAAGGCGTTCGCGGACGGCCTGCCGGAGATCGAATTCATTCAGCGGATTCTCGGTGAGCTGGGAGCGCCGGGGACCTGCGGTGTGGGTTACAACAGCCTGCGCTTCGATGATGAGGTCACTCGTCACACCCTCTATCGCAACCTGCTGGACCCCTACGAGCGCGAGTGGAAGTCCGGCAACAGCCGCTGGGACATCATCGACATGGTGCGGCTGACCTACGCGCTGCGCCCGGAAGGGATCGAATGGCCACAGCGGGAAGTTGCAGATGGTTTACCGGTACCTTCCTTCCGCCTGGAAGAGCTGACTGCGGCCAATGGCATCAGTCACGAAGGCGCCCACGATGCCCTTTCCGATGTACGCGCCACCATTGATATGGCGCGCCTGATCCGGCAACAGCAGCCCAAGCTGTATGACTATGTCTACAGGCTGCGTCGCAAGCAGGAAGTGGCAAAGATCCTGAATCCGCGAGAGCGCAAACCATTGCTGCATATTTCCGGCAAGGTGCCTGCGGTCCATGGCCACCTGACCTATGTGTTGCCTCTGGCCATGCACCCGGTCAATCGCAATGCCGTGATCTGCGCCAACCTGGCCATGGACCCGCAGCCGATACTCGAGCTGGACCCGGATGCTCTGCGCGAGCGTCTCTATACCGCCCGCGACAAGCTGGGGGAAGGGGAGCTGCCGGCGGGGCTGAAACTGATTCATATGAACCGCTGCCCGGTACTGGCGCCGGCGAATATGCTTTCCGATCAGCGCGCCGCAGACCTGCAGATCGACAAGGCCGCCTGCGAAGCCAACTGGCAGACTCTGCAGGGGATGGACCTGACGGAAAAGCTGCATCAGGTATTCCTCGATGGGGAGTTCCCGGCCAGGGATGTGGAAGCGCGGCTGTACGATGGTTTTCTGAACGACGCCGACCGCGACCTGTGCCGGCAGTTGCACAATGCCCTGGCCAGCCGGGGCCCGGCCGCACTGGCGGGGCAGACACCGTTTTCCGATTCGCGCCTGTCGGAGCTACTCTTTCGCCTGCGGGCCAGAAACTTCCCGGACACCCTGAATGAAGAAGAGCAGGAGCGCTGGGAAGAGTGGCGTTACCAGCGGCTGACGGATCCGGCCTTCGGGGCGAGCATCACTATGGAATCGTATTTCGAGGAGATCGCGCGGTTGCGGGAGGAGTTTCCGGAGCGCAGTGATCTGCTGGATCAACTGGAAGCCTGGGGTGATGCGTTGCTTGGTTGAACGGGGGTTGGTGGATGCGCTGCGCTTATCCACCCTACTGCCCTACTGGTCGCTACGTATCGAGCCACTGTGTAGGGTGGATAAGCGTTGCGCATCCACCAACTTGCGGCTGTTCCCCTTGCGCAACGCCGCGTAGAATACCGCCGCCCAGCCGCCGGTGATCCGGCGTGTCGCAGGGGCTATTCGTAGCGATCAGTGCTTAACGTGGAGCAGCAATGGACTTTATCGGTGCCAACATCCTTTCCGTCAGCCAGTTTGAACGGGGTGACATCGACCGAATTTTTGCCGTGGCGGACACCATGGTACCGTACGCCCGCCGGGAAAAAGTCACCCGGGTTCTCGAGGGCGCAATTCTCGGGAACATGTTTTTTGAGCCCAGCACCCGCACCCGGGTAAGTTTCGGCTGTGCCTTCAACCTGCTCGGGGGCACCGTGCGGGAGACGGTGGGCGTGTCCGCAAGCTCCCTGGCAAAAGGGGAATCTCTGTACGATACCGCGCGGGTCCTGTCCGGATACTCCGATATTATCTGCATGCGCCACCCACAGTCTGGCTCCGTGGCCGAGTTCGCGGCGGCCAGCCGGGTACCCATCGTGAATGGTGGTGACGGTGCCAATGAGCACCCCACCCAGGCGCTGCTCGACCTGTACACCATCCGCAAGGAACTGGAGGGGAAGGGCGGCTCTCTGGACCAGTTCCGCATTGCCATGATTGGCGACCTCAAGCACGGCCGCACCGTACACTCCCTGTGCAAACTGCTGTGCCTGTTCAAGAATGTACAGCTGGTGCTGGTGTCACCCCAGGAGCTGGCAATGCCGGACTCAGTGGTCGAGAAGCTGCGCGAGGCCGGGCATCAGGTGGTTGTGACCGATCAGCTGGAGCCATCGATCAAACATGTGGATATTGTCTATTCCACCCGTATCCAGGAAGAGCGCTTTGCCTCCCAGGCGGATGCCGACCGCTACCGTGGTCGCTTCCGCCTGAATCGGGATATTTTCACCCGTCACGCGGAACCCAATACGGTCATCATGCATCCGCTGCCGCGAGATTCCCGCGCGGAGGCCAATGAGCTGGATTCCGATCTGAACGAACATCCCAGCCTGGCGATTTTCCGGCAGACCGATAATGGACTGCTGGTGCGTATGGCCCTGTTTGCCCTGCTGCTGGGGGTGGAAGACAAGGTGGATCAGTACGCGCGGCCGATTACCTGGCAGACGCGGCGGAATCAGATTTGATGTTTGTATAGAGCATCAGGCATAAAAAAACCGGCAATTTTGCCGGTTTTTTATTTGGGACTGCGGCAAAGATCAGGCCGCTTGTTCCAGTGCTTTGCGCACGCTCGCCAGTTTCACACACAGTACAAACACCGACATGGCGGTGTCCAGTTCTTCCAGAGGCGGGAAGCTCGGTGCGATGCGGATATTGGTGTTCTCCGGGTCCTTGCCGTAAGGGAAGGTGGCACCGGCGGGGGTGAGTTTTACCCCGGCTTCCGCGGAGAGCCGGATCACCTCTGAGGCGACGCCCGGGCGGGTGTTGAAGGAAACGAAGTAACCGCCCTGAGGTTTTTCCCATTCGCCCAGATCGGTGTCGGCAAAATTCTTCTCCAGGTGCTCCAGCACACAGGCAAATTTCGGGCGCAGGATTTCTGCATGCTTTTGCATGTGTTCTTTCAGCTGGGTCAGCTCCGGGAACAGGCGCGCGTGGCGCAGCTGGTTGACCTTGTCCGGGCCGATGGTCATGGCCGACATCTGCTGCTTCAGGGAGGCCAGGTTGGCGGGGCTTGCGCTGACAAAGGCAACGCCTGCGCCGGCATGGGTCACTTTGGAGGTGGAGGCGAACTGCAGAACCGAGTCTGCGGTTTCATTACCCAGGGCGGCTTCGCGGATATTCGGCAGTTTTACCTGGTGGTCGAGGTCGTGAATGGCGTAGGCGTTGTCCCAGAAGATACGGAATCCGGGGTTGGCGATTTTCGCCAGCTGCGCCAGGCGGTCGACAGTGTCCGCATCGTAGGTGACGCCGGTGGGGTTGGAGAACTTGGGCACACACCACAGGCCAATCACCTGATCGTCTTCGCGGATTTTTTGTTCGAGTACGTCCATGTCCGGGCCGGTAGCGGTCATCGGGACCGTGTCCATGGCGATGCCGAGTTGCTCGCAGATGGAGAAATGACGGTCGTAACCGGGGACCGGGCACAGGAATTTGGGCGCGCGCATGTCTTTCCACGGCTGGTTGCCGGCAAAGCCGAACAGATAGCCGGTCAGTACCGCGTGGTACATCAGGGTCAGGGAGCTGTTGCCGCCGGCGAGGACTTCGTCAAACGGAACCTGCAGGATATCGGCGCCCAGTTCGCGGGCGGCGGCAATACCTTCCAGGCCACCGTAGTTGCGGGTATCGGTGCCATCCGGGGCACGGTAGTCGCCATTCAGAATGCCGTCGAGGCTATCGGACAGAGAGAGTTGGTCCGCCGCCGGTTTACCGCGGGTGATGTCCAGGCTCAGGTTATGCTGACAAATGCGCTGATATTGCTGATCCAGTTCTTTTTCCCACTGTTGCAGCTGTTCGCGTTGGGCGGTCTCGATACGCACGGAAAATCCTCTTCTCTTGATGGACAACTCTTGACAGGCAACTTCCTCTGAAAGTTGCCGGGACGGGAGCTTATCAGCAGAGGGCGGATTGCGTCATGTTTTATGACATTTTTTTGCTGGAAAACCCGGTAAAAACAGGGAATTTCGGTAGAAAAAGTGGCCAGGAAACTGTTGCAACTGAAACCGAAGGGGAAAATGTACCGGTTGCGCCGAATCGGTCGCGCTCACGCACCGATCAGTCAGTGTTTCTGTGTGGCCAGATGCCGAAAGTCCGCGGCGTATTCCAGCAATGTGCTTTTCAGGTGCGCCCGTTGCTCCGCTGTGGCGCTCTCGAGAATTTCCGTGGCGAGGGTTCTGGCCTGAGTGCGCAGCTGATTCTGCATATTGCGGTAGTCGGCGGACCACAGGGTTTGGGGGTCGATCAACAGGGTGCGCAGCCGGGCTTCATAGCCGTCGGGTTTATTGCGCAGGATGTCGAGAAAGGTTTCTGCCCACAGTTGCCGCTGGGCATCCCGACGCTTGGGGTTGAACGTGGTGGTGGCCACCTGCCGGTCAATCATCGACTCCTGCGCATCGGTCAAATCCCCAAGCCAGCGCTCGGCCTGCTTGCGGAATTCCTTTTCCCGTTTGCGCTGCGCCTTGTTCCACTTCTTCAGGGACTTCTCCCGTTCTTTACGGATGTTCTCGGCGAGCTGGTCGATCTGCTCGGCATTCAGCTGCGTGACGATCGGCAGCATCAGGTCGCTTAGCATGGTGATGGAAGCGTGCCAGAACGCATCCACCTGGGTCTCGATGGCATCCAGCTGGGCCGGGGTGGTGTCCGCGTCGTCCACCTTGGCGGCCAGAGCTTCGAAATAGTCGGCGTAGCGGGGCAGCTGGGTCTGGCGGTGCCAGCGATGGAACTCATCCACACGCTGTTGTAGCAGGTCCTTTTGTGCTCCGCCCAGGTCCAGGTAGTTATTGAGTGTGCGGTCCATCCACCAGTCCAGGTGGCCGTACGCGAGGCGGACACTGGAACAGGCGGAAAACAGTAAGGTGATCACGGCCATCAGGAGGATGGTCGTGCGCGGGGAAAGGCGAGAGGGCTGCGGCACAATTGCGGTGGTCATGGCGTTAAATATAGTTGCTGTGCCTCGCCACCGCTGTTTCTTTACGCGTTACTTTTACTGACTGGCCGATCAATTGATCCAGACTTCGACGCGGCTGTTTTTCACCGGTCCCTGTTCACTGTCGACGGTGAGTGGGGCAAAGGCACCCACCGCCATGATCTGGCTGTCGCCCATTTTATGGTCCCGCAACAGCGCGCCCTGAACCTTGAGCGCGCGGAAGCGCGAAATCAGGTCGGAAATATTCTGGTTGGATTTGCGATCGGAAAACCCCACCAGGGTCAGGGAAAGGTCACGGTTTTCCTCCTGAGCCATAAACGCCTGCAGCCGGTGGAGGTCGCGTAGGGCCCGGTTATCCAGATCCGCGCTGCCATCGGCAAAGCGAAAGGAGATACTCAGGCGCGAGCCGTTTTCCATCAGGGTTCGGTAGCCATCGGGTGCATTGGCATAGGGGGGCATTTGCAGAGCAACCGGGGTCAGGTTGATAAAGCCGACGTTCTCCACAATCTGCTGTCCGGCAGGGGATTCCACGAAGTGCAAAAAAGCGTCGACCTGAGGGTTGTAACGCCCGGGGTTGCGGTACAGGTACAGTCGGCGTGTGAGCGGAAAGTCCTCTGTGGCAATAATGCCGCGGTCGGGCACCACCGCCGCCAGATCACCGGACTTGATGGCAACCTTGTGCATGCCCTCGGAGTCTGCAAAGGGCAGATAGCCGATCGCGGCGGGATTCCGCTCTACCAGTTCGCGGGTCTCGTGGTTACCGGAGACCTCGTAAACGAAAGGCTTGGCCGGTCGGCTGCCACCAAACACTTCGCTGTCGAATGTGGCGCGGGTACCGGACTCGATATCCCGGTGCAGTGGACGGATGGCCAGATCCGCTCCACCGAGCTGGGACCAGTTGCGGATCTCACCACGGTAGATCTGCGCCAGTTGCGTGAGCGTAAGGCGGTTGATGGGGTTATCTTTGTGCACGGTGATGACCAGCGCATCGAGGCCGATGACGTGCTCTGCCTCTGGGCTGGTGAAGTCACCGAAGCGCGATAGCAGAGTGACTTCCTTGCTTTTTATACGCCGTGACGCCATGCCGATGTCCGCGGTATCGCTGTCCAGGGCCTTAAAGCCGGTGCTGGAGCCCAGCGCAATAATGGGGACTACCACCGGGGCACTGTTGAGGTCGGCGTGAATCCAGTGCTTCTCCCCTTCGCTGCGCTGACGAATTGCCGTTGCGCCGCGGGATTGCAGGTAGCCTTTTACCAGCGCCGGCGCCAGATCCGCCCCCACCGTATTGGAACCGGTCAGACGAAACAGAACCCGGTCGTCGTCGGCGGCACTTGCGAGACCGCTGACCAACAGGCCAGTGGCCAGGCTCAGCCACGGTAGTGCTGTGGAAGAGCCCTGTACGAAATGTGTCCACCGGCGCGATTGATCGCGTTTCATTCTGCCCCCTGTCACTACTGATGTTCCTGCCAAAGACGCGCGCCGTTAGTAAGTACCCGGCGCGGGCGCGCGCTTTATCGCAGAAAAGTGTGACCGATTTATTGCAGCGAAGTTGATCTGTGCCACATATCCGGGGAGGGCGGTGTGCCCGTTAGATTAAAAAGTACTGAAGAAGGTGTGGCTGTTTTTTCGGCATTCGTGTCCGGTAGAACTGGCTTTCATGGGGTGTATTGACGTTTTTTTCACCATTTGGCACGTAAATCCAGCATATAATGAGAGAAATCTTCGGGGTTTTTTTGAAAAAAGGCATGACAACGCTGTCATTTGTCTTGTAGTATTTCTCACATATTGGCAGAGGCGTCACAGGCGCCCAGCCGGAATCCTCTGGGGCGCAGCGAATGCGGTGGGGAATCCGGCAAGGACACATAACAATAGAAAATCTTAGGGGCCGGTTCGATGGTTGCTTTGAGAGACAGCAGGGACATTCTTTTCATTGGCGTCGATGGCGGTGGCAGTAAGTGTCGCGCATCCATTTTCGATGCCAGCAATCGCCTGTTGGGTACCGGTGTCTCCGGACCTGCGAACCCCTTGCATGGCTATGCACAGACTATCGATTCCATTGTGCGCTCTGCCGCACTGGCGGTGGCCGATGCCGGCCTGCCCGCGGAAACGCTGGGAGAGCTGGTTGCAGGTGTGGGGCTGGCCGGGGTCAACATGCCCCGTCTCTACAACGAGATGAATGCCTGGGCACATCCCTTCAAACAAATGTTTCTTACCACCGATCAGCACTCCGCGTGCCTGGGTGCGCACCGCGGGGGTGATGGTGCGGTAATTATCGCTGGCACTGGATCGGTAGGGTATTCCTGGGTCAACGGCCGCAGCGCCATCGTCGGAGGTCACGGCTTCCCCCATGGCGACAAAGGCAGTGGTGCCTGGTTAGGAATGGAAGCGGTGAAATACCTGCTGATGGCGATGGAAGGCCTGGCGGGCGACTCCGACCTGAAAGACGAGCTGCAGTCCGCGCTGGGCACCAATGATCCCTACGATGTGATTGAAATGATGGCGGGCAAGCCGTCCAGCCAGTACGCCAAACTGGCGGTACCGGTGGTGGAGTGTGCCGAGGCGAACTGCCCGGTAGCGGCATCGATCATGCGTGATGGCGCTGCATATATCAGTGACCTCGCGGACAAGTTGATGGAGGGTAAGCCGCCGCGCCTATCCATGATTGGCGGTCTGGCACCGCGCCTGAAACCCTGGCTCAAGCCCCATGTGGCAGAGCGGGTGTCCGATCCGCTGGATCCGCCGGAGCTGGGCTGTGTTTACTTTGCCCAGCACTCCCTGGCCGCGCTGGGGGAAAGCGAATCAAAAGCGCGGGAAGAGGCGGATGCCAAAGCGCTGTATGGGTGACTGGCCCGGATCACCTCTTTGGATGAAGGCGGTAAATCGCTAGAACAAACAGGTTGTCGGAAGACGACGTCAGAACAAGTTACGGATAGATTTTATGAGCGCAGTGACCTCTGGTGAGGCCAACAAGGTGGAAGCATCTATGGCGATGACAGTAATGGAAACCGAGGCTCGCGAAGCCCCGAGCCGGATTGCCGAACAACTGCAGAACAACGCGCCGATCATGGAAGCGCTGGGTGAGCGCCTGCGCGCCAAGCCGCCGCGCTTTGTGATGATCGTGGGCCGTGGTTCTTCCGACCACGCGGGCGTTTTTGCCAAATACCTGATCGAAATCGAGACCGGCACCCCGACCTTTGCCGCGGCACCGTCCGTTTCCAGTGTCTACGGCAAAAAGCTGAAGCTCGAAGACGCGCTGGTCATTGTTATTTCCCAGTCTGGCCGCAGCCCGGACATCCTCGCTCAGGCGCAGATGGCCAAAGACGCCGGTGCCTACACGGTGGCCTTGGTGAACGATGAGGCTGCGCCGATCAAAGACATCGTCGACCAGGTGGTACCGCTGAAGGCGGGCCCTGAACTGGCCGTTGCCGCGACCAAGAGCTATTTGTGCACCCTGTCTGCGGTGCTGCAGCTGGTAGCCAACTGGACTCAGGACGAAGAATTGAAAGCCGGCGTAGAGATGCTGCCACAAACCCTCACCGACGCCATCGAATCCGACGTGCAACTGCGCCCGGAAGATCTCGCGGCGGTGAAGAACCTGGTGGTTCTCGGTCGTGGGCCCGGGTACGGCATTACCCGTGAGCTGGCACTGAAGCTGAAAGAAGTGTGCAGCGTGCATGCCGAGTCCTTCTCCAGTGCGGAATTTCTGCACGGCCCGGTCACGCTGGTAGAGCAGAAGCTCACCGTGGTGAATGTGCCGATTGAAGACGAATCCTATCAGGCTCACAGCGAGCAGATTGCCGACATCATTCGTCGTGGTGGCACCCTGATCAATCTGCATGTGCCGAGCAAAGGCGTGCATCCGCGCGTTGCGCCACTGCCACTGCTGCAGCGTTTTTACATCGACGTTGCCCACGTGGCGGTCAGTCGGGGTATCAACCCGGATGAGCCGGCGGGTCTGAAGAAAGTTACCCAGACTGTTTGATCGCGGATAAGGATCTAGGACGTGGTACAGGCATTTATCGCACAGCAATTGTTTGACGGTGAGCAGCTGCACAAGGATGTAGCGCTGATCGTTGACGGCGGCAAGGTGGTTTCCATCGGTGGAACACCGGCGGCGGATGCTGTGCGATTGCAGGGACTGTTGGCACCGGGCCTGATTGATGTGCAGGTCAACGGTGGCGGTGGTGCGCTGTTTAACAACGACACCAGCGTCAACGCTCTCGGCAAAATGTCGGCTGCCCATGCCCGCTTTGGTACCACCGGCTTTATGCCCACCCTGATCACCGATCAGGTGGATGTAATGCAGAAGGCTGCGGACGCGGTCAGTGCTGCCTTGAAAGAAGGTGTGCCTGGTGTGCTTGGCGTGCATTTTGAAGGTCCGCACCTGAGCGCGCCGAAAAAGGGTACCCACGAAGAGTGTTTTATTCGACCGCTCAGCGAAGAAGAGCTGGCGATTTATGCCCGGGACGATCTCGGCCTGAAGATGGTCACCCTGGCGCCGGAAAACGTCTCCCCGGAAGACATCGCCAGGCTGGTGTCTCTCGGTGTGAAAGTCTGCCTCGGCCACTCCAATGCCGACGGTAAGACGGCCGCAGCGGCGGTGGCCGCGGGCGCAACCGGCTTTACCCATCTGTACAACGCCATGTCGCCGCTGCATTCCCGCGACCCCGGCATGGTCGGTACCGCACTGATCAGCGACGACTGCTGGTGTGGCCTGATTGCCGATGGTCACCATGTGAGTGCCGAGGCCATGACTCTGGCGCTGAAGGCCAAGCCCCGCGGCAAGATCATGCTGGTGACCGATGCCATGTCACTGGTGGGCAGCGAGGAGCGGAGCTTCCCGCTGTTCAGTCGCACCGTCACCCGGCACGGTGACAAGCTGACTTCCACCACCGGCGAGTTGGCTGGCTCACACCTGGATATGATCGGCGCAGTGCGCAATATCCGCGAATGGTGCAGTGTTGATCTGGATGAAGCCCTGCGCATGGCCGGACTCTATCCGGCTGAGTTTCTGGGTTCGAAAGGTGGTCGCATTGCCGAAGGCGCTGCCGCCGATATGATTTTGGTAAACGACGATTTACAGGTACAGAAAACCTGGATCGGCGGACAGGAAGTGTTCACAGCCGGGTGATTCCGCGCATTCAAGAAAACCGATGACGAATTTAGTCGACGCTAAATAACGATAATGAAAGGTGAGCCTATGAATACCGCAGTTGTTAGCCAGGGGGAAACCCGCAGCAGTATCCTGCCGATGACCATCATCGGTCTGCTGTTTTTTATTTTTGGTTTTGTTACCTGGTTGAATGGGGCCCTGATCCCGTTTCTGCAAACCATCTGTGAGCTCAGCGCCTTCCAGGCGATGCTCGTGGCCTCCGCTTTCTATATCGCTTACACGGTGATGGCGCTGCCTATGGCGGCCATTATCGAGCGCACGGGTTATAAGACCGGCATGGCCCTGGGGCTGGCGCTGGTGGCTGTGGGTGCACTGATATTTATTCCCGCTGCTTACAGCCGTATGTTCGGCGTTTTCCTGCTGGCGCAGTTTGTGGTGGGCTCCGGTCTCACCATTCTGCAGACGGCGTCCAACCCCTACGTGGTACGCGTCGGCTCTCCGGAAACTGCTGCGGTACGCATCTGCGTAATGGGTCTGCTGAATAAAGGTGCTGGTATTGTCGCGCCGCTGGTGTTCGCGGCGCTGGTGATGTCGGGCATCAGCGGTATCTCTGAAGCAGAACTGTCTGCACTGACCGCCACCGCCAAAGATGCCAAGCTGGACGAGCTGGCCGGTCAGATGGTGAGCCCGTACATCGGTATGGCGGTGCTCGGCTTTGTGTTGGCGATTGCCATGATGTTCGCACCGCTGCCCGATATTGAAGATGAGGTGGTTGAAGGTCAGGAAGATATGGCGGTGAATCTGCCGGCACTGCTGAAGTTCCCACAGTTGATCCTGGGGTCTATCGCACTGTTCTTCTATGTGGGTGTAGAGGTGATTGCCGGAGACGCCATCGGTCTGCTGGGCAAGCAGGCGGGTCTGGACACTGCTGTTGCCTCTGTACTGACGTCCTACACCATGGTGTTTATGGTGCTGGGTTATATCTGGGGCACGATCGCCATTCCGCGCTTTATTAGCCAGCAGACTGCGCTGCTGATCTCAGCGGTGCTCGGTATCCTGTTCACCGTTGCGGTAATGACCGGCTCTATGGAAAGCACCGTCATGTCCTCTGCGACCCTGGCCCTGTTCGGTCTGCCGGAAATTCCCAACGCTGTTTACTTTGTTGCCCTGCTGGGCTTTGCCAACGCCATGTGCTGGCCGGCAATCTGGCCGCTGGCGCTGGAAGGTCTGGGCAAGTTCACCTCCAAAGGTGCCGCCCTGCTGATCATGGGGATCTCTGGCGGCGCGGTACTGCCGCCCCTGTACGGTCATTTCGCTGATACCGGCGACGGTCAGCTGGCCTACGTGATTTCCATCCCGGCCTACCTGTTTATCCTGTTTTACGCTCTGAAAGGGCACAAGATGCGCAGCTGGAAATAACCTCGGGTTATCCAGCTGGCGTCACAGTCAGTCAAAGTTTCTTTTTAAAGTTTCTCTCTTTGGTTCTCGTCATCTTTGCCCTCCTAGTGAGGGCTTTTTTTAGAGGGGAATCACCGAAAAGCTACTGCGCACATGCCTGGCGGCGTCCGGCGGTGCTCAGGATACTCATGTATTAACATACATTCCGTTCCTTCCGCTCCGGCGGCCACCACCAGGCAAGTGCTCGCTACGCTCTTCGGCGATCCTCGGGTTGTGGGGTGAATTCTATTGTTTTTAATTCGGGGATTGGCCGGTGGAGTCGCGGACCAGGAGTTCGGGGACGAATTTTTTGGTGATGCCGGCATCTTTGTTGGTTGATGCGCTTTCGGTGGCGCTTTTGCTGCGGGCTTTGTTGAGTACCAGGGCCGCGGCGCACTTGGCGATTTCACTGTTGGGCTGGTGCGCGGTGGTGAGCTTGGGCCAGGTCTGGCGGGAGAAGGGGCTGTCCTCGAAACCGACGATGGACAGCTGCTCGGGAATTTCGATATGCATCAGCCGGGCGGCGAAGAGTGCGCCGGCCGCCATTTCGTCATTACTGGCAAAAATGGCGGTAGGCGGGTTGTCTTTTTCCAGTAGCGCCTTGGCCCCGGATACGCCGGAGTCGAAAGAGTATTCGCCAGGGATAATCAGATCCGGGTCGATGGTGATGCCCGCCTGCTGCAACGCTTCCTTATAGCCCTCCAGTCGCCCGTGGGTGGACACGTGCTCCTCGCCACCCGCGAGAAATCCGATACGGTTGTGGCCGTTTTCAATCAAATGTTTGGTGATGTCGTAGGCGGCTGCAGTATCGTCTACCTGGATACAGTTGTCTTCATCGCCCTCCGCTGCGCCACTGGACACGATGCGCACATAGTCGAGCCCCAGCTTTTTCACTTCATCAATAACAGACTGGGTCTCGGAAAAGGGGGGGGTGAGCACCAGCCCGGCGACCTTGGAGTGCTCCACCAGCGCGCGCAACTCGTCGTTGACGTTGGCGGATTTTGAGTTGCTCGGGTGAATCAGCAGCTCATACCCCCGCGCCTTGCACGCTTCGAGAATGCCGTTCTGCATATCGATCACATAATAGGCGTTGGGATTATCGTAAATCAGGGCGATGGTGTAGCTGCGGGTGCCCGCAAGGTTGCGCGCCGCGAGGTTGGGCTGGTAGTGCAGCGCTTCTACCGCATCCATCACTTTCTGGCGGGTGGCGGGGCGCACAGACGGCTCGTTATTGATCACCCGGGAAACAGTCTTGATCGATACCCCGGCTCTTGCCGCCACGTCGTTGATGGTGCTCTTCATTGTTGGCTGTGATCCTTGATAGGTCCTTTGTGAGGCCCTTGGAGAGGTCCTTGTTGGAATGATTCCAGTTGCCCAGTCGGTAAGTTTAACCGGTTCTGCTGCGAACGACGATGGCTTGAGAGTCACGGGATTGGCGTGGTCTTCGTCTGCCTGAAATAAAACTACAAACCCAATTGACACCCTTTGCCAACTATGTGACTCTGGCGCCAAATTGACAGCGTTGTCATTTTGAGGTCAAACAGACTGGCATTGGCGCCCGGAGCGGGGGTCAGTTGCCGGGTAATCGGCTAGATAACAATAACCGGTGCCTGCAACACCACGGTGGGCGCCGCTTTCAGGGGGCTCGCTATGTGCAGTGCACACTCTCACTCGACTCACTCTCAAACCCATTCCCAACCTCTTTCCCGTTCCCCTGTCTGGCAGGCGCTGCAAGCGCAGGCGGCGGAAGTGAAAGGGCGGTCCCTGAAGGCGCTGTTTGCCGCAGATCCGCAGCGCGCGGAGCGTTTCTCCCTGGAGCTGCCGGAATTTCTGCTGGATTACTCAAAAAATCAGCTGGATCAGGACATTTTTGTAAATTTATTACGCTTGGCGGAAGCCGCGGACTTGGCGCAGTGGCGTGGGGACTTTTTTGCCGGTAAACCCATCAATGCCACAGAGGGGCGGCCGGTGCTGCATCCCGCGCTACGTGGTGGTCTGGCGGAAGATGTCGAGATCGATGGGGTATCCGTCACCGCTCAGGTCGAGGCCGAGTTGGAGCGCTTGAAAGAGTTTGTAGTTTTACTACATAATGGGGCCCTGACTGGCTACCGGGGTAAACGAATTACCGATGTAGTCAATCTTGGGGTCGGCGGCTCCCATCTCGGGCCGCAAACCACCATCGAAGCACTGCGTGCCCACCGGAAGGGCGATGTCGCAGTGCATTTTGTATCCAATGTGGATGGAACCCAGCTCACGGACGTGCTGGCCGGCCTGGATGCCGATTCGACCTTATTCATTGTCTCGTCCAAGACCTTCACGACCAGCGAGACGATGACCAATGCCGGGAGCGGCCTGAAGTGGCTGCAACAGGCGATGCCGGAGGCCGATCCCCAGGCGCTGTTACAGC
Source organism: Microbulbifer elongatus (assembly GCF_021165935.1). NCBI lineage: Bacteria > Pseudomonadati > Pseudomonadota > Gammaproteobacteria > Cellvibrionales > Microbulbiferaceae > Microbulbifer > Microbulbifer elongatus. Next base: position 3,729,335 of record NZ_CP088953.1, on the reverse strand, counting down.
AGCATTTTGTGGCAGTGACCTCGAGCCCGGACAAGGCACAGCAGTTTGGTGTGCTGCCGGAGCGGATCTTCCGCTTCTGGGACTGGGTCGGCGGGCGCTTCTCGCTGTGGTCGTCCATCGGTCTACCCATTGCCATTGCCTGTGGGTTCGACAATTTCCGCGCACTGCTGGATGGCGCGGCCAGTATGGACAAGCACTTCCGCGAGGCGCCACTGGACGCCAATGCGCCGGTCATCATGGCGCTGCTGAGTGTGTGGTATTGCACTTTTATGGGTTACCCGGCGCACGCGGTGTTGCCCTACGAGCAGTCGCTGCACATGTTGCCTTCCTATCTGCAGCAGGCGGATATGGAGAGCAACGGCAAATCTACCACCCGCGCAGGGGTGGAGGTGGACTACACCACCGGCCCTCTAATATGGGGGCAGACGGGCATCAATGGGCAGCACGCGTTTTACCAGTATCTGCACCAGAGCCCGGAAGTGGTTCCCGCCGACTTTATCGGCAGTGTGACCCCGGGACACGACCTGGACGGTCACCACGAGATTCTGCTGGCAAACATGTTTGCCCAGAGTCAGGCGCTGATGAACGGGGTGGATGCGGAGTCCGTCAGTCGTGAACTGGCAGCCAAGGGGCTGTCACAAGAAGAAATAAAAAGGCTCACCCCGTTCAAGGTCCACAGGGGTGGAAAGCCAAGTAACACAATACTCTTGAAAGAGTTGGACCCCCGATCACTGGGAGCGCTGATCGCACTCTACGAGCACAAGATTTTTGTTCAGGGCGTGATTCTGCAAATTTTTTCTTTTGATCAGTGGGGAGTGGAACTGGGTAAGGGTCTCGCCAGCAAACTGGAGCCGAAACTGGCCTCTGGCGACCTGGCAGACGAAGACGGTTCAACGGCCCAACTGATCGAATACTACCGCCGGATAAACGGCACGGTTACGTCCACGGAGTCGCCTGTAGTTGAGGTGGCTGAGCCTGCTGGAGAACAGGCTTAACTGCGCAAGCAATAACGTGGTTCGGACTGATAAAAAACGAAGAGTTGATCAAAAATGGCAAACCAAACAGTGGTACACAGTCGCATACAGGCGGTGACCGACAGGATCATTCGCCGCAGTGAAGAAACCCGAGCCAGCTATCTGGCCCAGGTGGAGCGCGCGCAGGGAAAAGGCAGAGCACGGCACAAGCTCTCCTGTGGCAACCTGGCGCACGCCATGGCGGCATCCAGCGATCATGACAAAAACCTGATCGCTTCCGGGCATGGCCCCAACCTGGCGATCGTTACTGCCTACAATGATATGTTGTCGGCGCATCAGCCCTACGGCACCTACCCGGAAATGCTCAAGGCAGAGGCCCTGCGCAACGGCGCAACCGCGCAGGTTGCCGGCGGTGTGCCCGCCATGTGTGATGGCGTTACCCAGGGGCAGCCGGGTATGGAGCTGTCACTGTTTTCCCGCGATGTGATCGCCATGGCCACCGCCATCTCCCTGTCACACGATATGTTTGACGGCGGTATGTATCTGGGCATCTGTGACAAGATCGTACCCGGTCTGGTGATTGGCGCACTGTCATTTGGGCATTTGCCTGCAATGTTTGTACCTGCAGGTCCCATGCCAACCGGTCTCCCCAACGCGGAAAAAGTACGTGTTCGCCAGCTGTACGCGGAAGGCAAGGTGGGCCGCAAAGAATTGCTGGAAGCGGAGAGCGCTTCCTATCACAGCGCGGGTACCTGTACCTTTTACGGTACTGCCAACAGCAACCAGATGCTGGTGGAAATCATGGGCCTGCAGTTGCCGGGCAGCTCGTTTATCAATCCGGGCACCGAGTTGCGCGACGCCATGAATAGAGCGGCGGTCAAACAGCTGGTACAGAATTCCGAGCCCAGCAACTACACGCCCATCGCCAAGATTCTTACCGAAAAAGCGTTCGTAAACGGCATTGTTGGTCTGCACGCTACCGGCGGTTCTACCAACCACACCATGCACCTGATCGCCATGGCGCGCGCCGCCGGCATTCAGATCACCTGGCAGGATATGGCAGAACTGTCCGAAGTCGTACCTCTGCTGTGCCACGTGTACCCGAACGGTACCGCCGACATTAACCACTTCGCCGCCGCCGGCGGTATGCAATATCTGATTCGCGAATTGCTCGGGGCGGGTCTGCTGCACAACGATGTGGCCACCGTACTCGGCGATTCCGGCATGGAGCCTTACACCTACGATCCGTTCCTGAACGAAGACAAGGACGGTCTCGTGTGGCGCCCGACCGCAGAAGAATCCGGCAACCCCGACATCATTCGCCCCGCAGCGGATCCGTTCTCTAGCCACGGCGGCCTGCAATTGCTGAAGGGCAATCTGGGCAACAGCGTGATCAAAGTATCTGCACTGAAAACCCCGCAGCTGAAAGTGAAAGCACCGGCAGTCGTATTCAACAGTCAGGACGACATGCTGGACGCGTTCAAAGCGGGCAAGTTGGAAAAAGATTTTGTGGCCGTGGTGCGATTCCAGGGCCCGCAGGCCAACGGTATGCCGGAGCTGCACAAACTGACGCCGTCTCTCGGGGTGCTGCAGGATCGTGGTTTCAAGGTGGCGCTGGTCACCGACGGCCGTATGTCCGGCGCCTCCGGTAAAGTGCCGGCGGCCATTCACCTTTCCCCGGAAGCACTGGAAGGTGGCGCAATCGCAAAAATCCAGGATGGAGATATCGTAGAGCTGGACGCGGAAGCCGGCGTTCTCAAAGTAGATGTAAGTGATGAAGAGCTGGCCGCACGCGCGCCAGCGGAATGCGACCTGTCTGCCAACAACAGCGGCATGGGACGGGACCTGTTTGTCAATATGCGCAAGCTGGCGAGCGGCGCAGAAACTGGCGGTAGCATTCTTTTTTAACTGAATTCGCGCGGGCACCGATAGCACATTGGGCCCGCGCAACTGTTTGAGAGCAACGAAATGGCAAATTCATTCGACATGGTACTGTTTGGCGGCGGTGGCGATCTGTCCCTGCGCAAACTGATTCCTGCGTTGTATCGCGCTTACATTGAAGGCGGCCTGAACAAGGACACCCGCATCCTGCCCGTGGTTCGCCGTCAGGAAGACGCGGACTCCTATATCAAAACCGCACAGCAGGCCCTGAAAACTCATCTGCGCGATGGTGAGTACAGCGATAAAAACTGGAAAGAGTTCAGCGGCCTGTTGCGCGCCGTATATCTGGATATCGCCAAGCCCGATGAGCAGTGGGATGGGCTGGTCGATATTCTGGGTAAAGACACCAAGCGCACCCGCCTGTTTTATCTGGCGATTCCGCCGGCAGTGTTTGGTCCCTGCTGTGAAAACCTTTCCATAAAAGGTTTGATTCACGAAAACTCCCGCGTGGTTGTGGAAAAGCCCCTGGGCTACAACGCCAAGACCTCCGACGAGATCAACAGCAAGATCGCCGAGTACTTCCCGGAAGACAGCATTTTCCGCATTGACCACTACCTGGGTAAAGAAACCGTACAGAACCTGCTGGCCCTGCGTTTCAGTAATGTGCTGTTCGAGCACCTGTGGGATGCGAAGACCATCGACCATATCCAGATCAGTATCTCTGAAACTGTGGGCCTCGAAGGGCGCGCCGGTTTCTACGATGACACTGGTGCAATGCGCGATATGGTGCAGAACCACCTGTTACAGCTGCTGTGCCTGATTGCGATGGAGTCCCCCAACAGCATGTCTGCGCGCAATATTCGCTCAGAAAAAATCAAAGTGCTGGAGGCTCTGCGCCCGTTGACTGGTGACAGTGTGGATAACAACATCGTGCGTGGCCAGTACGTAGCCGGTGGTCTGGGTAAAGAGCTGGTTCCCGGCTACCTGGAAGAGTTGAAAGCCGCGAACAGCACCACGGAAACCTTTGTCGCTATTCGCGCGCATATCGACAACTGGCGCTGGACCGGTGTGCCTTTCTATCTGCGTACCGGTAAACGCATGGAAAAACGCTGTGCGGAGATTGTGATTCAGTACAAAAACGTTTCTCACAGTGTGTATCAGCCGGAGGCCGGTAAAGTATTGCCAAACCGCCTTGTAATTCGTCTGCAGCCGGAAGAAAGCATCAAAATGGTGCTGATGGCCAAAAAGATGGACAGCCTCACCATGGAGCTGCAACCGGTAGAACTGAACCTGACGCTGTCGGACACCTACGACAGCTTTAAAAGTGACGCTTATAAGCGTCTTATGCTGGACGCCGCCGCAAACAATTCCGCGCTGTTTATCCACCGCGAAGAAGTAGCCGCGGCCTGGGCCTGGGTCGATCCGATCATTGATCACTGGCGCGATACCGCGAATCAGCCACAACTGTATCGCGCGGGAACCTGGGGTCCACAGGCCTCCAATCAGCTGCTGGCCGAAAACGGTCACCATTGGTTTAACCCGTAAAAGAACGCAACAGCCACCGGCAAAAATACGCAAAGGTCAAAACGACATGGTTGAAGAAAAGTTTTTTGCAGATAGGGAAAGGCTCACGCTGGCGCTGGCAAACGAGTGCGCAGCGGCGCTGCACGCCGGAATCAAAGCCAACGGTCAGGCGACTTTTCTGGTGAGTGGCGGCAGCTCGCCCGAGCCGGTTTATCGCGAGCTTTCCCGTCGCCCGCTGCCCTGGGAGCAGGTCAATGTGGCGCTGGTGGATGAGCGCTGGGTGGAAAAAGATGAGGCCGGCAGCAACCTGGCGTTTATCACCAACAGCCTGCTACAAAACGAAGCCGCCAAAGCACCTTGCCTGGGGATGAAAAATGCCGCGGCGACACCGGCTGAAGGTGAAGCGGATTGCGAACGCGCTTTTCAAGAGCTGCCGCGCCCGTTTGATGTCTGCGTGCTCGGCATGGGGAACGATGGTCATACCGCGTCATTTTTCCCTTACGCAGAAGGGCTGGATGAGGCACTCGACGCGAAGAGTGAGAAATTGTGTAAAGCCATTACTGCCAAACAAAGCGCGGTGACGGGTGCGCACACCGAGCGTATGACGCTAACTCTCGCTGCAATTTTGCAGGCGAAAGAAATCAAATTGCTGATTACCGGTGAGGAAAAACTCAAGGTGTATCGCCAGGCGCTGCTCGGAGATGACACGGCAGAGATGCCGGTGCGCAGTATCCTCAAGCAGGGGCAGAAGCCGGTCACCGTTTACTGGGCGCCTTAAGGAATTCGCCCAGATCCTGGGCCAATGAAATAACAACGAATTGACGAGTTTTAGGAAGTGACGATGCAACAGACTCTCGTACCCGTATTGGAACAGGCTGGCGTAGTGCCGGTTATTGTTGTGGAAAATGTCAGCGACGCGCTGCCACTGGCTCAGGCCCTGGTTGAAGGCGGGCTGAATGTGCTGGAGGTAACCCTGCGTACTGAAGCGGCGCTGGCGGCGGTGGAAGAAATTGCCAAGCATCTGCCAGACGCTCACGTGGGTACCGGCACCGTGTTGAACGCCGGTGACATCCAGCGGTCAGTGGATGCCGGTGCAACCTTTATGGTGAGCCCCGGTGCTACCGAAGCACTGTTGGATGCGGCCGACAATGTTTCTGTGCCACTGTTGCCCGGTGCCGCTAACCCGTCTGAAGTCATGCGTCTGTTTGAGCGTGGATACGGCTATCAGAAGTTTTTCCCTACAGAAGCGGCGGGCGGCATTCCCATGCTGAAATCCATTGGCGGCCCGCTGGCGAAAGTGAAGTTCTGTCCCACTGGCGGCGTCAGCCCGCAAAATGCCAGCGATTACCTCGCTCTGTCCAATGTCGTGTGCGTTGGTGGGTCCTGGATGGCAGCACCGAAATTGGTTGCCGAGAAAAATTGGGCGGAGATTACCCGCCTGGCCAAGGAGGCTTCTCAGCTGAAAGGGTAACGCCTTTTCGCTGTGCTTTTAGACAGTTTCAAGTAGTAGAGCTGTGCTGGGGGGGAACATATCGCCCGGCACGAACAACAAAAATTTCAAACGTTAAATCACAGAGGGTGTAGCGATATGAAACTCAGAATTGCTATCAACGGATATGGACGCATCGGACGCAACGTAACTCGTGCTATCTACGAGTCCGGCTACAACGACCGCATCCAACTGGTTGCCATCAACGATCTGGCACCGGTTGAAGCCAATGCCCACCTGACCCGTTTTGATACCGTACACGGTCGCTTCAATACCGAAGTTGCCGTCGACGGCGAAAACCTGGTGATCGGTGGTGACACTGTAAAAGTATGTCAGGAGCGTGACCCTGCGGCACTGCCTTGGGCAGAACTGAAGGTGGACCTGGTGCTGGAATGTACCGGCCTGTTCACCGATAAAGCGTCCGCTTCCAAGCACATGGAAGCCGGTGCTAAAGCGGTACTGATTTCCGCGCCGTCTAAAGATGCCGACCTGACCGTGGTTTACGGTGTGAATGACGACAAGCTCACAGCGGAGCACAAAGTTGTCTCCAACGCGTCCTGTACCACCAACTGTCTGGCCCCGGTGGCCAAGGTTCTGAACGAGTCCATCGGTATCGAGCGCGGCTTTATGACCACCGTGCACGCCTATACCAATGACCAGAACACCCAGGACGCCGTGCACAAGGATATCTACCGTGCGCGCGCCGCGGCCGACAATATGATCCCGACCAAAACCGGTGCTGCGGCTGCCGTTGGTCTGGTTCTGCCGGAACTGCAGGGCAAGCTGGACGGCATGGCTGTACGTGTACCGGTAAACAACGTATCTCTGGTGGACTGCCAGTTTATCGCCAGTCGCGAAACCACTGCCGACGAAATCAACGCAATCCTGCAAGACGCCGCCGGCAGCATGAAGGGTGGTGTCCTGTCCTACTGTGATCAACCACTGGTTTCCGTGGACTTTAACCACACTGCAGCGTCCAGCCACTTCGATGCGAATCACACGCGTGTGAACGGCAACCTGGTGAAAGTCATGTCCTGGTACGACAACGAGTGGGGCTTCTCCCACCGTATGCTCGACACCAGCTTGGCGATGGCGAAGGCGCAAGGCCTGTAAGCGAGCCTGATCAATTGACTGTCATTACAGTCTGATAACGTTTCGTTATCCGGCCGGGGTGGGTGCAATACCTGCCCCGGCCGCATTGTTCGCAGTCAACGGCGACTGCAAAAAATAGTTGCTAAAAACGATCAACAAAAAACGTTTCACTCCTAATTTAATTACAAAACCATCACTATGATTCGCCATACAAAAATTGTTGCCACACTCGGCCCAGGCACAGACAAGCCGCGTGTTATTGACGAGATTATCCGCGCCGGCGTCAACGTTGTACGCCTGAACTTCTCCCACGGCAGTGCCGACGACCACCGCAAACGTGTGGAAGAAGTGCGCCGTGCCGCTGCAGAGCAGAATAAACTGGTCGCCGTGCTGGGTGACCTGCAGGGCCCGAAAATCCGCATCGCCCGTTTCGCTGAAGGCAGTATCTTCCTCGAGAACAACGCGGAATTCACCCTGGATGCCGACTGCCCGAAAGAGGGCGGTAACCAGCAGAAGGTGGGCGTGGATTACCCGTCCCTGATTGCCGACTGCAAACCGGGCAATATCCTGTTGCTGGACGACGGTAAGATCCGTCTGGAAGTGACCGGTGGCACCAATACGAAGCTGTTCTGTCGCGTGCTGCAGGGCGGAAAGCTGTCCAACAACAAAGGCATCAACCTGTTAGGTGGTGGTCTGTCTGCGCCGGCGCTGACAGAGAAGGATTACCAGGACATCAAGCTCGCTGCCGAGTTGGGTGTCGACTTCCTTGCCGTGAGCTTCCCGCGCAGCGGCGAAGATCTGGATATCGCCCGCAAAGCCATGCGAGAAGCCGGTAGTAATGCCGCGATTGTCGCCAAGGTCGAGCGTGCCGAAGCCGTGTACAACGACCAGCAAATGGATGACATTATTCTCGCTTCCGATGTCATCATGGTCGCGCGTGGTGACCTGGGTGTTGAAATCGGTGATTCAGCCCTGGTGGGCGTGCAGAAGAAGCTGATCAACCGTGCCAATGCGCTCAATCGCGGTGTGATTACCGCTACCCAGATGATGGAATCCATGATCACCAGCCCGACGCCCACCCGCGCCGAGGTGATGGATGTGGCCAACGCCGTGCTGGATGGCACCGATGCCGTGATGCTATCTGCGGAAACTGCCGCCGGTGACTTCCCGGTAGCCGCCGTCGAGTCCATGGCGGAAGTTGTGGTCGGCGCCGAGCAGTATCTGGGCACCACCTCCCGTCCGGCGGCTGATCGCTCTGCCTCTGAAGCGATTGATACCGTGATCGCGCAGGCTGCGATCGAATCGGCCGCCCGCGTCGAAAACCTGTGCGCCGTTGCCGCGCTTACTGAATCCGGCCGCACCCCGCGCATCATGTCCCGGGCCACCAGCCGCCTGCCGATCTACGCGCTGACCCGCCATTCCCGGGTTGCCCGCCAGCTGGTATTGCTGCGCGGCGTCGAGCCCATTGAGTTCGATCCGGCCTCCGTGCCCCTCGGTCACCTGGCCGATGCCATCGTCGAGGTTCTGGGTTCCCGTATTGACCTGGAAAAAGGTCAGCGCATCCTGATTACTCAGGGCGAACGCCTGAACATGGGTGGTGGTACCAGCTCCATGCGAATCAAAGAGATCGAGTGAGACACCACCGATCTCTCGCGAACTCCCGGCTTCAGGCCGGGAGCTTCGCCTTCCCGCCCTGATTGCCTTCCCCCTGCATATCATCCAACAGCGAGACAGACCGGTTGGTCACGCCCTGTGTACAAAAAATATCCTGTCTGCACCCCGACTCGCATGTAAAATCACTCTCAACTGTCACAAATGACAGGCAGCTGTTACAAAAAACTGCAAATTAACCAGATAAATTCCTCGCAGGCCTGTAGCTTTTTTATTTCATTCTGTGTATTGTCGATCGTGAGAATGACAGCGCTATCATAAAAACGAATGACAGCGCTATCATTTGGCGGTACAAGGTGAATAAAAGTTTCTAACCAAACCTTTATATCTATAAAAAAGGAAGGGGAAATCGATGCTTAAGCGCAACAAACTCGCTCTCTCGATCAGCGCAGCTGTACTGAGTGGTGGCCTGATGGCTCCGCTGGCAGTTGCTCAAGAAGCTCTTGAAGAGATTACCGTTACTGGTATTCGTGCATCTCTGCAAGACGCTCTCAGCACCAAACGTGATGCAAACGCTATCGTTGATGCAATCTCTGCAGAAGACGTAGGCAAATTTCCAGATAAAAACGTCGCGGAATCACTGTCCCGTGTCCCGGGTCTGGCGGTAAGCCGAGAATTCGGTGAAGGGGAAAAAATCAGTATTCGCGGTGCCGGCCCTGATCTGAACCGTACCCTGCTGAACGGTCAGACAGTGGCGACTGCTGACTGGTTCATCCTCGATGATCCCGCGCGGAGCTTTAACTACACACTGTTGCCGTCCACTTTGATTTCCGGTCTGGAAGTTTATAAATCGCCAATGGCATCCATTGATGAAGGTTCTATCGGCGGTACTGTCATTGTAAATACCCGTCGTCCGTTGGACCTGGAAGCGAACGCGGTGAACATTGCGGTGGAAAGCCAGTACTCAGACAAGTCTGGGGAAAATGATCCGCAAATTGCTGCCCAGTACTCCTGGAAAAATGATTCTGAAACATTCGGTGTATTGGTGTCTGCGGTCAAGCAAGATCGCACAGTGCAGCGTGAAGGTATGGAAATCCTCGGCTGGAACGAGTCTGACGGCGACGCGTACAGTATTCCGAGCCATATCGGTGTTGCGAAGTTTGAGCAGGATCGTGAGCGTCAAACTTTCTTCCTGTCTGCGCAAGCTGCACCGACTGAAGAGCTGACCTTTACGTTCAATGCCCTCACCTCCGAAATGGATTCCAATAACCAGAATCAGAACTTCCTGATCTTGCCGAATAACAGTCGTGATCAGATCGCTGCGAATAGCGGTTTAAGCGGTGGCAACGTTACGTCTTCTGCTGTGACTGATGGAACCGGCGCAATCTTTATCGACTTTATCAACCGTGTTTCCCGCACTGAGACTGAGTCTTTTGATCTGTCTGCTGAGTATGAAACTGACGCATTCAGCCTGACTGGTGTGGTAGGTAAAACTGCTGCGGAAGGTGGTACCTACCGTGAAACCTCCTGGGAGTACGTAACTAGCGAAGCGAACTACACCTATGACCTGAATAAGCGTGTAGTGGATACTGATCCCTCTACTACTGACGCTGCTGCGTTCGGTGCTGGCTGGATCTGGGGTGGTGAGCGTCCTACTATTGACGAGGAAACTTACGCTCAGATCGACCTCGACATTCCTGTTGAGTTCGCTGCTTTTACCAGCATCAAAACCGGCTTGAAAGTTCGTGATGCCGAACGTGCGCAAGAGCGCACGGTATATAGCTGGCACGCTGGGGATTACCTCGGTACCATTTTCGATAACTGTCCGACCCTGGCTACCTGTGGTCTGAACGGAAAAGGCAATGTATCAATTGACGCCCCGGTCTCCGGTAACCTGACAGAGCAGATCGAGCAGAATCGTGACGTGATGGAAGATATCGCGTTCAATGGTATCAACGGCGTTGATGCGGACTATGCACGTTCTTTGGAGCTGGCTCAAAACTGGGCGGTTGCCGAAGATATTACTGCGCTTTATGTTCAGGGTGACTTCGAAGGCGATCAGTTCCGCGGTAATGTGGGGGTTCGCTATGTGCAAACCAAGCAGGCGTCCAGTGGCTACCAGTGGAACGACGATCCAAATAACCCTTCTTGGGGTTTCTACACAATTGATCGTGACTGGCTGGCTCCCGCCGAATTGAACTGGGTAACTGTCGATAACGATTACACCGAAGTTCTGCCGAGCGCCAACTTCATTTACGATCTGAGTGATGAAACGGTTGTTCGTTTCGGGGCCGCCCGTGTAATGGCGCGACGCAATCAAAGTGAGCTGTCTCCGTTCGAAACCTTCGGGTCTCTGAATCAGGCGAACCCTTCTGGCCAGAAGGGTAACCCTCAGCTGAAGCCAATGCTCGCGAACCAGTTTGATGCGTCCTATGAGTGGTACTACGACGATACCTCTCTGCTTGCACTGACATACTTCTTTAAAGATATTGATAGCTACACCTTTGGCGTGACCAACATCGAGCCGCGTTACAATGAGCAAACCGGCGAGAATGTTGATGTTGCGTTTACCACACCAACCAATGGCGAAGGTGGTACTACCAATGGTTTGGAGCTGAGCTGGCAGCATGATTTCGACGGTTTTGGTGTCCAGGCTAACTATACCTACACCGATGCGAAGTCTGATCAGGAGCGTGACCTTGAGCTGATTGGCTCTGGTCTGGTGGAGGGTGCTTCCGAGCACATGTACAACCTCACTGGTTATTACGAAAATGACTGGATGGGCGCTCGCCTGATGTACAACTATCGTACAGAGTGGTACAAGGGTCTGCACTTTAATGGTGACGAACTTTGGAATGATTCTTATGGTCAGTGGGACGCAAGTGTAAGTGCGTCTGTAACTGATAATATCGATATCATCTTTGAAGCCGTTAACCTGACTGACGAAGAGCTTGTTGAATACAACACGGATGGCAATCGCCTGATGTCTGCTTACGAAAATGGCCGCCGTTTCGTAGTGGGCGCTCGCATGACCTTCTGATAGCTCAGCTGTCTTGGAAAAAGCCGGGTCTTTGACCCGGCTTTTTTTATGCCTGCAATAAATGTAAATTGTCTTGCCCTAGTCGCCTTTAGGGGAGGGCACCGCCAGCGGTATGGGTTTGCGTGAGAAACTGTTGGCCATAGAGGGAGATATTTGTATGGCAGATAATATTTTTAATCGACTGCCCGAGATTCCTGAAGTTGGTGCGGTAAGTCAGGGCTTTTTTCAGGATAACCTGATTAGAAAGCATGAACCGGTTGTTTTGCGAGGATTGATTAGCGACTGGGAGTTGGTCGGGCGCGCCAAGGAGTCGAATCGCTCGCTAATATCATACTTGCAGAAAAAAGCCATTCTCGGGCCAGTGAAATCTGTTGAGGCACCACCGGAATCGAGGGGGCGCTATTTCTATTCTCCGGATCTTCAGGACTTTAATTTTCGGCGCATAAAAACGACGTTTTACGAGTTTTCCGAGCGTTTACTGAGGCAGGTCGGAAGTGAGGGCGCACCAGTGATTTCGATGCAGAGCGCCTATTGTGACGAGCACTTTACAGATGTGCATTTAAAAAACCCTATGCGATTGATGGGAGATGTTGTTCGTCCGAGAATTTGGATTGGGGGGAGAACCTGTGTGGCCACTCATTATGACGATGCTGAAAATTTAGCCTGTGTTGCTGCGGGAAAGCGACGTTTTGTTCTGTTTCCACCTGACCAAATATCCAACTTGTATATTGGGCCCATTGATAAGACTCCCTCAGGAGCGCCAGTAAGTATGGCCTCGCTGACTGAGCCTGACTTTGGGCGATTTCCAAAGCTTGAGCAGGCGTTGGAGCATGCGCTGATGGCTGAGTTGGGCCCGGGTGATGCGATATATATTCCTTCGTTGTGGTGGCACCATGTTGAGTCCATGAGCGATGTGAATGTGTTGATGAATTACTGGCAGGGTGGTGCGATAGGTGGCGCTGAGGGCGTCATGCCTCTTGATGCTCTTCTACTTGCAATGGCTACTTTGCGGGATCGGTCAGCGGCAGACCGTAAGGCTTGGAAGGCGTTCTTCGATTTTTACGTGTTTGCTGATGATGAAGAGGTTTCCGGGCATATTCCTGAGGGGGTAAAAGGGTTCCTTGGAAAAGACGGCTCCGAGCGGATAAAGCAGATTCGGGCCTGGTTGCAGAGGCAGTTGGCTGAAAGCTGACCCGGCTGCCCTGAAAGGGGGAATTAACGCTTGTTTTGCTGGCAACTTGAGCTGGTCTGGTGTAACTTTTTGCTTCCCTTTTTGAGTATAAAAAATATACTGTCCGGGTTTTGTAGAATAACTTCAAATTTCAATAAGGTGTTGTATGGCCACTGTAGAAGCCCCAAAAATCGTACCTCTGCGCAGCGACGTTCACGGTAAGCTGAAAGTCCGTGAGTTGGGGACCTTTGAGCACGTTAAAAACGCCCACATGGTGCCGGTGACTGCTCACGAATTCGCCCGCCTGGGTGCGGAATACCCGATCGTCTTCGTCAAGAACTCCGATACCGACCAGTTCCAGTCTGTTGCATTGCTGAGCCTGAAAGTAGGCGAAAACCTGTTTGTAGACGGTGAAAAGTGGAAAGGCGTTTTCGTTCCCGGTGCTGTGCGCAATCATCCTTTCGTTCTGGCTCCTGCTGGCGACGATAAAGAGAAGCTGATGGTTGGTCTGGTTGAGAACAGCCCGGTTGTTGGTGAAGAAGAGGGGAATGCCCTGTTCAACGAATCCGGTGAAGAGTCCGAGTACCTGAAGGCCAAGAAAGAGTCTCTGGTGGGCTACCTGGAAAGTGACCAGATGACCAAAGCGTTCATCACTATCCTGGCGGAGAAAGACCTGCTGACCACTCAGAATGTTGCGGTCAACGCTGGTGGCGAGAAGATCAACCTGACCGGTATCTACATGGTCGATGAGAAGAAACTGAGTGAGCTGAGCGAAGAAGACTTTGCCGACTTCCGCAAGCGTGGCTTCCTGCCGCCGCTGTATGCGCAGCTGGGTTCCATGCATCAGTTCTCCCGTCTGGCCAAGATGCAGGCCGGCGCCTAATTTAGGATCTAAATCAGGCTGCGAGCCGGGCAGGGCGTCTTAGTCGCCTCCCGGCTTCCGGGGCCTCATCGCCGAGGCCCCAATTTTCCTTCCTGTTATGTCTTTCAAGCACTATTCCCCCTGGTTCGCCTTCCTCGGGCTGTTTTACGCTCTTTGGGGCTTTGTGGTGCTGTCCCAAAACCTCTGGCCCCTAGTTACCGAACACTGGCCCATGGCCCTCTCCATGGCCATCGGCAGCTACGCCGCCGGCTCTACCCCAATGGGGGGCGGTACTGTGGGCTTCCCGGTGCTTGTGTTGCTGTTTGATATGCCCGCCAGTCTTGGCCGTGACTTCAGCTTTGCGGTGCAGTCTATCGGCATGGTCAGTGCCAGTATCTTTATTCTCTGTCGCCGACAGGCGCTCGCCTGGAGTATGTTGCGGGGCGCCATGATCGGTGCGCTGGTGGGTACACCCCTGGGTATCCTGTATTTGTCCCCACTGATCCCGGAGTTGTGGATAAAACTGGCGTTTGCGGTGATCTGGGGAAGCTTTGGCCTGCTGCACCTGTACCGCCTGCGGGAGATTACTTCTCACAGTGGGCTCGGCCGCAGTGCTTCAGCGCGGGATTTCCGCCTGGGCCTTGCGGCCGGTTTTTGCGCTGGTGGTATGGCGGCGGCGATTACCGGGGTGGGGATCGATATGGTGATCTACGCACTGCTGGTATTGCTGTGCCGGGTGGACCTGAAGGTGGCAATCCCCACCTCGGTGATCATCATGGCGTTTACTTCTCTGGTGGGTGTGGCAGTAAAAACCGCCACCGGTACCTGGCAGCCCGGAGTGCTGGGCAACTGGCTGGCCGCCGCGCCGGTCGTGGCGCTGGGCGCGCCGCTCGGGGTCTTTGTGGTGGGGCTGATCGGCCGCAAACCGACGCTGCTTGTGGTGGCCGTGCTGTGCATTGGGCAGTATCTGTGGACCGGCTATACCGAGCGCGAGACACTGGGTCTCTGGGGAATGGCGATATTTGCTGCTGCGGTGCTGGTGTGCCTGCTGGGCTTTGAGTGGTTGCGTCGGCTGGGCAATACGGACACAGGGAGAGATCGCGTGCAGTCTGGTCCAGATCTTTCTGCAACTGCGATCCGGGAGTCAGTCGCATAGCAAACTGAGCTTACTCGTCTTTATCGTGGCGCAATAAAAAAGGCGACTTCTTCCGAAGTCGCCTTTTTTATATATGGCTGGGGTGGAAGGATTCGAACCTTCGCATGACGGGATCAAAACCCGCTGCCTTACCGCTTGGCTACACCCCAGTAGAGGTTCTGTGAGTCTGGTTTCTCACAGAGGGAAAATGGTAGCAAGGGGGAGACTTGAACTCCCGACCTCAGCATTATGAGTGCTGCGCTCTAACCAGCTGAGCTACCTTGCCACTGAAAGTCTCGGCTAACCGAGGGCGCGCATTATCGGGCGACCTCGAAGGGCTGTCAACACTTTTTTAGTAAATTAATCAGTAAGTTACGTGCGACGCCCAATTCGCCATCAAATTGCCCAAGGGTTCAGCGGCCGCGGCCAATGGCCGCCAGCAGGGAACCCAGGACGACGGTAAACGCGCCAACCCAGCTGATCCAGTTCATCGGCTCAGATTCAATGTAATTGGGCCAGAAGGCGCTTATAGCGGCGCTCAGCGCCAGGGTCATCAGTGGTACCAGGGCGAGGGTGGCGCTTACCCGGGAGGCTTCCCAGGCGGCCATGGCTTTGGCGAAGGCGCCGTAAGCGATCAGGGTGTTGGCGGTGAGGAACAACAGCAGCGCCCAGCCCAGCCCGTCCAGCTGCAATGCGCTGGACGGGTGGGAAACGGGGAGGAAGCACAGGCTGCCTGCCATATAGATCATCATCAACAGATTCTGAGGGCGGGATTCAGCGACGATCTTTTTCTGAAAGAGTCCGTACACAGCCCAGGTCACTGCGGCGATCACCACCAGGCCCACGCCGATAAGGTATTGCGGATCCTGACCATCGAGTAATTCGCTGATGCGAAGATTGAAGAACAGTGGAAGGCCAATGCACACCAGTGCCACGCCCATCCATTGCCGTACCGAGAAGCGTTCACCCAGCCAGAACACGCTGAAGATCAGCAGTAGCAGCGGTGCCAGCTGGATCAGTACCTGCAGGGCACCGGGGGTGATGTAGTTGAGGCCGGTGGCGTAGGCGATATAGTTGCCGAGCAGGCCACCTACGGCAAGCAGGGTATAGGGCAGCAGGCGACCACTGAGCAGCTTTTTCAGCTCCAGTTCCCGCCGCCAGCCGTACCAGGCACCGGCAAATACCGCCGCGCCAAAAAAGCGAAACCAGGTGACGGTGGTGGAATCCATATCCTCGATGAGCCCTTTCATGGCAATGGGCAGCAGTGCCCACAGAAAGGCTGTGGTCAGGGCGAGGGGCAGGCCGACTCTCCAGTTGGATTGGTACATGGCAACCTTTGGTAAAAGTGGTGCTGTAGGGAGATCGCGGGTAGCGGATCGGAATCGGCGGAAGCGCTTGTGGCGCTCCCGCCGGCAGGCTAACTGGTTAGCCGGGGGAGGTGGGCGTTATACGTTAAAGCGGAAGTGCACCACGTCGCCATCGGCAACGATGTAGTCTTTACCTTCCAGTCGCCATTTACCGGCTTCTTTGGCCCCGGCTTCGCCGTTGTTGCTGACGAAGTCGTCGTAGCCCACCACCTCCGCACGGATAAAGCCCTTCTCGAAGTCGGTGTGGATCTTGCCCGCTGCCTGCGGCGCGGTGGCCCCCAGGGGGATGGTCCAGGCGCGCACTTCTTTTACACCGGCGGTGAAGTAGGTGTGCAGGCCCAGCAGTTCGTAGCCGGCGCGAATAACGCGGTTCAGGCCAGGCTCGTCCATGCCCAGTTCTTCGAGGAATTCCTGTTTCTCATCGTCGTCGAGTTCGGCGATTTCGGATTCCAGCTTGTTGCAGATGGGGACCAGTACTGCGTTTTCTTCCGCGGCGATGGCGGCGACTGCATCCAGATGCGGGTTGTTCTCGAAGCCGTCTTCATCCACGTTGGCGATATACATGGTGGGCTTGACGGTGAGCAGGCTCAGCTCGCGCAGACCTTCCAGTTCATCGTCGGAGAGGCCGAAGGAGCGCAAAGGTTTGGCTTCGTCCAGATGCGGTTGGATCTTCTCCAGCAGCGCTTTCATTTTGATAGCGTGCTTGTCCTGACCCTTGGCGGCGCGGGTGTAGCGCAGTAGCGCCTTTTCCACGGTATCCAGGTCGGCCAGGGCCAGTTCGGTGTTGATCACTTCAATATCTGCCACCGGGTCTACCTGGTTGGCTACGTGGATGACGTTGTCGTTTTCGAAGCAGCGCACCACGTGGGCGATAGCGTCGGTCTCGCGGATATTGGCGAGGAACTTGTTGCCCAGACCCTCACCCTTGGAGGCGCCGGCGACCAGGCCTGCAATATCGGTGAATTCCATGGTGGTGGGTATCAGCTTCTGCGGCTTGACGATTTCCGCCAGTTTGTCGAGACGCGCATCCGGTACCGGTACGATACCCGCGTTCGGCTCAATGGTGCAGAAGGGGAAGTTTTCCGCATCGATGCCCGCTTTGGTCAGGGCATTAAACAATGTGGATTTGCCCACGTTGGGCAGGCCGACAATGCCGCAAGTAAAACCCATGGTCTGAATCCTGTTAATGTGTTCGTAGTGGTTCGGGCGCGAGGCGCACCGTAAAAATTAACTGACTGCTATTTGGACTTTGCGCCGTTTTTTGCGCTGGTATGCAGTGCTTTCATGGCCCCGTTCCAGTCACCCGCGGCGGCGGTGGGTAATACATCCACGGCGCGGTCGATGGCGTCTGCCAGCTGGTCCTGTTCGTTACGGGGGGCGCGCTGCAGTACGTAGTTGGCGACGTCGCGGGCGTTGCCCGGATGGTCGATGCCGAGGCGCAGGCGCATGAATTCGCGATTGTTCCCCAGGGCGCTGATGATGTCGCGCAGGCCGTTATGGCCCCCGTGCCCGCCACCTTTCTTCAGGCGTGCGGTGCCGCAGGGCAGGTCCAGCTCATCGTGAGCGACCAGTATGGCTTCGGCGGGAATCTTGAAGAAGTTCGCCAGTGGGCCCACTGCCTGGCCACTGCGATTCATATAGGTGGTGGGAATCAGCAGGCGGATATCCTGCCCGCCGATTCGTACCCGGCCGGTGTGACCGTGGTACTTGCTGTCTGGCGCGAGCTGGGCACCGTGGATACGGGCCAGCTCGGAGACAAAGTCGGCCCCGGCATTATGTCGCGTCCGGTCGTATTCGGGGCCTGGATTACCCAGGCCCACAATCAACTGGATGGGCGTGTCCGGAGCCTTGCTCAAGGTACTGTTACCTTACCTGGAGAGGAGTCGGCTTATTCTTCGCCGGACTCTTCGCCTTCTGCTTCAGCGTCGGCTTCAACGGCGCCGCGCGGCTTGTGTACAGAGGCAACAACCAGGTCGTGGTCTTCACCGTGTGCCAGGTCTGCAGACTCAACGCCTTCCGGCAGCTTGATGTCGGAGATGTGGATGGTGCCGTCCAGCTCCAGGTCCGCCAGGTCCACTTCGATGAACTCGGGCAGCTTGGAGGCCGGTGCGTTGATGTCCAGCTCGTTCAGAGTGTGAGAAACGATACCGCCGGCTTTAACGCCTTTACAGGTGTCTTCGTTCAGGAAGTGCAGAGGCACTTTCACGTGTACTTTGGTGTCGGCAGATACACGCTGGAAGTCCGCGTGCAGCAGGATGGCTTTAGCCGGGTGACGCTGCAGGTCGCGCAGGATCACGGTCTCGTCTTTACCGTCAACGCTCAGGGTGATGACAGAAGAGAAGAAGGCTTCGCTTTCCAATGCTTTGAACAGATCTTTCTGCAGCAGAGCGATGGATTGGGGTTCCGCTTCGCCGCCGTAAATGACAGCAGGAACCTTGGCTTCCTCACGACGCAGGCGGCGGCTCGCACCTTTCCCTTCGTCGCTGCGGACGTTGGCATTCAATTTAAAATCAGACATGGGGTAAACCTCAGGTTGTCTGTCCAGAAGGACCTGCGACCGGTACCCTCTGGCGTTGCTATAAGCTGGGCAGAATCTATTGAAACGCCCAATAGTAAACGCCCGGCAGTGCCGGGCGGGCGCGTATTCTAAGGGGAAGCGCTGGGGAATACCAGTGGAATGTCGCGGTGTGGCGACCTGGCAAGCTGGTGGATGCGCTGCGCTTATCCACCCTACGAAAATATATCGACATACCGTAGGGTGGATAAGCGCAGCGCATCCACCGGGGGGTTAAGAGCGGAACATCGCCGACAGGGATTCCTCGTTACTGATGCGACGCATGGACTCGGCCAGCATCGCGGAAAGGGTCAGCTGACGGATCTTCGGTGCCTTCTCCATTTTGTCGCCCAGGGGGATGGAATCAGTGACTACCAGTTCATCCATTACCGAATTGTTCAGATTATCGATGGCCTTGCCGGACAGTACCGGGTGGGTACAGTAGGCGACCACTTTCTTGGCGCCGTGATCCTTCAGCGCTGCGGCGGCGTTGCACAGGGTGCCGGCGGTGTCCACCATATCGTCCACCAGCAGGCAGGTGCGGCCGCTGACTTCACCGATGATATTCATCACTTCCGCCACATTGGCGGCCGGGCGACGTTTGTCGATAATCGCCAGGTCACAATCGAGGCTCTTGGCCACAGCGCGGGCGCGCACAACACCGCCGATGTCCGGGGAAACTACCACCAGATCTTCGTAACCCTGGCGCTCGATGTCGTCCAGCAGTACGGAGGAGCCGTAGACGTTATCCACAGGTACGTCGAAAAAGCCCTGGATCTGCTCGGCGTGGAGGTCGACGGTCAGAACGCGGTCGATGCCCACGCTCACCATCATGTCGGCCACAACCTTGGCGGAAATCGGTACACGCTGGGAGCGTACACGGCGATCCTGGCGGGCGTAGCCGAAGTAAGGCACTACCGCGGTGATACGGCCGGCGGAGGCACGGCGCAGGGCGTCCACCAGCAGGATCAGTTCCATGATGTTGCGGTTGGTGGGCTGGCAGGTGGACTGCACCACGAAGACATCGCGGCCGCGCACATTGTCGGTGATTTCCACGGCGATCTCACCGTCGGAAAAGCGCTTGACCACCGCCTCTCCCAGCGGTATCGCCATATGCTCAACAACCTTTTGTGCCAGTTCCGGGTTTGCGTTGCCGGTGAAGACCATTAAGTCAGCCACTGCGAGTACCTTTTTCGTTGGGAGTAGAGGATAGTAGTGAAATTCAGGTGAGTTTCGGAGCGAGAACTGCTTGCAGGGTAGTGTGATGCCGTTTCATTGGGCGACCATTGGTGCAAGTATCTGGTTAAGGCGTGTTCCGGCAGGGCCGGAGGCTCCGTCTGTATCCGCGAGGTTGGGATACCTATAAAAAAGGAAATGTGGCTGGGGTGGAAGGATTCGAACCTTCGCATGACGGGATCAAAACCCGCTGCCTTACCGCTTGGCTACACCCCAGCAATGTTGCAGATAGTCAATCTAGACCGTTGCTGCAAATTTCGCGAGTTGCCGGTGAGCGAGTGATTCATCCACTCCTTTGGCAACAAAACCTTTCCACCCTTCAGGCCGTGCATTAAATACTGCCTGCGCCGCGCTTTCTGATTCGAATCCGGCGAATACACAAGCGCCGGTCCCTGTCAGAAATGCCTTGGCATGTTGCGCAAGCCACTCTCTGGCCTGCCGCACCTCGGGGTAGAGGTCTTCTACTAATGGCTGAAAATCGTTACCGGCATAGGTATCGAGCCAGTGTGTGTTCAGCCGCCTGTCGCGAAGGGCCGCTAATGTAATTGCGGCGGAATCTCTTGTCAAACGCGGATCGGAAAAAAGCGTTACCGTGCTTACATGGCACGCGGGTGTCAGCACCAGATACCAGCGGGGCTCTATGGATACAGTGGTCAATTGTTCGCCGACGCCTTCGGCAAATGCCGAGCGGCCGCGCACAAACACCGGAACGTCCGCACCCAGTTGGCGGCCCAGTTCAGCCAGTGCATTCAGGTCATATCCGCACTGCCACAGATGATTCAACCCCAACAGGGTGGTCGCTGCGTCGCTGCTGCCGCCGCCGATTCCGCCGCCGGCGGGCAGGCGTTTTTCAACGGAAATATGCGCCCCAAGAGCCGTATTACCGCTGGCCTGTCGAAGGAGGGCGGCCGCCCGATACACCAGGTTCTGTTCAGGCGATACGTCGACCCCGGGGCAGTGGAGGTGGATCCGATGGTCATCGCTGGCGCGAAAAACCAGGCTGTCACCAAAATCCAGCAATTGGAAAACCGTTTGCAATTCGTGATAGCCATCGGCGCGGCGTCCGAGGATACGCAGCATCAGATTGAGTTTGGCTGGGGCGGTAAGGGTGAGCGTCTGGGTGGCCATTTAAGAGGATTCATAAAAAACGGGCGGCCAGTTTAGCAGCCGCCCGTTCATTTGTGAGTCTTGTCGCGCAGGGCGATGTGCTCAAGGTGCGTTATCGCGGGCTCCACTCCTTGATCACCAGGGTGACGCTGACCGGGCCCGCGGCATTAGTGGTGGATGCCTTGATTTTGCCGGGCAATTTATAGGGGCCAACAGACTGGTAGCCCGTAAATTCCAGGGCCCACCCCGACTGTTGCAGGCTCTGCATCAACCCCTGGGCGTTCTTGCGCTGGCCGCTCACCGCGCCGGGGGCTGCCAGGCCGCGCACCCAGTAAAACATTTCGGAGACTGGCAGCGGCCATCCCATGATCTGCTCTGTTAACTGCGCGGGGTCTGAGGCGAAAACCGCCGGGTCGTTGCCCCGCTGCAGGCTGACGCCGCCCGGGGAGCCGCTGATTGATGTTGCGCCGGCGCCGAGGGGACCGCTCAAGTGAATGCGGTAATTGGCCCTGTCAGCCTGCTGCCAGACCAGGTTGGCACTGCCACTTTCTTTCGGCGAACGCACGCCCATTTTGCCTTTGGCTTCCCAGCGCTGCAGCGCCGCAGCGGAAGACGGCTGATGAGCGGCCGGTTCGCTCGGTTGCTGAGGCTGTGGTTTTTGCGCGCTGCACGCAGCAAGTGTCAGCAGCAATACTGCACCGACAAATTTCAGGGCGCGATGTGCGCCCTGTGGCTGATGGGTTGAACGATATAAAGGAGTGAGAACGTCAGCTTTCCGTAACATGCTGTTCCAGTCTTTGTTGGTCCTGCAGCCGCTGCATGGCTTCTGGGATAAGTTTACTTTCCGGGTGTTTCTGCAATCCCTGCTCCCATACCTGCATCGCCTGCTGGCGATCGCCCTGTGCCCAAAGCGCTTCACCCAGATGCGCAGCGATTTCTGGATCCTGTAACAGGCTCAGGGCTTTCTGCAGGTATTGCACCGCTTCGGAGTGATTACCCAGGCGATGGTGCGCCCAGCCCATGCTATCGATGATCGCGGGATCATCGGGGCTGATCTCCAGGGCTCTGGTGATTAATTCCAGCGCTTCTTCCAGGCGGTCGTCGTAAGAGAGCAGTTTGTAACCCAACGTATTCAGGAGATTCGCATTATCCGGGTCACGAGACAACAGCTTGCGTAAACCCTGTTCAAATTTTGCCAAATCTCCCAGTTGTTCACTGGTCATCGCGTGTGCATAAATCAGGCGGTTGCTGTCCTCGTTTTCTGCAATGGCATTGCCCAGAAGTGTCTGTGCCTCCGGCAGGTATCCGTGTTTGGTCAGCAGTTCGGTCTCCAGCAGATAGAACTGTTCCACCTGTGTTGGGTGGCGTTGTCGCAGTTCTGCAAACCACTGGTTTACCGCTTCGGTTTGCCCCTGTGCAGCGAGCAGGCTGGTGCCGCGGGTGATTGCCTGCACATAGTCGCTGCCCGGTCGCACCATACGGTAATGGGTGACAGCCTGCTGCGGGTCAGCAGACTGCTCCGCGATTCCGGCCAGATAAAAGTGTGCGGCGGATTCGTGCTCTTCCTGAGCCAGTAAGGTTTCCAGCAGAGGCTTTGCGTCGTCGAACTGTTTTGTTTCGTAATGGATCAGAGCCAGGGACAGAATCAGATTGCTGTCATTGGGGCGCTGCTTTACCAGTTCTGCGAACTGCGCTTCAGCCAGCTCGAGGTCCTGGCGTATCAGCAATCGCGCATACTGCAGTCGCAGACGGCTCTCTTTGGGATACAGCTCCACCAGGTTTTCCAGCAGGCGTTGCGCTTCCCGTTCACGCCCCATATCGATCAGTGCGTGGGATTCCAGTAGCGGGGCGTCCAGGTTGGCCGGGTCGCGTTCCTGTACCTGGCGGGTTACCTGAAGTGCTTCTTCCGAGCGGTTATTGGCACGTAGCACCATGGCAAGGGCCAGGGAAACTTCAGAATTGCCTGGATACTTTTGCGAAAGGCGCTGGAATTCCGGCAGCACTTTTGCTGCCAGCTCTTCGTTGTCAACGGCAGTGGCGGCAACGGACTGGAGTGGCGCATCACCACCCAGTTCGAGCGCGCGTTCCGCGTGGTGCAGTGCTTCATCCAGTTTGCCGGCGAGCGTCAGCTCCGCTGTGGCGGCCAGCTGGGCTTCGGCACTTTCCGGTTCGAGTTCGACCCAGAGCACCGCCGAGCGCAGAGCGGCGCGGCGAGCATTCAGGTAGCGGGCTATGCGGGTGGCCCGTGCGGCAACCCCGGCATCTTTGGTGCGCTCGGCCTGAAAGTAATAGTTGGCAAGTGCCAGGTCGTATTGCTCTCTGTTGCCCGCCACTTCCGCAACCAGAAGGGTGTAAAAGGTCTCGATGGGGAATGGCTTGGATTTGTTGTCGGCCACCGCTTCTTCGGCCTTCGGTGATGTTTCACTGGCAGTGTCTTGTGCCCTGGGCCCTGCAGGATTGCCTTCTTCTGCTGATTTGGCTGGCGCTGGAGCGGGTGCGGTCGAGGCTTCAGCCTCCCAGGCGGACTGCCAGTCCGCCTGGCCTGATTCGCTCGACTGGTGTGGCTGCTGGCTACAGGCGCACAATATGGCGATGGACGCCGCGGTGGCCGCGAAGCGCAGCGGGCGGTGGTGCCGCGTGGGACCGCCCGTTTCCATGGCTGTACTCAACCGTGAGCGTGAGTGATTCCGGGCATATAAGAAGGGAAAGAAAAGCTGCATAGAAACGTGTCCGTACGTTCGCGTCTCCTGTGAACTCCAGTGGGCCGGGGTGTGTCCCGGGCGCGCTGGAAGCGATGCCAATCCGGCAGAGGAGACGCCTTTTGGCGTATTTTTCCGGGTTATCGCCGTATAATTCTAGTTCTGAATTTGCCCACCTGTTGCCCCAGGGCCAGATTCAGCGGCAAAGTCAGCATCTATTTATACCGGGTAGAGCCAGATCGGACTGAGAGGTTCTAACTGAGAGGTGCTATCAGGCACATAGCCGTAATCCACTTGCACCAGCCGCAATGGGCCCGGACAATGTGCGGCCTTTTTGTGCCAGGTGCGTCGCAGTATCTGGAAGAGATGACGAGAACTTATGCCAATCCTTGCTCTGGGAATCAATCACGATAGCGCACCGGTGGCGGTGCGTGAGCGGGTGGCTTTCGCCCCGGAAGTGATGCCCAGCGCCCTCGCCGAGGCGCGGATTGCCCTCGAGTGCCCGGAATTGGCCATCCTCTCCACCTGTAACCGCACCGAAATCTACGGCGAAGCGACTGCGGAGTCCGTCCTCGCCTGGATCGCCGAGTACCACAGCGTGCCCCTGGACGAGCTGACCAGCTGTCACTACCAGTTCACCGACGAGTCCGCAGTGCGCCATATGATGCGCGTGGCCTGTGGGCTTGACTCGCTGGTGCTCGGCGAGCCTCAGATTCTCGGGCAGATGAAATCGGCTTATGCCGTAGCGCGGGAGTCTGGCAGTGTCGGTTCTACCCTGCACAATGTATTCCAGCAGGTCTTTTCGGTGGCGAAAAAGGTGCGCACCGAGACCGCGATTGGCGAGAACCCCGTATCTGTGGCCTTCGCCGCAGTCTCCCTGGCATCGCGCATTTTTACCGATCTGCGGGAGCAGACCGCACTGTTGATTGGCGCCGGGGAAACCATTGAGCTGGTGGCCCGGCATTTACTCGACAAGGGCGTGAAGCAGCTGATCGTCGCCAACCGCACCCTCAACCGCGCCCAGGCACTGGCGGAGGACTTCGGCGCCGAGGCAATCCTGCTGGCGGATATCCCCGAATACCTGCCCCGTGCGGATATCGTCATCAGTTCCACCGCCAGCCAGTTGCCGATACTCGGCAAGGGCGCGGTGGAGACCGCCCTCAAGCAGCGCCGCCATCGCCCCATGTTTATGGTGGATATCGCGGTGCCCCGTGATATTGAGCCGCAGGTGGGCAAGCTGGATGACATTTACCTCTATACCGTGGATGACCTGCGCGGTGTGATCGACGAAGGCAAGCGGCTGCGGGAACAGGCCGCCGAGGCCGCGGACGAAATTGTAAATGTGGCTGCTTCTGCCTTTATGCGCGAGCACCGCAGCCTGCGTGCGGTGGACTCCATTCGCAGTTACCGCCGCCAGGCGCAGGGGATCAGCAAGGATGAACTGGAAAAGGCGCTGATCCAGCTGCGCACCGGCGGTGACCCGGAACAGCTTCTCGAGCAGCTGGCCCGGTCCCTGACCAACAAGTTGATTCATGCGCCCACCGTGGCCCTGCGCCAGGCGACCGCCGACGGCGACCTGGATCGCCTGCGGCTGGTGCGGGAAATTATTGGCCTGGCTGACGAAGACCGCAGCCAGCCTACCGACCACTCGGCCCCCGGGCCGGAGAAGAAGAAA
This sequence comes from Microbulbifer elongatus, assembly GCF_021165935.1. Lineage (NCBI taxonomy): Bacteria > Pseudomonadati > Pseudomonadota > Gammaproteobacteria > Cellvibrionales > Microbulbiferaceae > Microbulbifer > Microbulbifer elongatus. The sequence continues at coordinate 3,703,918 of NZ_CP088953.1, read as the reverse complement.
CTCAAGTAATGAAAGCTTCTGTACAACAGAAACTCGATAACCTGGTAGAGCGCCACGAAGAAGTGTCCGCCCTGCTGGGGGATGCGGAAATCATCAGCGATCAGGACAAATTCCGCGACCTTTCCCGGGAATACTCCGAGCTGGAAGAAGTGGTCAGCTGCTACAGCCGCTACAAAACCTTGCAGGACGATATGGCCGCGGCCCGCGAAATGCTCGAAGAGAGCGATGCGGACATGCGCGAAATGGCCCAGGAAGAATTGCGTGAAGCGGAAGCGCAACTGGAACCGTTGGAAAAAGAACTGCAAACCCTGTTGCTGCCCCGCGACCCCAACGATCGCAAAAACGTCTACCTGGAAATTCGCGCCGGCACCGGCGGCGACGAAGCGGCGATCTTCTCCGGTGACCTGTTCCGCATGTATTCCCGCTACGCGGAAAAGCAGGGCTGGCGGGTTGAGGTGATCAGTGAAAACCCCGGCGAGCACGGTGGCTATAAAGAAATCATCACCCGGGTTGCCGGCGAAGACGTCTACGCAAAACTCAAATTCGAATCCGGCGCGCACCGGGTGCAACGGGTGCCGGAAACCGAATCCCAGGGGCGTATTCACACCTCGGCCTGCACCGTGGCGGTCATGCCGGAACCGGACGAGCGCGACGCGATCGAGATCAACAAGGCCGACCTGCGTGTGGACACCTATCGTGCCTCCGGTGCCGGTGGTCAGCACGTCAACAAAACCGACTCCGCCGTGCGCCTTACCCATATCCCCACCGGTATTGTGGTGGAGTGTCAGGACGAGCGCTCACAGCACAAGAACCGGGCCAAAGCCATGGCATTGCTGCAGGCTAAACTGAACAGCGCACAGGAATCCGCCGCGGCACAGGAGATTTCCGACGCGCGCAGAAACCTGGTGGGCAGTGGCGACCGCTCTGAGCGTATCCGCACCTACAACTTTCCCCAGGGGCGGGTCACCGATCACCGCATCAGCCTGACCTTGTACAAGCTGGATGAAGTGATGCAGGGTGCCGTGGATGAAGTGATCGGCCCACTGCGCACCGAATATCAGGCCGACCAGCTGGCGGCGCTTGGGCAGAGCTGATTCCCATGGCCACGGTGAAGGAAAACCTGCAGCGCGCAGCAGAGCTGGCAGAGAGCGATAGCCCGCGTCTGGATCTGGAAGTGCTGCTCTGTCATCTGCTGGGCAAGTCCCGCGCCTGGCTCTACACCTGGCCCGAACACCAACTGGATCCGGAACAGCAGTCGCGCTTCGACGCGTTGGTAAAACGGCGTATCGCCGGCGAGCCGGTGGCCCACCTCACCGGCAGTCGCGAATTCTGGTCTCTCCCCCTCAAGGTCAATCGCTCCACCCTGATTCCACGCCCGGATACCGAGGTGCTGGTGGAGGTGGTACTGGAGCGCTGCCCACAGACCGAGGCAAACGTTCTCGACCTGGGCACCGGTACCGGTGCCATCGCCCTCGCACTGGCCAGCGAGAAAAAGCGCTGGGCAATTACCGCCGTTGATACCATGCCCGCAGCCGTCGCCCTTGCGGAAGAGAACCGCCAGCGGCTTGGTTTCTCCAATGTGCAAGTCCTGCAGAGCGACTGGTTTTCCGCACTGGCCCAACAGCAGTTCGATGTGATCGTCAGCAACCCGCCCTATATCGATACGCAGGATCCCCACCTGCGCGAGGGCGATGTGCGTTTTGAACCGCTATCCGCTCTGGTGGCCGACGATCACGGGCTGTCGGATATCCGGAAAATCGCCAATGATGCCCGCCGTCACCTCGCACCGGGCGGTCTGCTCGCCGTGGAGCACGGGTGGGAGCAGGGCACAGCGGTGCGTCAGATTTTCGCTGCCGCGGGTTACACGGAAGTGGAAACCCGTGTGGACTACGCCGGTCGAGACCGGATTACCCTGGCGAGGTAAGCTTCCCACTTTCCTCCGGTCCCCCGCCAGCCCTTCCTCCCCCTTGCACACCCTTTCCCGGCCCTCCATGCACAACCCTTTGTGACACCTCCGCCAAAAAACCTTCACGAAAGTTTCATTCAATTTTTGTCGCCTGCGTCTCGTTTTTCCGTCGTTGTATACATCGGGCTTGGAAAAATCCGGGGATCTCTGTGGTTGTGTGAATCCTGAACCGGGCCCGGCGTTCGCGGGGGGGATGCCGCCGCACAGGATGGTTCTTATTACTTTTATTTTCTTTTCTTTAGCTTTAAGAGCGGGGGACAACATGGGATTGAGTGCTTCAAAGCGGCTGCTGTGCAGCGCGATTGGCATGGTGGTGGCCAGCCAGGGACAGGCGGCGGCCATCAAGCTGGATGCGTTTGTTGACGGTGAGCCGGCGGCGGTGACCGAAGTACTGCTGGATGGCAAGGCCATCGGCAGCAGTGCGGCGGGGGAAAGTTTCTGGTATGACGACCTGCCCGGTGGCGGCCATCAATTGCAGCTGCGCATCGGCGAGCGCTTGATCCCTTACGAATTCACCATCGGTGCCGACGAGGCCGCAGTGATTATCGTCAACAGTGACTCCGCCAGCGACCGCGCCATCAAATCGTTGCAGCGCCTTGCACTGTCCGCGTTTGATTCCGCCAGTGCGGACGGCGAAGGGCTTGCCGGAAGCGGTGGCGAAAGCCTGCTGCCAGGCCTGATTCAGGGCAAGGTGGTGAGTGCCGGTGAAAACCTGCCGCTGCGCAATGTCGCTGTCACGGTGGTGGGCAGCAATCAAAGTACGGTTACCGATCGCTTCGGCGCCTTCGAGCTGGAGCTGCCCCAGGGCGTCTACCAGCTGGAACTGCAGCACCCGGAGTACCAGGCCAGCCGCCTGCGCGACCAGCGTGTGCTGTCCAAAATGAACCTGGCGGTAGATGTGCAGCTCGCGCCGAAAGATGCATTTGCCGATGGCGACGCACCGGTGGTGGAAGAAGTGCAGGTGCTCGGCCGCTACCTGCCGGGCAACCCGATCGAGATCGAGCGCATCTCCTCCTCGGTGGTAGACAGTATCGACTTCACCCAGATCGCCCGCTTCGACGATTCCATGGTAAGCAGCGCGCTCAAGCGCGTGGTGGGTGTGTCCATGGAAGACGACCGCTTTGCCATCGTGCGCGGTATGAAAGGCCGCTACCAGTCCACCGACCTGAACGGTGCCACCCTGCCGAGTACCGACCCGGCGCGCCGCGATCTGCCGTTCGACATTTTCCCCGCCGGCATCATGCAGGGCCTCAGCCTGCAGAAGAGCGCCACCGCGGATGTCCCCCTCGGCGCAACCGCCGGCCATATCAGCATGCGCACCCGGCATATTCCCGACGAGGGCTTTTTTAAAATCTCCTCCTCCGTCAGCCACGGCGATATGCACGGTGACGACCTGCTGATGTCCAGCACCCAGGGCAACCGGGACTGGCTGGGCATGGACGATGGCAACCGCGATCTGCCGGATATCCTCAAGCCCTCGGTGGATCAGTACGTGAATATCAAAAACGGTGTCGACGCCGGCTTCGATGCCGCCTTCTTTAAAGCCATGGGCGAGTCCATTCCCCACAATGCCATCGTCTACGGCGAGGCGCAGGCGGATACCAGCCTCAGCTTCAACGGCGGCAACAGCTGGGAGCTGGGTGAGCAGCGTCTGGGTGTGATCGGCGCGGTGCGCTACGCCAACAAGTGGAGCAGCAACACCAAGGAAAACACCCGCTTTAGGGGAACCCAGAACGACGCAAACAAGATCTTTCTCGACAGCGAAGCGGAAACCCTCGACACCAACAATGTGATCGACCTCAGCGCCATGGTGAACCTGCAGTGGGATATCGCCGACAATCACCAGCTGGGCCTCAACAATATCGCCCTGCGCCACACCACTAATTCCAGCGAGCTGGAAACGAAATACGAGATTTACGATGCGACAGGAGAAATCACCGAACGCCTGCGCAACGGTGAAGACAGCGGTGCGAAAAGTTCTCCGGATGCACATATTTTCTGGCGTCAACGGGTCGACTGGGTCGAGGAACAGCTGGTCAGTCATCAGTTGTGGGGCTCCCACAGTCTGGATATCTCCGCCGACAGCGGCTGGTCCCTCTATCTGGGGGACCTCGGCGTAAAGTGGCAGGCCATGACCGCCAACACCGACTACGACCGACCCAACGCCACTCAGTACACCTATGAAGGCGGACTCATCCAGCCATTTCAACTCAGCGATGAGCCGACCGCCCACTACAACCTCTGGGAAACCATGCGGGAGGACAACGAAGGCTACCGCCTGGATCTGGAGTTGCCCATCGACGAGATCAGTGGCGTCTCCCTGTTGTTGAAGGCCGGTGCGGAGTCGCTACAGCGGGACCGGGAGGGCGATGTCACCAACTACAACTGGCGTCTCCAGGGAAGCGGTTACACCGTGGGTGACGGCGGTATCCCCGATCCACGTAAGCACTTTGTGTCCGAAAACATCCTTGGCACCATTGGTTCGAGTGGCACGCTGCTCTCCATCGGCATCGTCAGCATTCCGCCGGAAAACGATGTGGGCTGGGAAGGAGACGACTACCTCAGCGAGCTCAGCACCACCGCGGAATACGCACTGGTGGAGGCCAATATCCGCGAGAAACTCAAGGTCAACCTGGGGGCACGCAGAGAGACCTTCACTCTGGAAGGGGAGGTATACGCCTACACCCCGGAGCCACTCCGCAATGTGATGGACAAGGAGCGCACCAACCCGTCCCTCGGCCTTACCTGGATGTTCAACGACGCCTGGCAGCTGCGCGCCGCCTGGTCGGAAACCGTCAACTGGCCGGAAGTGTTCGAGATTTTCCCGCGCAAGTTTAACGACATCGAAACCCTGGAGGTCTACACCGGCAACCCGGACCTGAAACCGGCGGATATCGAAAACCTCGACCTGCGTCTGGAGTGGTATCCGTCGGATACCGAGTCCATCACCCTCGCCCTGTTCCAGAAAGATCTCACCAACGCCATCGAAAACCGCTTCGACAAAACTGGCAATGTGTACGACTACTACACCTTCGACAATGCCGAGCAGGCGGAAGTGGAAGGGGTGGAGCTGGACTTGCGCAAGGAATTTGTGCTCGGCCCCAACCGCGGCCACGAACTGTTTGTGCAATTCAATTACACCCATATTGAGTCCTCGGTGGATGTCACCGAGGGTTCTGGAGTTGGTGTGCGCGAAGTCACCCGCCCGCTACAGGGCCAGCCGGACTATATCGCCAACCTGCAACTGGGTTACGACCACGTCGACAGCGGCCAGGAAGTGACCCTGGTGTTTAACCAGACTGGGGAGGAACTGGCCATTACCAACGGTGCGACGGCGAACTCCGCTCTTTTGGGTGACGTGTACCGGCAGTCCTACAGTGACCTGCGGCTGATCTACAAGAAAAATTTTATGAATGGCCTCTCGCTTGCCGCCTCGGCAGACAACCTGCTGGATGAAGAGCGCAACCTGGAATATGTGAAGTTCAACGTGCCCTACCTGAGCTACCAATCCGGGCGCCGCTTCAAGCTCTCCGCCAGTTACGAATTCTGAGCCGGAAAATTCATAGGCCAGTGTTAAAAGATCAAATGTATTTTCAAGACCAGATATAAATGGGTGAATCCATGTTTACAGTAAAACCAAAATTCCCGTCGTTGTGCCGCGGGCTGGCGCTGGCCACCAGCGCCCTGCTGCTCGCCGCCTGTGAGGGGGACATATCAGACGATATCGCGCAGGAGGATTCCCTGGAGATCCGCCTGAAGCAGTGTGAGGTGGCTGTCGGTGGTGTAGTGGGAACCCCCACAGACCCGGTAGTGATCGACGGCGTGGAAACCCAGGCCTGCGTGCTCAACACGGATGCCGGCCAGCAGGGAGATGTCCGCCTCAAGAGCAGCCACAATTTCGAGCCGCTGGTGTGGGTGCTGGACGGCGTCTATGAAATCGGCGAGAGCAAGAGCTACGCAACTCTGGCGGAACTGCAGGCAGATACGCTCCACGGTGTTGGTGGCTTCGCGTCAAAAGTGTATGCCAAGCCCGGCACCGTGGTGGTGGTGCACCGCAACGGCAGCTTCGCACCGGATATTGAATCTATCGACGACGATAATATCGGCGGCGGCGAGTGGGGCGGTGTGGTGGTAAACGGCATCGGCTACCACCCGGACTGCGGCACTACCGGCGGTGCGGACAATTTCTGCAATGTGCAGGGTGAGTGGGGTTACTACGGTGGCCTGTCGCAGCAGGAAACCCGTGAAAACACCATACTGTTTGGCGGCGGACGCAACGGCTTTACGGGTTACGCCGCAGAAGCCGGCGGTGAGCTGGATGGCGGTGGTCGGCTCTCCGCGGCCATCACCATCAATGCGCCGCACATGGGCCAGAGTTATGTTCCCCACGGCGTTTTTTACAGTGCGACCAATGGCCTGGAACTAAATGGCGGCGCGCTGAGCATTTTCGATCTCAAAGCCCTGGGCAACCAGGGGCATGCGCTGTACTGGCGCAGCGGTTTTGGCGGCAAGGTGGCGAACAGTATCATTCACCACCGGTCCGATCTCGCCGCCATCAAAGGCGAGAGCAGTGGCAGCGGTGACCATGGCGTATCCATCGATGGCCTGACGCTGGTGGATCAATCCCTCAACGCCGGCGCCGCACTGGCGCTCGCCGGCGGCGGCAATATCGGCATTGCCAATATGGTGGTGCAGGGCTTTGGCTCCTGCCTGAATATTGCCGACGGCAACACCAGTGTGGCGATTTCCAATAGCGCTTTTTATTGCAGTGAAACCACCGCAGCGGCGGACGACGGCAGCGACTACGCCGCCCAGGCACTGGCCAACGCGGAAAATTTCTACACCTTGAATCCGGATCTCACCAACCGGCTGGAAATTGACAACACCGAGATCTCCGGTATCAACGCGGCCCTACTGAGCGGCAGTACCCTAGTCTACGGCTACGAGCTGGGTCTGGTTTACGCGCCCTGTTACGGTGCCGGCGCATTGCTGGAGGAAACCGTCAGTATCGGCACCAGTAATTACCGCGTATGCGAACTGACCGGTGAGATTGCCGATAACCTCTATTTCGACAACGATATCAACGGCGAACTGGTGTTGTGGCGCCTGAGCGGAAACGTCACCCTGGGCACAGGCTTCAGCGGACTGGATGCCGCACAACAACAGGCATTACTAGCCAGGCCGCAAAAAGTCATTCTGGATCACACCTCCGTCGTCCAGGTGGCTACCGGTGCAACGCTGACGGTAAACCCCGGCGTGGCGCTGACCATCACTGGCACCGCGGCAGACCCGGTCGAGCTGCAGGCGCTGGATGCACAGGCGGGCTGGGGCGGTATCACCATCAACGGCCTGGCAGACAGCTGCAGTAGCGCCGAGCTTTGCGCACTGGCGCAGCAGCAGTTTGTGGAAATCGACTACCTGCGTGTGCTGAATGCGGGCAATGGCCAGCCGGCACTGACCCTGAATGAAGTCAGCGCTGCGGGTCAGATCAACTACCTGGACATTGCCGATTCTGCCAGCACAGGCCTGTCACTGAATGGCGGTGCGGTAAATATCGACAACCTGCTGGTCTCCGATGTGGTGGGCAACCAGGTGCAATGGGCCACCGGCTACCGCGGCAGCCTGCAGTACGCCATTCTGCAATCCGGAGCCGAAAGCGTCGGCCACGCCCTGCACGGCCGCAATAACGCCGACGATCACGATGCCGCACCGCGCTCGCGCCCGGTGATGGCGAATATCACCGTAAAAGGCGCAGAACAGGCGGATACCGCCATACTGCTGGAACAGGGCTCCGGCCTGCTGCTGTACAACTCGGTCGTAGCGGACTTCAACACCTGCCTGGATATCGACGACCCGGCCACCGCCAGCCTGCAGACCAGTGACCCGGCTGAAATCTTTTTCGACAATGTAGTGCTGGATTGCGAAGCCACTATTGCAGAAGAAGACGAAGAGGCGGGAATGGACTACGCCGCCAGCACCCAGGGGCTGAGCGGCGTGTATCAGGTGTCTGCAGTGCTGGACAGCAACTTCGTCCCGAGTGGCAGCGATATTCCCGGCATCGAATCCAGTATCGACTTTACCCTCGCTGGCGCGGTTGCGAACTATCTGAACGCGAACGTGAACTTCATGGGCTCCGTACGCGATTCCATCGACGACTGGTATCTGGGCTGGAGCGATTCCGTCGGCGTGCTGCTGGCGGCGGAGTGCGACTTCAAAGCCGTGCTGGAAGATGACTATGAATACCTTGGGGACGAAATTGCTATCCGTGACGAAACCGGCACGACCTGGGGATTCTATACTCCGCGGTACAAGGTCTGCGGGCTGCGCGGCACTATTACCGAGGATTTCCTGCTGAATGCTTATACCGGTGCCGACAGGCTGGCCGTGGAGAATGGCGGGCAGGTTGTGGATATGGTCAAGCACACCGTATTTGTCGATGGCGAATTGGTAGAGCGCGAATTTTCCGTGGCCTACGATCCACTGCCCACCCTGTGGCTGATCAATGGCCTGGTGCGCATCGGCGAGGGCCACCTGGAGCTCACCGATCCGGCGCAGGTGGAAGCCATGAAGGCGGACCCGGTAACCCTGGGTATTGAGGCCTCTGCGACTGTGATGGTGTCTGCCGGCGGTGGCCTGCATATTACCCGCGGCGGCGCGCTCGAGATTGTGGGTGCAGAGAGCTTTGTCGAAGGGGATACGGATGCGGCGGGGCCGGTAAACCTGATCGGCGTGATTGATCAGTTGTACTTGCAGCATGACTTGGAAACGGGGCAGCCGGCGGATGTCGATATCCTTGCCTGGGATGGCTTGATCGTCGACGGTTTCGGTCGCAACAACCAGTGCCCCGATGCCGCCACAGCCGAGCCCGGCACCCGCGTGTGCAATATTCAGGGCGAGTACGGCTACCACGGCGGTTACGACAACAGCCATAAAAATCTGCGGATCGAGAACCTGCATATGCTCGGCGGTCGTATCCAGTTGAACAGCGTGGGCCGCGGCGAGATCCACAACCTGTATCACGATGGCGACTGGGAATTTCTCGCCGCAAAAAACTACGGTGCACCGGTCATTGATATCGACGGCGGCGCGGTCAATCTGCGCAACCTGTATATCGACGATCCTGAACCCGCCTGGAGCAGTCATATCCGCTGGAACCACGGTTACCAGGGCACCATGCAGGACCTGTGGCTGGACTGGCGCACGGAGCAGGACGATGACGACGATATTCCGGAGTACGAGGCACTGGTGCAGGGCAGTGATGGAAGTACCTGGTTCTACCCCGTGATTCAGGGGCTAAATGGTGCGCCCGGGCACGAAAACGACCTGCCGCGCTCCATGCCCACCATCGCCAATATGACTTTAAATGTATCCGAGTGGGATCCGCAGGATTTTGATGACGCCTACGGGGCCGCTATCGAGCTGGCCAGCGGTTCCGGTGCCTTTCTGTACAACAGTGTGATTGGTAGCAATTACGACGATTTCACCATTGAGGATCGCACCCCGAATCCCTACGAGCCCGGTTACGGGGAAGTGGTGGATTACTGTTTCAAAACCGACGACAGTACCCGGGCACTGGTGGGCAAAGAGATCGCGTTCAACCAGTTGGCGCTTGGCTGCAGTGTCTTGTCCAATAACACCACATTTGCCAGCGCGGTCCGGCAAAGCTTTGTTACCCGCGAGATCGTTAATATGTCGGGCAACGCCAGTAATTCGGCGACTATCCCCAGTCCGACACAGGCAACTGCGGATATATATGAGCTGGACTGGGTGGTTTCTGGATATTACGGTGAAAGTCGATTCGATTCTTCTGAGGCCACGATTTTCAGCGACTGGGGCAGCGACTACCCCGCGGCCGATGTGATCAATTTGGGGCAGGCGCCACTGGACTATTCCTCCTCGCTGACCGTGGATAAAGAATTTATCGCCGATAGCAATTATTTCGGTGTGGCGGATTACTTTATCCCGATCAATGTTGGTGAAACCATCGCGGATGATAGATTGTAGACTTTATAGCGCTCTAGAAGGCCGGATTTGATCCGGCCTTTTTTTTGGGTGTTTTTTGTGAGGGAGTTGTAGAGGATTTATACGAGAATTTTTAATTATCTTCTCTTCGCTATGTAATTTTTTTTAATTAAAAAATTAATGTCGCATTTGCGTATTTTATTCGTCTATAGGCAGTTTTTAATAATTTAAAAAACAAGAGTCGTCGGTGGTTAGTGGAATTTAATATGGATATGAAACGAGAGGTTAATGTGTTTTTTTTAATATGGGTTTACTCAATCATATTTGGTTGGGTTTTCTCCGGTGAGGTACTTTTGTAAATAATTGTCCAGTTTTCTATGGGATACATTTTTAATTTCTGAAAGCTGTTGCATAAACTTGAAAGGAGTTGGTTATGAAAAAGACAATTCTGTCTGTCAGCCTGATGGCGCTGGCTTCAATGTCACACGCCGTTACCGATCTCGCTCTTGACGAAGAGTGTAACTTTAACGGTACCTGGGATCAGGTTTCCGAGGGGCCGGTTCTGTGTGAGCTGCCGCTGTCTATCGTTGAAGACGATACCGTTGTGCTGGCAAAAGAAGTAGCGGATGGCGACTACGAAGGTGAGCAGATCATCTGGACGCTGCCGGGTATCGTGGTCGTCGGTAATGGCAATATCCAGAACGCCGATCCGAGCACCGTTGACAATACCGTGCTGCAGATCGAAGCCGGTGCCCAGATCGCCGGTGCCGTCGATAGCGCATCCGCACTGATCATTTCCCGCGGTGCACAGATTGATGCACAGGGTACCGCCAACGACCCGATCATTTTCTCCTCTCTCGATGCTGGCTATGACGGCTCCGGTGAGTGGGGCGGTCTGGTAGTGGCCGGTTTCGGCGAGAGCAACGCCTGCCCGAGCGGCGCCATTAGCGGTGGCCAGATGGGTGATGTCTGCACCATGGAAGGTGTTGCCAGTGCGGCTTACTTCGGCAGTGGCCACCTGTCTGCGCCGAATGCCATGAGCAGCGGTACCTTGGAATATGTGGTTATCGCCGAGGGCGGTCACGTGATTTCTGATGGTAACGAGATCAATGGTCTGACGCTGTATGCGGTCAGCAGCACGACCACCATCAACAACATCCACGTGCAGGGCAACGCGGATGACGGCGTCGAGTTCTTTGGTGGCAACGTTGGCATCAGCAATATGTGGATGGCCTGCAACGAAGACGACAGCGTGGATTGGGACCTGGGGTACCAGGGTGTTCTGTCCAATGTGAACATCAAGCAGAATGACGGTGCCGGCTACGGTCTTGAGCTGGCCAATAACCCGGACAATGCCAATGCCCTGCCGCGCTCCAAAGGTATCGTGTCGAACATGAGCATTGATTTTGTCGGCAGCACCGCGCCCGCGGCTTCCGGTATTCCCTTTGACCTGAAGCAGGGTACCGACGGTATGTTCACCAACGTGGTGATCGGCGCTGGTTACGACAGCCCGGTGAAGTGCATGCGCACCGATTCCGCAGTTACCGGTGGTTCGCACTGGAGTGTGATCGAGTACGGCTGTGATGCTACTCATGCAGGTCCCACTGCCTGGAACCTGCCGGCGTCCAATAGCAGCGCAACCGGTTTTACCGCCAGCACCTTCTGGGCGGCGGCACCGTCTTGCCCATAATCTGAATTTGATGGCAGGGAAGCTCTAAAAATTAAGTTCCCGTCCCCCCCCCCCCGCGATTCGCTAGAGCAGCGAAGCTCACGCGGGGGGTTCAGTAACCACGCGGTTTCTGGATTCCCGCCCTCGCGGGAATGACGATTTTTAGCGTTGCCCTAAATAATCAATAAACGGTTTGATTCCATTATGGAGTTCGTTATGAAAAAGGTAATTGCCAATTTGGCCTTGTCCAAATTGCTGGGCGTTGTTGCGGTGGTATTGGGGGTTTCCCTGTTTTCCGCTGGATCGGTACAGGCGCAGGAAGTCAGTGGCCGTATGTGTGCCATTTCCGGCTTTCTGTCTTTTCAGGCGCCGCTGGAAAAGGAAGACGCGTGGCATGAGGTTTACGGTGAGGCCGCTATCTCTGCCTGTGTGGACGAGAATGGCCCGGTGGATGGTGCGGAAGCGCAAGTTGTCATTTCTGGTGGCGGCATTGCGAATTGCGCCCTGCAGAGCTTCTCCCTGTTTCAGTCTGTGACCTGGAATTATGGCGGGTTCGATTTTGTTACCCTGCAGCCCGCGGTGAGCGAGCGCGCCCCCCTCGGTGCCTACAAAGGCGATGTGCTGATCGGTGAGTTCATCAACAATCAGGTCATTACTACTCTGTTCAACAAAGAGCCGGTATCCACCCTGAGCTGTCTGCTGGGTATTGAACCCTTAGGCACCTTCTCGTTCAGCGGTGTGCAGATTTTTGTCGATAAGACGTCAGATTCAGAATTCTGATGTCAGGGCTGCGCGGAATTGGTGTGTGAGGCATGGGCTGTGACCCTGTGGCTTGGTAACCCGAGATACAGGGTGTCCGTCAATTTGTCATTTTTCCGCAACAGCCATTTGCGACTATCCGGGAGCCAACGTTGTAAAGTCCCCCTAACTTTGCGGTTCCCGGAGTTTTTCTGTTTATTCCCTGTGCACTGCGTCCGCTGGCTCTGTGCTGTGTATGTCTAGGGCCCCTCGTTTCCCCGCTGGCGGTGGGGCAGCCCTGTGATACCCGTGCCGCGGATCAGGAGCGCAGCCTGCTATCGGCGCTCGAGGCACTGGCGAAGGCAACCGGCTACCATCTCGTCACCATACCCGAGCTTGTAAAGGGCGAGCGGGTGGTGTGGCAGCCGGATTGCTCATCCCCAACCCCCTCACTGGAAAAAATGGCGAGCCAGCTGCTGGCGCCCAACGACCTGGCGTACCGGGTGATCAACGATACCCTGGTGGTATACCGGGCTGAACCCACTCAGACAAAAACCGCCCCGCCAGCGCCAGTACCACCCCCCTCGATTGCCGAAGTGAGCGTGGAGGCCAGCCCGTATATGGCGCAGCCGACCACAGGCAGCGGCAACCAGTTTGGCCGCTACCAGGGCAGCGCCGACGCGGTGTTGGACTATGAGCGCATTCACTCCCTCGGCATTACCGATCTCGCCTCTGCACTGGAGCTGATCTCCGGGGTAAAACTGGAGCAGGAGCGCTATGCGGTGATTCGCGGTATGAAAGGGCGCTACCAGTCGGTGCGGTTGAACGGTGCCACCATTCCGAGCCTTGAGCCCTCCGGCCAGCGGGTGCCACTGGATGTGTTTCCGGTGAATATTCTGAATCAGGTGGATCTGCGCAAATCGGTATTTGCGGATGCACCGGGCAATGCCAGCGCGGGTGTGGTGAATATCGAAACCCGGCGTATTCCCGAAACCCCCTACCTCTCACTGGTTTCCGGCGGCGGCTACCGCAGCGGCACAACGGGCTCGCCGGTGATCCGCGGTTACACCGGTGGGCATGACTGGCTGGGTTACGACGACGGCGGCCGCGCACTGCCAAAGGTGCTGGCGCAGAACGCGCGGCTGGGCAGCCCGGACGATTGGGAGGCGGCGCAGCGCAAGGCGGCAGGAGAGGCGATTCTGAACAGCGCGGATGGTGCTCGCAATCCAGGTATTTACCACGGCACTGCCGGAGCGGACGGGTTGCTGAGCCTGAGCGGTGGTCGCGCCTGGCAGCGCGGGCGTCACCACTGGGGGCTGACCGGGTCTCTTGGCTACCAGAATACGTGGCAGCAGCGGGCACTCTTGTCTCAGGTGCTGAACCGTTTCTCCGTAGCCGCCGGCGAGGGTGAAGGCGGTGCCGGTAGCCTTTACGCCACGGAAGAAGGCCACCACCGCCGGCTGGAAAATGTCATCAATCTGAATGCGCTGCTGGCACTGGGCTATGGGCTGGATGAGCGGCATCAACTGGGCAGTAATTTCCTGTTGCTGCGCCAGAGTGTGAACCGCGCCGAGCAGATCGAAACCCGCGAGCGCGACGGCTTCGGCGACTATGCCGGCAGTGGCAGCTTGCGCAGCCTGTCCAACTGGACCGAAACCCAGATGGCGCTGTGGCAGTTTTACGGGCATCACTTTATCGGCCCGGAAGAGCGCATCGCGCTGAACTGGCACCTGACCTCCGCGCAATCTCGTTATACCCGTCCCTTTGATGTGCGCTACCGCTACCGGCGCAACAGTCTTTTCGATTCCTATTATTTCGAGCCAGGCTACAACCAGTTTGAGGTGTCCTGGGAAGAAATGCGTGAGGAAACCCTGAGTGCCGGTGTAAGCGGTGCTTACCTGTGGGAATGGGGAGAGAACTGGAGCGGAGAACTGAAATCCGGGCTGGAGTGGCTGAAAGCGCGTCAGGACGGCTATCTGCTGGAGTACACCTTTATCGCCAAGGGGAATATCGAACAGGACCGGGAACGGATGGCGCAGACCAACCCCATGGATATTCTGACACCGGAAATGATTCTCGGCGCACCCGGTGGCGACGGTTTCCTGCTGGATGACGACCTGAAACTGATTGTGAGCCCCCCGGAACTGGATGGCAGTTTTTACGCGGCACAACATCGCAACCAGGCGAGCTACGTACTGGCGGACACGCGCTTCGACGAACGTTGGCAGCTCGTGTTGGGGGTTCGGCGCGAGCGGGATGGGGTGGATGCGGATTTCTGGGATGCGCAGCCACAGGCGTGGGTACCGCTGATGGACGGTGCGCAGAGTCTGTATTCCGCTGCGCTGGGGTATGTGCCTGACTCACCTGCGCAGCAGGAGCTGCACCTGGGGTACAGTGAAACGGCGGTGTGGCCCGGGGTCAATGAGCTGATGCCGCGGCGTTACGAAGACACCGATCTGCGTATCGAAATTTCCGGCAATCCCAATCTGCAGATGGCCGCGGCGCAAAACTGGGACCTGCGCTGGCGGTACCGCAATGACCTTCTGGGCCTGGATATGAAACTGCTCGGCTTCTACAAAACCATCGACAATCCGATCGAAGGTGTATTTTTCGATCCTGTTATCAACAACAGCCACGCGTTCAATATTTACAGCTATGCCAACTCCAGCTCGGCGCGGTTATACGGTGTGGAATGGGAGCTGGATTATCAGCGGGATTTTGCCGACAGCCACCGGCTGGTGCTGCAGTCCAGCTATGCGAGCATGGTCTCGGATGTGACGATTCCCTCGGGCCACTGGCGCGAAGGCCGAAGCCGCCCGCTGCAGGGGCAGCCCGCGTATCTGGGCAGCCTGCAGCTGCAATACCGTCACCTGAGCACCGAGCGCGGAGTATCGCTGTTGTACAAGCGCGCGGGCCGGGAACTGGAGATTGTAAGTAACAATCGGAATGTGCCGGATGTGTACCGCGATCCGTACGACAGCCTCGCGCTGATCGTCAACACACCCGTATTGGATGGCATGCACGCGACCTTGTCGGTGGAGAATTTGCTGGATGACACGCGGCGTTACTCCCAGGGCGAGGAGACGTTTATGGCGTATCAATCCGGGCGCCGGTATCAGTTGCGGTTGGGGGTGGAGTTTTAGCGGGCCGCTAGGGCCCGCTGCGCAAAACGATTCCGCTCCCGGTTTCCGCGATTTCCAGTTCGTGCAGGGTAGCGAGGATCTGCAGGTTGCTGTGCATATCCTGCAGATCGAAGGTGCCGCCGACGCGCAGGTTGCGGGTGCGGGAATCGGCCGCGGTCACGGGCGTATCCGCGTAGCGGTTGAACTCCACCAGTAATTCTTCCAGCCGTATGTCCTCCACCTGAACCAGCCCCTGCAGCCAATCCCGGTAGTTATGCAGGTCGAATTTCTGCACGCGGCCGATGGCGTCGCCGGCGATGCGCACGCGTTCGCCGGCGGCTACATGGCGAGTGTTGCCCGGTTGATTGTGCGGGTGTACCGACACCAGTCCCTCCAGCACCGTGAGTTCGGTGACATCACCGCGCTGGTCTACGTTGAATATGGTCCCCAGTGCCTTGATCGATGCCTGAAGAGATTCCACTACGAAGGGACGCTCTCTGTCTTTGGCCACGGTAAAGCGTGCCTCGCCGTCGTACAGACGGATATGGCGCTTGCGCTCGCTGTAATCCACCGCCACCCGGGATTGAGCGCTGAGATCGAGGGTGCTGCCATCGGCCAGCGCGGTGTGGCGGGTCTGCTGGCGCTCGGTAGCGTAAACCTGAGTGTCGGGATCCTGCCCGGTGCCGAAGGGCTGCAGCAGGGCGGTGATGGAAATGGCAATCAGGAACCCCGCGGCGGCAGTGAGGGGCCAGCGACGGCCTGCTCGCCGGGCCGCTGGCGCGGCGAGCATGGCCTCGGCGGGGGTGCTGCTGGCAACCAGGCGCACGGCTTTCTCGAAGTCCGGGTGGTTCCAGACGCCATCCACCTGGCTGGCTTTGCGCTGGCGGGCCGGATTCTCCTGCAGCCAATTCTGGTGCTGCAGGTATGCTTCGGCGTCGGCCTGGTCGGCGCCGCCGTGTACGATCCAGCGGTAAATTCTCTGTTCTTCCTGCTCGCTGAGCGGGCGTTCTCTGTTCATGGGTGTCACTGGTGTCTGGTTCAGGGCTTGCGCTAAAACTGTTGGTGCATTCTCGCTTCGATATTTTTAATGGCCCGATTGATCTGCTTTTCCGCCGCTTTGGTGGTGAGACCGAATTGCTGGGCAATCTGCTTGATGGTGACGCCATGAACCTTGTTCATCACGATCATGGTTCTGAGTGCCATCGGCAGTTCGTTCAGTTGTTTGACGAATAGTGCCAGGTGTTGCTGGTCATGCAGTTGCTGGTCCGGCTGTGGCTGCTGGCAATACAGGCTGTCAGCCACATCGTCCAGTGCCTCGGTGGGCTGTGTTTTCTGACGCTGGATATCGTTGATCAGATTGGCGGTTACCCGGTACAGGTAGCCGAGCGGGTTTTCCGGCACTGCGCCATTCTGCAGTTTGCGGGTTACTCGGATCATGGCTTCCTGGTAGATATCTTCGGCCTCACACACATTTCGCGTGCGCCTGCGGATAAACGCGAGCAGGCTGGGCTTTTCTGCCAGCAGGTCGCTGAAGGTCTCATCCTGTGCTGCTGAGGCTGTTCCCCCTAAAAGTGCCGATCCACGCTCCATCTGCCCTGTTGTCCCCGGTGAGGCGCTCGCAATTTATTTGGTAGCCATGGGTAAGCAAAACAACCCTGCATGCGAGTCTACTAATATTCTTGTACAGGACAGAGTACCGGGGAAAAGTGACAACTTGTTGAACCCCGCTATGGATGCCGACCATATGAATTTCTCCGTCACCCGGAAAGGACTCCATGCACGATCACGCCCATCATTGTCACACTGGTAGTTCTGTCAGACCCCTGGTCTGGGGGCTTGTTGTCACTCTGGTTTTCGCGCTGGTGGAAGCCATCGGCGGCTGGCTTTCAGGCTCACTCGCCCTGCTCGGTGACGCCGGGCATATGCTTACCGATTCGTTTTCGCTGGCCCTGGGTGCGGGTGCCGCACTGCTCGCACAGAAACCCGCCAGCCGGGAGATGTCGTTTGGCTGGGGGCGTGCGGAAGTGCTCGCCGCGCTGGCCAATGCGGTGTTGATGCTGTTGATTGTTATTGGTATTTCGCTCGCCGCATTTGATCGGCTGCGGGACCCGCAGCCGGTGCAGGGTGGCATGGTGATGGTGATTGCGGCCATCGGGCTGATGGTCAATATCGCCGTGGCCTGGGTATTGCACCGGGGCGAACAGACCCTGAATATCCGCGGCGCCATGCTGCATGTGATGGGGGATTTACTGGGGTCGGTGGCGGCACTGGTTGCCGGCGCGGTCATCTATTTCACCGGCTGGACGCCCATCGATCCATTGCTGTCGATATTGATCTGTCTGTTGATCCTGTTTGCCAGCGTGAAGTTGCTGCGCGATGCGGTCGATGTATTGATGCAGCGAGTGCCGCGAGAACTGAGCCTGCCGGTGGTCGGCGAAGCCATGGCGGTAGAGGAGGGGGTCCGCTCCGTGCACGACCTGCATATCTGGCGTCTGGACAGCAGCATGATCTATCTGTCGGCACATATCGTCGTCGACGACCTCGCGACCTGGCCTCGGGTGTTGAAGCGGTTGCAGGGCATGTTGGAGCAACGGTTTGCCGTTCACCACATCACACTGCAGCCGGAGCCGTTACATGCTGACGCTTGACCAGTTGTTGATCGGGTGAGCCGGGGCAAAGAGTAAAACTCAGTCCTCCTCGCGGTCCTCATCGTAATCTGTTGAAGGCTCGTCACCACTATTCAGCGGTGTTTCATCGTGGCTTTCACCCGCGTTTTCATTCACTTCTTCCATGGGGCTTTCGCCGGTGGTGGTGTTGTCCGCCTCCACCGGTGCCGGCTCTGCTTCTGCAGTCACTTCCTCCGGCGCCGGAATCTGTTCTTCCGGTGCCTGAATACCGATGTGGTAGGCGGCAAAGCCCGGTTGCACCACCTGATTCATTGCCATACCGAGAATGCGCCCGTTGTACTGGGAGCGGATTTCCGTGCGCACGTTGGTGATTGGGTTGGTGACGGTGCCCAGCAGGTCGCCTTTGCTGACGGATTCACCCAGCTGCACCTTGCTGAAAATGATTCCGCCGGTGGTGGCGCGCTGCCAGGTGGAGTTGTAGTACACCGGCTCGGGGTCGCCCCACAGGCGGAATTTGCTCACCATGCCTAGCTGGTTCAGCAGGGTGCGGATTCCTTTTACGCTGTGGCTGACAGAGGGCTCGTCCAGCACCATGGGCGCACCGGCTTCCAGGGTGACCGTGGGGATACCCGCTTCGACAGCGGCGCGGCGCAGGGTGCCTTTGGCGCCGTCGCTGTGGAGTACCACGGTGGAGCCGAAGCCTTTGGTGAGTTTCACCACTTTCGGATTTTTCAGATCGCCGCGCAGCTGGGGCAGGTTGGTGCGGTAGAAGGACCCGGTATGGAGATCCACGATGGCATTGCAGTGGGTCACCACTTCGTCAAAAAATGAGCGCGCGATACGGGAGGCGGACGACCCCTGATTGTGCCCGGGGAAGTGGCGGTTCAGATCGCGGCGATCGGTCAGGTAGCGGGAGCCCCGGTGGAAGCCCTGCAGGTTGACGATAGGTACGCCGATCACCGCACCCTTTAGGGTTTTCGGGTTCAGGTTGTACATGACCCGGCGCACGGTTTCGATGCCGTTCAGTTCGTCGCCGTGAATGGCGGCGAACAGACACAGGGTGGGACCGGCTTCGGCGCCGTTCACCACCAGTACCGGTGTTGCACTGTAGACGCCTTCAAAATGCTGGCTGGGAGACCAGGCCAGGCGGGTAGACGTAGCGGAAGGCACTTCCGAACCCAGTAGTTGCAATGGGTGGCCCACGGGCTTCTCAGGTTTTGGCACTTCCGTGGCCGCTTGCTCCGCTGCTGTCTCAGGCGCGGCTTCGGTTCCCGTCTCGGTATCGTCTGTCTGCGGTGGCGCCACTAGCTCCTGTTCGCTCACCGGTTTGTCCAGCTCGATGCTCTTGGCCTTCGGCATCGGCTTTTCCGGCTGGTCGCTGGATTCCAGCTGTGCGCCTTCCTGTAATGGTTCACCTTCCTGCGACTGCTCGGGGACCGTTTCTGCCGGTTCCTGAATCTCTACCGGTTCACCATTTTCATCGGACTCTTCGGCAAGCAGTGCCGGGGAGGCAAAACAGGACAGGGTGAACAGCAGGGAAATGCTCAGAGAGCGATGACGCATGAAAAGCTCCGTTTGTGGATGTGGCCGGTGACCGGAATCATTGTACGCGGGTGACAGTGTCGGGCGGGATGATTCCGAGGTCGGGTTGCTGAGAGCGCGAGTATAGCCAATCGGTTCCCGGGAATTTGCGCGGTAATTGGCGAAACGGGTGATCAGCTTCGGAGAAGCGCGCGGCGGCTGGTGTGGCGCAGCCGCAACAGTAGCAATAGCGCGGCGGCACCGAGGCCGATGCACAGACCGGTCCAGTACCCATACACGCCCCAGTACTGTTCGCCCAGCCAGTAGGCAGTGGTCAGCCCCACACCCCAGTAGGAAACCAACTGCATATACATGGGTACCCGGGTGTCCTTGTAGCCGCGCAGTGCGCCCCACACCATGGCCTGGGTGACGTCCACCAGCTGGAACGCGGCGGCAAGTAGCAGCAGGTTGCTGGCAATGGCGATGATGTCCGGGTTATCGGTGTAAGCGAGTACCAACACATGGCGCAGGCCGATCAATATCACTCCAGTGAACAGCGCGTAGATCAGCCCGCTGCCGACACCGACGATGCTCACAAAACGCGCCCGCCTGGGGCGATGCTGTCCCAGTACCTGGGCGGTACGGATACTCACCGCCTGAGCCAGGGCAAGGGCAACGAGGTAGAAGGTGGAGCCGATGCTCAGGCCAATCTGGTGGGCGGCGACAATGGTCGCACCGTATGAGGCTAGTAACAGGGTCAGGCTGGCAAAAAAAGTGACTTCACTGGCGGCACCAATACAGATGGGCATGCCCACCGCCAGCAGGTGCTTCAGGGTGGCCCAGTGGGGGCGCGGTGGCAGCAGCGTCAGGTTCAGCGCACGATAGGCCGGGCCCTTGCGCGCATGCCAGAACAGGGCAATGGCGATACACCAGCACACCAGGCTGGTGGCCCAGCCACAGCCGGCGCCGCCCATGGCGGGAATCGGTCCCCAGCCGAATACCAGCAGGATATCCAGGGGAATATTCAACGCCGCGGCGGCGAGATAGATACGCATCACCGGCTGCACCTGCGCCATGCCCTCGCAATAGCCGCGCAGAGCACTGCCAAAGGCAAACGGCAGTACGCCGGTGGCCAGTGCCAGCAGATACTGCACCATCACCTTGCGCACTGGCTCCTCGGTTTGTATCCACTGACTCCACTGGGGCGCCAATAGCAGTGCGCCGGCCACCAGAATACCGCCGATCAGAGCGATCCAGACCGACTGGCTCATCTGCTGTGCGCAGCCCTGTTCATCGCGTGCGCCGCGCAAGTTGGCCACGATGGGCGACAGTGCTGCCAGCATCCCCATCAGTACCACCGCGCATACCGCCCAGATACTGGAGCCCAGCGCCAGTCCGGCCAGATCAATCTCACCGGATTGCCCGGCCACGATGGTGTCGGTGACCCCCATGCTGACCACCGCCAGGTTGCTCACAACCAGTGGCCCACCGAGGTTGGCGAGATGGCGCAGCTCTGTGGCTGTGGCGCGTTTGTAGAATCTGAACATGGGACTGGCTTGGGAATCTGCTACGGGTAACCGGTAGAGGCTGGCTAAACTGATCAAACGGGAACACGAGCGGTGTGTAAGAAACCGGAGTCTCTGGCGACCAGTCTTGAACCGATGAAATGTTCAACAAGCCAGTATGGGTGATAACGGGAGCGGATTATGGATGGGGTGCACAACGGGTTCAATCGGATTTATCGCTGTTTTCTGCAGTTGTTGCGGCCATTGGACGGGTTGGGTCCTCTCGCTCTGCGTCTGTTTCTGGGGCCGATTTTCGTTCTCGCGGGCTGGAACAAGATCACCGGTATCGAAAATGTAGCGGCCTGGTTCGGCAACCCCGACTGGGGGTTGGGATTGCCCGCGCCGATGCTGATGGCCTGGCTGGCGGCGCTCACTGAGTTTCTCGGGGGGATTGCCCTGGTGCTGGGGCTGGGAGTGCGTCTCGCCGCCATACCGCTGATGTTTACCATGGCGGTGGCGGCGGTCACTGCCCACTGGCAGTACGGTTGGCATGCGCTACCGGAGCAGACACTCACCATGCCATGGGAGTGGCGTAAGGACCTGATCGACGAAGGTGTGGTGCGCAAGGACAAGGCGGTGGAACTGCTCAAGGCCCACGGCAACTATGAATGGCTGACTCAGGCAGGCAATTTTACGGTGCTCAAAAACGGGATCGAGTTTGCGGCCACTTACTTTGTGATGCTGCTGGCGCTGTTGTTTACCGGAGGAGGGCGCTTTGTCAGCCTGGATTACTGGATCGCCCGCCGCCGTGGATTGCAGGAGAAGGGATGGTGAGTGGCCACTGAGCAAAGGGGGCCGCAGGGGTGTTTGCGCCAGTAACTCGCAATTCGCATATAGATGATATACTCGCCGATTATTTAACCCGTTTCCGTGGCCAGATGGTCACGGCTGCAACCCCGGCCCGGCCATCTGTGGGCGCGCCGGCGCAATTGAGCGAGCAATCTTTTGATAGGCAAGTTTTTCCGTCGTTCCTCTGAACAATCTGGCGCAGACAAATCTGATCGCGCACCCAAGGGGCGAAAGCCCGAGGCTTCCGGCTCCCGCAAGTCCGATGCTGGTGCTGAAAAGCGCTCCGCCGATCGCGGCAAAACAGAAGGTCGTTCCGGCGCTGGCCGCCAGCGCAACCGTCGCCGCGGTGGTGGCGAAGGTGGGCGCGACAAGCGCAAGGATACGCGTCAGAAGGCACCGCAAACGCCCTGGAGCCTGGACGACTTCCAGGTACCGGAGCAGGAAGGCAAGGTACGCTTCCACGACCTGGATCTGCCGCTGCCCCTGATGCACGCCATCGCCGACCTGGGTTTCGAATACGCCTCGCCCATTCAGGGCCAGTCACTCCCCCATACCCTCAATGGCCACGATCTGGTGGGCAAGGCCCAGACCGGTACCGGCAAGACCGCGGCCTTCCTGATCACGGTGATCGACGATCTGCTCAAGAACCCGTTTGAAGGGGAGCGCTACGCCGGCGAGGCCCGTGCGCTGATCATTGCGCCGACCCGCGAGCTGGTGATGCAGATCGCCGACGATGCCAAAGGGCTGTGTAAATACACCGACCTTGAGATCCACACCCTGGTGGGTGGCATGGATTACCAGAAACAGCAGAAGGCACTGAACGAGCGTCTGGTGGATATCCTCGTGGCCACCCCCGGTCGCCTGCTGGACTTCGTCAGCAAACGCGACTGCTTCCTCGACCAGACCGAGATCCTGGTCATCGACGAGGCCGACCGGATGCTGGATATGGGCTTTATCCCCGATGTGCGCCGCATTGTGCGTCAGACCCCGCGCAAGACCCACCGCCAGACCATGTTCTTCTCCGCCACTTTCACTCCGGAAGTGGACGACCTGGTAGAGCAGTGG
Organism: Microbulbifer elongatus; assembly: GCF_021165935.1. NCBI lineage: Bacteria > Pseudomonadati > Pseudomonadota > Gammaproteobacteria > Cellvibrionales > Microbulbiferaceae > Microbulbifer > Microbulbifer elongatus. Next base: position 3,680,894 of record NZ_CP088953.1, on the reverse strand, counting down.
ACGTCGGAGCCGGTGATTGTGGAAATCGAACCGGAACACGTCGCCACCGATACGGTGACCCAGCACGTTTACATGCTGTCGAGCGACGAAAAATACCCTCTGCTGTACAACATCGTGCAGCAGGAGGATGTGGAAAGCCTGATCGTGTTCGCCAACCGTCGCGACCAGTGCCGCCGCCTGCACGAAAACCTGGTGGCTCATGGTATTGCTGCGGGACTGCTGTCCGGTGAAGTGGCGCAGAATAAACGTGTGCGCACCCTGGAAGATTTCAAGACCGGCAAGTCCAAGGTACTGGTCGCCACCGATGTGGCGGGCCGCGGTATTCACATCGACGGCATCAGCCACGTGGTGAACTACACCCTGCCGGAAGAGCCGGAAGATTATGTGCACCGCATCGGCCGTACTGGCCGCGCCGGCAAGAGCGGTACCTCCATCAGCTTCGCGTGTGAAGACGACGCCATGCGTCTGGAACCCATCGAGGCACTGCTGGGCAGCAAGCTGAAGTGCGAAGTGCCGCCGGAGGAGCTGCTGGTAAAACCGCCCAAAGTCCACGTGAAGCGTAGTAGTGGAGGCGATCGCAATGATCGTGGCGGAAATCGCGGTGGGCGCCGCGGTGGTGGACGTCCACGCCGCTAAGTTCTTTACCGCTTGTGGCGCCCTGGGCATTCCGTTCCGGGGCGCGCTCATCCCCTTTCCTGTTGGCTTTCTCAGTCCCCCTGAAGCTGCTTGCGGTATTCCCTGAGTGCCTTTCGGCGTGCTTCGGACACTTTCGGGTAGCGCATTTCCATTTCATTGAGCGCCTGAAGTACCGCGCTTGCCACGATCAATCGCATATTCATTTTGTCGTCCGCCGGCACCACAAACCAGGGGGCGTGGGGGGTGGCGGTTTCATTGATCATGTCTTCGAAAGCGTCCTGGTACTGGTCCCAGTATCTGCGTTCTTTCAGGTCCGCTTCGGAAAATTTCCAGTTCTTGTCTGGCTCATCAATGCGGGAGAGGAACCGGGTGCGCTGCTCGTCGCGGGACAGGTTGAGAAAAAACTTGAGGGTTACGGTGCCATTATCGGCGGTATAGCGTTCCATGGTACGGATCGCTTCGAAACGGCTGGCAAACAGGGCATCGAGATCGCGGGTCTGCTCCCCGGGAATTTTCTGATATTGAGTCACCAGTTCCGGATGTACCCGGCACACCAGTACTTCCTCGTAGTAGGAGCGGTTAAATACACCAATATTGCCGCGTCTGGGCATGGCGACGGAGGTGCGCCAGAGGAAGTTGTGCTCCAGCTCTGTTTCGCTGGGGCGTTTGAATGATGTGATTTCCACACCGTGGGGATTGACGCCGTTGAACACCGCGCGAATGGTGCCGTCTTTTCCGGCGGCGTCCAATGCCTGAAAAATACTGAGCAGACTGTAGCGGTCGTGGGCATACATGATCCGCTGTCGCTCGTCGATCGCCTTGCGCAGTTGCCGTATTTTCTTCTTGTAGTCTTTTTTATCGCGATACAGCGGGGTCATCCTGGTGGGGCAGTCGCCCTTGCGGTAGCGTTTGTCACCCTCGAAGCGGATTTCACCCCAGTCGATTTCCATAAACCCTGTCTGCCTGCGCGATTGCCTGGTTTCAGGTAAAGCTTAGTGGTCCATACGGAAAGTTGTGTAACTGTTCGCTTCGCCAAAGTGTCCTGCTCTGCGTTGAGAAAGCTTGAAATAGAACCACTATTCCTGCGCTTTCTCGCCTTGATCTGAACACTTTGGCTGTGCTCCTTAGTTACCGAACTTTCCGCATGGACCACTAGTCAATCGCAGCACGGCAGAGGGCTGGCGGTGCCAGTTATCTTTTGGGACCGTCGATTCCCTTGGGCCATTTCTTTTTCTCACGAGTCTGGGAAATGGCGGGGCTCACATCACCGCCACCATTGGGTCCCTGGCCGGGATCGCCTTCGGTCCAGATTCGCTCTACCCACAGCGCGGTTCCGCCCGCCACCGCCGCGGGCATGACAAAGATGTTCAGGATCGGCACCATTTTCGCCAGCATCACCGCGCCGCCGAAACCGAGGGTGGTGAACTTCTTGCGCATCAATACCCTTTTCAGCTCGCCGAAGGAGCGCTGGTGGTTGTCGAGGGGATAATCCACATACTGAATCGCCATGCACCAGGCGCCCCATACGGCACCGAGGATGGCGGGAATAAATACGGTCCAGCTGGTGAGCAGGGCAATCACGAAAATTACCAGACCCCAGCCGATAAAGTACATCAGCTTGCGCAGTTCCCGGCCAAGGGTGCGGAAAATCATGCTGTGCAGGGCTTCCGGGGGCGGGGGATGGCCGGTGAGGAGCTCTTCGACTTTCTCTGCGAGAAAGCCGTTGAACGGGGCGGCGATGATGTTGGTGATAATGCCGAACAGGTAGCCGTAGACGAAGAAGAACAGGAGTACGACGACGATGGCGATCAGCCATGCGAGCCATTGGAATACGCCCGCAGCCCAGTCTGCGCCCTTGGCGAGGATGGCGCGCCACCAGGACATGTTGGCGGTGTCGACGGGGGTGTCGGAGAGGAGGCTGCCGATATAGCGGCCGAGGTCGTCGAACTGGCTGATCATCAGGGCGCCCAGTGCGATAAACAGCACCAGGTTGATGAGCAGGGGAATAATGATGAATGGGCGCAGCTCTTTCCGGGTAAGCAGCTGCGCCCCCCGGATCAGTGCGTGTACGCCATGTGCCGGGTTAGAGGTCATGGGTTACTGCGCTCCCGCGGCCTTTAGGATGTCGGCGTACTCGGTGCTCTGTTCGTGTTCGCTGATACGCGCGAGCAGTGTCTGGCCTTCGGGGCTCTGGCTGTTCAGGTCCAGGCCCTGTTCTTTGAACAGGCGCACGAAGGTTTCAAAGTTTTCTGCTTTCATACCGCGGTAGGCGCGCTCCAGCAGGTAAAAATCCCGATTGAATCCTTCTGGTGCTTCTCCCACCAGAAAACCGGCGATACGCTCATCGTCGAATACTTCACCGAGGACTTTTTGCTTGTCTTTTTTCAGGCTCACTTGTTAATTCCTTTCGTGCTCTGATCTTACTTTAGTGCTCATTTTCAGGTCAGCCCGCTGCTGGGGTGCCCTGTGGCGGTGGTGCGGCCGGTGCTTGTTTGCGAAACACGCCGTGAACCCATCCCTGGGGGCTCTTCCGCGAGGTCCCTCTCGCGGAAGGTTTCGCAAACAAGCCCCGGCCGCACCACCTTCGCATCGAGGTGTAGTGCTTCCGAGAAGCTGTTGTGGATTGCTACGAAGAGCAATTGTTCAAATCTAAGGGCAAGTGCCGGGGGAGACTTTTCGAAAGCGTCAGCGACAGGGACGTCGCTGACGCAGCGTACATGGGTTAGGCAAACGTTTGCGAAGCATCGCTTCGCGTGCAGCCTAACGGCGCCAATCTGTGATTGGCGACCGGCCCCGCCTGCGGGTATTCCCAGGGGGACGCCTAGTTCGGTTTCGAAAAGCTTTACCCGGTGCCCGACCGCCACCGGAGGTGGGTAAGGCCACCAATACCTCCGGGATAAATCGTCAGAGCAGTGCGTCCAATTTCTCTTTCAGAATCTTGTTGATCATCTGTGGATTTGCCTGACCCTTTGAGGCCTTCATGATCTGGCCGACAAAGAAACCCATCATTTTCGGGCGCTTGTCCGGATCGGCATTGCGGTAGTTTTCCACCTGGGAAGAAGAGGCCGCGATCACATCGTCTACCATCTTTTCGATGGCGCCCGTGTCGGAAACCTGCTTCAGGCCCTTGGCCTCGATCACCGCGTCCGCATCACCCTCGCCATTGGCCATCGCCTCAAACACCTGCTTGGCAATCTTCGAGGAAATGGTGTTGTCCTTGATGCGCGCAATCAGGCCTGCCAGATGTTCCGCAGAAACCGGAGAATTCTCGATGGATTTTTCCTCGCGGTTCAACAGCGCCGCCAGTTCACCCATTACCCAGTTGGCCGCGAGTTTCGGCTCGCCGGATTTCGCCGCTACCTGTTCAAAGTAATCCGCAGTGGCGCGCTCCTGGGTCAACTGATCTGCATCGTAGGCGGACAGACCATAGTCTTTCTCAAAGCGCGCACACTTCGCATCCGGCAATTCCGGCAGTTCGCCGCGCACCTGCTCCACATAATCGTCCGTCAGAACCACCGGCAGCAGATCCGGGCAGGGGAAGTAGCGGTAGTCGTTGGCCACTTCCTTGCTGCGCATGGAGCGGGTTTCGTTTTTGTCCGCATCGTACAGGCGGGTTTCCTGGGTCACCTTACCGCCGTCTTCGATCAGGTCAATCTGGCGCTGGGCTTCCACCTTGATCGCTTTCTCGATAAAGCGGAAGGAGTTCAGGTTTTTGATCTCGGTGCGGGTACCCAATTCCTCCTCGCCTTTGAGGCGAACAGAAACGTTGGCGTCACAGCGCAGGGAACCCTGGGACATGTCGCCGTCGGAAATGCCCAGGTAGGTGACGATGCTGTGGATCTTTTTCAGGTAGGCAACGGCTTCCGCGGCGCTGCGCATATCCGGTTCGGACACGATTTCGATCAGTGGTGTGCCGGCACGGTTGAGGTCGATGCCGGACATGCCGTGGCCAGAATCAAAAACAGCATCGTGTAAAGACTTGCCCGCGTCCTCTTCCAGGTGGGCATGGTGCAAGCGCACGGTCTTGCTGCTGCCGTCTTCCAGGTGAATCTCGATCTGGCCCGCGCCGACGATCGGTTTTTCCAGCTGGGTGGTCTGGTAGCCCTTGGGCAGGTCCGGATAGAAATAGTTTTTGCGCTCGAATACCGAGCGTTTGCCGATTTCTGCGTTCATGGCGAGGCCGAACATCACCGCATAGCGGAAGGCCTCTTCGTTGGGGACCGGCAGGGTGCCTGGCATGGCCAGGTCGACCGCGCAGGCCTGGGTGTTGGGTTCGGCACCAAAGGCGGTGCTGGCGCCGGAGAAAATTTTTGATTGGGTGGCCAGTTGCACATGCACTTCCAACCCGATGACGACTTCCCATTCCACGTCTCGTCTCCTTATTCTGCTGCCGGGGCGGTTTTCTGATGCCAGTCAGTGGCTTGCTGGAACTGGTGCGCGATGTTGAGCATGCGCGCCTCGTCCAGGTAGTTGCCAATGATCTGCAGGCCCACGGGCAGGCCGCGCGCGAAACCGCAGGGGATGGACATGCCGGGCAGGCCGGCCAGGTTGGTGGCGATGGTGTAAATGTCTTCCAGATACATAGCCACCGGATCGGCGTTTTTCTCGCCCAGCTTGAACGCCGGATTGGGCGCGGTGGGGCCCATGATCACGTCGACTTTGTCGAAGGCGTCGACAAAATCCTGTTTGATCAGGCGGCGCACCTGTTGGGCCTTGTTGTAGTAGGCGTCGTAGTAACCGGCGGACAGGGCATAGCTGCCTACGAGGATGCGGCGCTTTACTTCCTCGCCAAAACCTTCGCCGCGGGAGCGCATATACAGGTCGCGCAGGTCTGCCGGGTTTTCACAGCGATAGCCGTAGCGCACACCGTCAAAGCGGGACAGGTTGGCGGAGGCCTCCGCCGGCGCGATCACGTAGTAGGAGGGCACCGCGAGCTTGCTGTGGGGCAGGCTGATTTCTACCAGCTTGGCACCGAGCTTTTCGTATTCGTTCAGGGCTTCCTGTACCCGCGCGCGCACTTCGCTGTCGAGGCCGTCACTCAGGTACTCGGACGGTACGCCGATTTTCAGCCCATCGATGGCGTCGTTCAGTTTCGCGGTGTAGTCCTCTGCCGGGCGGTCCAGGCAGGTGGAGTCTTTCTTGTCCGGGCTCGCCATGACCGACAGCATCAGTGCTGCGTCTTCGGCGGTGCGGGTAATCGGGCCGCCCTGGTCGAGGCTGGAGGCAAAGGCGATCATGCCCCAGCGGGAGACCCGGCCGTAGGTGGGCTTGAGGCCGGTGGTACCGGTCATGGCCGCGGGCTGGCGGATGGAGCCGCCGGTATCGGTGGCGGTGGTGCCCGGTACCAGCTGTGCGGCGACCGCGGCGGCGGAACCGCCGGAGGAGCCGCCGGGAATGCGTTCCACATCCCAGGGGTTCTTCACCGCGCCGTAGAAGCTGGATTCGTTGGAAGAGCCCATGGCGAACTCGTCCATATTGGTCTTGCCCAGGCTGACGGCGCCGGCCTGTTGGAAGTTATCCACAACGGTGGCGTCATAGGGCGGCACGAAGTTGTCCAGCATCTTCGAGCCACAGCTGGTGCGCACGCCATTGGTGCAGAAGATGTCCTTGTGGGCGATGGGTACGCCGCACAGGGCCGGGGCGTCGCCCTGCGCCAGGCGGGCATCGGCGGCGGCGGCCTGTTTAATGGCCTGGTCACCGGTGACGGTGATGAAACTGTTGAACTGGCTGTCCAGCTCCTGGATGCGCTCCAGCAGATGGCTGGTGATCTCGACGCTGGAGAACTGTTTGTCGCGCAGGCCGCGAATGATCTCGGCGATGGTCAACTGATGCATGGGAAATCCGGTTTCTTGTCTATTCTGTATTCGCTCAGGGTGGTGAGAGGGTCGATAGGCTCTTAATCGATCACCTTGGGCACCAGATACAGGCCCGCTTCGGTCTGTGGGGCCAGGGCGAGGAACTCTTCGCGACGGTTGGGCTCGGTGACTTCGTCTTTGCGTAGTACCTGCACCTCGTCCAGCGGGTGGGCCATGGGCTCGACGCCGTCGGTGTTGACGGCCTGCAGCTGGTCCACCAGTTGCAGGACATCGCCCAGGCGGCTGCTGACTTCGTCTATGGTTTCTTCGGAAATGGCGATGCGGGCCAGTTCGGCCAGCTTTTCAACGGTTTGCGCGTCCACGGCCATGGGGATAGAGACTCCAGCTTCTCATTGGCTAATTTGCGGCCAGGCCCGGAATCAACGGGGCCGGCCGGATCAGAAGGAGCGCAAATTTAGCATATCTGTGGTGGAATCTCTTTATGCTTATTTATTAAGGGGCTCCTGAGCCTTGCTCTGAACCCACGCCGTTGTTAGAGTTTGCCGATTCTGGCCAGGCTACGACTGCGGCTGGCTAATTTGTCGTAAATCGGACGAAAACGCCGTCCGGAACACAGAATTATTTGCGTGGACTAATTACCCTGTGGCGCATCTTCGCCCGGGGCTCCAGTCGGCGCCTGCGGCACCTGACCCGGATTGGGTGTTGTACTTCAGATTAAGGTAATCGAATTCCATGTTTAAACGTTTGCGGGGCATGTTCTCCAGTGATCTCTCCATTGACCTGGGTACTGCCAACACGCTGATCTACGTGCGCGATCGCGGCGTAGTCCTTGATGAACCCTCTGTTGTCGCCATTCGCCACTACAACGGCACCAAGATCGTGGAAGCGGTGGGTGTTGAGGCGAAGCGCATGCTCGGCCGTACCCCGGGCAACATTACCGCCATCCGCCCGCTGAAAGATGGCGTGATTGCAGACTTCCAGGTTACTGAGAAGATGCTGCAGCACTTTATCAAGAAGGTGCACGAGAACAGCTGGATGCGCCCGAGCCCGCGCGTGCTGGTGTGTGTGCCCTGTCAGTCCACCGAGGTGGAGCGCCGCGCGATTCGCGAATCCGCCCTGGGTGCCGGCGCCCGCGAGGTGTGGCTGATCGAAGAACCCATGGCCGCTGCGATCGGGGCAGGCCTGAAGGTGGAAGAAGCCTCCGGTTCCATGGTGGTGGATATCGGTGGTGGTACTACCGAGATTGCAATCATCTCCCTGAACGGCGTGGTCTATTCCGATTCTGTGCGCATCGGTGGCGACCGCTTTGACGAGGCCATCGTCAACTATGTGCGCCGCAATTACGGTAGTGTCATCGGTGACGCGACCGCCGAGCGCATCAAAGAAGAAATCGGCTGTGCCTACGCCGGCAGCGAAGTGCGCGAAATCGACGTGCGCGGTCGCAATCTTGCGGAGGGCGTGCCGCGCAGCTTTACCCTGAACAGTGACGAGATTCTGGAAGCCCTGCAGGAACCCCTGACCGGTATTGTGCAGGCGGTGAAGAGTGCTCTGGAGCAGTCTCCCCCCGAGCTGGCTTCCGATATCGCCGAGCGCGGTATGGTGCTCACCGGCGGCGGCGCGCTGCTGCGGGATCTGGATCGTCTGCTGATGGAAGAGTCTGGCCTGCCGGTGATCGTCGCCGACGACCCGCTCACCTGTGTCGCCCGGGGCGGCGGTCAGGCACTGGATATGATGGACAAGAGCCGTCTGTACCTGGTGACGAACTGATACGTTTTGCCGGTTGATGGCGGTGCTCAGGGAGGCCCGGGCAGGGCATGGATTCAAGAGCACCGCCGCATCTCTCGCGTATGGAAGCGCACTACAAGCCAATAACAATTCCACTGCTGAACTGGTCAATGGGAGCTGCCCATTAAACCGCTATTTACCCGAGGTCCGTCACCGGAGTCCCGCATCATCGTGCTGGGAGCGCTGGCGACCGCGCTGATCCTGGTCAATATCTACACCGACTGGCTGGACCCCGTACGCGAGCGCCTCTCCAGTTTCGCCGCCCCTTTCTACTGGATCACTGGCACCCCGTCTCGCGTGGGCGACTGGGCTGGTGAGCAGTTGCGCACCCGCGAAGAGCTGGTGGAAGAGAACAGTCGCCTCCGGCATCAGGTAATGCTGCTCGAGCAGCAGACTCAGCTGCTGGCTGCGGTTCGCGCGGAAAATACCCAGCTGAAAGAACTGATGAACTCGGCCGAGAGCGTGGATCAACGGGTACTGGTGGCCCAGGTGATTGGTGTCTCCCCGGATCCCCTCGAGCATGTGCTGATCATTGACAAGGGCCGCAGCGACGGCGTTCAGCAGGGCACCGCGATCATGGATGCCAGCGGTTTGCTGGGGCAGGTCATCGAAGCGGGGGATTTTTCCAGCCGGGTACTGTTGATTACCGATGCCAACCACGCTCTGCCGGTGCAGGTGCTGCGCAACAGTGTGCGGGCCGTGGCAGAGGGTACCGGTGATCTTTACCGCCTCAAACTGCGTCACCTGGCCAATACCAGCGATATCCGGGAGGGTGACCTGCTGCTGAGCTCGGGCCTCGGCGGCCGCTTCCCGGCGGGTTACCCGGTGGGCGAAGTGATTTCCGTCAAGCGCGACCCGGGCAGAGCCTTCGCCGATGTGGACGTGCAGCCGCGCGGCCTGATGAACCGCAGCCGGTTTGTGCTGGCGGTGCTCAGCGAGCCCCTGACGGACGAGCAGAACTGATCCCATGGATGCCCACAACCGCTGGTTTATCCTGTTTACCTTCGTCATCGCCCTGCTGCTGGCGGTGATGCCCCTGCCTACCAACTGGTTGTGGTTCCGCCCCGCATTCTGCGCACTGCTGGTGATTTTCTGGACCACCCGCATGCCGCAGGAGCTGGGTGTGGGGTTTGCCTGGATGGTGGGGCTGGCGGAGGACCTGGTCACCGGCGCCACGCTGGGGGCCCACGCCTTGGCCCTGGCCGTACTCGCCTATTTCAGCCTGCTGACCTACCGGCGCACCCGCGCGTTCAATCCGGGGCAGCAACTGATGTGGGTGTTTGTGCTGGTGGGGATCAACCAACTGCTCGGAAACTGGGTGCACAGCCTGGCGGGCAAGCCGGTGCCCGGGCTGACCTTTTTGTGGCCGGCGCTGACCACCGCATTGTTGTGGCCTCTGGTGACCCCCTGGCTGCACCGTATGGCGACCGGTCTGCGGATCCGTTAGCGGTCGCCGGGCAATTGATATTGCCGGACGATCGTCCGATATTCTCGGCAACCAAAAAAACAATTGAAAAATAGTGTTAAGTGTCCGCGCAGGCCGGTTATTTTTCGAGCGCGGCCGCTATAATCAGGCCTTCTGCTAACAAACACATAATCATAAGCGTCGCCCGTGCCACCACCAGATTCTCCACAGCCCAGTTTTCCCCCGCGCCTGATTCTGGCCTCAGGTTCTCCCCGGCGCGCCGAGCTGTTGATGCAGATCGGAGTACCTTTTTCCTCTGCTGCCACCGCCGTGGAAGAGATTCGCCAGGGGGATGAATCCGGTCGCGACTATGTCTTGCGGCTCGCTCAGGAAAAGTCCCGCGCGGGCCTCGCCCTGGTCGGCGACGATGCCACAGTCTGGTCACTGGGGGCGGATACACTGGGGCTGGTGGACGATGAAATTCTGGAAAAACCCCGTGATTTCACCGATTTTGCCCGCATGATGCGCCTGATGTCCGGCCGCGAGCACTCGGTACTCACCGCCATCTGCCTCAGCGGGAGCGATCAATCCTTTAGCGATGTGGTCGAAACCCGGGTGCGCTTCCGCACGCTGGATCGCGCGCTGATCGAGGGTTACTGGAACACCGGTGAGCCCCGGGACAAGGCCGGCGGCTACGGCATTCAGGGCATGGGCGCACTGCTGGTAGAGTCTATTCACGGCAGTTACAGCAATGTGGTGGGGCTGCCGCTGGAAACCCTGGCGGGGTTTCTGCAGCGGGCTGGCATTCCCTACTGGCAATTTGACAAGCGCTCTTCTGGGGCGGATGCAGGGACGGTTTAGGAGTTACGCCCGTGAGCGAAGAATTACTCATCAACGTGGCGCCCATGGAAACCCGCGTGGCGCTGGTGGAAAACGGGGTGTTGCAGGAAGTTTACCTGGAGCGCACCGCCAGCCGCGGTATCGTCGGCAATATCTACAAGGGCAAAGTGGTGCGGGTGCTGCCGGGGATGCAGGCGGCGTTTGTGGATATCGGCCTGGAGCGCGCCGGCTTTATTCACGCCTCGGACATCGCCCCATTGGACGATGAGGGCATGGAGTCCCGCGAAGGGGAGGTGGCGGATATCCGCGCCCTGGTGCGCGAGGGACAGTCGCTGGTGGTGCAGGTGGTCAAAGACCCCATCTCCAGCAAGGGCGCGCGTCTCACCACGCACCTGTCTGTATCCGCTCGCTATCTGGTGTATATGCCCCAGACCCGCCATATCGGCATATCCAATCGTATCGAGGACGAATCCGAGCGCGAGCGCCTGCGCGATCTGGTGGATCTGGCCTCGACCAAACTCGCCGATGAGGGGCTGAGTGGCGACGGCGGCTTTATCCTGCGCACCGTGGCGGAAGGGGTCAGCGAGGAAGAATTGCTGCGGGATATTCCGTTTCTGTACAAGCTTTGGAAGGAACTGGAACAGCGCATCAAGTCGGAGAAAGAGCCGGCGATCATCTACGAAGACCTGCCGCTGTTTATGCGCTCCCTGCGCGATCTGGCGCGCCCGCACACGGAGAAAATCCGTATCGACTCCCGCGAGGCCCACGCCCGCGCGGCCAAGTTTACCAGCAAGTATGCGCCCGAAATCGCACCGCGTATCGAACACTACCCCGGTGAGCGACCGCTATTCGACCTGTATGGCGTTGAGGAGGAAATCCGCAAGGCGCTGCAGAACAAGGTGACACTGAAATCCGGCGGTTACCTGATCGTCGAGCAGACCGAGGCCATGAGCACCATCGATGTGAACACCGGTGCGTTTGTCGGGCATCGCAATCTCGAAGAGACCATTTTCAAGACCAACCTGGAAGCGGCCACCGCCATTGCCCGTCAACTGCGCCTGCGCAATCTGGGTGGCATCATCATCATCGATTTTATCGATATGCAGGATACCGAGCATCAGCGCCAGGTACTGCGCACTCTCGAGAAAGCCCTGGAGCGGGATCACGCCAAGAGCAGCATCACCGGTGTCTCCGAGTTGGGGTTGGTGGAAATGACTCGCAAGCGCACCCGCGAATCCCTCGGCCAGATGCTGTGCGAGCCGTGTTCCGTATGCGCCGGTCGCGGCACCCTGAAGACCGCGGAAACCGTCTGCTACGAAATCTTCCGCGAAATCATCCGCGAGGCCCGCGCCTGCGACAGTGACAAGATCATGGTGCTGGCCAGTCAGGTGGTCATCGACCTGCTGCTGGACGAAGAGTCCGCGAACGTGGCCGATCTGGAAGAGTTTATTGCGCGCCCGATCCAGTTTCAGGTGGAGCCCATCTACAACCAGGAGCAGTACGACATTGTTCTGGTGTTACTCGCTGACAAGCGTGGTATTTGCGCGTGTCACCCCAGTGGGGGAGGTCGCTTGATGTTGTGGCTGCGCTGGTTTGCCCGCAAGTTCTGGTTGCTGGTAGTGATCCTGGTGATCACCCTGGCGATTCTGGTGCAGACCGGTCGCATGCTGTCGCCGCAAGTGGGCAAATGCAGCCCGGAGATTGGCCAGTGGCTGTCCGAGCGGCTGGGGGCGCCGGTGGCGCTGGAGCATATTTCTCTGCAATGGCAGGCGCTGGAAGTCGCGCTGCAAATCGACGGTCTGAAAATCGGCGCCGAGGGCCAGGTAAAACTGGAGCGCGGCCTGTTCCATCTGGATCTGCTGGCGAGCCTGTGGAACCGCGAGTTGATCTGGAAAAACCTGGAAGCCGACGGCTTCTCTGCGGCACTGGAGCAGCGCAAAGAGGGCGGCTGGCAGGTGCAGGGATTTCCGCGTGCCAGTCGCCCGGCAGCCGGTAGCGGCGGTGGTGGTGTGCGTCTGGGGGATCCCGCACGCATCTTTCAGCTGGGTCCCAAAGTACTGGTGCGGGACGCCAGCATCAGCCTTTCTTTGACCGACGGTCAGTCGGCGAACCTGAATCTGAAGGAAATCCTGCTGGAGAATGGCGGAGGGTTTCATCGTCTGGTCGCGCGCGCGTTCGTGACCGGTGCCATGGAGAGCCTGCACAGCGGCGAAGAAAGCCTGCGCCTGGTGCTGGAAGGGCGGGGCAACCCGCGGCGCAGTGAAGATTTCTCTTTGCGTGGCTATGTGCAGCTGAACGAACTGTTGATCGACGCCGATCTCGTCGGTCTGCTGTACCAGCTTTCCCCGCTGCCCGAAAAACTCTACTGGCCCGGCCGCAAACTTGCCGGCGGACGGCTGTGGTTAAGTTCGGACGCCGAATCGGGCTATACCCTACGGGGCAACCTGAATCTCGCCCAGCAACCGGTGGCAGAGTCCGGGCAGCCGGACGCGGAAAGCGTCGCCGGAGCGCTGGAATCTTTAAACGCCACCTCCAGTAATATTTCCGGCCACTGGCGACCGGGGGAAAACTGGGAGCTGGTGTTGCAGGACCTGGGGCTCAACTGGCAGAAGCTGGAAGTTCCGGCAGTGAACATCCAGGCCAGTGGCGATCAGTCCGGAGACCTGCAGCTGGCGGTGGATCAGATCGAATTACAGGCCTGGCATCGGGTGCTGAAAGTACTGGAGCTGATTCCCGCCAAGGCCGACGAGTGGCTCCAGGCACTGGAGCCGTCCGGAAAACTGCTGAATGTGCGCCTGTCCCGCGTGGACGGTGAGGTCACGGTATCTGCGAACCTGCGGGATGTGGCTGCCGGCGCACACCGCGGTGCGCCGGCGGTAACCGGCGTAGATGGATACCTCTCCCTGAACGGGAAGGGCGGGCGTGTCGAGCTGGATGCCGGTCAGGGGTTCAGTGCCCATTTCCCCAAACTGTACGACGATCCCTTTTTCTTCTCCCGGGCGCGGGGCACCGTAGCCTGGGATATTGATCGGGAGCATGAAACGGTCTCGGTGTACTCCGGTCCCCTGTCACTGGATGCCTCGAATAAAGCAGACAGCAAAACCGTGCCCACCGGCGGTGCCTTTATGGGGCAGTTTCTACTGCAGATTCCCCTGGTGCCCTTCACCCGTGCGGCAGACTTTACCCTGGCTCTCGGGTTGCGCGATGTGGCGGTTTCCGAGCAGCGGCACCTGGTGCCCACAGTGGTGAGCGACGACCTGCGCCGTTGGCTCAACAGCGGTATCGGTGAAGACAATCCGGGCCGAATCCCCGCGGCGGGCTTCGTCTATCGCGGCTACAGCTACCGCGAAGGGGAGGACCCGGCGTTGCTGGCACTGGGGCAGCATAACCAGCGGCAGACCGTCCAGCTGCAGGCCGATATCGCCGATAGTCACCTGCAGTACAGCCCCGGTTGGCCGGCGGCCGAAGAGGTCGACGGGCATCTGGGGATCAATGATACCGAGGTGGTTGTGGTCGCACCCAATGCGCGACTGTGGGAAGTGGCCGGTTCCAACGTGGTAGTTCGGGTATCTCCGGCGCCGGGTGGCTCGCGCCTCGATGTAGCTGCCGAGTTGCACGGCCCCGCCACCGATGGCCTGAAGCTGTTGCGCGAATCACCACTGCGCAACAGCCTTGGGGATGCCTTCGACAGCTGGTCGCTGGGTGGCACCATGCAGGGTTCTCTGCGGATTACGCAACCCCTGGGGGGCGCGAGGCTTGACCCGCAACAGAAGGTCGATCTGGCACTTTCCGATGCCAGCCTGGACCTGCAACGGCTGAACCTGCAAATCCAGCAGCTCAATGGCAATGTGCGCTACCACAGTGAAACCGGCCTGGAGGGCTCCCGTTTCCGCGGTCAGCTGTGGGGGCAACCGCTGCGCGCCTCCATCCAGCACCTGGGGCAGGGGAGCGATCGGGACACTCAGGTGGTTGTTAATGGCACTGCAGAAACCGGCGGTATTGGAGCCTGGAGCGGGCGCCCTGAACTGCAGTGGCTGGATGGCACCCTCGACTACCAGGCGCTGGTCACCATCCCTGCCAGGTCCAAGGAAAAACCCTATCGCGCGGTACTGGAGCTGACGTCCGATCTGCAACAGGTTGCGGTCAACCTGCCGGCGCCGCTCGGCAAGCCCAGCGGTGATAAATCCCGGTTCGTGATGCGGGTACCGGTTGGGGATCAGGGCAACCTCTATCACATCAGTTATGGGGAGCACCTGCAGGGGCAGTTGTGGCAGGTGGATGGCAAACTCGAGCGCGGAGCCATAGCGCTCAACGCACCGGCAACCCTACCAGATGCCCCGGGTATTTCAGTGCTGGGTGACCTGTCCCGGGTAGAGCTGGCACCGTGGAAAAAAGCGCTGGAGATTTACACCCAGCCGACAGCGGCCCCGGATTCGGCGCAGGGTACGGGGGACAGTGTGGACGGGAATACGGCGCCGTTGCCCATCCAGCTGGACCTCAGTACCGATCTGCTACAGGTCTCGGAGTCGGTGCAGATCGAGAATATTCACGTAGGCGGCCGCGGCCTCGGCGCCGATTGGCACCTTGATTTCGACAGTGAAATGGCCGCGGGCGAACTGAGTGGGATGCTGAATAGCGTCTCGCCCCTGCGTTTGAAATTGGCCCACTTGCGTCTGCCCGCACTGCCTCCCACCACCGCGAGTGACGCCGTGGACGCAGAGGCCGATGCGGCGACAACCGATACTGCAGAGCAACGGGAAGACCGCTGGAAGGGCTTCGACTTCGCCAGCCTGCCGCGGGTGGATTTCTCCACTGACCGCCTGTGGCTGGGTGAGGAATCCATGGGGCCCTGGTCTTTCCGTTTGCGGCCATCGGAAGAGCGCCTGGTGATCAGTGAGATCCAGGGCGCCATGCGCGGCATCCGCATTGAGGGGCGGGGCGAGGGAGAAAACAAACTCGGTGCGCAGCTGATGTGGATGCGCGATGCGGACGGCAGAGAATCTTCGCAGTTTATCGGCCGTCTGCGCGGCGATAACCTCGGCAGCGTACTACAGGCCTGGGGGCAGGAGGCGGTAATGGAGAGTCGCAGCGCTGTTTTTGATACCGCGCTGCGCTGGAATGGCTCCCCGGCGATGGTCAGTCCCAATGACATGAACGGTGAGATTGCGATCGATATCCGTAATGGACGCTTCCTGCGTGCCAGCGACAACGCCGGTACTTCGTTGTTGCGCCTGTTGTCTCTGTTCAATTTCGATACCTGGGCGCGGCGCCTGCGCCTGGATTTCTCCGATCTGGTGCAGAGCGGTCTAACCTTTGACCAGGTGCGCGGTGAGGTGTATTTCGAGGGGGATGGCGAGCTGTTGATCGCCGTGCCAATCCAGGTGGAAGGCCCCACCAGTGAGTTGCAGATGGCGGGTCGGGTGAATCTGCGCCGTGAGGATCTGAACCTGACCCTGGTGGCGACGCTGCCGGTGGGGAATAACCTGGCCTTTGTCGCCGCACTCGCCGGCGGCCTCCCCGCAGCGGCGGGGGTCTATCTGATCAGTAAGGTGTTCAAAAAGCAGGTGGACCGGGTGGCCAGTGTCAGTTACCGCATCAGCGGCGAATGGTCAGACCCGAAGGTGCGCTTCGACCGCCTGTTTGATGATGGTGCCGGTGCTCAGCAGGTGGAGCGCGCGGGGGCAGACTGAGTGGGTGGTCGGTCGACCTTGAGACAGACGCTTGCAAAAACCGAATAATTATTCGATATTGACGTATCTCGCAATGGAGTGCAGGCCTGCGGTTTAGGCATGGGCTGCGATAGAAGCAGCGTAACAATAATAATCACGCTATCGAGGTGCGTCGCCAATGTCCGAGGTGGTTTCTTTGGCCGGTCTCTCCGCGAACCGCTATACCCTGTTCAAAATCTTTAAATACACCGTGTACTGTCTGCTGGTGTACAACGTGTATGCGTTCTTTGTGGAGAACCACGGGGCGGCAGGTACGGTGTTCGCCGATGGTGTCAGTCTGGGCAAAATCATTGAGGCCTATAACGATTCCATTGATACGCTGGCATGGGTGTTACTGCTGTTGGTGTTTGAGCTGGAAACCTGGGTACTCTCTGACGAGCGCCTGAAGGGCGGTACCAAGTGGGCGCTCAATGCGGTTTCGGCGTTCTGTTATGTCTTTATCGTGTATTCGTTTTACGGTTACTTTTCGGAGATGGTGTCGCTGACACATCTGTTGCCGGTAGCCGGTTCTGCCTGCGAGCTTGCGGCCAGTGGTGGCTGGTCTATGGTGCTGGAGCAGGATGATTATGTGGCGCTGACGGCGGCGAATTGCGGTTCGCTTTCCGAGGCGAGTCTGCTGCGTTTGGCGGATGCGCATGTTGTCGGGGATGCGGAGATCTGGCGAGAGATCCATTGGCTGGCGTGGGTGGATGTGATCAATGCGGGCGCGTGGCTGCTGGTGGTGGCGATCCTGGCTTTCGATGTCTGGCTGCAACTGCGACACCAGCTGTCCGATTCGATTATGCGCTATTCCCAGGTCATTAAGGGCCTGCTCTACTTTACCCTGCTGCTGTGTGCGATCTACTGGGGACTCAACGGCAGCTTCCTGGATTTCTGGGACGCCTTCCTGTGGCTGGTGGCTTTCTTCTTTATCGAGATGAACCTGTTTGAGTGGCAGGCTGAGACCAGCGCGGAGTAATTGGGATTAAGGGCTTCCACAGTGGAGCCCTGTAAGCCACTTAAGTGGCGCCAAGATGCTGGTGCGAGTATTTCGAATCGCTGTGAATACATCCCTGTACGCTCCGGCGCCGCCATCCATGGCGACGACGGTTCGAAATACTCGCACCAGCACCTTGCCTTAGCTTCTAGCTGCCAAGTTTTTAACCGGCAGCTAAGAGTCTGAATGACTGTCCTTAATCCGTACGGCTGGTAACTTCCAACAGGTGATAACCAAACTGGGTTTTCACCGGGCCGTGTACCTTGTTCAGCTCATCGTTGAAAACCACCTTGTCGAATTCCGGCACCATCTGGCCCTGGCCAAATTCACCCAGATCGCCACCATTGCGGCCGGAGGGGCATTTGGAATATTGCTGGGCAATTTTTCCGAAATCGGCGCCGTCTTCAATTTGCTTTTTCAGATCCTGACACTGGGCTTCGCTTTCTACCAGAATGTGGCGGGCTGTTGCTCTTGGCACGGGAATCTCCCTAACTTATTGGTGATGAATAATTTCGTGAGCGGCAAGCTTAGTGTGTAACGAACAAAGGGGCCAGTATACGAAGTCTGTAAAGGACCCAAACGCCGAAGCGAAAGCGTCGATACCGGGTACGGCTTCGCGAGACCTTCTAAAACAGGGATGTTTTAGAAGAGCCCCCAGGGATGGGTTTACGGTGTGTCTCGCGAAGCTGTACCCGGTAGCGGCGCTGCCACCGGGGCCTGTCCGAGGTTCACTTGAGACTTGTAGTTTGGATGTGGGTACGATTCATTGCCCAGACAGTGCCGCAAAGGTATTGCACTTGTTGACGTCACCGGTGGAGAACCCCTGTTGGAACCAGTGGGCCCGTTGTTCGGCGCTGCCGTGGGTGAAGGCGTCGGGGGAGACGGCGCGGCCGGCGCGGCGTTGCAGGTGGTCGTCGCCCACGGCTGCAGCTGCACGCAGGCCCTCTTCTACATCGCCGGGCTCCAGCATCTGCTTGTCACGGTTGGCGTAGAAAGCCCACACACCTGCGTAGCAGTCTGCCTGCAGCTCCAGCATTACTGACAGACGGTTCGCCGTGACCTTGTCCGCCTGCATCCGCGCCTGCTGTACTTTGGATGAGATGCCCTGCAGGTTCTGTACGTGGTGACCCACCTCGTGGGCAATCACATACGCGAAGGCGAAATCTCCGGGTGCGCCCAGCTTCTTCAGCTCGTTCAGAAAGCTCAAATCCAGATACACCTTCTGGTCGCCGGGGCAGTAAAAAGGCCCTACCGCAGCCGAACTGAGGCCGCAGGCCGAGCGCACCGCATCCGTATAGAGCACCAGTTTGGGGGCAGAATACTGTGACCCCGCCTGTTGGAATATCTGCCCCCATACATCCTCGGTGGTACCCAGAACTACCGAGACAAACTGCGCCACCTCATCGTCGGCCGCTGGTGCACCGGGGGTTGTCTGGGTATCCGGTCCGAGGCTCGGGGACTCCGTGCCCGGCATGCCGCTGAACAGGTTGCCGCCGAAGTAATAGAGTGCCGCCAGCACCAGCAGGATCAGCCAGCCTTTTTTGCTGCGCAGTAAAAACGGTGCCAGAGCCAGCAGGTTGCCCAGGCCGCCTGTGCCACCACCACCGGGAGAGCGCTGCCCGCGACGATCTTCAACGTTCGAACTTCTGCGACCTTCACGCCAGCGCATGGGATACCTCTCACCGGATAATCGTTCGTATACAGTTTTGAGCATAGAACAGTTGGCGCGAGTTTTTGTTTTGGGGTGGGGAGATTATTCTTGTGCCATCCACAGCAGTGGTATCTTTGTCACCATCCCCTAAAGCCAGAGAGTCGAAGTCTTGTCCCTTATCCCACTGTTTCCCCTCAACATGGCGCTGTTTCCCGGCGTGACCCTGCCGTTGCGGATTTTTGAGCAGCGCTATCTGCGCCTGGTGACGGACTCGCTCGAATCCGATACCGGATTTGGGGTGGTGTTGATTCGTTCGGGCAGGGAAGTGGGGCCGGCGGAGGTCTGGCCGCTGGGTCTGTACGTGCGTATCGTCGACTGGAGCCAGGGCGAGGAAGGGCTGTTACATATCGATGTGGCGGGGGATTCCCGTTTTCGCGTGCTCGAGACCTTCCGCGAAGAAGATGGCCTGTTGATGGCGGAAGTGGAGTGGTTGCCGGACGAGGACTCCCATCCGGTGCCCGAGTCCTTTGATGGATTAATGGCGGTGCTGGACGAATTGAAGCAGCACACCGCGATGCTCGCCCTCAAGTTTGCGCCGGTGGAAACGGCCGAGGCTCTGTCCTGGCAGTTGGCGCAACTGCTGCCGCTGGATGATGCCGCGCGGGTGGAGCTGCTGGCGAGTCACGATCCACTGGAGCGACTGGCGAATATTGCGGCCAATCTGGATCGCTGGGCCAAGGAGTGATACTCGCCGCGCAGATGGCGTGAATTGAGTGCGCTCCGGCCAACAATAAATAAACAAGAAGAAACGACCGCTTCCTATGGATAATTTTGTTTTTGTTGGCGTGATGCTGATTCTCGCCATCGTCATCGGTTCTTTTCTGGGTATCTTTGCCTTCGCCGAGGTCAGGCAGTTGCGGCGGGAAGTCACGCGCCTGCGTGAGCGCCTGGATGCAGTCATGGACGGTGTCCGGGACACCCAGCGGGCGGACGCCATGGACAGCCCGGCGCCACCTGCGCCAGCGCAGCGGGAAGAGGCTTCTTCGGAGGACCTGACGCTCGATATCGAGGACGATATTGCCAGCAGCGGTGACTCCCGCGGAGCGCCAGCGGCACCGACCGACTGGGCCCACCCGCGCCGGTCCGGCGCTGCCGGTGGGAAGGCGCAGACGTGCGCCGGGCCCGCCGCGGGCACCCGTTTCCTGGAACACCTGCAGAAAAACTGGATGGTGTGGCTGGGAGGTACCTGTGTCGCACTCTCCGGGGTGTTCCTCGCCCGCTACGGTATCGAGCAGGGATTGCTGGGGCCCAAGGTGCGGGTGGTGGCGGGACTGCTAATCGCACTTGCGCTATACGGGGCCGCAGAATTCCTGCGGCGCAAAACCGGTGGCACGCACCCCACCTTCGCTGCCCTGGCGGGCGGTGGTGCCATTACCGCCTTTGCCGCGGTGCTCTCCGCCGTACACCTCTACAAACTGATGGCGCCCGGGGTTGCCTTTGGAGTGCTGGCACTGGTGGCGCTGATCACCATGTGGCTGGCGCGCCTGCACGGCCCGGTACTCGCCGCCATCGGCATGCTCGGTGCATACGCGGTGCCCATTCTGGTATCCAGCGGCTCCGGCAATGTGCTGGGCGCGATGGTGTATGCACTGATTATCTCCACCTCGGTACTGCTGTTACTGCGGTACGTCTATCGCAGCTGGCTCTGGCTTGGGTTGTTGGCCGGCGCACTGGGGTGGTGGTTGATTTCTCTGGCCGGGCACCAGGCAGACGGCTGGCGTGGCCCTTACCTCGCGGCGTTGGCCTACTTGATGGTCGCTGTGATACCCGGGAACTGGCGGCTGCGGGGGCGGCTGCCGGAGAAGGGGGCCGGCGCCGCACTGGTTCTGCCGGGCCTGCTGGCGGTCGTGGTGGCCCAGTGTCTGTCGATTTTCCGTGAAGGTATCGAACCCGCCACTGCGGCGATGCTCAGTACCTGGAGTCCTCTGGCCCTGGTGGCGCTGATCACCGCACGCCGCAACCCGACTCTGGTGCCGGTACCCTGGGCGCTGTTTATCGGGCAGCTGGCAGCCTGGTTTGGCAGTCGCCTGGATCAGTGGGGCGGGGAGGGGCTGCGCCTGGTACCGGTGGCGCCAGAACTGCAGCGGGGATTCCTGCTGTATCTGCTGATTACTGCGGCCCTCTTCAGCGCTCTGGCGGTCTACAACTATTTTGCCGATGGCGATGCCAGTGAGGGGCACCGCCGCGGGGCGCCCGGTGCCTGGTGGGCATCGCTGGCGGTTATGGCACCGCTGATGTCACTGTTGGTGGGCTATGCACTGGCCGGAGATTTCCTGTCTAAATTCTGGTGGTGCCTGTATGCCGCCATTTTCGGTGCCGTGTTCATGTATCTGGGCAGTCGCGGTGTGGGCCGGCACTGGTCCCGGGGCATGGTGGTGTGGCTGTTTATCGCCGCGCACTTCGCCTACAGCCTGGCGGTCTGTCTGTGGTTGAAGCAGGCGAGCCTGACCCTCGCTCTGGCCCTGCAGGCCATCTCCCTCGCCTGGGTTATTCGCCGGTTTGAGATGCCCGCACTGGGCTGGTTGCTGAAGGCAGTACTGGTTCTGGTGGTGGTGCGGCTTACGCTGAACCCCTGGCTGCTGACTTACGACAAAGTGGCCCACTGGTCCCTGTGGACCTACGGCGGTTCCGCCCTGTGTGCCTGGCTGGCGGCGCACCTGTTGCGGGAGCGGCACCTGCCATTGGCCCGCTGGGCCGAGGCGGCGGCGCTGCACCTGCTGGTGCTGACGGTTTGGGCGGAATGCCGCTACTGGCTCTATGACGGCAATGCTCTGGCTGGGCAGTACCGCTTTGCCGAGGCGGTAATCAATATGTGGCTGTTTACCGCACTGGGGTTGGTGTATTACCGCAAAAGCCGGCTCGCTGGCAGTTTTGCCAACTGGTACGACGGGTACGGACGCCTGCTGATGGCCGGGGGGCTGGTCAACTACCTGTGGATTCTGCTGGCCACTGCAACCAGCGAGCCTTGGGCGTGGCGTGCCATCGGTGACCAGCCGCTGTGGAATATGCTGCTGCCGGCCTTTGCCGGTCCGGTATTGCTGGCGTTTTTGGTGAGCCGCTTCTACCTGCCCGCGGTGCGCCGCTACGCTGCGCTGCTGGCCGCACTGGCGGCGTTTGTGTGGGTGTCTGTGGAAGTGCGCCACCTGTGGCAGGGCAATATCCGCATGGATACCTCTGCAGCCACCGGCGAGCTCTATACCTATTCCGCCGTTTGGCTGGCGCTGGCTGTCGCCGCGATTTTACTGGGCAGCTGGCGCGGATGGCGCAGCTGTTATCAGGGCGGTATGGCGGTTCTCGCACTGGTGATCGTAAAACTGTTTCTGGTGGATATGTCTGGCCTGGAGGGGCTGCTGCGGGTGGCGTCGTTTATGGGGATGGGACTGGCGCTGCTGGGGATTGCGTTTATGCATCAGAAACTGAGCGCGCTTCACCACAAGCCACCGCAATCGGCCCAATAACCCGGTTTACCGGGCAATTTTCCGGCGCTGTTGCGGTATACTGCGCGGCCGTTTTCCGGCGGCAAGACCGGGAGCGGGAGATTTTATCCGGGATTGGCGAAAATCCCGGCGAGATAGCGTGTTTTGCATGGAGATCAGCAATGAACAGTGTCAGTGCCACCGAGCGTGAACAGGAATCGAACGAAGCCTCTTCGACTTGTGCGACGATGCAGGCCATGGGTCGCGCGGCCCGCGCCGCCGCCCGCCTGATGGCGTGCGCTGACACTGGTATCAAAAACGCGGCGCTCAAGGCAATCGCCGCGGAGCTGGACAGACAGCGACCACAGCTGGCGGCGGCCAACGCCCAGGATATGCAGAATGGCCGTGACAGCGGTCTGGATGCGGCCCTGTTGGACCGCCTGGAACTCACCGACCCGCGTATCGACGGGATGATCGACGGACTCAACCAGATTGCCGAACTGCCGGATCCGGTAGGTGAGATCAGCGACCTGAAATACCGCCCCAGTGGTATTCAGGTGGGCAAAATGCGTGTGCCCCTGGGGGTGGTGGGGATCATCTATGAATCCCGCCCGAACGTGACCATCGATGCCGCCAGCCTGTGCCTGAAATCCGGCAACGCCACCATTCTGCGCGGTGGTTCCGAGGCGCTGCATTCCAATCGTGCGATTGCCGCCTGCATTGCCGCGGGACTCAGGCAGGTAGGGCTGCCGGAAACGGCGGTGCAGGTGGTGGGTACCACGGATCGCGCTGCAGTGGGCGCGCTGATTACCATGCCGGAATACGTGGACGTGATTGTGCCCCGCGGCGGAAAAGGGTTGATCGAGCGCATCAGTAACGACGCGCGGGTACCGGTGATCAAGCACCTGGATGGCATCTGCCACGTGTACCTGGATGATCGGGCGGACACCGAAAAGGCGTTCAATATTGCCCTGAACGCCAAGACCCACCGCTATGGCGTGTGCAACGCGATGGAAACCCTGCTGGTGGCGGAACCCGTTGCGGCAGAGTTCCTGCCGCGCCTGGCTGCCGCCTATGCTGAAAAGGGCGTGGAATTGCGCGGCTGCGAAAAGACCCGCGCGATCCTGCCCCAGGCACTGCCGGCCTCGGAGGAAGACTGGGGTACCGAGTACCTGGCACCGGTGCTGTCGATTCGCGTGGTGACGGATATGGATGGCGCCATGGACCATATCGCCCGGTACAGCTCCGGCCACACCGAGGCCATCGTCACCGAGGATTACAGCCGCGCCCGCCGTTTTATGGCGGAAGTGGATTCCAGCTCGGTGATCGTCAATGCCTCCACCCGGTTTGCAGACGGGTTTGAATACGGTCTGGGTGCGGAGATCGGTATCAGCACCGACAAGATCCACGCCCGCGGCCCGGTGGGCCTGGAAGGCCTGACCTCGCAGAAATGGATCGTGTTCGGGGACGGACAGATTCGTCAGTGAGCCCGAACCTGTAATGAACCCGACGTCAAAAACTCTGGCCCTGTTTGGCGGCACCTTTGATCCGGTGCACTTCGGTCACCTGCGTATGGCGCTGGAACTGAAGCAGCGCCTGGGTTTTGACGAGATGCGCCTGCTGCCGTCCCACCAGCCGGCCCACCGCGCCGCTCCCGGTGTGACCGCCGGGCGGCGGCGGGACATGCTGGCACTGGCATTGCAGGATTGCCCGCAGTTGGTGCTGGATGCCCGCGAACTACAGCGCGCCGGCCCCACTTACACCGTGGATACCCTGGAAGAATTGCGCAGAGAGCTGGGAGACGGAGTGTCCATCAGCTTTTGCATGGGGATGGACTCCCTGCTGGGCCTGCCCGGCTGGCACCGCTGGCAGCGGTTGCTGCAACTGGCGCACCTGGTGGTGGTGGCCCGCCCCGGTTGGGAAGTACCCACAGCGGGTGAGGTGGCGGAACTACTGGCAGCACAGGGTGGATCGCTGGCGGATATTCAGCGGCAGCCAGCGGGCCGGATTCTGCTACAGGAACTCAGTCTGCTGCCGATCTCAGCCACAGACATCCGCACACAAATCAAAGGCGGCCGCTCCCCGCAGTTTCTACTGCCGGAGCGGGTGCTGGACTACATTCAAACTCATCGGCTCTATCAATCGACAGAGTCCTAGAACGGGGGAGCACAGGCTCCCGATACAGGTGTTATGACAGATATCAGATCAATTGCAGTAAACGCACTGGAAGACCTCAAGGGTAAAGACATCGTTTCCATGGACGTCTCGGAGCTCAGCGACGTGATGGATACGCTCATCATCTGCACCGGCACCTCCAACCGGCAGGTAAAGTCCCTGGCCAACAATGTGGTCGAGGATGGCAAGGAAGCGGGCATTCGTCCTATCGGTGTGGAAGGTATGGAGCAGGGTGAGTGGGTACTGGTCGATTACGGTGATGTGGTGGTACATGTGATGCAGGCGGAAACCCGCGGCTTCTACGACCTGGAAAAACTCTGGTCCATGACCCCGAATACCCGTGAAGACGCGGACGGGTCTGACCCGCACCAAGCCTGAAGCGTTCGTACACTTCCCATGAAGATGCGAATCATCGCCGCTGGCGGCAAGATGCCCGGGTGGGTACAGGAGGGCTACAACGAGTACGCCAAGCGCCTGCCCCGGGAACTGACTCTGGAGATGGTGGAAGTCCCCCTTGGTAATCGCGGTCAGAAAAACTCCCCGGCCCTGGTGGAAAAGGCCCGCCAGAAAGAAGGGGAGGCGATGCTCGCGGCGATCAACCCGCGGGAGCACGTGGTGGCGCTGGAAGTGAAAGGCAAGGCCTGGAGCACGGAGCAGCTGTCCCGCGAGCTGGCGAACTGGCAGATGGGCGGCGACAATGTGTGCCTGCTCATTGGCGGCCCAGACGGGCTGGCGCCGGAGTGCGTGGCGCGGGCCAACCAGAAGTGGTCCCTGTCTGCACTCACACTGCCCCACCCGCTGGTGCGAGTGCTGCTGGCGGAGCAGGTCTACCGCGCCTGGACATTGCTGGCCGGGCATCCCTACCACAAATAACTGGTTTCCGATGCTTTGCCGGGGGCGTCTCACTGAACCACCGCCCTCGGTGACTGTCATAATTCCATGGCGCGATATTTAACCATCTCCACTGGAGACCGGCTTTGGATTTTGCGTCATCTCTGCCGTCGTGATTTCCGCATGGGCGGCAAACTTGTGTACACTCCGTGGTCATTTTCGCGCCACCGAAGAATCTGTTTTCACCAGCATGTCTGAAAACCTGCACTTTAAAGATCACCACTCGGAACAGCGGCTATTCCGCAACCGTATGCTGGTGGCCATCTTCGGTGTCGTGGCACTGCTGAGTGTGCTGGTGGCGCGCCTGTACAATCTGCAGGTGGTCAATTACGAGGATTACCGTACCCAGTCCGATCAGAATCGCATCCAGGTGCGTCCGGTCCCCCCCACCCGTGGGCTGATCTATGACCGCAATGGCGAGTTACTCGCCGACAATCGCCCCAGTTACACCCTGTCGATCGTGCGTGAGCGGGTCAAAGACCTGGACGCGACTCTGGAACTGCTCGGCCAGCTGGTCGAGCTCGATGACAGTGATGTGGAAAAATTCAAGCGCCGCCTGCCGCGGCGACGTCCCTTTGAGCCGGTCCCCCTGCGCTATCGCCTGAGCGAGGAAGAAATCGCCCGCATCAGTGTCAACGAATTCCACCTGCTCGGCGTATCTGTGGAAGCCGAGCTGGTGCGCTACTACCCGGAGAAGGAACTGTTTGCCCACAGTGTCGGGTATGTGGGGCGGATCAATGAGCGCGAACTGTCGAGTTTTTCCGAGGAAGAAGTCAGCCGTTATCGTGGTACCCAGAGTATCGGTAAGGTGGGGCTGGAGCGTTCCTATGAAGGTGTACTGCTGGGTGAGGTGGGTTACGAAAACGTCGAAACCAATGCCCGTGGCCGGGTGCTGCGGGTGCTGGAGCGTCAGGATCCGAAACCGGGCTCCGAGCTGACACTGCACCTGGATACCCGTCTGCAGCAAGTGGCCACCGAGGCTCTGGGGGATAACCGCGGCGCAGTGGTGGCCATTGATGTGAAAACCGGCGGCGTGCTCGCCTTCGTCAGCCAGCCCTCCTTCGACCCCAATCTGTTTGTCACCGGTATCAGCTTCACGGACTACAGTGCCCTGCGGGATTCCCTGGACGTGCCGCTGTTCAACCGGGTGGTGCAGGGGCAATACCCGCCGGGTTCCACGCTGAAGCCCATGATGGGGCTGGGTGGTCTCGCTGACGGTGTGATCACGGCAGAGACCCAGGTCGCCGACCCGGGGTTCTTCAAACTGCCCAATGACTCCCGAATCTACCGCGACTGGAAGCGCTGGGGCCACGGCAAGCACGTGGATCTGATCCAGGGCCTGGCGCAGAGTTGTGATGTGTACTTCTGGGATATGGCGCATCGCTGGGGTATCGACGGCATGCACGACATTGCCACCCGGTTCGGCCTCGGTGAGAAAACCGGCATTGACCTGCCACGGGAATATCCCGGGCTTTTTCCCTCCCGTGAGTGGAAGCGCGGTGCGCGTGGTGTGCCCTGGTTCCCGGGCGACAGCCTGAATGCGGTACTGGGGCAGGGGTTTGTGCTGGCGACGCCGCTACAGCTGGCGGTAATGACCGCAACCATCGCCAATCGCGGTACTCACTATCGGCCGCAGGTGGTGATGGCGGTGGATGGTATCGAACAGCCGCCGGAAGTCCTGCAACACGTGGACGCGCGCCCCGAGCACTGGGACCTGGTGTTTGAAGGAATGGAAGCCGTGGTGTACAGCACCCACGGTACCGGCAAGCGCGCTGGCGCCGGCCTCGATTTCAAGGTTGCGGGTAAATCCGGAACCGCTCAGGTGGTGGGTATTGCCCAGGGGGAAAAGTACGACTCCGAAGCGCTGAAAGAGCGCCACCGGGACCACGCGTTGTTTGTCGCCTTTGCACCACTGGATGACCCGCAGATTGCGGTGTCGGTACTGGTCGAAAACGGTGAGGGCGGTGGCAGAGTGGCCGCACCGGTGGCGCGGGAAGTCTTCTTCGACTGGATGTCCCGGACCTACGAGGACACCGCCAGGGTGGATGGCTGGCGACCGCCGATGGTTTCGTCCGCTGCGGGCGTACAACGGGAGGCGGGCTAGAT
This sequence comes from Microbulbifer elongatus, assembly GCF_021165935.1. Lineage (NCBI taxonomy): Bacteria > Pseudomonadati > Pseudomonadota > Gammaproteobacteria > Cellvibrionales > Microbulbiferaceae > Microbulbifer > Microbulbifer elongatus. Next base: position 3,653,408 of record NZ_CP088953.1, on the reverse strand, counting down.
GGCAAGTCGCGATTACATGAACCGCCTGCCGGATACCGGCAGCAGCCTGCGTCGTCCGGAGAGTTTTTCCCGCCGCTGGCATGTCGACTTGCCACTGCTTCTGCTGTTGATGGCGCTGGCCGGTGTCGGCCTGGTGGTGCTCTACAGCGCGGCCGGTGAGGAGTTTCATTATGTAAAACGCCAGGCCGTGTTTATGGGGCTGGCGTTTATCGGTATGTTTATTGCGGCGCAGATCCCTCTCGAGTTCTACCGCCGCTGGTCCCCCTGGTTCTATCTGGCGGGCTGCTGCCTGCTGGTAGCGGTTCTGTTCGTGGGGGTGGGTGCCAAGGGCGCACAGCGCTGGCTGCAAATTGGCGGGTTCCGCTTTCAGCCCTCGGAGGCCCTGAAACTGGCGGTGCCCATTGCCGTTGCCGCCTATCTGCACAAACGTACGCTGCCGCCGTCATTTCTCACGGTACTGGGGGCGCTGGTCATTATTGCGGTGCCGGCGGTGTTGATTGTCCGTCAGCCGGATCTGGGGACATCCATTCTCATTGCTGCCTCCGGCATCTTCGCCCTGTACCTCTCCGGTCTCAGCTGGAAGATGATCGGCAGTGCCATTGTGATGGGGCTGCTGGCCGCCTGGCCCATGTGGATGTGGGGGCTGCGGGACTATCAGCGGCAGCGGATTCTGACCCTGTTCAACCCGGATGCGGATCGGCTGGGGGCCGGCTGGAACATCTTCCAGTCCAAGGCCGCCATTGGCTCTGGGGGCTGGTCCGGCAAGGGATATATGCAGGGCACCCAATCACAGCTGGATTTTCTGCCGGAAAGTCACACGGATTTCATCATTGCGGTACTCGCGGAAGAGTGGGGAATGCGCGGTGCGCTGATCCTGTTGGCCCTGTACCTGTTGATCATCGCCCGGGGCATCTATATTAGTTTTATGGCCCAGCATGTATTCGGAAGGTTGTTGGCGGGCAGTATCACGCTGACCTTCTTCGTGTACGTGTTTGTGAATATCGGTATGGTGACCGGCTTGCTGCCGGTGGTGGGGGTTCCTCTGCCCCTGGTGAGCCACGGCGGCACCTCGGTGATTACCCTGATGGCGGGGTTCGGCATTCTCATGGCCGTCAGCACGGAAAGGCGCAGAGTACTTTTCTGACCTCGTAGGCTTGAATTGCATCGCGAACGCAAGAACGTGAGCCGGTTCAGCCTGCCTTCACTTTTTCGGGTGTATCGTGCCACTTTTTGGCGCGGCTGCAGTCACAATAGCCATTCGCCACGGTCGTAAGCCGGCCTGCGGGTGCGGCGGCGCAACAGGCCTCAAATAGTGATAAGAAGTTGGAAGTACTTTATGAAGACAGGAGCGGTTGTTTTGAAGTGGACCACGGGATTGTTGGCCGGCTTGGGGCTGGTGCTTGGCGCCTGTGCCCAGGAGCAGGGGCACGATGAGAATGCCCAGGCCAAGGCCTTTGTGGATTACATGGTGGCCGAGCACAATTTCAGCCGCGATGAACTTCAGGGTCTGATGCGGGAAGCCAAGCGCAAGGAGTCCATTCTCAAAGCGATCAAGCGCCCGGCGGAAAAAGCCAAGCCCTGGTACGAGTACCGCAAAATCTTCATTACCGATACCCGCATTCGCGGAGGTGTGGATTTCTGGGATAAAAATGCCGAGGCGCTGAAAGCCGCAGAAGAGAAATACGGGGTTCCGCCGGAGCTGATTGTTGCCATCATAGGTGTGGAAACCCGCTACGGGGGCAACATGGGCAGCTATCGGGTCATCGACGCGCTGTCTACCCTCGCGTTCAACTATCCGCGCCGCTCCAAGTTTTTTACCAAGGAGCTGGAAAACTATCTGCTGCTGACCCGGGACGAGAAAATCGATCCTGTGAGCCTCAAGGGCTCCTATGCCGGTGCCATGGGGTTCGGCCAGTTTATGCCATCGAGCTACCGCCATTATGCGGTGGACTTTAACGGCGATGGCCGCGTGGACATCTGGGAGGATACCGAAGATGCCATCGGCAGCGTGGCCAACTACTTTGTGGAGCACGGCTGGAAGACCGGTCAACCGGTTACCGTGATTACCCAGCCACTACCCAACGCGGATATGACCATCGTCAACGATGATCTCAAGCCCAACTGGACTGTGGGTGAAGTGGAGGCCAAGGGCTTCCCTACCACCGCGCAGGTGACCAAAGACATGCCGGCCAATGTGTTTTCACTGAAAACCGAAGAGGGCGAACAGTTCTGGATCGGGTTGAATAATTTCTACACCATCACCCGCTATAACCACAGCCGCCTGTACGCCATGGCGGTCTACGAGCTGGGACAGGAAATAATCAAAGCCCGCGGGGGGCGGTCCTGAACCGCCGCGCGCTCGCGGAATAACGCAGCGTTAACAGATACCGACATTAAATAACGATCAGAGCGATAACACACGGTTGCGGGCGCGTTTTGCCCGGCACCAGGGGGAAGTCATGATAAAAACGCGACTCGGGCATAGTGCCCGGATAGCGAGCGCCTGTGCGCTCGTACTCTTGTCGGCCTGTAGCACCGTGCCGCTGAATGACACCGGCAGTGCCAAGGTAGAGCCGGACGAGGTACCGTTCGATCAGATTCGCGACAGCGGTCCAGCGGTACCGGTGGATATGCTGGCAACGCCGGAGGTGACGCCGGTGCGCGAGCTAATCGGTGTCGCTGGCAACAAATCTCCCTATGTCGTCAATGGTGTTAAGTACCGTGTCCGCGAGGACGTCAAAGGCTATCGCGAACGGGGCCACGCCTCCTGGTATGGCACCAAGTTTCACGGGCGCAAGACCGCCAATGGCGAGGTCTACAACATGTACGCCATGTCTGCCGCCCACAAAACGCTGCCCCTGCCGAGCTACGCCAAGGTCACCAACCTGGATAACGGCCGCAGTATTATCGTGCGCGTCAACGATCGCGGCCCATTCGTACCCGGGCGCATTATCGACCTCAGTTACACCGCCGCGCAGAAGCTCGGCTATATCGACAAAGGCGTAGCCCGCGTCGAAGTCGAGGCGCTCGATCCCGAAAGCCTGCCCAGCGCCATTGAGACCCTCGCGGTAGAAAAAGATGCCGCAGCACGCAAGGGGTTGCCGCAGGATGCCAGCTTCAAACTGCCCGACAATACCTTCCTGCAGGTCGGGGCCTATAGCTCATCCAGTCAGGCAGAAGAGATTCGTGCGCAGCTCGCCGCTGCATTCGGCTATCCTGTATCCGTTAGTCCGGTAAATCGCGGCGGGAAAATGCTGTACCGGGTCCGGATCGGGCCTATTGAACAGCAGCGGGCACTGGCTGCCTTGAGGGAATCCGTTGAACAGAAAAACTTCGGTCAACCTCAGGTAGTGGTGGATTAACCCTTATACTCGCACCGTCTTTTTCCCTGGCAGGTGCTGGGGATCTGACACACATTGATTGCAAGGAATAAAGAGAGACCCATGTTCAAACGCTTATTTGCCTGTCTGCTCCTGATTGTCAGCGCCAGCGTGGCCCAGGCCGATAAACCCCTGATTCCCGCACCCCCGCAACTTGCGGCGACCGCTTACATCCTGGTAGATGCCCACACCGGTCAGGTACTGGTGGAACACGACGCCGATAAACAGATTCCCCCGGCCAGCCTCACCAAGATGATGACCAGTTACATCGTTTCTGAAGAGCTGGAAAAGGGCACCATCAAAGAGCAGGACTCGGTCAATATCTCCGAGAAGGCCTGGCGCAAGGGTGGCTCGAAAATGTTCGTCAAGGTCGGCGACAAAGTGCCGGTCATTGACCTGTTGCGCGGCGTTATCGTCCAGTCCGGCAACGACGCCAGCATCGCCCTGGCCGAATACGTCTCCGGCAGCGAAGAAGTGTTTGCCGAAGTCATGAACCAGCAGGCCCAGCTGCTTGGTATGGACGACACCCACTTCGTAAACGCCACCGGCTGGCCCGCAGAAGGGCATCTCACCACCGCCCGAGACCTCAGCAAACTGGCGCGCGCGCTGATCCAGGATCACCCCAGCCACTATGCCCTGTATTCTGAAAAATACTTCCGCTTTAACGGCATCAATCAGCCCAACCGCAACCGCCTGCTGTGGCGCGATCCCGCGGTAGATGGCATCAAAACCGGCCACACCGAAGAAGCCGGCTACTGCCTGGTGGCCTCCGCCGTGAAACGGGGCATGCGCCTCATCTCTGTGGTTGTCGGCACCGACAGCGACGAAAAGCGCGCTGCAGAAACCCAGAAACTCCTCGCCTATGGTTTCCGCTATTACCAGACCCACAAGGTCTACGGCAGCAACGATGTACTGCAGACCGAGCGTGTTTGGGGTGGTAAGACCGATACCGTGGGTGTCGCCGTCTCCCGGGACGTTTTCGTCACCATTCCCCGCGGCGGTGAAGAGAGCATCAAAGCCGACCTGATCATTGACGGTGAGCTCAAGGCCCCGCTGGCCAAGGGCCAGCAGGTGGGTAAAGTCGTGGTCAATCTGGACGGCGAAACCGTTGCCGACGTACCGGCGGTGGTTGCTGAAGATGTGGAAGAGGCAGGCTTGTTCAAGCGTCTTTGGGATTCCATCAAGCGCTTTGTGATGGGGTTCTTTCAATAGTTCTTTTGAGCACCAATGGTGCTCGTTAAGGTGCTGATACCGGGTTTTGCCTTGTGAGACGTTGATTCGGGCAGAGCCCTCACCCTGCGGGCGCCTTCGGCGTCCAAAACTGACGTTTTGTCACCGCCATGGATGGCGGTGCAGAGCCCCCAGGGATGGGTGCACGGCGTGTCTCAGAAGGCGGTGCCTGCTAGCAGTGCCGCCATAGAACTTCCCGAGAAACCGGTACCCATCGCTACCTACTAAAACAACCAGTTTCATCTGCAATCTATCCTCCCTGTCCAGTGCCCCGTCGGCACTGTATAATCGCCGCCCGGCCGCAACTCTCGCCGGAATAGTGACCGGCGATTCCACTTCTGACCTGCGGCCCAGTGAGAGTGGTATGACCCAGGATTCAGAACAGCAGCCTCCCAAAATCGAGTTTCCTTGTGAAGACTACATGGTCAAAGTCGTGCGCGACTCCGATGACCAGGTTCACGATTTTGTTCTCGAAGTAATGCGCCGCCACGCCCCCGAGCTGGATGAAAGCAAAATGACGCTCAAGCCCAGCCGCAACGGCAAATTCACCTCGGTGACCTTCTTCATTGTCGCCACCGGCAAAGATCAACTGCAGGCACTGACCGAAGAACTCACCGCCCACTCGGGCGTATACATGGTGATCTGATGGCCGCAGACACCTGTAAGCCGGTCATCTGTAATCTGGGACGTCGCGACTACGAAACCGTATGGCGCGCCATGTCGCACTACACCGACAATCGCGGCAACGACGCCCAAGATCAGATCTGGTGCGTCGAGCATCCCCCGGTCTTCACCCAGGGCCAGGCCGGCAAAGCCGAACACCTGCTCAATACCGGTGACATCCCCGTCGTTCAGGTAGACCGCGGAGGACAGGTGACCTACCACGGGCCCGGGCAACTGGTGGTGTACCCGCTGCTGGACCTGCGCCGCAGCAAAATCGGTGTGCGCGACCTGGTCACCGCCCTGGAAGAAGCCACCGTCGCCATGCTCGCCGAGTTCGGTATTGCCGCCGCGCCGCGCCCCGATGCGCCCGGTGTCTATCTGAGTGACGGCCCTCGCGCCGGCAACAAGATCGCCTCCATCGGCCTGCGGGTGCGGCGGGGCTGCAGCTTTCACGGTATTGCCATCAACATCGATATGGATCTGGCGCCCTTCCTGCGTATCAACCCCTGTGGTTACGCCGGCATGCAGATGGTGCAGATGGCGGAAGTAATCCAGCCCACACCTGCGTGGGAAGCGGTCGCGAAACGTTTCGTCACCGCCTTGCTGAACAAACTGCAACTGCCGGAGGCCAACTGGCAGCCGGTGGACGAGCATCTGTTTGACGAATTTTCGTCTGACAAGAAAATCATTGAAGCGGCCGCCCCTGGGCAGGCCGCGGAACCAGGAAACAACCATGTCTGAACGATTCGACGCCGAGCAACCTGAAGTCAAGGCGACCACCGTCAATCCTGGTGAGGGCGGTAACGGCAGCAAACCAGAAATCACCCCGGTAAAGCGCACCCGCCGTCTGCAACAGGGGGAAAAGCTGCGCGATGGTGACAAGGTAGAGCGTATCCCCGTCAAGGTCATCGCCAGCGATCAGACACTGCGCAAACCGGACTGGATCCGGGTAAAAGTTCCCTCGGTAAAAGCATCCAAGGAAGTAGACCGTATCAAGAGCATTCTGCGCTCGCAGAAGCTTGCGACCGTGTGTGAAGAAGCCAGCTGCCCCAATCTGGGCGAGTGCTTTAGCGGGGGTACCGCGACCTTTATGATCATGGGGGAGATCTGTACCCGGCGTTGTCCCTTCTGCGATGTGGGCCACGGCAAGCCCAACCCATTGGACCCGAACGAACCCCAGCACCTGGCTGAAGCCATCGCCGCCATGAGCCTGCGCTACGTGGTGATCACCTCCGTAGACCGCGACGATCTGCGCGACGGCGGTGCCGAACACTTTGCCGAATGTATCAAACGCTCCCGCGAACTTTCCCCCAATCTGCAGGTGGAGATCCTGACCCCGGATTTCCGCGGACGCATGGATATTGCCCTGGATATCCTTGAAGCCGAAGCACCGGATGTTTTTAACCACAATCTGGAAACCGTGCCGCGCCTGTACCGGGAATCCCGCCCGGGGGCCAACTACAAGTGGTCGCTGAAACTCCTGCAGGAGTACAAAAAGCGTCGTCCGGATGTGTTGACCAAATCCGGCCTGATGGTAGGTCTTGGTGAGGCCAAGGAAGAAATTTTTGAAGTGATGGACGATATGCGCGCGCACGATATCGACATGCTCACCATCGGTCAGTATCTGCAGCCGAGTAAGGAGCACCTGCCGGTTCAGCGCTACGTGCACCCGGATGAGTTTGAAGAGTACCGTGTGTATGCCGAGAAAATTGGTTTCAAACACGCGGCCTGTGGGCCAATGGTGCGCTCGTCTTACCATGCGGATAAGCAGGCACATGGCGAAGTGGTCAGCTGATTCTGTACGCTGCCTGCAAAATCCCGGCCTGGTGCCGTAATGCTGTTCACTTAAGCGGAGCAGCACGACGATTCACCGGATAGCGGGTTTTGCTGATCTTTACCGTCCTCGGCCTAGAAGGCCGAGGACGGTCCTCTAAAAACAGGTTCCCAATCCCCGCCCTAAGCTCCGATAAGCGCGCTCCAGTTCTTGATAATGGCTGAGCCGCGGCCATGACAATCAGCTGCGCAGCAATATACTGGCATGCGAACTTAAAGCGTATCCTGGCTGGGTTTCCCCCGTGAGCGACCGCTGCCTGGCTTGCCTCTCGACGTATCACGTTGTACGCCAACAGTAGCCCCCACACTTCCTGATAAACCAGTTCCACGGTCTTGCTACGTAGGGTGACGGCGTTGTGCTGCATGGAACTTTTGATGTCACGGAAGCCGATTTCGATTTCCCAGCGCTCTTGGTAGAGCTTCGCGACGGCTTTAGTGCCGTAAGTATCTGCCGGTAGCGAGGTAAATACCGTTTTGTTTTTGCCATTATGCTTGTAGCTCACTGCTCGAACTTCCCAGTACTCGGGAAGGGCCGGATTGCGCTTCCGAGCCTGGGGGGAGACCTTCATTCGCAGTAGTCGATCATTTTTGTTGTAGACCTCCACTGTCTCACTGACCAGGCCTTTGCGCTCGGGGATCAGCCAGTGGCGTTGCGTGTTCTGATCCGCCCACCGCAGCAAAAGGTCTGCACTCCAAAAACCCTTATCAAACAGGGTTACGGAGGCTTCCGGCACCTGATTCATAAACTCATCGGCCAGGCGTATTTCGCTGCGTCGGTAAGGGCTTAGCTCTGCATTCAGAAGTACATGTGAACGTACGTTCATTAGAGCAACCAGGCGCATAAGAGGGTACGGAGTTTGCCGGTTTGTGCTCGTGTTACCGGAGCCAAAATGATCTCGCAGCTCAGGAGTATCTTGAGTGCGCAACAGCGCGCCATCGACAGCGAGAACTTGCAATCCTCGCCATTCATCTTCGGGGTAACGCTCATGTCCCCAGTGCACCCCGGTACGTTGAAATAGCCACTGAACGGGGTTAGCACCAAGACGCTGTCGCGCCTTTGATACCCCGCTTGGGGCCAACAGGCTATCGTTCGCGAGCCCCTGAGCACAGATATTGAGCCTGCGGGCAACTTCTGAGACCGGTTCATTCCTGAACAGGGCCATGCCCAGCACGAGCCAGAGTACCTGATCGGCGGGAAGTCGACGGCGGCGAATAGTGGCTTGCGAGGATAACTGCAGAGCGGAATCCACCCATTCAACGGGAATGTTCTGGGTGAAGGTACTCAGGTCACAGAAGGACTGGAGGGCATCAATATCGAAGAGAGACTGCTGAAGAGACACAAAAAAATCCGGTTTCCTGATCTGGAAACCGGATTTTCCGGGGCCCCACCTTAGGCTGCAATGCTTAAGTGAACAGCATTAGGCCTGGTGCCGGGATTTTTTTTGCCCGCTTTTTACTGTGACAGTCCCCGCGCTTTACTTCCGTAACGGTTCACGCTGGTGATCCAGAAAAATAAATTATTTCTCAACTGTAAAAAAATGGCCTGAAACTCATCTTTTCACGGGGTTCATTTTCAATATCCGCACGTTGTATCAGAGCGTCTCGAATGAGCCGCGCGATGAAAATACTATTGAAAATACGTTGTTTCGCCGCTTGTTGTCGGGAAATTGGTGCCTATCAGTTTTCCACAGATCGATGATCGGTGGTGAATCAGTTACAACGACCGGAGAGAAAAATGGAAGCAAGTGTTTCGGGTAATCGAACCTTTCAGCGGCGATCGCTGTACCGGGCCTGCGCCAAGGCCGGGCTGGCCTTCTGGCTGGCCTCATCATCGGCCGCATTGATGGCGGCGGAAGCGGAAATGCGGATTGTCAGTGACTGGGGCGGCGGATTCCAGGGGGAAATCCTTGTCGTCAATGACGGCAGTGAACCGCTTACCGACTGGACTGTATCCTTCAACATGGATGTGGATATCAACAACATGTGGAATGGTGTGCTCGAGTCGCAGAGTGCCAGCCAATACGTTGTGGCAGCCGCTTCGTACAACAGTACCATCGCACCCGGCGGTGAAGTGATCATTGGCTTTATTGCCAACCCTGGCGGCCAGGCGCCCGTGCCGGTGAGCGTAGATGGAAACGGTGGTGGCTCTTCCTCCGGCGGCTCCTCCAGTAGCTCCTCGTCCAGCTCCTCCAGTTCATCCGGTTCCTCTGGCGGCAGCTCTTCCAGTTCCTCGAGCTCCTCCAGTTCGTCGGGTGGTTCAAGCTCCGGCAGTGGTTCTTCCAGCTCTTCCAGTTCCTCCGGTGGTTCCAGCTCAGGCAGCGGCTCGTCCAGCTCTTCCAGTTCCTCCGGCGGCAGTTCCGGTGGTGAACCCACGGCAGGTCGCTTCCGCGTGGATGCTACCGGTAACATCACCAAAAACGGTGAAGTCATTCCGGTAAATTGTGGTTCCTGGTTCGGTCTCGAGGGGCGTCATGAGCCTTCCGATGCGGAAGTGAACCCCAGCGGTGCGCCAATGGAGCTCTACGTGGGCAACACTTTCTGGGCCAATGGCAGTGCGGGCACAGGCCGTACCATCCAGCAGACCATGAGTGAAATCACCGCAATGGGTGTGAACGTGGTGCGCTTCCCGGTGGTGCCGCAAACGCTCGACCCCGACGATCCGCAGGCCAGTGGCGAAGTATTGAAGAACCACGAATCGGTACGTGTACCGAATGCGCGCCAGGCGATGGAAGAATTTATTATCGCCGCAGATCAGAACAACATTGAAGTCATGCTCGATGTGCATTCCTGCTCCAACTATGTGGGCTGGCGTGCGGGTCGCCTGGATGCCCGTCCTCCCTACGTGGATGCGGATCGGGATATGTACGATTACCCGCGGGAAGACAGCTCTTGTGCCGCCACCGGCAACCCGGATTCGGTAACCAATGTGCAGGCGTATAACCGTGACATCTGGCTGGATAACCTGCGCGAGCTGGCTGGCCTCGAAGAAGCGCTGGGTGTGGACAACATCATCGGTATCGATATCTACAACGAGCCCTGGGACTACACCTGGGAAGAGTGGAAAAGCCTGACCGAAGATGCGTTTGCCGCTATCGACGAAGTCAGCCCGCATATGCTGTTGTTTGTACAGGGTGTTTCCGCCACCGCCGGTAATCAGGACGGTACCCCGGACACCATTGTCCAGGTGCCGCACGGCAACGAACTGACCAACCCGAACTGGGGGGAAAACCTGTTTGAAGCCGGTGACAACCCGCCGGATATCCCCAAAGACCGCCTGGTATGGTCACCGCACACCTACGGTCCGTCCGTATTTGTGCAGAAAGGCTTCATGGACCCGGTGTCGCAGCCGGAATGTGAGGGTCTGGAGGGCGATGCGGCCGGTGATGCCGACTGTAATATCGTGATCGATGAAGAGTTGCTGCGCGCCGGTTGGGACGAGCACTTTGGCTACCTGCGTGAAAGGGGCTATGCCATTGTGGTCGGTGAGTTCGGCGGCAACCTGGATTGGCCGGCAAAAGCCGCTCTGCGCGATCAGGCGCGCTGGGATCATATCCAGCCCGGCGTGGTCGATGCTCAGTGGCAGGATATTTTTGTCGATTACATGGTCGAGAAAAATATCCAGGGTTGCTACTGGTCCATCAACCCGGAATCCGGTGACACCGGTGGTTGGTACGGCCACGCCTACGATCCGCAGAGCAATACTGCCGGATGGGGTGAGTGGCTTGAGTTTGATCAGCGGAAAACCAACCTGTTGAATCGTCTCTGGAGCAATACCCCTGAGCAATACCCCTGAGCAATAATCTCAGAGATTGATCTTGAGGTAGCAGTTGAGGGCTGGCAGAAAGCAATCTGCCAGCCCTATTTGATGTTGGGAGGAGGGCTGCACACCCACATGCGCAGAAAAGTGTCTGTCTGGGCTCAGTGGGCGTAGGTCAGGCAGTTGACGGAATCGCCGCTGTAACCGAGCTCGATCTGATCTGCACCACACTCGAAATCGACATTATGGCTGCACCCGGTGACCTTGCAGGCGCCAACGCCGGCATTGCGTTCGCGCTTGGTGTGATGGCTGTTGCTGAAATAGGTGTCACAGTCCGGACTGGTGCCATCGCCAACCGTAATGGCGCGGGCGTGGCAGGCGGCATCGGTATTGTAAGCACATTCGATGGCGGTACAGCTGGATACTTCGGGCATATCGGTGGCGATAATCATGGCGCGATACTCTTTGATAATTGTCGAAGGGCCAAACTTCCCCACTAAGCCTAGTTCAGCGTCCCGGTGCGTCAAGTCGCGCCGCTGAGATTACCCCGTTGTACTCATCCCTGCGTGCTGCCGGAAGTCCGTGTGGCCTGCCCCGTATACGCCGTTTCCAGGGCTTCGACGTTTCTCTAATTGCTCCTGGCCCTCGCCATCGGTTATACAGATACGCCGAACTGGTTGCGTGAGAAATTCATGGTCGGCACTTCATTTCTGCTGTTGTTTGCACTGCTCTATGTGGCGCTACTCTTTGTGGTCGCCTGGCGGGCGGGGTGGCATATGGGGTGGATCCAGCATGTGCGCCCATTGCTGTACGGCCTGACTCTCGCGGTCTACTGCAGCTCGTGGACGTTTTTTGGTGCCGTGGGGCAGGCGGTGAGCGATACCTGGAGCTACCTGCCGATCTACCTCGGGCCCATTCTGTTATTCCTGTTTGCCGGTGGTTTTCTACACAAGTTGGTACAGGTGGGGGAGCGTCAGAAGATTACCTCCATTGCCGATTTTATCGGCTCCCGCTACGGCAAAAGCCGTGGACTTTCCGCACTGGTCACCCTGCTGGCCATTGTCGGTAGCCTGCCGTATATCGCGTTGCAGCTGCGCGCGGTCACCATGGGCTGGGAGGTTATTGGTGGCGGGGACGGTGGTACGGACAGGTTTGCCAGTCTGGATACGGCGCTCGCCACCGCATTGTTGATGGGGCTGTTCGCGATACTTTTTGGCACTCGTCATCTGGAGGGGCGGGAGCGCAATGTGGGAGTCGTGGCGGCAATCGCCCTGGAATCTCTCGTCAAGCTGTTCGCTTTTGCCGCGGTGGCGGCACTGGCACTGTGGTTGCTGATAACCGGGGGAAGTGGGCTGCCGGCAGTATCCTGGCAGCCACAGCTGCAATGGTTGGCGCCAGACATCAATTTTTTCACCCAGACCCTGCTGGCGATGGCGGCGATTGTCTGTCTGCCGCGCCAGTTTCATATGGCTGTGGTGGAATACCGCAAACCGGAAGACCTGCACACGGCGCGCTGGCTGCTACCGGCTTATCTGCTTCTGTTTTCCATTTTAATACTGCCGATTTCTCTTGCCGGGCAGCCGCTGGTGGCAGCCGGATTGAGTGCGCCGGATAGCGTGGTGCTGACGCTGCCGCTGCAGGCGGGAAACAGTGCACTGACCACCTTTGCGTATATCGGCGGATTTTCTGCGGCAACCGGAATGGTGATCGTTGCGGTGCTGACACTCTCGATCATGGTTTCCAATGAACTGGTAGCACCGCTGTGGTTGTTCCTCAGCCGCTTTACCCGCCTGACCGCGGTGGCATTGGGTACACATCTGCGGCTTATTCGCAGCCTCAGTATTCTTTTACTGATGCTGATGAGCTGGGGAGTCCACCACGGTATATCCGGAACCGAAGCTCTGGCTTCAATTGGTCTGCTGTCGTTTGCTGCCGCAGCGCAACTGGCACCGGCGCTGGTGGCCGCGCTCTATTGGCCGCGGGCACACCGCCGTGGTGTCTGGGCGGGATTGATCGCCGGATATGGCTTGTGGCTCTTTTGCCTGGTCGTGCCCTCCATGTACCCCGACTCCGATATTCTCCAGCACGGCCTGTTTGGCGTGGCGTTACTGCACCCACAGCAGTTTCTGGGAGTGTCCGGGCTGGACCCATTGAGCCACGGGGTCTTCTGGAGTCTACTGGGGAATATTCTGCTGCTGGTGGGCGTGTCTCTGGTTTCCAGACAGAATGACAACGATCAGTGTCAGGCACTGGCGTTTGTCACCCCGGAGCAGTCCGATGCCCCGGCACCGGACCTGGTACCTACTGGTATCCGTATGGGCCAGGTGCGGAGTCTGTTGCAACCCTTTGTGGGCGCGTCGCGGCTGGAGGAGATCTGGAACGACTTTGAGCTGCGCAGCCAGCAGCGCCTGCTGCCGGACGACGCTGCCTCGCGCTTCGTGATTGCCGATGCCGAGCGTATCCTCGCCGGCATTGTGGGGTCTGCGGCCGCGAATCAGGTCATGGCATTGCTCTACAGCAACCGCCCGTTAAAACTGGAAGATATTGCGCGACTGGTAGACAGCACTTCCCAGCGCCTGCGCTTCAGCCAGGAACTGCTGCAGACCACGGTGGAAACCATCAGCCAGGGCATCAGTGTGGTGGATGCGGACCTGCGCCTGGTGGCCTGGAACCGCCAGTATCTGGAGCTGTTCGATTACCCGGAGCGGTTGCTGTATATCGGTTGTCCGGTGGCGTCTCTGTATCGCCACAATGCCGAGCGCGGACTTTACGGTGACACTCACGACCCCGAGCGGTTGGAAGCCCATGTACAGCGACGCCTCGACCTGTTGCGCCACGGCAGTGCCCACCGATTTGAACGCCGCCTGCCCAGCGGCGCTATTGTGGAGGTGCGCGGGACCCCCATGCCCGGGGGCGGTTTTGTCACGACCTTTACCGATATCAGTGAATACCGCGCAGCAGTGGATGCTCTGGAGGAAACCCGGCGCAGCCTGGAGGATCGCGTACAGCAGCGCACGGCAGAACTTTCTGAAAGTAACCGCGCGCTGCAGGAAGAGAACCGCCGGCGCGGGGAAGCGGAAATCAAAATTCGGGAATTACACGCGGCAAAAACCCGCTTCCTCGCCCATACCAGTCACGACCTGCTGCAGCCGATCAATGCCGCGCGCCTGTTTATTGCCTCGCTGCAGAACAAGGCCGCAAAAGGCAGCTGGCGGGAAATGGGCGACGATATTCACTATATCGACAGCGCGCTCACTTCCGCAGAGCAGCTGATTGGCGCACTGCGGGAAATCAGCAGGCTGGATGCGGGTAACCTGAAACCGAAGCGCGCGCACTTTCCCCTGCGTCAGTTGATGGATGGCCTGAATGCGGAGTTTTCCGTGCTGGCCAGCGAGCACGGTCTGGCATTGCACTACGTGCCTACCAGCACCTGGGTGTACAGCGACCGTTATCTGTTGCGCAGAATCCTGCAGAACTTTCTAAGCAACGCGATCCATTACACCGCCCGTGGTCGGATACTGCTGGGGGTGCGCCACCGTTCCGATACGGAGGGCAGGCCGCTACTGGAAATTCAGGTGTGGGATACCGGCCCCGGTATCGCGGACGCAGCAAAAGAAACCATTTTTGACGAGTTTGTGCGTCTCGGTAGTTCCGAGCGCAGCGCCGACAAGGGGCTCGGGCTGGGGCTTGCCATTGCCCGGCGCAGTGCCGACCTGTTGGGCCATCCCTTGGGACTGGCATCCACCCCCGGTTGCGGGTCCATGTTCAGTATTCGTGTGCCGGTGGGGGAGCGTCAGAGGGCGCCGCAGGAGGCCGCGGGCGACGATGCCACCGAGAGTGCGTCGGCGATACCGGTGCTGTGCATCGACAACGAGCGCCAGATTCTGCGCGGTATGCAAAGCCTTCTCGGTGGTTGGGGGTGCCGGGTGGTGACTGCGGCATCACTGGAGGAAGCGCTGGAGAACTGGGGGGCACCGAGCCCCCCGGCACTGGTGATTGTGGATTACCATCTGGATCGCGGCGCGACCGGGGTGCAGGTTCTGGAGTCGCTGTGTGAATACTGGCAGGCCGAATTGCCGGGTATTGTGATCAGCGCCGATACTTCCGAGGAAGTGCGCAGCGCGGCCACCGAGCGGGGCTGGTTCTATTTACCGAAACCGGTGAAACCGGCGGTATTACGCAATCTGGTGCGACGCCTGGGGCGCGCCGGGCGTAACCGGCATCACTGAGTGTCTCAATTGGAGGGAGTGTTTTTCGAATCTGGCTTCTGCGGCGGGGCGAACTGTCCCGGGGCTTCCACATCCAGGCTGCTTAGTGCCAACACCGCCTGGGTGCGGGAGTTGACCTTCAGTTTGCGAAACAGGGCGGTGAGGTGGGCCTTTACCGTGGCTTCGGTGACCTGCATTTCATAGGCAATCTGCTTGTTCAGCAGTCCTTCCGCCAGCATGGTGGCCACACGAAACTGTTGCGGTGTCAGTGTGGCAATCACATCCACCACTTCATTTTCTTCCGTTGTATTACCGGATTCGTAGCGGTCCGCCACGGCTGGTGGCAACCAGATTTCTCCGTCCAGGGTCTTTTGCAGGGAAGTGGCAATCTGCTCTACCGGGGCGGACTTCGGCAGAAAACCGCAGGCGCCGTAGTCGATGGCTCTACACATGATTTCCGGCTTTTCATTGGCGGACACCACCATCACCGGCAGCTGCGGGTACTGGCCGCTCAGAAATATCAGCCCGCTGAATCCGTGGGCGCCGGGCATATGCAAATCCAGCAACAGCAGGTCGCAGTCCGGATGCTCCGCGGCGCACTGTTGCAGGCTCTGCATATCGCAGGCTTCGTAAATGGTGGCACCGGGAAAGTTCTGCTGGATAGACAGGCGCAGGGCATTGCGGAACAGGGGGTGGTCATCCGCAATAATAAATTGTCGGGCAGCTTGCCCGGTACTGGCTGGCTCGTTCATCGCTTTGCATCCCTGGTCAGTGGGATTTTCCCGGTTCACGTTTTCTGCTTGGAATGAAAAGTGTAACGGGAAAACCCCACCGCTTCCTGCTGTTATTTTTCTGCTTGTTATTTTTTGGGGACTGCTGCTTTGGGCTGTGGGTGGGTCGGCTAAACCGTTGCCGCTGCGCGGTTGGACACCAAATTATCCACCACGCCCGGGTCGGCCAGGGTGGAGGTGTCCCCCAGCTGCTCACACTCGTCTGCGGCCACCTTGCGCAGGATACGGCGCATGATCTTGCCTGAGCGGGTCTTGGGCAGCCCTGGTGCCCACTGGATGAAGTCCGGTGTGGCGATGGGGCCAATCTCCGAACGCAGCCAGTTGCGCAGGGTCTGGTGCATTTCCTCGCTGGGTTCCACACCGTTGTTCAGGGTGACGTAGACGTAGATTCCCTGACCCTTGATATCGTGGGGGTAGCCCACCACCGCGGCTTCGGCGACCGCTTCATGTGCCACCAGTGCGCTCTCCAGCTCTGCGGTGCCCATGCGGTGGCCGGAGACATTGAGCACATCGTCCACACGGCCGGTGATCCAGTAATAACCGTCCTCGTCGCGGCGCGCGCCGTCGCCGGTGAAATACATGTTTTCAAAGGTGCTGAAGTAGGTATCGACAAAGCGCTGGTGGTCGCCGAAGACCGTGCGCATCTGTCCCGGCCAGCTGCCCAGCAACACCAGATTGCCGTCGGCCGCGCCATCGAGCAGATTGCCGTCGTTGTCCACCAGCGCCGGTTGTACCCCAAAGAAGGGGCGGGTGGTGGAGCCGGGCTTGAGAGGGGTGGCACCGGGCAGGGGGGTGAGCATATGGCCGCCGGTTTCCGTCTGCCACCAGGTATCCACAATGGGGCACTGGCTGCGACCGAAGGTGCGATGGAACCACTTCCAGGCCTCCGGGTTGATCGGTTCGCCCACGGTGCCGAGCAGGCGCAGGCTCTCCAGACTGGCGCCGGCCACCGGTTTGTTGCCCTCGGCCATCAGTGCGCGGATGGCGGTGGGGGCGATATACAGAATATTGATCTGGTGGTCGTCGATGATCTGTGCGACCCGGGTGACGTCCGGGTAATGGGGCACGCCTTCGTACATTACGGTGGTGGCACCGTTGGCCAGAGGCCCGTAGACGATATAGCTGTGACCGGTGATCCAGCCTACGTCCGCTGCGCACCAGTAGCGCTCGCCGCGGCGGTAGTCGAAGACGTATTCGTGGGTCAGGGAAGCGTAGGTGATGTAACCACCGCTGGTATGCAGTACCCCCTTGGGTTTACCGGTGGAGCCGGAGGTGTAGAGGATAAACAGCGGGTCTTCCGCGCCCATCACTTCCGCCGGACAGTCGTCGCTCTGGGCGGACACCAGTTCCGCATAGTCGCGATCAATGGTCGGGTTCCAGTCGGTGGCGTCGTCTGTGTAGTTAAACACCACCACGTGTTCCACATTGGTTTCCTGACACAGGGCAATGGCGCGGTCCACGTTCCGCTTCAGCGGCACCGAGCGGCCGCCGCGGCGACCGGCATTGGCGGTGATCAGTACGCGGGACTGGCCGTCGTCCATGCGTCCGGCCAGGGCCTCCGGCGAGAAGCCGGCAAACACCACCGAGTGCACCGCACCAATGCGGGCGCAGGCCAGCATCGCGACCGCCGCTTCCGGCACCATCGGCATGTAGATGGTGACCACATCGCCTTTCTGCACACCCAGGCTCTTGAGGCCGTTGGCAAGGCGGCAGACATCCCGGTGCAGTTCCCGGTAGCTGATCTCCCGGGAAGTGCCCGGTTCGTCGCCCACCCACAGGATGGCGGTGTCGTCACCGTGGTGCTCCAGGTGCCGGTCCAGGCAGTTGGCGGCCACGTTCAGCTTGCCGTCGGCGAACCAGCGGATATGCAGGTCGTCTTTGGCAAAGGAAACATCCTGCACCTGGCTGAAGGGCTCCATCCAGTCGATGCGCTGGGCCTGCTCGCGCCAGAAGCCATCCGGGTCTTGAATTGAGCGGTTGTACATCTCGAAGTAACCCGCTTCGTCCAGCAGTGAACTGGCGGCGTAGCTGTCGGGTACGAGGTATGTCTCTGGTTGACTGGTCACGGGTAGGCCTCTCATCAGTGCAATTTCTTATGCGCTGCATTCTGGCACCGGCGCCGCGACAGGTCGTATTAGACAAAAGTCGAAAGGCGGGAAAAGGACGGCGCAGTTACCATCTTTGGTATAGCCATTGGTCGAATTTAGACCATTGGCTAATACCCGATGGATCCGCGAAGTTGTTTGCTTGGAGTGCTCACTCCAACAAACGACGGCAAGGACAAAGACTATGTCGGAAAGAATAATAAAAAGCAGTTTGGCCAGCGCAGTGGCGCTGGTAGCGATGGTGAATGGTTTGCCCGCGCTCGCGGCCGAGCCCGACAATGTTTCATCCCGGGTAATGACCGCGGAGCAGTTGCAACAGCGCATTGCCCAGCTTCAGGCGCAGGTGGATCAGTTGGCCGCGAGCCAGCCGGCTGTGGTAGTTGAAAACCCGGAACCGCCAAAAACCTCTCGCTTCGGCAGCACCGATATCCAGATCGGTGGCTACGTCAAACTCGACAGCATCTTCAGCGATGTGCCGTCCACCATCCCCGTCGGCGGAGAGAGTGGCGATGTGCACTACAACGCCCACGCCAAATCCACCCGGCTGTTTTTCAAGTCTTCCACCCAGGCCGGGGCCGGCCGCGTAGAGACCCATATCGAGATCGATGCCATGGCGGGCGGGCAGGGGGATGAGCGTATCAGCAACTCCTACGCCCAGCGCCTGCGCCACGCCTATGTGAACTGGAATATGGATGGCGACCGCGCGCTGCTTGCGGGTCAGACCTGGTCCACTTTTTTCAATGTGGGCACCTTGCCGGAAGGACTGGATTTTGTCGGCCCGGTGGGCACAATTTTTGAGCGCCAGCCGCAGCTGCGTTATACCCAGGGCCTCGGCAGTGGCAAGGTGATGATTGCCGCGGAAAACCCGGCCACGACCCTGTACAACGGAGCCGAAAACCCCTACGACGACAACAGCCGTCCGGATATGGTGCTGCGCTACGACAACAGCCTGGGTGATCTGAGTTATTCCATCGCTTCCCTGAGTCGCGAGCTGGCCTATGATCACGCCGATGGCAGCAACGAGTCCGAGCAGGGTTATGCCATCAGTCTCGCCGGGAAATGGCAGCTGGGTCGCGACGATCTGCGCTTTATGTACAGCTACGGCAATGCCCTGGGCCGCTACCTGGGGTTAAACAGCTACCGCGGCGGTATTATCGATCCCATTGATGGCAGTATCGATCTGATCGACCAGCACGGAGGCTACGTGGCACTGCGTCATTTCTGGAGTGACCAGTGGCGCAGTAACCTGGTGCTTTCCGCCACTACGGCGGACAACCCGGATACGGTTGGCGATATGACGCCTTCGTCTTACCAGAGCCTGCACCTGAACCTGATGTATTCACCGGTGCCGAAGATGACCTTGGGCGGCGAGTATATTTTTGCCAGTAAGGAAGTGGAAAACCTGAGTGGATTACTGAAGAACGATCAGGGTGAGCTACACCGTATGCAGCTGTCAGTGAAATATGTTTTTTGATCAACCCGGATCCAATTTCAAACCAACAATAAGTGCACAATAAAGTGGAGTGAAAACGATGAGTTTCGAGAGTAAACAGAAGGCCAGTGATTACTGGCGGGAGAACCTCAAGCTGATGTTCAGCTTGCTGGTGGTGTGGTTTGTGGTGTCTTTCGGCTGCGGCATTCTGTTCGTGGACGAGCTGAACCAGATCCGCATGGGCGGTTTTAAGCTCGGTTTCTGGTTTGCCCAGCAGGGCGCCATCTACATGTTCCTGGTGCTGATCTTTGTCTACGTCTACAAAATGAATCAGCTGGATAAAAAGTACGGCGTCTACGAAGACGACGAACCTGCCGAGCAGACGAATACCGCCGCTGCACCCGAAGTGCAACAATCCCATGCACAGCAATCCCAAGCACAACAGCTGCAGGGAGGTCACTAAATCATGGACGTACAGAGCCTTACTTTTCTGATTGTCGGTGCGACCTTCGTTCTCTATATCGGCATCGCGCTGTGGGCCCGTGCCGGCTCCACCAACGACTTTTACGTCGCCGGCGGCGGCGTACACCCGGTGGCCAACGGCATGGCCACCGCGGCGGACTGGATGTCGGCGGCCTCGTTTATTTCCATGGCCGGCCTGATTTCCTTTATGGGTTACGACGGCGCGGTGTACCTGCTGGGCTGGACCGGGGGCTACGTGCTACTGGCACTGTGCCTCGCACCTTACCTGCGCAAGTTCGGTAAATTTACCGTGCCGGACTTTATCGGTGATCGCTACTACTCCCAGGCCGCACGGACCGTGGCTGTAGTCTGTGCCATCTTCGTGTGCTTTACCTATGTGGCCGGGCAGATGCGCGGTGTCGGTGTGGTGTTTTCCCGCTTCCTGGAAGTGGATATTGCCACTGGTGTCATTATCGGTATGGGGGTGGTGTTCTTCTACGCGGTGCTCGGCGGTATGAAAGGCATTACCTATACCCAGGTTGCCCAGTACTGTTGCTGATCTTTGCCTACATGGTGCCGGCGATTTTTATCTCCATCATGATGACCGGACACCCCCTGCCGCAAACCGGCTTCGGTGGCATGCTGTCGGACGGCACCTACCTGCTGGATAAACTCGACGGACTCTCCGCAGAACTCGGCTTTGCCGAATACACTTCCGGTACCAAAAGCACCATCGATGTCTTCTTTATCACTGCCGCACTGATGGTGGGAACCGCCGGTCTTCCCCATGTCATCGTGCGCTTCTTTACTGTGCCGAAAGTGCGCGACGCGCGGAAGTCCGCCGGTTGGGCACTGCTGTTTATAGCCCTGCTGTACACCACCGCACCGGCCATCGCCTCCTTCGCGCGGGTGAACATGATCGACACCATCAACGGCCCGGATGGACAGGGCACCGCCCACGCGGAAGCCCCCAGCTGGATTTCCAACTGGGAAGAAACCGGCTTGATCAAGTGGGAAGACAAAAATGCCGACGGCAAGATGTTCTACTCCGGGGATGAGCGCAATGAGATGAGCGTCGACCGCGACATCATGGTGCTGGCAAATCCGGAAATTGCCGATCTGCCCGCCTGGGTGATCGCCCTGGTAGCTGCCGGCGGTGTGGCCGCCGCACTGTCGACCTCTGCAGGCCTGCTGCTGGTGATCTCCACATCCATCTCCCACGACCTGCTGAAGCGCAATCTGATGCCCAATATCAGCGAGAAGAAGGAACTGCTCTACGCCCGCGGTGCCGCCGCCGTGGCCATCTGTATTGCCGGTTATCTGGGGATCAACCCGCCGGGCTTTGTGGCGCAGGTGGTCGCCTTTGCCTTCGGGCTCGCGGCATCGTCCTTCTTCCCGGCGATCATCATGGGGATCTTCTCCAAGCGGATGAACAAGGAAGGCGCCATCGCCGGTATGGTCTCCGGTATCCTGTTTACCGCCGCTTACATCTGCTACTTCAAGTTTATCAACCCGGCGGCCAACTCTCCGGATAACTGGTGGTTTGGTATCTCCCCGGAGGGCATTGGCACCCTGGGGATGATCATCAACTTCGCGGTGGCCATCGGGGTGGCAAAAGTGACCCGGCAGGCGCCCCAGGATGTACAGGAAATGGTGGAGAGTATTCGTTTCCCGCAGGGGGCAGGTCAGGCCAGCGCGCACTGAATTTGCAATCGACTAAATGTGTAACCAGTAAAAAAGCGAGCTTCGGCTCGCTTTTTTATTTCAGGACGGGACTGGGAGGGACACGGGAGAGCGTTCAGCTCGACTGATTCCATCCCATCAGTAATAGCTGCTCATCGCTACCGGGCAAGGTGACCGGCCTTTCTTTCTCAAGGCCAAGTTTCTCTAGCAGGTGAATGGAACGCTGGTTGTCCGGTGAGGCAATGGCGACGATGCGCTTTAATGCCAGCTGCTGTTTCCCCCAGTCCATTACCGCCGTGGCGGATTCCCTTGCAAATCCCTGGCCGCGATACTGCGGCAGGAAGGCAAAGCCGATATCCACGTCATCGAGCCCGTTCCTGCGTAGCAATCCCGCCTGACCGATGGGCGTACCATCCTTCAGCTCCACAAGGTACATGCCAAAACCGTGACTCTGGTACATGGCAATGGGGCCTTGTAGCAGGTAATTGCGTGCATCCTCGAGGGAATGCACACCGCGGTCACCGATAAAACGGTGGAAATCCGGATCGTTGAGCAGTGTGAGGGTAAAGCGCGCGTCGTCGTCACTATCAGTGAGTCTGCGCAATTGCAGTCGTGGTGTGTGCAGTAAGTACATGGCCGGAATCATCCTGTGGATAACCCGGCCATTGTACTGGTATTGATTAGCCTGGTTTCAAGTAATCGTTGCAAACCCGCCGATTAACGCAGGGAGTGAAGGAACTGCAGATGCCGCTCGTACTGCGACAGGATGTCGGTCAACAGCTGGTCACTGGTCCAGCCCATCACATCGTAATCCTGGCCGCCCTCGCTCAAATGGACTTCCGCACGAAAATAGATGTCTGGTGAGCCGTCGTCGTGGTTATCGTCCAGCACCGTATCCGCATTGCTGGCATTGGGCTTCAGATGTGCTTTGGGGTAGATGCTGTAGAGAAAGTCCACTTCGTCACCCTGGTACACGGTGAGATGTACCACCGCGTTTTCGTCTTCCGTGACTTCGGCGACAAACCCGTTTTTTTGCATCTGTGCGGCGAATTTACGCAGGGCGGGCTCGGCTGTCTCGTGAATGTATTCGTGGACTTCCTGCAGGGAAGGCAGCTGTACCAGATTGCGCAGGCGGCGTTCCCAGGAGACCGGGTTTCGGGCACTGATCGGGGCCACCGGTGCGGATTGCGCATCCTTTTTGGCGGAGTCCATACGCAGTGCCTTGATGAGTCCGTAGATGGCCACCAACAGGATGATCGAGAAAGGCAGCGCACTGGCAATGGCAGCGGTTTGCAGTGACGCAAGCCCACCGGCGAGCAGCAGGGCAATCGCGACCACGCCGATAATGGCTGACCAGAAAATCCGCTGCCAGGCCGGGGTATCGTCACGCCCATGGGACGAGAGCATGTTCATCACCATGGCACCGGAGTCGGCGGAGGTGATGAAGAAGATGACCACCAAAATAATGGCGAGGCCGGACAGCGCCTGGGAGAACGGAAATTGCTCCAGGAACTGGAACAGTGCCAGCGACTGATCTTTCTGAATCATGTCTGCGAGAGACTGCAGGCCCTCGTCGCGGATCATCTTGATGGCGGAGTTGCCGAACACGGTCAGCCAGATGATGGTGATCAGTGTAGGCATCAGCAGCGTGCCCACAGCGAATTCCCGAATGGTGCGGCCGCGGGAAATACGCGCGATAAACAACCCGACAAAAGGTGACCAGCTCAGGCACCAGCCCCAGTAAAAAATCGTCCAGCCGCCGATCCAGTCGGTAGGTGCATAGGCATAGAGATTGAAGGTTCGGTTGACCGGCACCGACAGGTAGCTTCCCAGGTTCTGTACAAACGCCTGGAACAGAAACACGGTACTTCCGAGTACCAGAATGGTCAGGCATAGCAGGGCGGCCAGGCCCATATTCAGCTGTGACAGGCGTTTGATGCCCGCATCCAGTCCAACTACGACAGAGACGGTGGCAAGGGAGGTGGTGACGACGATCAGTATCACCTGAGTGACCTCACCGACAGGAATGCCGAACAGGTGATTCAGCCCGGAGTTCATCTGCAGTACACCAAACCCCAGGGTGGTGGCGACACCACACACGGTGCTCACAATGGCAAACACATCAATGGCATGGCCAATGGGACCGTGGATGCGCTCACCAATCATCGGATAGAGCGCGGAGCGCAGTGTCAGCGGCAGATTGTGGCGATAACTGAAGTAACCGAGAATCAGCGCCACGCCGGCAAAAATGGCCCACACGTGGAAACCCCAGTGGAAAATACTCAGGATCATGGCTTCGCGCGCGGCGGCGATGGTCCCGGGCTCCGCATCCGGCGGGTTCATATAGTGCATCACCGGCTCGGCGACACCGAAAAACAGCAGGCCGATGCCGATACCCGCAGAGAACAGCATGGCGAGCCAGGACCAGAAGCCGTATTCGGGTTTTTCGTGTTCGGGCCCGAGTTTGATGTCGCCGAGCCGCGACATACTGATGATGACCACGGTCACTAACAGTACCGCGACAATCAGCACATAGTACCAGCCCATATAAGTGACAATGCCACTTTGCATGCTCTGGAAGCGGGCGGTGGCATCTTCCGGAAAGAACACCGCGTACGCCACCAGGAGCAGGAGTAAGCCGGTGGCGGTGTAGAAAACCGGCGGATCAAACTTTGCTTTGCCGTCTTCGGTGGTATGCGATTGCATGGGTCTGACTCGGTCGGGAAATGTCGGGGTAAATCAATCTCTCAAGCAGTTTTCCCTGGCGGTTAACGCAGGGTGTGCAGAAACTGCAGGTGCCGCTCGTACTGGGTGACCATATCGGTGAGCAGCTGGTCCTTGGTCCACCCCATCACGTCGTAATCCTGGCCGCCCTCGTAGAGGTGTACCTCCGCGCGGAAATAGGTATCCGGTGAACCGTCATCGTAATCGTCGGCCAGCTCTTTATCCGGCTGGCTGGCGTCGGGCTTGAGTGTGGCCTTGGGGTAAATACCGTAAACGAATCCGGTTTCATCGCCCTGGCATACGGTCAGCTGAACCCATTGATTGTGTTTCTCGGTGACTTCGGTCTCGTAGCCATTTTTGCGCATCTCTTCGGCAAATTCTTCCAGCGCAGGCTTACCCACATCGCGAATATACTCGTGCACTTCGGCCAGGGAGGGCAATTTGAGCGCATTTTTCAGCCGCCGTTGCCACACTACCGGGTTGCGTGCGCTGATCGGTGCAACAATGGCAGACTGTGTGGTGCGTTTTACCGTGTCTGTGCGCAATGCCTTGACCAGACCGTACATGGCACACAGCAAAATGGCGGAAAAAGGCAGTGCACTGGCAATCACTGCGGTCTGGAGTGAGCCGAGACCGCCGGCGAGCAGCAGTGCAATGGCCACCACCCCGATCAAGGCGCACCAGAATATCCGTTGCCAGAGAGGCGTTTCATCTCTGCCGTGGGACGAGAGCATATTCACCACCAGGGCACCGGAATCCGCCGAGGTGACAAAGAAGACGATCACCATGATGACCGCGACAAAGGAGAAGACAGAAGAAAAGGGAAACTGCTCCAGAAACTGGAAAAGGGCCACCGACTGGTCTCTGGCAACGACTTCGCCTAACTGCGTCATTCCCTGATCGAGAATCATATGGATGGCGGAATTGCCAAAGAACGTCATCCATAACATGGTGACCAATGCCGGCACCAGCATGGCGCCAATCACAAACTCACGAATGGTACGCCCGCGGGAGATCCGTGCAATAAACAGGCCCACAAAGGGGGACCAGGACATCCACCAGCCCCAGTAGAGAATTGTCCAGCCTCCGAGCCAGTCGGTGGGCTCGTAGGCAAACAGGTTGAATGTTTTGCTGACGATTTCCGATACGTAACTTCCGAAGTTTTGCACGAACGCCTGCAGCAGGTATACCGTACTGCCCAGTAACAACACCATGATCAGAAGTATCGCGGCGAGGGTCATATTGAGCTGTGAAAGGCGCTTGATCCCTGCATCCAGCCCAAGCACTACCGAGACTGTGGCGAGAATGGTGGTAACCACAATCAATACGACCTGCACCGACTGTCCCACTGGTAGCCCGAACAGGTGATTGAGCCCGGAGTTGATCTGCAATACGCCGTAGCCGAGCGTAGTGGCGACACCGCACACGGTACCGACAATGGCGAACACATCCACGGCATGGCCGATGGGACCGTAGATACGTTCACCTATCAGCGGATACAGGGCGGAGCGCAGGGTGAGAGGGAGTTTGTGGCGATAGCTGAAGTAGGCGAGTATCAGGGCCACAATGGCGTAGATGGCCCAGGCGTGGAAGCCCCAGTGGAAAAAGGTCAGCACCATGGCTTCGCGGGCGGCAAATACGGTGCCGGTCTCCCCAACCGGTGGCTGCAGGTAGTGCATGACCGGCTCGGCCACGCCGAAAAACAGTAATCCTATCCCCATACCAGCGGAAAACAGCATGGCGAACCAGGAGGTAAAATCGTACTCGGGCTCCGCGTGCTCCGGCCCCATCTTTATTTCACCAAAGCGCGACATGGCGATGACAATGGTGCCAATCAGAATCACCGCCACCGTTAACACGTAGTACCAGCTCATATGCGTTACGATCCACGTCTGCATGGTTTTAAACGTGGATGTCGCGTGGTCGGGAGCCAGAACGGCATAGGCGACCATCATCAGCAGTACCGCAGTGGCCGAGTAAAATACCGGCGGGTTGAAGTGGGCCGGTTGTTTACTGTTGTCGGTGGTCTCAGGCATGCCGGTTCCTAACATGTGCTACCCCTGATAGAGGTATAAATTTGCGCCTTTTGCTCACAGCATAGACGAAAGTTAGCGTTATAAACACAGCTCATTATACTGCCCCTTAATATGTGGAAAATTTCTCAAAACCTGGAAATCCCTCTGGAAGAGGTCGATATGCACGCGATGCGATCCGGCGGTGCCGGTGGGCAAAACGTCAACAAGGTCTCCACCGCAATTCACCTGCGTTTCGATATTCGCGCTTCCAGTTTGCCTCCGGCAATCAAAGAGCGCCTGCTAGGCTTACGCGACCAGCGCATCACCGCCGATGGCGTTGTGGTGATCAAGGGGCAGAGATTCCGCACCCAGGAGAAAAACCGCGCGGATGTGCTGGAGCGGTTGGGCGAACTGATTGTCAGCGTCGCGAAAGTCCCGAAGAAGCGGGTCGCCACCAAGCCCACACGGGGATCCCGCGAGCGCCGTTTAAAGCAGAAGTCCCGCCGAGGGCAGATAAAATCCCTGCGGGGAAAAGTATCCGATCAATGATCGTCAACGCCGAAAAACGCCGATAAAAGGAGAATACATGTCCACCCGATACAACGCGCGTGACCTGAAACAGTTTGCCAGCGACCTGTTTGCCTCGACGGGCCTCGCCCGAGCACGTGCCGATGTGATGGCGGAAACTTTCCTGCAGGCCGATCTGATGGGATTTACCACCCATGGGCTGCACCGGGTAGCGAGTAATCTCAAGTGGTTGCAAAGCGGGGCCTCGCGCATCGAGGGAGAACCCAACGTGTTGTCGGATCGCGGTAATACCTTTAACTGGGATGCGGACTTTTTGCCGGGTCCCTGGATTGTCAATCAGGCCATTGATCAGGCTCTGGAGAGAATCCGAGAGCACGGTGTGGTGACGGCGACCATTCGCCGCAGCCAGCATATCGCCTGCCTGGCGGCGTATCTGCCGCGAATTGTGGAGCGCAATTGCGTGGGGATCCTCACCTGTTCCACCCCCGCGGAAGAGACGGTTTCTCCCCAGGGCTGTAAAACCCCACTGTTTTCCGCCAACCCCATCGCTTTCTGCGCACCGGCCGCGGATTACCCGTTACTGTTTGATATCAGTATGTCCGTCACCGCTGGTGGCTATGTGGCGCGCGCGGAGCGGGAAGGTGATACATTGCCGGAGAAATACCTCAAAGACCGCGATGGCAACCTCTCCGACGATCCGGCGGCATTTGCCGATGGCGGCAGCATACTGCCGGTGGGTGGTGCAGACCACGGTTATAAAGGTGCGGCCCTGTCCGCCATGCTGGAAGTGCTTACCATGGGGCTCGGTGGTTACGGTCGCGCCGATGAGGTGAAGGGAGACGATGAAGCCAATTCGGTATTCCTGCAGATCATTGACCCCAAGGCGTTTGGCAGTGAGCAGAACTTCCTTCGCCAGACTGCAGCGCTGACCCACTTGTGGGAGTCCTGCGCAACGGATGAGGGCGGTTCCGCCCGTGTACCCGGCAAGCGGGCCTGGGCGTTGCGGCGTGAGCAGATGGCACAGGGCGTCTCTCTTTATCCCACCATCGAAGAAGACCTGCAGCAGCTCTCCAGAGAATACGCCATTCCCATGCCGGCCGTGATGGGTGACGGATAATCGTTTTCCGGTAAATGGCTGGTAAACCCCGGATTGCCGGGCACGCTGGTCATCTACTGTTCATTGACCGGTCATTTTAGTGGCACCTTAGTGTCATTTTGCCCCCGTATTGTGCTGTCAACTACACGGCGGGGCCAAGAGATCCCGTCGACTTCTCAACGACACTCTCTGGGGGCAATCATGGCGTCTTTGCGTCACCTATTTCCTGTATCGACTCTCACCCTGGCAGTCCTTGCCAGCACCAATATCGCCAGCGCACAGGATGCCGCGGCGACAACGGCAGCGACCGCGCTCGAAGAAGTGGCGGTCACCGGTCAGCGTTTGTCCCGTACGCGGGCACTGGATATCAAGCGTGACATGTCGGTGGTGATGGACGCCCTGGCGACCGACGACCTTGGCCGCCTGCCGGACAAGAACGCGGCGGAATCCCTGAATCGCCTGCCCGGTGTCTCCATTCTTATTGAAAAAGGTGAAGGTCGCTTCGCGTCGATTCGCGGTATCAAACCGGACTGGAACCGGGTGAACGTCAATGGCTTTGTCACCGGATCCCCGGAAAAAGATGGCAGCGGTCGCTCCATGCCGTTGGACCTTCTCGGTGGTGAGTTGTTGCAGCGCGTGGAAGTGTATAAGGCGAAGACCGCGGACATGGACGGTGAGGGCATCGGCGGCGCCATCAATATCGTGACCAAGCGCCCCCTGGAAGGCGACGAATTCAATGCAACCGCAAACGTGCGCATGGGATTGGAAGAGGCGGATCAGGAAAATCCGTATTACGACGGTAAAAATCCTCAGAACTTCGACCTGGCCGTCTCCGGAAAAATCCGCGAAAACCTGGGCTGGAACCTGGGCGCCTCCTCAACCGAACGGGAGTATCTGGCGCAGGGTATCTATCAGGACGACTGGGCCGAAGTGGATGGCCTGATGTTCCCGGAGCAGACCAAAAACAACTACTACGTGATCGGACGCGACCGCGTCACCCTGATCGGTGGCCTGGAATACCGCCTCAATGACACCACCGATATTCTCGCTCAGGGCTTTTACAGTGAATTCGAAGAGTTCCAGCACCGCAATCGCTTCCGTCAGGGTATTGAGCAGGATGCGGACCTGATCGACCGTGTAGAGGGCGATAGGGTGTATATGGCCGAGGGCGGCACCTATATCCGCGCGGACCTGCGTCGTGAGGATGTGGAGAAAACCCTGGCCAACTTCAGTCTCGCGGGCAATACGGATCTGGACCTGTGGAAACTGGATTACGGTGTCAACCTGAGCCGCAGCGAGCTGCACGAAACCAACTCGGACTGGTCTTTCCGTCAGGATGATTCTGTGGTGATGGGCCCGGACAGTTTTGTCGTTAACGGCGATGGCGTTGTCGAGATCAATCCAGGCGCGGCGGTGCACAACGTGGCCGAGAACCTGCGCTTTGACTCGGTCGGCTATCAGAATGATCGTGCAGAGCAGGACATCCAGAGTGCGCGTTTCGACGTGGAGCGTTTGTACGACGTTGCTGGAGCCGAGTCGAGCGTGAAATTCGGCCTGAAGGTGACCGCCAATGAAAAGCACTTTGATTTCGGCAATCGGGATTACGGTGTGATCCGCGATTCGCTGAGCAATTATCCGGTGACCGATGGCAGCTTCCAGAACGATGTCAATGGCATGCGCCAGGACAATCTCTGGTTTGATCTCGACGCATTGAATGCGCTGTATGTCAGCAACCCGGGCCTGTTTGATGCCGACAGCGGCAATGTCGCTGCCCAGCTGGGGAGCGACCGCACTGTGGAAGAGACCACCTCTGCGGCCTATGTGATGAATACCCTGCGTTTCGATCGCCTGGATGTGATTGCGGGCCTGCGCTACGAGCAGACCGATCTTGCCTCCAGTGCCTCGCAACAGGACGCGGAAGGCAATTACTCCACCGTGTCGATCGAGGGTGACAGTGATGTGCTGCTGCCGTCACTGGTGGCCAAATATCTGATCCGGGATGACCTGATCGCCCGCGCATCTTTCACTACCAGCCTCGGGCGCCCGGATTATGCCGACCTCAGCGCCAGCTCCCAGTTTGGATTCAACGACGACGGGGACGCGGTGCTGTCCATCGGCAATCCGGACCTGTTGCCCTATGAGGCGGATAACTACGACCTTTCCATGGAGTGGTACCCCAGTGAGTCCAGCGTGATCTCCCTGGCCTGGTTCCACAAGGACATCGATAACATTATCGTCAGTGACGAGCAGGTAATTGACGGCGGGGTGTATCTGGGCAGTGACTACGGTGTGGAAGAATTAACCGTGCGCACCGTCAAGAACGCGGATACCGCAGAGATTACCGGCTATGAATTCAATCTCCAGCATCAGTTGGTCAATCTGCCTGCGCCGTTCAACGGATTGGGGGCCAGTTACTCCTATACGGATATCGATGCGACCTTCTTTGACAGCAACCTGGGGGTAAATCGCAAGCTGGAAGGGCAGCCGGAGGAAATTCAAAGCTTTACCCTCTTTTTTGAAAACTACGGTTTCTATGCCGGGCTTACCTACAACTACAACGCCTCTTTCCTGACGGATCTCAACAGCCTGGAAAACGTGGCGGACGATATTGAACAGGGTGAGTTTGGACGCTGGGATTTCCGTGCCTCCTATGCGGCCACGGACAACTTCTCGGTCTACCTGGATATCAATAACCTGAACAACGAACCCACCACCGAATTCCAGGGTGGCGATGCGCGTATGAATACCGAGTACGAGTATGTTGGCTCCACCTATTATCTGGGTGCCACTTACGCCTTCTGACGTATTCGACCGATGAATGGGCTCTCCTCTGGGAGGGCCTTTTTTATTTCTGCATTCTGAGAGGAAAAGGTTGGCATGAAATTGGCAGAGTATTTTACAGGGTTGAGAAGCAACGCCAGATTTAAACGTACCACGCAGCTGCTGCTGTTATGGGTCGTCGCATTACCGATTGCGGCGGATGAGCGCTTGCGTGCGACCACCCTGCAGACATTCGATACCTTCGATGCGAGGCAGGGAATTGCGGTAGATAAACAGTTTTTTTATGCGGTGAATAATTTCCGCATTACCAAGCATCGCAGGTCCGATGGCGCACCGGTGCTGCAGTGGGATGGTATCAGCGAGCAGGGCCCTCTCATCCATATGGATAGTGGCATGGTATGGGAAGGCAAGCTCTACGCATCGCACTCCAATTACCCGGTCTGGCCCATGACCAGTTCAGTGGAAGTGTGGGATACCAACACCATGGAGCATGTGGCCACGCACAGCTTCGGTATAGGTCTCGGCTCATTTACCTGGCTGGATCGCTATAACGGTCACTGGTGGGGCGCCTTCGGAAATTACGACAAGGTACAGAAAGGGCAGGAGCGCCCTTATGGCCAGACCGTACGCACACAGGTGGTGAAAATGGATGACAGGTTTCAGGTGCTGGCGCGCTGGACCCTGCCGGAAAAGGTCCTCGAGCGCATCGCGCCGATGAGCAATTCCGGTGGCAGCTGGGGGCCGGATGGCTATCTGTATCTTACCGGTCACGACCACCCTGAAATTTATGTTATGCAGATTCCGGCCCATGGATCGGAACTGCGCTGGGTCGCTACGATTGATGCGCCGGAAATACACGGGCAGGGAATTGCCTGGGATCGCAGTAGTGACCAGCGAGAGATCTGGGGTATCCGCAAACGGGATCGAAAGGTGTTCCGTATGCAGGTCCCACAAGTGACGGCGCCGGACAATGCTGCCATTGTCAGTCGGGTACGGGGTCCTGGTCAGTTCAAGCGGGATTGAGCGGCTGTATCGGGGCGGGTTGTTCGACGTGTATTTTGCCGAAACGGCGCCGTTTAGGTCTACATTTGGGGGACGCGTCATAAAAAGACCGTATCCCAATCGTTTTAGGCGAATATACAACACGGAGAATAGCGCCGATGACCGAGTTCCTTCGACTGACTGCACTGGAATTGATCAAGGGGTACAAGGACAAACAATTCTCTCCGGTTGAAGCAACCCAGGCCATGTTAGCGCAGATCGAGCGGTGTAATCCGGTGGTGAACGCCTACAACCTGGTGGACGAAGAAACCACGCTGGCATTCGCGCGGGAGTCCGAGCAGCGGTATCAGGACGGAAACCCGAAAGGTTTACTCGATGGTGTTCCCGTTGCCATCAAGGATGTTTTCCTCACGCCCCAATGGCCCACCATCAAGGGGTCCAAAACCATCGACCCGAAATCCACCCTGGGCAAGGAAGCGCCCAGCGTGGCGGCGTTAAATCGCAACGGCGCCGTGCCCCTGGGGAAAACCACCACACCGGAATTTGGCTGGAAAGGGGTGACCGACAACCCGGTGGACGGGGTTACCCGCAACCCCTGGAATCCGGATAAGACCGCCGGAGGCTCCAGTGGTGGCAGTGCCGCGGCAGTGCCGTTGGGCATGGGGCCTCTGGCACTGGGCACGGATGCCGGTGGTTCGATTCGTATTCCCGCGGGCTTCAGTGGGCTCGTGGGTCTCAAACCGAGTTTTGGGGAAGTGCCACACTGGCCCGCAAGTCCTTTCGGAACACTCGCCCATGCGGGTCCCATGACCTGGACGGTCGCGGATTGTGCATTGATGATGAATGTACTTTCGGAAGCGGACTGTCGGGATATCAATGCCATTCCCCGCCGCAATATCGATTATCTGGCAGCCCTGGAAGGGGAGCCTCAGGATCTGTTGCGTGGGCTGCATATCGCGTTCAGCGCGACCCTGGGCTATGTGCAGGTAGACCGCGAAGTGGAGGAGAGTGTACGTGCAGCGGCCAAGCTGCTGCAGTCCCTGGGGGCTGAAGTCACCGAGGTGGCCCCCGGTTTCGATGATCCGCTGGCGGCATTTGGCCACCTGTTTTACGGCGGTGCGGCCAACGCGTTACGCAATATCAGTAAAAAGCAGCGCGCGCTGATGGATCCACAGTTGGTTGCGGTATCGGAAAAAGCGGCGCAGCTGTCCATGCTGGACTACCTGGAAGCAATGAACGAGCGCGCCGCCCTGTGTGAGCGCATGGCGGCTTTCCACAAAAAGTACGACCTGTTGTTGACGCCGACCCTGCCGATTACGGCGTTTACCGCCGGTCGCGAAGTCCCGGAAGATTGGCCCAGCACCCGCTGGCCTTCCTGGACCCCCTTTACTTACCCGTTCAACATGACCGGACAACCGGGAATTTCTGTGCCCTGTGGCTTCGATAGTGGCGGTCTGCCCATCGGTTTACAGCTGGTCGGCGCCCGTTTTGATGATCGCACTGTACTGCGGGCCGCGCAGGCCTATCAGCTGGCAGCGCCATTGACCGACAAGCGCCCGGCTCTTTTTTACGATCGCTCGGAAGAAGAGGTTGGCGAGGGGGTTGGCTAATGAGTCGTGTGGATTTTGATTTTTACGAGTCGGAAGATCCGGTCTGGAACCCGGCACTGCTGACGATTCCGGTGCCGGGTATTCGGAAGATGGTCAATATGGCTGCCTCCATGGAGGACGTGATCCATCTTTCCATCGGTCAGCCGGATGCGCCAACCCCACCCCATGTGGTGCAGTCCACGGTGGACGCACTCAATGCAGGTCAGACCGGTTACACCATGGATGCCGGTCTGCCGGAGTTGTTGGATGCGCTGGCGGAATATTACGGTGAACGTTCCGGACGCCCGATCAGCCCGGAGAATATTCTGATCACCACTGGCGCCACCGAGGCGATTTATCTGGCGTTGACCGCGGTATCTGCTCCGGGCCGTGAATTTATCGTGCCCGATCCCTCATTTATGTTGTATGCACCACTGATTCGCATGAATGGCGGGGAAGTAAAATACATTCCCACACGGGCGGAAAACAATCACCAGCTGGATCCGCAGGAAGTGATTGATGCGATCGACACCAATACCCATGCGATCATCCTGAACTCCCCCAGTAATCCCACCGGTACGGTTTATCCACGGGAAACCGTGGAGACCATTGTGCAGGAAGCGGCCTACCGTGGAATTTATGTAATCAGTGATGAGGTCTACGATCACCTGATTTATGACGACAGGGACTACGCCAGCGTCCTGTCCTGTTGCTCGGATCTGGACCATGTGATGGTGATGAGCAGCTTTTCCAAAACCTTCAGCATGGCGGGCATGCGCGTGGGCTGGTTGATTGCCAGTCAGGGCGCGATTCGCAAACTGCGCCGCTATCACATGTTTACCACCACGGTTGCGAACACGCCCTGCCAGTGGGGCGGTGTTGCTGCACTGAAAGGCGACCGAAGCTTTGTCAAGGATACAGTGAACACCTACAAAAAGCGGCGCAATCGTCTGGTGGAACTGGTGGATGAAACCCCATTTTTAGAAGGCTACGTACCGGAAGGCGCCTTCTATATGTTTCCCGCACTGCCGGAAGGCGTAAACGGAAACAATGTGGCCCTGCGGCTGCTGCGGGAAACCGGTGTCTGCACCATTGCCGGCGATACCTTTGGCGAGAGCTGTCGCAATGCCCTGCGCTTCAGTTATGCCACATCCATTGAAAATATCGAGCGCGCTTTTGAGCGGATTATTCCGTGGATGGAAAAGCAGGACTTTGGTTGACCGGGGCTTCTCTCAGCGAAAACTGCGCACAGGCTGGATTTCCTTCCAGGTAATACCGTCGAGCTTCTTGCCGATCAGGTGGATTACCGGAAATTGCTGTTCTCCGGCATCGCGGCTGATCTGAAGGTTCCCTTCAATCAGTAGAACCTTTCCACTGAGAATTTCCTTTCGATAGCGCTCCTGCACCTGCTGCCAAAGCACCACATTGATCACACCGGTTTCATCCTCCAGAGTGAGGAAAAGTACGCCCGCTGCGCTGCCCGGGCGCTGCCGACAGGTAACCAGTCCGAGGACCCGGACTCTGTCACCATCCCTGCGCCTCTCCAGATCGCAAGCGCGCACCAGGTTGTTAAAGCGTTTTTGCCTGCGCAGCAGGGCCACCGGGTGCTCGCGCAGGGTCAGGCCGGTACTCTGGTAATCGCTGTAGATATTGTCTTCCTGGCTGGTTTCCGGCTGGTGCTGTGGCGGGCTGGTGTGCTCCAGCTGTGTGTTCAGTGCCTGCCAGGTGCTGTGGAAACGGTTCTCGCCAATACTGTAAAAACAGTTGGCGTGGGCGAGGATGGCACTCTGTTGTTTTGGGATATCCACCCGCTCGCTGAAGTCCTGCAATGACTGGAATTCGCCCCGGATTCTTTCTGTTTCAATGATAGCCACCGTTTCCTCGGCCAGCCCTTTTACCAGCCGCAAGCCCAGGCGAATGGCGGGAGTCTCCGCCATCTGGCCGTCTGTATTCGCCGTCAGCGCCAGGCTGTGATGCCAGCCACTGTGGTTTACATCCAGTGGCAGCACTTTCACATTGTGGCGCTGGGCGTCGTACACCAGTTGTGCCGGCGCGTAAAAGCCCATGGGCTGGCTGTTGAGTAAGCCCGTATAGAACGCGGCGGGGTGGTGGCATTTGATCCACGCGGAAAAGTAGGCGAGCAGGCCGAAGCTGGCGGAGTGGGATTCCGGAAAACCGTAAGACCCGAAACCTTTCATCTGCTCGAACAGTTGTTCCGCCAGGCTGTGTTCGTAGCCATTGGCGAGCATGCCGTTGATCAACTTGTCCCGAAACTGCAGCAGGTTGCCATTTTTCCCCCAGCTGGCCATGGCGCGGCGCAGGGCATCGGCCTCGCCCCCGCTGAAACCCGCTGCCACCATGGAGAGTTTGATTACCTGCTCCTGGAAAATCGGTACGCCCAAGGTGCGCTCCAGTACTGGGCGCAGGTTTTCGTGCGGATAATTGATCGGCTCCAGTTTCTGCTTGCGACGCAGATAGGGATGTACCATGCCACCCTGAATCGGCCCCGGGCGCACAATGGCAATCTCGATCACCAGCTCGTAAAACGTCTGCGGTTGCAGGCGCGGCAGCATACTCATCTGCGCGCGGGATTCGATCTGGAATACCCCCACGGTATCAGCGCGGCACATCATGGCATACACCGCCGGGTCATCCGCGGGGATGTCCTGCAGGCGCATACGTTTGCCGTACAGGGCCATATAGGTCAGGGATTTGCGCAGGGCGGTGAGCATGCCCAGGGCGAGAATATCCACCTTCATCAGCTTCAGATCTTCAATGTCTTCCTTGTCCCATTGGATAATGGTGCGGTCATCCATGGCGGCATTCTCGATGGGCACCAGTTGACTGAGCGGCAGTTCGGTAATCACAAAACCGCCCACATGCTGGGACAGGTGGCGGGGGAAGCCATAAATCTGTTCCAGCAATCTGGGCAGCATCCGCCCGGCCACACTGTGGGGGGCAATCCCGGCCTTCTTCATCTGCTGTGGGAAATCTTCCAGCTTGTCCCACCAGCTGCGCTGGGCCTGCAGCTGCTCAATCGTCGCCGCGCCCAGGCCCAGTGCCTTGCCAATATCCCGCAGCGCGCTTTTAAAGCGGTAGGTGATTTTGGTGGCCGCCAGCCCGGCGCGTTCGCGGCCGTATTTGCGGTAAATGTATTGAATGATTTCCTCGCGCCGCTCGTGCTCGAAGTCCACATCAATATCCGGTGGCTCGTTGCGTTCCCGGGAAATAAAGCGCTCGAACAGCAGCCCGATCTTGTGGGGGTCAATCTCGGTGATAAACAGGCAGTAGCACACCACCGAGTTGGCCGCGGAGCCGCGGCCCTGGTAGAGGATGTGTTGTTTGCGCGCATACTGGACGATGTCGTAAATCGTGAGGAAGTAATGTTCATACTGGAGCTCGGCGATCAGTGCCAGCTCGGTTTCGATCTGCTGGCGAATGCGCGCCTCCGGCCCCTGGGGCCAGCGCGTATGAACGCCAGTCTCCACCAGCTCGCGCAGGTATTCACTGGCGGTTTTGTTACTGGCCAAAACCTCTGACGGGTAGTGGTACTGCAGCTCTTTCAGGCTGAAGGTGCATTGCTCAGCAATTTTCAGTGTGTTGTCGATGGCGCGCTGTGGATAAAGTGCCGCGATTTCCGGCAGGCTGCGCAGGTAGCGCTCTGCATTCTGCTGCAGGCGGTAACCCAGCTGATCCAGGGTGCAGTTATGGTAGTTGGCATTGAGTACATCCTGCAGGGGTTTGCGGCTGCGGCTGTGCATCAGCACCGCGTTGGTGGCGACCAGTGGCAGGCCGTGATATTCGGCAAAGCGCAACAGTTGCTGTTGCCGGCAGTTTTCACCGGGTAGCAGATGATGACTCAGAGCAATATAGAGCCGCTTGCCGAAGTGCTGTTTCAGGGTATCGGGCAGTGTGAAAGGCTCGCTGCCTGGCAACCACAGGCATAGCGCATGTTTGCAGTGATTGAGTAGGTCCGGAATAAACGTCTGGTACTGGCCCTTTTCGGCGCGCAGACGCGAGGTGGAAATCAGCTGGCAGATTTCGCTGTAAGCGGCTTTGTCCGTTGCGAGCAAAACCACTTGCTGAGACTCTTCCTCCAGGCGAAAGAAGCTGCCACAAAGCAGCTTTAACTGACTGCCCGCGGCTTGAAGTTTTTCCAGCTCGGCATAGGCCCGCACCACCCCCGCCATAGAGCATTCGTCGGTAATCGCAATCGCGCGGTAACCGAGTGTATGTGCGGCCGCAACCAGCTCCTGTGGATGCGAGGCACCCTGCAGAAATGAAAAGTTACTCTGGCAAAAAAGTTCGGCGTACTGCATATGCCCCGGGGCTTTTGCCCCTTGCCAGGGGCGGGTTAGATATTCAACTGTTCCGTCGATATGCCAAGGGCAGAGGCGACCCGCTGTAGCGTAGATTTTCTAGGGCGCTCACTGCTTTCGAGCTGGGCATAGGCAGCCTGTGTGATTCTCAGTGTCTCGGCGACTTCGGCCTGTGTGAGCTTCAGATATTCTCGCCAGGCTCGCATCGGAGACAGACCTTGCTCAATCACTTTACCGACGACGGCATTGGGGATTAGCTGTTCCTGCTGAGAATAAAGGTGCAGAAATTCCTGATAAGGAATAACGGCATACTCGGGTTTCCCATCGGCTCCGTTGATGATCTGTACATGAGCTGTCGCTTTAATAGGTTCGCTCATCGCGCTTTTTAACCTCTTCAATACTGACGACCTTGATCTCGCTCGCGAACTCGAAAAAGACCCGGTAGTTGCCGATGCGCAGCCGGTAGGCGTACCGGTAGTTGACTAGTTGCTTCACCCCCTGGCAGTGGGGAAAGTCGGTCAGCACCTGCGTACCTCGGTATATACGCTTTCGCAACTCTGGGTCCTTGAGTTTGCGTAGTTGGCGAGTGGCCTTAGGTGTCCACTGGATTGCGTTCATGAAGAGTATAAGTTAAATATAAGTTTATTCAACGTTTATAAGTTTAAGAGTAGACCCCGTGCAGGTACCAATCCTCTGATGCCAGGTCCTGGAATACCCAGTAAAGGCTGCCGTGGGCGCCGCGGGCGATGTAGTAGTCGCGGGCGTGGCGGTGGTGTTGCCACCAGTAGCCGTCGATACGCTCCGGGCCCTGCAGCAGCTGCAGCTCGCCGTCGTAAAACAGCTTGTGGTCGCGCTGCTGGATACGGTCGGGCCTCGGCAGCAGCCAGTTGGGGCGGGGGGCGTTTACCGGGGTGAGCTGGTGGCCGCGGGCTTTGCTCTGCAGGGTGAGACTGTCGGCGCTCTGCCAGGCCTGTTCCGGAAGATAGCTTTCCTTGAGAGTGACGCCGGAGAGGGCCTGGTGCCCGAGGCGCGCCTTGAGCTTGTCGATCAGCTGATAGCTCTCGTGCAGCTTACTGCCCTCGTCAAAAAAATCCTCCCGCAGGCTGTGACTTTCGATGGGGCGCAACTGCTGGCACTTGAGGGTCAGCGTCTGTACCGGTTCTTTCAGTTCTACCCGTTCAAACTGTAACTTTGTCAGCGCGATCAGGCGCTGGGGATCGAGCAGCGGGCGGGAGATTTCCACGGGGACCTGCTGGTGGCCGCGGCTGCCGTAATCCAGCACCCAGCACAGTTGCTGGCTGTACAACTGCCGCCGCTGCAGCTGCCGGCACAGTTCGCGCACCAGGCGGCCGGCGGGGAACAGCAGTTGTTCACTGTTATCCAGTGGGCTGGGGAAAAACAGTTCGCTGTGGAATTCCGCCGGTGGCTCGAAGCTCGGTACCGGATCCGGGCGGGTGCCATTCAGGCGGGCGAGGTAGTCGATAAACCCGCGCCCAAAACGGCCACCCACTTCCGACAGGGGAATCGCCAGCAACTGGCTGACGCGCTTGATGCCGCAGGCATAGAGCTTGGCGATGGCCTTGTGATTGCAGTCGAGCAGTTTGCTGGGGGCGAAGCTGATCCACTGGCGCCACTGCTGGGGCGTGGGAGCGGTTCTGGCTTCGGCCAGCCACTGGCGGTGTTCCGGCAGTTGGCTAAGCAGGTGGGCGGCGCTGGGGCTGTGTCCCAGACCCATAAAGTGGTGGATGCGCATCTTGCGCAGTTCTTTGCCCAGCTGTTGTAGCAGAGACGCGAGACCGTGGTGTGCCTTGAGGCTGCCGCTGATCTCCAGATACAGGCAGGCGAAGTTGCTGTCGGGCTGATTCTGTTCGCGCTCGGCACTGCGCGGGGATACCACCGGTGTAAAGCTGTAGGCCCATTGCGCCAGTTGTTGCAGTAGTTGTTCTTCCCGCTGCGGATCCCGTTCCAGCAGCTGCAGATCCGTGCAGTAGGCGCAGGCGGTGGCGATACTGAGCCCGGGCTCCACATTCTGTGCCGCAGCGGTCTGGTTGGCCTCAATCACAAGGCTGTTCTGGGCCACCGCCACGGCGGCGCCATCACTGGCGCGGTGGGCGCGGGTCAGTGCTTCCAGTGGGAGTTTGGGGAGCTGGATACAGAGCCAGAGCATGGGGTATTCCTCACCGTTGCATTGCATATTCAGTGCAGTGGCTGATCCCGTCGCACCAGATCCGGGTTGCGCGCCAGGTGCACCCGTTGGCCGGACCTGCCGCTCAGCTGTTTGAACAGGTGCAGCGCCAGTTGCTCGCCGTCGCTTTTCAGTTGCAGGCGCAGTGCCGCGGGGGAGGGCGTTTGCGCACAGGAGCCGGGGCGGAAATGGAAGTGCAGACAGTCGCCATCGCGGGCGGCTACCTGCAGGCGGCGCAGGTCTTTGTCTGCTGGGGTTTCCCTGTTCTGCCACTGGATCAGCGCACCACAGACTCCGGATTGCAGAGATTGCTCTGCCGCCCACAGTTGGTCCCGCTGCCCACGGGGGTGCAGGATCAGCAGCTTTTCCAGTTGTACGCCAGCCTGTACCAGTGCCGGTGCGTAGGGGATATGTGGTGGATTGATCAGGATCACCATACGCCCTTGCCGGGTCAGCTCCGCCAGGGTCGGGAGAAGCAGGGACATCTCGCCAATGCCGGCCTTGTCGACCAGAAGTTCCGTGCTGGCAGCGTGGGGCCAGCCGTGCCCCGCCAGCAAGGCGTCCAGCCCACGGTAACCGGTGCTGATGCCGCTGCGGGGGTGGCGCTGGCCACTGGCCAGCTGCCAGATGTCCGGGCGGGTCAGCAGCTGCTGCAATGGCTGTGGCGGTTCTTGCCCGGGGGACCGGGGTTTGCTGCTGGCCTGCTGTCCTGGCAAATCGCCTAACTGCTTGTTTTGCAAAAAGTTTTCGGCGCTGTTCACGATCGGCTCGCTCCACACGGGGGGTCTGATAGGGTTTTGCTGTATGGGTATACAGTGTCTACTGGTAATTTATACAGTAGTCGTCCAGTGTCGGCAAGCCCGCACCAGGTCTGTGTGCGTCAAATTCGACACGCCTCTGTGGCACTTTTTTGAACAAGGTAAAACGGCTATGATTCGGCCTCTTTAAATGACCGCCAGAAATGGACCAATACCAGATAAGCGAGGGGACAGGGTGAGCATCAAATCCGATAAGTGGATTCGTCGTATGGCTGAGAATGAGGGTATGATCGAGCCCTTCGAACCGGGCCAGGTACGCCACGGGGCCTCCGGCGATCGCCTGATCTCCTACGGCACCTCCAGTTACGGCTACGATGTGCGCTGTGCCAACGAGTTCAAGATCTTCACCAACGTGCACTCCGCCACCGTGGACCCGAAGGCGTTTGATGAAGACAGCTTCGTGGATGTGCAGGGCGACTACTGTGTCATCCCGCCCAACTCTTTCGCCCTGGCGCGCACCGTGGAGTACTTCCGCATCCCGCGTTCGGTGCTGACCATCTGCCTGGGCAAGTCCACCTACGCCCGCTGCGGCATCATCGTGAATGTGACGCCGCTGGAGCCGGAGTGGGAAGGGCATGTGACCTTGGAATTCTCCAACACCACCAACCTGCCGGCGAAGATCTACGCGAATGAAGGCGTGGCACAGATGCTGTTCTTCGAATCCGATGAAATCTGCGATGTGTCGTATAAAGACCGCGGTGGTAAATACCAGGGCCAGCGCGGCGTTACTCTGCCGAAGACCTGATCCTTAGACCACCAGCAAATGACAGACCTTCCCACCCAGGCCGATGTACTGATCATCGGCGCCGGCGCCGCCGGCCTGATGTGTGCCGCGGTGGCGGGCAAGCGTGGCCGCAGCGTGCTGGTGCTGGACCACGCCAACAAGGTCGGCAAAAAGATCCTGATGTCCGGCGGCGGCCGCTGCAACTTCACCAACCTGTACACGGCGCCGGACAACTTCTACAGCGAAAATCCGCACTTCTGTAAATCCGCCCTGGCCCGCTATACCCAGTGGGACTTTATTGCCCTGGTGGAAAAACACGGAATCCCCTACCACGAGAAAACCCTGGGGCAGTTGTTCTGCGACAATAAATCCCGGGATATTGTCGATCTGCTGCTGGCGGAGTGCCGCGAAGCGAAAGCCCAGATTCGCACCCGCTGTGAGATCCAGCGTGTTGAGCCTCTTAATGAAGAGGGTGCGAAAGGCTTTGAGGTGCACACCTCTCTTGGCAAAGTGGTGTGTGAATCCCTGGTAGTCGCCACCGGCGGCCTGTCGATCCCCACCATGGGCGCCACCGGATTTGGCTACGACCTCGCCAAGCAGTTCGGCCACAACATTATTCCCACTCGCGCCGCACTGGTGCCTTTCACATTGAACAAGCGTGCACTGGCGCGGCAGCAGGAATTACCCGGGACCTCACTGGCAGTGAATGCCAGCTGTGCCGAGGGCCATTTCCAGGAGCAGATGCTGTTTACCCACAAGGGCCTGAGTGGCCCGGCGGTGTTACAGATCTCCAGCCACTGGAAAGAGGGGATGCCGGTCAGCTTCAACCTCGCACCGGGGCTGGATCTGTCCGGGTGGCTCTGTGAGCAGCGCGGCAAAAAGCAGGAGAGCTTTCTGCATACGGTGCTGGCGGAGTTGTGGAGCAAAAAGCTGGTACAGTTTTTCCTGCAGAGAAATGGCCTGGAAAGCAAACCACTCAAGCAGTACAGCGAACAGGCGCTAAA
Organism: Microbulbifer elongatus; assembly: GCF_021165935.1. NCBI lineage: Bacteria > Pseudomonadati > Pseudomonadota > Gammaproteobacteria > Cellvibrionales > Microbulbiferaceae > Microbulbifer > Microbulbifer elongatus. Next base: position 3,611,079 of record NZ_CP088953.1, on the reverse strand, counting down.
GGATGTAGGCGAAAAGCTGCAGATCTGGACGCTGATCCCCGAGGGCACGGAAGGCTACCGCACCGCAGAAGTCACCCTTGGTGGCGTGGATACCAATGAGGTGTCATCCCGGAGTATGCAAAGTATGAAGCAAGCGGGGCTCTACTTTATTGGTGAAGTGCTCGACGTGACAGGCTGGTTGGGCGGGTTTAACTTTCAATGGGCCTGGGCGTCTGCCCACGCGGCTGGCGGGGAGGTCTGATCTGTGGGTGAGGTACTGCAATTCAAGCGTAAAACCGCCTGGGAAAAGCACAAGGGCAGCAGTTTATGTCGCGACGGTTTTCACAAGTGGAAGGTGGTGACCGAACGCAAGTTTGATGTGAAGCAGGGGAAACTGGTCACGGAGTACCGTTGTCAGCGGTGTGGAAAAACGAAAACAGAACTCGTGTAGGCAATCGCCATACCGGTGAATGCCGGTATCCAGTTGCGCAGAGATTTGGCGTTCTCTTGCCACTCCCTTGCCGCTGGATCCCGGAACGAGTCCGGGATGGCGATATTTTAAATCGGGCGGTCAGTCTGCGGTTATTGTGGGGATTCTCCCTCTGGTGCAGCAACCCCCATCTCTTCCAGCAGATTATCGGCGTGGTCAACGTTTTCCGTCACCCACAGCATATATTCCACATCCACATGAATCGCGCGGGTATTGTCATTGAAATCCCAGTCCGCGTTGATGCTGTCGTAGGTGCCATCGAAAACCAGACCGATAAACTCGCCCTTGCCATTCATGGTGGCAGAGCCTGAGTTACCGCCGGTGATATCCACGGTGCTCAGGAAGTTCACCGGAACGGAATCCAGGTCTTCATCATAGAAGCGCCCGTACTCCTTGTTCTTGATCGCGTCCAGTTGTGCCTGGGGCGCATCGAAGGGGTCTTCACCGGTGTACTTGGCTTCGATACCGCGCAGGGTCGTGAAAGGCACAAAGCCATCCTTGCCGTCGTTGCCATCCGCAGGACCTTTGATGGTGCCTGCAGGAGGTGTGTAGCCTTTGACCAGACCGTAGGTGAGGCGCAGGGAGCTGTTGGCATCCGGATAGACCGGTTTGCCCTGCTCGTTGTAATAGGCAATCAGCAGATCCATATACTGTGGGCGCAGTTCGGCAAAACGGCCGGCCATGGCTTTCTCATGCTGTTCGATCGCGAGACGGTCATCATAGGTCGCCACGGCCAGCTGAATGAACGGGTCATCGCTGTTGCGGAACTCCTCCGGGGATTTCTCCATCCACGCGAGCCGGGTTTCGGTATCGGTGAGCCCGGTCTTTTCGTACATGGCGGATAGCTTTTTCTGCAGCGCCTCGCCACTCAGTTCTCCGTCGAAGAAGTTGTCGAAACTCTCCAGGTGCTGGTCCTGGGGCAGGGCGTTATAGCGCTCGAGGAAGTAGGTCCAGATGGCCTGGTCCACACTTGGCTCGAAGCTCCGTTCGATGCGCTTCATGCTCTCGCTAAAGCGGGTCATGTCGCGCTCCTGGTAACCGGGTTCACGCTCTATGTTCGGCTTTTGTTTCTCAAGGCTGAGACGGTAGAGGCGCTGTGCGCTACTCAGCATGGCCGAGCGGTTCATATAGCCCAGCAGGAGGTCGCGCTCCTGAGTGGATTGCTCTTCGGCGATCAGCTGTTTCAGGTCCGCGATGACCGATGCGTACTTCTTCTGGGATTCCGGATTGGCTTCGATCCAGGCCTGCAGATCTTTTTCCAGTTGCTGCTTGCGCTGTAGCAGATCGCTGCGCTCGTAGCCTTCCATCATACCGGTGAAATTTTTCGCGTAGTTATTGAGGCCGGCAACCAGACTTGCGTACTTGAGTGCTGCATCCTTGTTGTCCTCGGTGGCTGAACCGATCACCTCAGACCACTCCGCCAGCACTTTCTGCATGGTGGGGTAATACCAGCTGAAGTTGTTGCTGACTTCTTCCGCGGTGCGGTAGCGGTTGGTGCGCCCCGGGTAGCCCGCAACCATCACGAAATCGCCTTCTTTCGGCCCTTCGGTAGCGACCGTCAGGTGGTGCTTGGGCTTGTAAGGCACATTGTCTTTGGAGAAGTCGGCAGGTTTTCCATCCGGGCCGACATAGGCGCGGAGGAAGGAGTAGTCGCCGGTATGACGCGGCCACATCCAGTTGTCGATGTCACCGCCGAACTTGCCGATGGAAGCCGCCGGTGCGTGCACCAGACGCACATCGCGAATGGCCAGCTGTTTGATCAGGTAGTAGCTGGCACCGCCGTAATAGCTGTAGACCTCGCAGCGGTGGCCCGGGTCGGATTCACACTCGGCCACCAGCGCCTTTTCCGCGTCTTCGATGGCTTTGAAGCGGGTGGCGCCGTCCATGTCATCGCTGAGCTTGCTGTTGATCTTGTCTGTGACTTCGTTCATGTCCACGGTGACATAGATACGCGACCCCGGTGCGGCAGGTACTTCCTCTTCCAGGGTTTTGGCGAGGAAGCCGTTGGCCAGCAGGTCGTTGTCTTCGGTGGAGTTGTAGGAAATGGAGCCGTAGGCGCAGTGGTGGTTGGTGGCGACCAGGCCCTGCGGGGAGACGAAGCTTGCGGAGCAGCCACCCAGGCTCACCACGGCATTCATCGGGAATTTGGTCAGATCCGTCATGGTTTTCGGATCCAGCTCCAGGCCGAGGTCTTTGAGCTTGTCACCGATTTCCGGTAGCTGGCGCGGCATCCACATGCCTTCGGTGGAGACGGTCTCGGCCACAGGGGCACCCTTCTCGGTGCTAGCCTCTGCGGAAGAGGCATCTTCCTGTGCGGGTTTGCCACAGGCGGTGAGCAGGGCAATGGATAGCGCCAGCCCGAATTTTTGTGTGAGCTTGATGTTGTTCACTGTCATTCCTTCAGCGGATTTATCAGGATCGTTTTTGTGGTTATTGGGGGATCTTCCCGGCTGCACAAAAAATGGTCGGCCACAGAGGTGGCCTGCACCTACATACTGCCATAGATCCGTGGACACAAAAATTGATCGTGCGCCCAGAGGAGCCGATACCGGGGCAGGTTTATTCCAGTGTAGAATCCAGCGGGAAATGGATGGGAGTTTTTGAGGCAAACATGCTTGATAAGCAGGACCTGGTCGATATCGCACGCACGGAAATGCCCTTTGGCAAGTATGCCGGGCGTGTACTTATTGATCTGCCTGAAGAGTATCTGTTGTGGTTTGCCAGGAAAGCTTTCCCCGAGGGGCGGCTTGGGCACCTGATGGCGCTGACCCTGGAAATAAAAATCGAGGGGCTGGAGGGACTGGTAAAACCGTTAAAAAAACAGTGAGCTCCTGAGGAGCCCACTGTCTGAGTCTGATTAACGGTAGACCCGACGCCCGCGGCTATCATAGTAGTAGTGTTTTTTCTTCTCGCGATCGTAAAGCCAACCACCAGCACCACCTAACGCAGCACCCACTGCGGCACCGCCAATATCGCCGCCGGTTACCAGTGCCCCGGTTACCGCACCAATACCGATGCCGGTACCTACCCGGCGATCCGTGTCGCTCATATTGGCACAGCCGGCAGTTGTTAGGGAAAGCGCCAGGGCACATGTTACTCCGGCGCGTTTTAGTGTCTGGAATTGCATAAATACTCCGCTTGTACTTGCTCTGACATAGCGCTTGGAGTGTATGGTGCCGGCATCCGGCTCCCAACTGAAATTCGCAGGGGGTCAGTGCTTTTTGTGCCACTGATCGTCGTCGCCTTTCTCGTACTTTTCCCTCACCGCAGACCAGGCCACTGCGTGAGCGACTTCTTCCCGGCTTTTATCTCCCCTCCGGTCGTCCGGGTCCGCATATTGGTCCCACGCGCTATTGAACGCGGATTGGTAAATATCCTGGGCGTGTGGGGGCAGCACACTTCTGACATTGTCGGGCAGTGCTGAGCGGCTGTCGTAGGGCATGGTGGACCTCCTCAATAGACGGATATCGCGAGTGTAGGATTGCCATGTAGCGGTCAGTAATTCCCGGGCGTTGAGGTTGGGGGAAGAACGACGGACCCGGGGGGCGGGTAGGCAGGTGGCGCCGCATTAATAAGGAAGGCCCGGCCGAGGTATGAAAAAATTTGGGACCGGGTGGAGCCACCCTACACTGGTATCAGTCCCGGGAAGACTCCCCCATCGCGAGACGAGGTGGAGTGCCAACAACAAGCGGTCCGTAACTGAGACTGAACATGACCGTAAATAGGCCCACAGCGGGTAGCCACTGGTCTGAAAAAATGACTTCAGCGAGGCACACAGCGGGAAGTTTCAGTCAGCTTGATTGGAAAATGGGGTGAAGCGGTCGACTGCGTTCGGCCGCTTTTCTTTTCTTGCCTGGAGCTTTTACATCCGCAAACGCCACAAAAACAAAAAATACATGCCAGAAACACCGTCTTCCATGTGACTTACCTCTCAGGGCTGCCAAAGGGGGCTGGTCAATCCGCGTAAGCGGGCGTATTGTGAAAAAGTCATGACACCGCTGTCATGTTTTTTATTAAAAATGACATCGCTGTCATTCGCCCGGGCCACAGACGGGCATTCGGAGGTACCTGTTGCTGCCATAGGGATGCGGCAAGAGATAAGAAGTACCGGCATAGAGTTGTATTTGAATGCCGTTCAATCGGGGGCAGCGCTGCCCGTTGAGGTATTACGGACAATACACCGCTGCTCTCATTGATAGATCCTGATCAATAAAAGATAACGACAAGGTGAACATCAATGAAAGGGCTTACTCCCAGCCACTGGCGCCGCACGCTCCTTGCGCTCGGTCTCGCCACCAGCTCCACCGCCATCGCCGCACCTGGCGCACCCACCATCGAGTGGATGGAAACCAGCTTTGCCATCATCGAGGTGGACGACGCGGCCACTGCCTATGAGCAGCTGATAACGGTAAACGACTATGCGGAAGTGCCGGTTGAGTGGACCAAATGGTCCGGCGACCCCGCCACCACCGCCCAGTATCTGCTCAACGGGCAAGTGGTACTGGAACAGCCAGTCTCTGGCGGCGGCACTCAGACCGGATCCGCCACCCTGCAGGTGGCCGAAGGTGGTCAGTATGCGCTGCAGGTTGCACTGTGTAATGACGACGGTTGCGCAACTTCGGCGGTTACGGACATCGTGGTGGCCGATACCGATGGCAGCCATCTGGATCCGCTGACTATTACTGCTGGAGAGAACAACCAGCCCTACGAAAATACCAGCAATTCCGTAGTGGGTACCTACTTCGTGGAATGGGGGGTCTACGGGCGCAAATTCTCCGTGGACATGATGCCGTCCTACAACCTGACCCACATCATCTACGGCTTTATTCCAATCTGTGGCGGTGACGGTATCAATGACAGCCTGAAGGAAATCGAAGGCTCTTTCCAGGCGCTGCAGCGTTCCTGCTCCGGGCGCGAAGATTTCAAAGTATCCCTGCACGATCCGTTTGCCGCGGTGCAGAAATCACAAACCGGCCAGACTTACTCCGACCCATATAAAGGTAATTTTGGTCAGCTGATGGCACTGAAACAGGCCTATCCGGACCTGAAAATTCTGCCTTCCATTGGCGGTTGGACCCTGTCAGACCCCTTCTACTTCTTCGGTGATGCTGCCAAGCGTCAGACTTTCGTCGATTCCGTAGAAGAATTCATGCGCACCTGGAAATTTTTCGACGGTGTGGATATCGACTGGGAATACCCCGGCGGCCAGGGCGCCAACCCGAATCTGGGCGATCCTGCTACCGATGGCGAAACCTATCGCCTGCTGATGCGCGACCTGCGCGCCATGCTCGACGGACTCGAGCAGGAAACTGGTCGCGAGTATCAGCTCACTTCCGCTATTGGTGCGGGTTCCGACAAGATCGAAGATGTGGATTATGCCGATGTACAGCAGTACATGGATTACATCTTCATGATGACCTACGACTTCTATGGCGCATTCAGCCTGGAAACATTGGGTCACCAAACGGCACTGTACGCACCGTCCTGGCGTCCTGATACCGACTACACCACCCACAACGGCGTTCAGAATATGCTGAACCTCGGTGTGGATCCGGGCAAACTGGTGGTGGGTGCGGCCATGTACGGCCGTGGCTGGACCGGGGTCAACGGTTGGACCGGCAACGATCACATGACCGGTACTGCCACCGGTGCTGTGAATGGCACATGGGAAGCGGGTGTCGTGGATTACCGCGATATCGTTGAACGCCTCGCCACCGGTGAGTGGGAAGAGTACTACGACGAAACCGCCGAAGCGCCTTACATGTTCAAGCCGAGCACCGGCGACCTGATTACCTACGACAACCGCCGCTCTGTTCTGGCCAAGGGCGCCTATGTCCAGGCCAATAACCTGGCGGGACTGTTCTCGTGGGAAATCGACGCGGACAACGGCGACATCCTCAATGCCATGCATGAAGGGCTTGGTCACGGTGGTGGTCAAAACAACCGCGCGCCGACCGCGCGGGCCGGCGGCGACCAGTCTGTAGATGGTGGTGCAAGTGTCACCCTGAATGGCAGCAGCTCCAGTGATCTGGACGGCGATCCGCTCACCTACAGCTGGGCGCAGGTTTCCGGCGCCAGTGTCAGCCTGCAGAACGCCAGCAGCGTTTCCGCCGGCTTCACCGCACCTTCCGTTGCTGCCGATGAAGATCTGGTGTTTGAGTTGACCGTCAGCGACGACAGCGGTGCCAGCGACACCGATCAGGTGGTGATTACGGTACTTGCCGACCAGCCGAATCAGGCGCCCAGCGCCGATGCCGGGGCCGATCAGATTGTTGTCACCCCAGCCACCGTTACCCTCGACGGCAGCGCGTCCAGTGACCCGGATGGCGATGCACTGACGTACAGCTGGTCCCAGATTTCCGGCGCGCCGGTAAGCCTGAGCAGCACCTCTGCGGTCAACCCGAGCTTCTCTGCGGCCGAAGTGTCCGCCGAGCAGGAGCTGGTGTTCGAGCTGAGCGTCAGCGACGGTGCCCTGAGCGATGACACCCCGGACCAGGTCAGCATCTTCCTGCTGCCACCGGATGCCAACACGCCCCCTGAAGTCACGGCTCCGGCCCAGGTCACCATTCAGGAGGGGGCTACCGATTCGATTACCGCAGTGGGTACCGATGCCGATGGCGACACGCTGACCTACACCTGGAGTGGTATGGAAAGCGGTACCGGCGACACCATCACAATCACAGCACCGCAGGTAGAAGCCGATACCGACTTCACCCTGACGGTAACCGTGAGTGATGGTATCGACAGTGCCAGCGCCAATGTCACCGTGACCGTAACCAACAGCACCGGTGGTGGCGGTTGTGAAATGACCGACCCGAATGCGGGTAACTACCCGGCCTGGCAGTCCGGCAGCACCTACCTCGGTGGTGATGAGGTCAGCCACGACGACCTGGTATGGGAAGCCAAGTACTGGACCCAGCAGGAGCCGGGCTTCAGCGCCGCGGACTGGAAGCTGATCAGCGACGTGGAAGTGCCCTGGAATGCCAGCACTGCCTACAACGGTGGTGACGAAGTCAACCACGATGGCAAGCGCTACCGCGCCAAGTGGTGGACCCAGGGGCAGGAGCCGAGCACGTCTTCCGACTGGGAAGAAATTGGCGACGCCACTTGTAACTAAGTGTTAAAGCCGTAAACAGAGGGCGCCACGGCGCCCTCTGTTCTTTTCGATGTTTGTGTAAGCAAACCTTCCAAAAATAACTTAGGAAAACGCTATGAAAAGGCAATTCATGAGCCTGCTTGCGCTCGGGTTGTTTTCAATCGAGGCCGCGGCAGTAGACTGCAGTGCACGACCGGAATGGCAGAGTGCCGGTATTTATGTAGGAGACGATTCGGTTCAGCACCTGGGCAACGCCTATACCGCCAAATGGTGGACACAAAACGAAAACCCGGCAACCCATTCCGGCACCTGGGATGTGTGGGGTTACGACGGTGCCTGTGATGGCGGCTCGTCCTCGTCCAGCTCATCGTCAAGCTCGTCGTCCAGCTCCTCCAGTTCATCGTCATCGAGTTCTTCTTCCAGCTCTTCATCGAGCTCCAGCGGTGGATCCGGTGGCGGCTCCTGTACCTCAATAGAGTACGTGGCGGGTACCAGCTACACCGCGGGCCAACGGGTGCAGAATGTTGGCCTGGAATTTCAGTGCAACATTGCCGGATGGTGTTCTTCCAGCGCCGCCTGGGCCTATGAGCCCGGGGTGGGTGCGCACTGGCAGGACGCCTGGAGTCAGGTCGGTGACTGCGGTAGCTCCTCATCTTCCAGCAGTTCATCCAGTGGCGGCTCGAGCTCGTCGTCCAGTTCCGGCAGTTCGTCTGGTGGCAGCTCTTCAGGGGGTAACAGCGGCCTGCTGCCGAAGCATGCGCTGGTGGGTTACTGGCACAATTTTGACAACGGATCCGGTCTGTATCGCATCAGTGAGGTTTCTGATGTATGGGACGTGATTGTGGTGGCTTTTGTTGACGACGCCGGCAATGGCAGTATCGAATTCAACCTCGATCCGGGTCTCGACAAGCAGCAGTTTATTGCCGACATTGCCGCCAAGCGTGCCGCCGGAAAAATCGTGATCGCCTCCTACGGTGGTGAGAAGGGCACAGTGACCCTCAACACCGAAGAAAACGTCACCAACTTCGTCAACAGCACCGCGGCGATGATTGATGAGTATGGCTTTGATGGAATCGATATTGACCTGGAATCCGGCGCCGGCGTCATGCACGGTGCTCCGGTGATCCAGAATATGGTCAATGCGGTCAAGCAGCTGAAGCAGCGTTATCCCGGAATGTACCTGTCCATGGCACCGGAGCACCCCTATGTACAGGGGGGGTATGTTTCCTACACCGGAATCTGGGGTGCCTATCTGCCGATGATTGATCAGCTTCGCGACGAGCTGGATCTGTTGCATGTGCAGCTGTACAACAACGGCGGTCTCGCAACTCCCTATCGAGGGCAGGCCTATGCGGCCGGCACCGTGGACATGATGGTGTCTTCCGCATTGATGTTGATCGAGGGCTTTCCGCTCGGCTACGGGGATGCGGGTTTCTTTGAAGGTCTGCGCCCGGATCAGGTTGGACTTGCACTGCCCTCCGGCCCCAGTGCAGCGGGCAGTGGCCATGCAACGCCCGCGGACATCAACCGCGCTCTGGATTGCCTGACCCAGCAGCTGCACTGTGACACACTCACACCGTCACAGGCGTACCCCACCTTCAATGGCGTCATGACCTGGTCGATCAACTGGGATATGCACGACGGGGGTATTTTCTCGGGACCCGTAGGCAGTCACGTGCACAACCTGCCCTGACAGAACCGAGATAAAAATGAAAAGCCCCGGAATTTCCGGGGCTTTTCATTTCAGTAGCGCTGGTAATCCGAAGCGATCACCTACTCAGAGGGGGAACCGAATAACAACACCGCCCATCGTGTCACCAATCTCGAAATCGGTGCGAGGACTGTCGACGTGCTCGTTGTGACAACTGACACAGGCCGGGGATACAGCAACGTCAGGGTATATGGCAGTGAAGTACTCAGTATCTCCCAGGGTTTCCGTACCGTAGAAATTTTCCCCGGGGTTCTCATTGATAAACTCCAGGCCCTGTTGTTCCAGTTCCGTCCGGGGCTTGTTCTGTTTATTGATGGCCCACTGGGACAGCAGTGCATAGTTGAAGCCGGACTCCTGTTCCGCCACACGCTCGGCACCCATACGCATCATTTGCGCGGGAAGTGGCAGCGCTTTACTGTCCTTCCAGTGCTCCTCCGCTTTAATGACCTTTTCTTCATTGGCGAGACGATTCACCACATAGTTGGTGTAGCTGGCTCTGTCTGCTTCGATAACCGCAAAAATGGCATTTGCCATTCTTTCCGGTGCGATACCACTTTTTTCTCCACAGCCGGATAAAAGTGCGGCTGAAATAACGATGGAAATGAGACTACGCATGTTCCCCTCCTGATGGGATTACTGAGTGGTTTTAATCCGGGCTATACGCTCGCGAATCATCTCGAAAGTCTTGTGCTCTATTGCCGGGGGGGCAGAAAAGTTGTTTTCGATCAGCGCCTTGTCCGCAAGCGCGGCCACAGCAAACTCAACACCGTGACAATTCAGGCAAACCGGTAGCATTTTTTCATTTGGACGCAGGTTGTGATTCTGGTTGTGATTTACCAGAATCTCCCCTTGGTGCTCTTCTCTTGGCATATGGCAATTCGCGCAGCTGACACCGCCAGAGCGTTGATCATTCCAGAGGCGAAAATGTTCTGACTCCTGATACGCCACGCTATGAGTGTCGTTGTGACAGCCCAGGCAGGCCTCCACCGAGGCGACACGGGTATCGAGATCATGGGGGTTGTGGCAACTGGTGCAGCTCAGTTCCTTCGCCAATTCGATAGCGTGGGGGTGCATTGGCAATTTCGCTTCCTGAACATTCATGGGACGCGATTGTGGAAGGTCTGCAGAAAGTCGCATGCCGTGTTTGCCGCGGGTGAACTGTGCGAGCTGGCGGCTATGGCAGTCGCCACAGTTCTCCACGACGACCGCCGCCTCCAGCCCGGTCTCTCCGCTTTGGTGACAGGCAGTGCAGTTGGTCCCGGAAAGCGCGTGGGCTGAATTGCTCCAGGCCTGGGTGGCCGACGCAACCGGTACCGCCAGCTGAGAGCCGGTGGTGTCAGCGGGAAAATCTGCATCGGTTGCGCTAAGCGCGGTTCCGTCGCGGTTTTCAGCGTGCCACTTGAGCACAAGCGATTTCATCGGCAGCTGACCTCCGGGAATCAATGCCGGACTGTCGATGTGCGAAGCAAGGAACTCCTCGTACAGGTAGCGGTTATCGTGATAGTTATGGCAGCCTGCGCTGGCACAGGTCTCAAAACCTAAACCGGAGTGGTTCGGGCGGTTCTCGGCGATATCGCTGTGGCAGTGAAAACAAAAATCCCCCGCAAGAGATACCCCCATCTCATGAGTGATCTCGGGCTTATGTTCGGTATGACAGGAAATACACTGGCGTGCATCCAGGTGTGCCAGTAGACCGGCGTTACGCGGATCCAGGAACTTACTGCGGGGATGGCTATCGTTTGCCTGGATCAGCTCATCCTGGTGGCACCCCACACAGGCGTTCTGGATGAACTCCTGGCCGGCGAAGCCATCGCCGTGACAGGTCGAACAGGCCATCTCGATCTGATGGTGCCCATGAGTGACCTCGCCACTGAGAAAGAAGGATTTGTCATCAGCCTGGAGGTTGTAGGTGATCAGCACCGCGGCAGCGAGAGTGACTATCAAGCCGTAATGCCAGAATTTGAATTTATAATTTTTCATCTAGAAGTAGTACACGGCGAAGATATGATAGAAAAGCAAGATCGGCAGGGTCCAGAGCAACGCGTAATGGACTCTTGACCACCATTTGCGATGCTCGCGCAGCTTCAGATCTGTCCAGTGGTGATTGCGAGCCATAAATACCCCGACCAGCGAGCCGGTGCAGGTGGCGGCAAGGAACACCAGCATCAACGCCAGGTTCAGATTTTCTCCCAAGCGGAATCCGGTGTGCACCAACAGGACCAGCAGTGCGGCGAAACCGATGACACTGTGGATATAGCGCCAGTGGTCGAGGTGCCCGAGGTTGATGCGCTGCAGGCGTTTGCGCATCGAAAGACTCGCTGTCAACAGGCATAGCGTCAGCAAGGTATAGCCACTGACCTGTTTCCAGAAGCTGTCGTACCAGATCTTTTTCAGATACCAGCTGACCTGCACACTGTCGGAAATGGGCGGGGGAGGGGCCACTACCGCAATGGCAATCAAGATGAGAGAAAGTACCGAGATCACCAGAATACCGCGTGCGTGGCGCATCACCAGATTAGGCGCCGGCAGATCCAGCAGTTCGGCCATCAGGGGGCGACAACTGCCGCACGCGGAGCCGGCATTGGTTTCCAGCTCCAGGTCCTGCAGGGTGCGTTTACCGCGGGCGATGACACCGCAGAGTTCCCCTTTACTGACGCCATTACACTGACAGACCAGGTAGCTGTCCGGCTGCTGTTTGATGGTCTGCACGGCGGCTTTCTGCCAGAGATGGCCGTGCTCGCGGAAATTGGTGAGCTGCCGTTCGCTGACACTGGCACTGTCTTCAATGGCCTGCTTCAGCAAGTGGGATTCTTCCCAGCTTCCCACCATGACCGCGCCTGTAAGCCGGCCATTGCGTACATACAACTCCCGGTAATGGCCCTTGAAGCGGTTTTCAAAGGTATGTACCTGGGTTTCGTGAGGATTGTCCTGTTCCGTTTCCCCGATGACGAGGCAGGGAATATGGGAAATCTTTAGTTGGATGTCGTTGCGGCTGCCGCGATAGGGAGGCACATTTCGTGCTTGTTCTGTGGTGGCGGTGATATGTCTGCTGCAAATCTCGGCCTGTTCAAACCCCGGGCGTACCAACTGGTAGAGTTGATCGTCATACTCTGCGCATTCCCCTACCGCATAGATATCGGGGTCACTGGTCTGCAGATAGGGAGAAACCAGGATGCCACGTCTTGTAGCGAGCCCGGATCGGGTCGCAAGGGTGGTTTCCGGACTGATACCGGTGCAGAGAACCACACAGTCGGTGCGGAGGGTGCTGCCATCGGAAAGGGTAATCTGTTCCACCGAGTGGCTGCCCGCACAGCTGACCAGCCCGATACCTTCGAGCACTTCAACCTGAAGTGCAGAAAGCGCGGCGCTCAAGTAGCGGTTGGCAGTGCTGGAGAGGCGATTCCCCAATAGCCCCCTCCGCGCCAGCAAAACCACACGGTTGTTACTGGTTTTAAGCGCAGCGGCAGCCTCCAGCCCCAGGGCGCCGGCACCAACAACAACGAAGGTTTGCACCGTTTCTCGCAATCTGATCAGATCGTGAGCATCCTGAAGGTCGCGAAACCCAACGACATTTTTCAGTCCGATACCCGGGAGCTCCGGCATTACCGGTGTGGACCCGGTTGCCAGTATGAGCTTGCTGTAAGGCTGGTGCTGCCCCTCTGCATCGATCAGAAGCTTCTGCGCTCGGTCGATTTCGGTAATATTGCGACCGTAAAACTCTGCGAGACGCGGGTGGGGTTCACGAGAGACGGGGTTGTCCAGCTCGGACGATTCGAGATTATCCGCCAGATACTGAGACAGGCGCACGCGGTTATATGGCTGGTTGCTCTCGCCTCCGATCAGTACGACCTGAGCATCGCTGCTGTACTCGAGTAAACGCTGCGTGCAACGAACACCGACCGGCCCCGCACCGACAACCACATAAGTCGGGTAATCCTGCTGTTCGGATAACGGCCTGCCAACCTCGAGCTGATTTCGCTCGTGATCAATTTCTGGAAGGTCATTTGTCACGGTTCACCTCCCGAGTAGTTCTTCGCTTCACTCTGTGAAGCCATACCTCGAGCCATGTCTTTACCCGTTATTATTGTTTTAGTTTCGTTGGGTGGATCGTCCCTGATTTACCCTATAAGGAGTGAGCATACTCCCAAAATTTCATCACAGTCTGTTGGTGCTACGCCGATCAGTTTGGGTTGTACAATGTGTACAGTTCTTTTTCCTCAAGCGAGACCCGACGGGTGAGTGCTTCACCAATTTTCTCGTATTCCCCTTTAAAGCGGGTCAACTCCTCACGAGTGAGATTCTCCCGTGAATAACGCTTGCAAAACTGGACTACCGCGTTCGCGATATCGTTCATATCGGTACGGAAGTCTTTGACGATCTGAAGCGTGTGGCGATCCTCGGCAAGGGATTGCTCAAGGTACACGTAGAAGCTGACATTTTCTTTAATCAGGTGCGCCTGAAAGGTCGACTTGAATACCCCGAGCAGTTCAGACAGTTTGCGATAGTTCTGCTGCTCATATCCTTCCGACCATATGCGCTGATAGATATTGATCAACTCGTGGTGGTCGTTCTTGAGGGCCAGAATCAGCGAGGGGTCGTACTTGATCGTGCGCCGACTATTACTGCTGCTATCCTGCTCTTTGTCGGTATCGCGGGACTTGTTGGAGAAGAGTCGGAACATGGGAGGTTTCTCTCACTACTGGAATTGATGGTCTCGAGAATAAATTTTGCTGACCGGGAGTTCTCCGGTAATTTTTTCCACAGGCGCATTTTTTAACTTATTTTTTGGACAGATGTGCCTCTTTGTTGTTCTGGGTGTGAGGCTCGTCACAAAAAAACTTGAGCCCGAAAGCCCGGTGGCTATGAGCGCCGCGTTGCCAATGTGCAGATACAAAAAAAACCGGCAGTTGCCGGTTTTCTCTGCCGGATACCCCCGCACCGTCGCCGGTGGGGGGGTTGTTTACCGGCGGCTTAGCGATTACCTGCGACGCCCGCGCAGTCTGTTTGCCGGCTCCCGCACAGGCGCGGTGCCTGCAATCAACGTTTGTAGGTAGTTATAGGCATTGTCTCCGAATACACCGCAGATGCGGCGCCCTTCATCCACGGCGGCCTGAAAATGTACGCCTGCCCATACCCGGCTCTGGCCACAGTTCTCTTCCAGCGAAGTCCAGGTGGGGAATTCCAGGGTCATGTCACTGGCGGGGGTAACCCCAGGCTCGATACGGGAAGACCCGGCAGTGTAGGGGACACTCCAGTTCAGTGCGTCACTGCCCAGGTACTGCCGCGCGGACTGCGCATGGGCGGTGCAAAAGCATGTAGACGCAGAGGGGTACTCCGGGTGGTCGGCTTCTTCCAGGTAAGACTTCCAGGTGTTCGCGGGAATGCTCTGGGTGCCTTGCCCGGGGCCACCCCAGGCGGTAACGGGCTGCTTGCCGTAGATATATTGGATGGCGCTGAAAGGGCGTACGGCATCGTAGCGGCGCTTCTCCTGCCATACAAAAATCCCTGCGTCATGGGCGGCCATATTGGTCAGGAAGTCGAAATGGATAAACTCCATAAGACTGAGTTCCTGTGACAGCGCCGCAAATCCCGCGGAGAATCCCAGTGATTCGATTTTGTTGTCGAACAGTTCTGCCATCAGCTTCTGTTCGTCGGTGAGATTGGCCGATGCAACGAGAACCTCATCGGCCTGCTGTTTGTAGGCGGCAAAATTCCAGTGAAAACTCGCGATCGGAGGAAGGGCGCGGTATCTGCGGGGGGACTTGTACGAGTAAGGTTCGGTGAACGCATATTGCGGAGTGACAAACTGCTGAATTTTATACAGCCCCATCCCCTTGCGCTGAATATCAGGCTGCCAGCGGGAGGGGTTGAATAGGGTATAGGCAGTATTGATTGGTTGGTAGCCGGTGTAATCCATGTAGGGCATTGGATTGGCTGCGCGCAGGGGGCCAGATCGGGTTTCATCGCCCACCTGGTTCATGCCATCCCGCAGCCGCCCTTCGGCAACGGCCATGCCGGCGGCATTGCCGATGCCGATGGGGGTGGTGAGATCGGTGCTGTTATCGTCCGGGTCCAGGCCCTGGACTTCCAGCATGGCGCGCCAGGTGGTGTGCTGCAAGGGTAGCAGGGTGTTCAGGACCCGGTAGCTGGCGTACAGCAGCGCGATATTGATATTGCGGTTGTTTGCCGACTCATTCGCCGGGCGCCGCCCGAGCCGTGAGTAAACGCCCACCGCACTGGGGTGATAGGGGGCGCTGGCATCAAACCAGGCGTTGGTGATCTGGGTGGTGATCCGCAGCACCAGGGTGGCGTCGCCGCCGGTGGCGGATACGTATTGAAATGTGACAGGCGCGACGTATGGAATGACCGCTTCAATGGCGGCGTTGCCATGATCGAGATCCACTGGCGGTGGCGTAGTGGGTTGGGCCTGGGTATGTAAAGCGCAAAAAGCCAGTGCGGTGCCGCAAAGCACTGCACGGAGTAACATCCCTATTTTCATGTATATATTCCTGAATTGGTGTTCGAAATACCGGGATAGGTGCCGGTCCCCCGGGTTATACAATAAATAGGTGAATGCTTGGTCACAGACTCGAGGTGTAAAACGCCATTATTTGTTTTATGCGGGCTCATCAGGAAAAGCGCTAACCTGAGGGCATAAAAAAACCCGGCATTTGCCGGGTTTTTTGCTGGATGAGCGCTTAGCGGTTTTCCAGAGAGACGTAGTCGCGCGCGGTGTAGCCTGTGTACAGCTGGCGCGGACGGCCAATCTTGTAAGGATTGGAGATCATTTCGTTCCAGTGGGCGATCCAGCCGGCGGTACGGCCGGTTGCAAAGATCACAGTGAACATGTCGGTTGGGATACCGATCGCTTTCATGATGATGCCGGAATAGAAGTCTACGTTCGGGTAGAGTTTCTTCTCGACGAAGTACTCGTCTTCCAGGGCAATCTTTTCCAGCTTCTTGGCAATGCGCAGCAGCGGATCATTCTCGGCACCCATCGCACCCAGAACTTCGTCGCAGATGCCCTGCATGACGCGGGAGCGCGGGTCGAAGTTTTTGTAGACGCGGTGTCCGAAGCCCATCAGGCGGAACGGATCGTTTTTGTCCTTGGCCTTGGCAACATACTCGTCGATACGGCTTTCATCGCCGATTTCCTGCAGCATGTTCAGTACCGCTTCATTGGCGCCGCCGTGTGCCGGGCCCCACAGGGTCGCGATGCCAGAGGAGATACAGGCGAAGGGGTTGGCACCGGAGGAGCCGGCCAGACGCACGGTAGAAGTAGACGCGTTCTGCTCGTGATCGGCGTGCAGCAGGAAGATCACGTCCATGGCCTTGGCCACAATCGGATCGATCTTGCTCGGCTCACAGGGGTTGCCGAACATCATGTGCAGGAAGTTCTCGGAGTAGCTCAGGCTGTTGTCCGGGTACATGAACGGCTGACCTTTGCTGTGCTTGTAGCACATGGCGGCCAGGGTCGGCATCTTGGCGATCAGTCGATCCGCGGAGATTTTGCGGTGCTCCGGGTCGGTGATGTCCAGGGAGTCGTGATAGAAAGAGGCGAGAGCGCCGACAACGCCACACATCATGGCCATCGGGTGAGCATCGTAGCGGAAGCCCTTGAAGAAGTTGACCAGAGACTCATGCACCATGGTGTGGTTCATGATGCTGTTTACGTACTCTTTCTTCTGCTCGGCGTTCGGCAGCTCGCCGTTCATCAGCAGGTAGCAGGTTTCCAGATAATCGGATTTCTCTGCCAGCTGCTCAATGGGGTAGCCGCGGTGCAGCAGAACACCCTTGGCGCCATCGATATAGGTGATTTTGGATTCGCAGGAGGCGGTGGACATGAAGCCCGGGTCGTAGGTGAACAGGCCCTTGCTGGCCAGGCTGCTGACGTCAACAACGTCGGGACCGGCAGTGCCTGAGTAGACCGGCAGGTCGTAAGGTGCGTCGATACCGTCGACCGTGAGTTGAGCTTTCTTGTCGGACATTGTGGACTCCTAAAAACTATTCTTTCGCCAGCTTTTTATTTCCACACAAATCACTAAATGAATTCGGTGATTCCACGGCCCGGGGAGGGGCGCAATCCGCGTACATCTGTGATCACCTTTTTATGGGAAGGTGTATCCAGACGTTTTCTGATCGCAAGCAAAACCCGGAAAGTGCCGGATTCTGCGGGCTCGGAAGGCCTTCGTTGGCGGCATCCGGACGCGGATATGGGGCTAGCGGGCTTTTGAGCGCGGCCAAACTTAAGTGCCGCGCCTCAAATTGTCAAACCAAATCGAATTGGTTGACCAATTTGAGGTCCGCAGGATCTTCCGTGCAGGACGAATGTGGCAGGGATTTTGCCTGCTTGGGAGGGGATTCTGGCGTGTAAATTTGGGCGCGCGGGGATCAGGCGAAATGTCGTGTCTCATACCATGGTCTGGTGTGTGACGCGAATTGCAACTGGTACAAAGCCGCCTCGACCGGCTCGCCGTTCGTTGTGTTTTGAATTTTGAATGCCTATAATCCGCGCGGCTTGCGCCTTGGTAAGGCCACTTTGTACAAGACCTCGTCAGGTTGCGTGGATAGTGATCAGCAAGCTCGCCCGGTAAACAGAGAACTAACGGGCGCCCCGTCTTTCAGGGCAACAAGGTGTTTTTCCTGTGAACAAAAACAGACCTGTCAATTTAGACATTTCTACTATCAAGCTCCCCGCACCAGCGTTGGTTTCCATTCTGCACCGTATTTCCGGTGTGGTGCTTTTCGCTGTCGTTGCACTTCTTCTGTGCATGCTGGACTCCAGTCTGGAATCCGAGCAGGGTTTTAATAAAGTAGCTGCGTTTTTTACCAGCGTTCCGGCCAAGCTCGTGTTGTGGGCTTCATTGGCCGCACTGATCTACCACCTGGTCGCAGGTGTGCGTCACCTGATCATGGATCTGGGTGTGGGTGAGAGCCTGGAAGGTGGTCGCCGCGGTGCGGTCATCGTACTGGTGCTTTCTGTTGTGCTCATCCTGCTAGCGGGGGTTCTCGTATGGTAAAGGCAGTTACTGGCTTCGGCCGCAGTGGTCTGTACGACTGGTTTATTCAGCGCGTCAGTGCCGTGGTACTGGTGGCTTACACCCTCTTTATAGTGGGTTTCATTTTTCTCTCCAAAGATTTTGGTTACGCCAGCTGGTCCGCGCTGTTTGAACAGCGCTGGGTACGCGTATTCAGTCTGGTTGCCCTGATTTCCACCCTTGCTCATGCCTGGATCGGTCTCTGGTCCGTGGTTACCGATTACCTCACTAACCGGATGATGGGCGGCAAAGCGACTGTTTTGCGCATCCTGGTTGAAGTACTGCTGGGCGCGGTTGCCGTGTTCTACGCAGTGTGGGGCTTTGAAATTCTGTGGGGTGTGTAAACCATGTCGAATATGCGAACAATAACCTTTGACGGTATCGTGATCGGCGGCGGCGGCGCAGGTATGCGCGCGGCGCTGCAGATGGCCCAGTCTGGCTTCAAGACTGCGGTGATCACCAAAGTATTCCCGACCCGTTCTCATACGGTGTCTGCCCAGGGCGGTATCACCTGCGCGATCGCCAGTGATGACCCCAATGATGATTGGCGCTGGCACATGTATGACACCGTCAAAGGCTCCGACTATATCGGTGACCAAGACGCGATCGAATACATGTGTTCCGTAGGCCCCGAAGCGGTGTTCGAGCTGGAACATATGGGCCTGCCGTTCTCCCGTACTAAAGAAGGGCGTATTTATCAGCGTCCCTTCGGCGGCCAGTCCAAGGACTACGGTCGCGGTGGTCAGGCTGCACGCACCTGCGCGGCGGCGGACCGTACCGGTCACGCTCTGCTGCACACCCTTTATCAGAACAACGTCAAGCACAATACCGTATTCCTGAACGAGTGGTTCGCGGTGGACCTGGTGAAGAACCAGGACGGTGCTGTGGTCGGTGTGATCGCCATCTGCATCGAAGACGGCGAAGTCGTGTTCATCAAGTCCAAGGCGACCGTATTCGCCACTGGTGGTGCGGGCCGAATCTTTGCCTCCACCACCAATGCGCATATCAATACCGGTGACGGTGTTGGTATGGCGCTGCGCGCTGGCATGCCGGTGCAGGACATCGAAATGTGGCAGTTCCACCCCACCGGTATTGCCGGCGCAGGTGTACTGGTCACCGAAGGTTGTCGCGGTGAGGGTGGTTACCTCATTAATAAGGACGGCGAGCGCTTTATGGAGCGTTATGCCCCGAATGCCAAAGATCTGGCATCCCGCGACGTTGTTGCTCGTTCCATGGTGCTCGAGATTCTGGATGGCCGCGGTGCCGGCCCCAATGGCGACCACGTGTTCCTGAAGCTCGACCATCTGGGTGAAGAGCTGCTGCACAGCCGCCTGCCGGGTATCTGTGAGCTGGCCAAGACCTTTGCCCATACCGACCCGGTCAAAGAGCCGATTCCGGTCGTGCCGACCTGTCACTATATGATGGGTGGTATCCCCACCAACGTGCACGGTCAGGCCCTGACCCAGGATGCCTCTGGCAACGACCAGGTCATCGATGGCTTCTACGCCTGTGGTGAAGTTGCCTGCGTATCTGTACACGGTGCCAACCGCCTGGGTGGTAACTCCCTGCTGGACCTGGTGGTGTTCGGTCGCGCGTCCGGTCTGTTTATCGAACAGGCGCTGCGTGAAGGTATCGAAAACCGCGAAGCGTCCGAGTCCGATATCGAAGCGGCCATGGCGCGCCTGAATCGCCTCGAAACCACCAACGACGGTGAGTCCGCTGCGAGCCTGCGCACCGAGCTGCAGGGCGTGATGCAGAATCACTTCGGTGTATTCCGTCGCGGCGACTACATGGCCGAAGGTGTGAAGAAGCTGGAAGACCTGCGAGAGCGCATTGCCAATGTGCGTCTGGACGACAAGTCCAAAGCGTTCAACACCGCGCGTATCGAAGCGCTGGAACTGCAGAACCTGCTGGAAGTGGCGGAAGCCACTGCCATCGCGGCAGAGGTACGGACCGAGAGCCGCGGCGCTCACGCCCGTGAGGACTTCCAGGAGCGCGACGACGAGAACTGGCTGTGTCACTCCATGTTCTTCCCGGCGGAAAAACGTGTTGGCAAGCGCGCGGTCAACTTCGCGCCCAACACCGTAGACGCTTTCGAGCCGAAAGCGCGTACCTACTAATTCGGGAGCGGAAAGAAAATGTTGAAAGTAAGCATCTACCGTTACAACCCGGAAACCGATTCTGCGCCCTATATGCAGGACTACGAACTGGACACCCAGGGCAAAGACCTGATGGTGCTGGACGTACTCGAACTGCTGAAGGCTCAGGATCCCACTCTGGCGTTCCGCCGCTCCTGCCGTGAAGGTGTTTGTGGCTCTGATGGTATGAATATTTCCGGTAAGAACGGTCTTGCCTGTATCATGCCGATCTCGGAAGCGGCGCCGAAAGGCAAGCTGGTACTGCGTCCGCTGCCTGGACTGCCGGTCATTCGTGATCTGGTGGTCGATATGGAGCAGTTCTACACCCAGTACAAGAAAATTGAACCTTACCTGCAGAACAGCTCTCCGGCTCCGGCCATCGAGCGCCTGCAGTCCCCGGAAGATCGCGCAAAACTGGATGGCCTGTACGAGTGTATTCTCTGCGCCTGTTGTTCCACGTCTTGTCCTTCTTTCTGGTGGAACCCGGACAAGTTCATCGGCCCGGCGGGTCTGTTGCAGGCTTACCGCTTCTTGGCGGACAGCCGTGACGACGCCACCGACGAGCGCCTTGGCAATCTGGATGATCCGTTCAGTGTATTCCGCTGTCACGGTATCCAGAACTGCGTCAACGTTTGCCCCAAAGGTTTGAACCCCACCCGGGCGATCGGACATATCCGCAACATGCTGATAACCCGCGCCGTGTAGGGATTGCCCTTCAGGGGAACGCGGGTTTCCCACCAAAAATAATCACAATTAGGCCGACAGCAGCGCAGGTGTCAGGTCTATACGAAAAAGGGGAGGTGTCTTTTCAGCACCTCCCCTTTTGTGAGTGAAAAGACAGGAAAGAGCGGCGCAAAATTCAAGGGTGCGCGCCGTCAATTGAGGTAGGCATTAATGCACGAAAGCTCTATGGAGGCGCTCTGGCGGACTTCGCATATCTCTGGTGGCAACGCCGGGTACGTGGAAGATCTGTACGAGACCTATCTGCACGATCCCAGTGGTGTACCGGAAGAATGGCGCAGCTACTTTGACAGTCTGCCGCGGGTAAATGGCGGTGATGTTTCCCACGCTGCGATTCGCCAGCATTTCGAGCTGCTGGCGAAAAACCGTACCCGCCCCCTCGCCGCCCCCGGCGCCGGCTCGGTCAATATTGAACACGAGCGCAAGCAGATTAAAGTTCTGCAACTGATCAACTCTTATCGACACCGCGGCCACAAGAAGGCCACCCTTGACCCGCTGGGTATCATGGCGCGCGAGCAGGTGCCGGATCTGCAGTTGAATTACCACGGCCTTACCGAAGGCGACTTTGACACCACTTTCCAGACGGGCGATCTTTTCTTCGGTAAAGATGAAGCGACTCTGCGCGAGATTGTCGAAGGCCTGGAAAACACCTACTGCGGCAATCTCGGTGCCGAGATCATGCACTTGTCCAACCTGGACGAGCAGCAGTGGTTCCAGCAGCGACTGGAGCGCAGCCAGTCTAAGCCTACCTTCGGCAACGACATCCGCACCGAAATTCTGCAGCGCCTGTCTGCTGCGGAAGGCCTGGAGCGTCACCTGGATTCCAAGTACCCGGGTACCAAGCGTTTTGGTGTGGAAGGTGGCGAGAGTCTGATTCCGCTGATGGACGCTCTGATCCGCCGCTCCGGCACCTACGCGGTCAAGGAAATCGTAATTGGGATGGCCCACCGTGGGCGTCTGAACACCCTGGTCAACATTCTGGGTAAAAACCCGGCGGACCTGTTTGAGGAATTTGAGGGCAAAAAGACCCTGGATACCTCCGGCGATGTGAAATACCACCAGGGCTTCTCTTCCAACGTGATGACCCCCGGTGGCGAAGTGCACCTGGCACTGGCTTTCAACCCCTCGCACCTGGAAATCTGTGCGCCGGTAGTGGAAGGTTCCGTGCGTGCCCGTCAGGATCGTCGTGGCGACAGCACCGGCGAGAAGGTCATGCCGATCAATATCCACGGTGATGCGGCCTTTGCCGGTCAGGGTGTCGTGCAGGAAACCCTGCAGATGTCCCAGACCCGTGGTTATTACACCGGCGGTACCATTCACCTGGTGCTCAACAACCAGGTGGGCTTCACGACCAGCAAGCGCGAAGACGCCCGCTCCACCGAATACTGTACCGATGTGGCGAAGATGATCGACGCCCCGGTACTGCACGTAAACGGCGACGACCCGGAAGCCGTGGTGCTGGCCGGTCTGCTGGCGGTCGATTACCGCTACGAATTCAAGAAAGACATCGTGATCGACCTGGTGTGCTACCGCCGTCGCGGCCACAACGAGACCGATGATCCTTCCGGCACTCAGCCGCTGATGTATCAGACCATCCGCAAGCATAAAACCACCCGCACTCTGTATGCAGAAAAACTGATCGCAGAAGGCGTACTGGACAAGGCGGCCGCGGACAAGCTGGCAAATGATTACCGGGACAAACTGGATCGTGGCGAAGACGTCGCCACGGGGCTGGTGAAAGAGCCGGATTCTTCCATGTTTGTGGACTGGCGCCCTTACCTGAACCACGAGTGGACCGCTGAAGGTGATACCAGCTTCCCGATGAAGAAGCTGAAGGACGTGGCCACTCGTATGACCACGGTGCCCGATGGCATCGTGATGCAGCGTCAGGTATCCAAAATTTACGACGACCGCCGCAAGATGGCCGGTGGCGGCCTGCCGCTGAACTGGGGCATGGCGGAAACTCTGGCGTATGGCACCCTGCTGGAAGAGGGCTATATGGTCCGCTTCACCGGCGAGGATGTGGGCCGCGGTACCTTCTCGCACCGCCATGCGGTGATTCACAGCCAGAAAGACGGCCAGAGCTATGTACCTCTGCAGCATATGTACGAGGGGCAGCCGCGTTTTGATATTTACGACTCGCTGCTGTCGGAAGAAGCGGTGCTGGCGTTCGAGTACGGCTATGCCACCACCACCCCGAAATCCCTGGTGGTGTGGGAGGCGCAGTTCGGTGATTTCGCCAACGGTGCGCAGGTAGTAATCGACCAGTTCATCACTTCCGGCGAGCACAAGTGGGGCCGTATGTGCGGCCTGGTGATGCTGCTGCCGCACGGCTATGAGGGTCAGGGCCCGGAGCACTCCTCTGCGCGTCTCGAGCGTTTCATGCAGCTGTGCGCCGAGCACAACATCCAGGTGTGTAATGCCACGACCCCAGCACAGATTTTCCACCTGCTGCGTCGGCAGGCAGTTCGCCCCATGCGTCGCCCGCTGGTGATCATGAGCCCGAAATGGATCCTGCGTCACAAGCTGGCCACTTCCAGTCTCGACGAACTCGCCAATGGCAAATTCCACAATGTGATCCAGGATGACGCCGTGGACGCCACCAAGGTGAAGCGTCTGGTGATCTGCTCCGGTAAGGTCTATTACCATCTGCTGGAAGCACGCATGGAGCGGGAACAGGAAGACGTTGCCCTGGTACGTCTGGAGCAGCTGTACCCATTCCCGGACGACGAGTTCCTGTCTGCGGTTTCCGCGTTCAAGAACATCAAGAGTGTTGCCTGGTGTCAGGAAGAGCCCATGAACCAGGGCGCCTGGTACTCCAGCCAACACCACTTGCGTCGCCTGCTGAAAGAAGCACATCCCAAGCTGGAACTGGAGTATGTCGGCCGCGCAGCCTCTGCTGCACCGGCGGCGGGCTATATGTCCACCCACTTGGAAGAACAGAATACGTTCATCAACGAGGCGCTGACTGTCGATTAAGGCAGCAGTACAACGAAGAGCAGGGCGTTGGTCAATCTGGCGCCCAAGACAATCTCAGGAAACAGGAACAATGACCATCGAGATTAAAGCGCCAACATTCCCGGAATCTGTTCAGGACGGCACTATCGCCACCTGGCACAAGCAACCGGGTGAAGCTGTGTCCCGCGATGAACTGATCGTGGATATTGAAACCGACAAAGTTGTGCTGGAAGTTGTGGCACCGGCTGACGGCGCCATTAGCGAAATTATCAAGGGTGAGGGCGATACCGTTCTGTCCAATGAAGTTATCGCCAAATTTGAGGAAGGTGCCGGCGGCAGCGCAGGTGATTCCTCTGAAGCCGCACCGGCTCCAGCCGAAGCACCGGCCGCGGAAGCCCCGGCTGCCAGCGGTGAGAAAATCGCCATGCCGTCTGCCAAGAAAATGGCAGCAGAAAAAGGTGTAGACCTGGCCGGTGTCGAAGGCACTGGTAAAGGTGGTCGCGTTCTGAAAGAAGACGTGATGAAAGCCGGCTCCGCCCCCGCGGCAAGTGCTCCGGCTGCCGCGGCTCAGGTTGAAGTCGCTGCAGGTGAACGCGTTGAGAAGCGCGTGCCTATGACCCGCATGCGCAAACGCATCGCCGAGCGCCTGCTTGACGCCTCCCAGTCCACTGCCATGCTCACGACCTTCAACGAAGTGAACATGAAGCCGATCATGGATCTGCGCAAGAACTACAAAGACCTGTTCGAGAAAACCCACAACGGTACTCGCCTGGGCTTTATGGGTTTCTTCGTGAAGGCTGCGGTAGAGGCGCTGAAGCGTTACTCTGCAGTGAATGCCTCTATCGACGGTAACGACATCGTTTACCACGGCTACCAGGATATTGGTGTAGCGGTTTCCTCTCCGAAAGGTCTGGTCGTACCCATTCTGCGCAACGCAGAGAACATGGGCTTGGCGGACATGGAAAACAATATCCGTGATCTGGGCGTACGTGCCCGCGATGGCAAGCTGTCTATCGAAGAGGTGACCGGTGGCACCTTCACCATCACCAACGGTGGTGTGTTTGGTTCCTTGC
The DNA here is from genome assembly GCF_021165935.1 of Microbulbifer elongatus. Classification (NCBI taxonomy): domain Bacteria; kingdom Pseudomonadati; phylum Pseudomonadota; class Gammaproteobacteria; order Cellvibrionales; family Microbulbiferaceae; genus Microbulbifer; species Microbulbifer elongatus. Next base: position 3,585,855 of record NZ_CP088953.1, on the reverse strand, counting down.
TGTCCACCCCGATTCTGAATCCGCCGCAAACGGCGATTCTGGGTATGCACAAAATCCAGGAGCGCCCGATGGCGGTCGACGGCAAGGTAGAAATCCTGCCAATGATGTACCTGGCGCTGTCTTACGATCACCGTCTGATCGATGGTAAGGAAGCGGTGGGCTTCCTGGTGGCGATCAAGGAAATGATCGAAGATCCTGCGCGTATTCTGCTGGAAGTATAAGCAGATCTATTTTGGAGACAGGGCGGCAGTTGTGACTGCCGCCATGAAAAATGAGTCAGCCGCTCGCGCTGGCATCAACGGCATCAAGACCGTCTCAGGGAATACCGGGAAGCTCCCCGGTTATGCGATGAAATATTCGCATACGTTGAATCCACTCAAATTTGGAACAGACCATGTCAGAAAAATTTGACGTAATTGTAATCGGCTCCGGCCCCGGTGGTTATGTGGCCGCAATCCGCGCAGCGCAGCTGGGTCTGAAAACTGCCTGTGTTGAAAAATGGGTAAATCAAGAAGGCAAGACCGTGAATGGCGGTACCTGCCTGAACGTGGGCTGTATTCCTTCCAAGGCGCTGCTGGACAGCTCTTGGAAATACCACGAGGCCAAGGACTCTCTCGACGTACACGGCATCGATACCGGCAAGGTAAAGATTGACGTCAAGAAAATGATCGAGCGCAAAGAAGGCGTCGTCAAGCAGATGTCTGGTGGCATCTCAGGTCTCTTTATGGCCAACAAGGTGACCTCGATCCAGGGTACCGGCAAGCTGCTGGCTGGCAAGAAAGTGGAAGTCACCGACAAAGACGGCAAGACCACCACTTACGAAGCCGAGAATGTGATTCTGGCTTCCGGCTCCGTGCCAGTAAATATCCCGCCGGCACCTGTGGACAACAAAGTGATTGTTGACTCCACCGGCGCACTGGAATTCACCGAAGTGCCCAAGCGTCTCGGTGTGATCGGCGCGGGTGTCATCGGCCTGGAACTGGGCTCCGTATGGAATCGCCTGGGCTCCGACGTGGTTGTTCTGGAAGCCCTGGACAGCTTTCTGGCAATCATGGATCAGCAGATTGCCAAAGAATCTCAGAAAATCTTCAAGAAGCAGGGCCTCGACATTCGCCTTTCCTGCCGCGTTACCGGCAGTGAAGTAAAAGGCAAAGAAGTCGTTGTTACCTATCAGGATAAAGACGGCAACGAACAGACCGAAACCTTCGACAAGCTGATCGTCTGTGTGGGCCGTCGTCCGTACACCGAAGGCCTGCTGTCTGAAGACGCCGGTGTAAAGCTGGACGAGCGTGGTTTCATCTACGTCAACGACCTCTGCATGACTTCTGCACCGGGCGTATGGGCGATCGGTGACGTGGTGCGCGGCCCGATGCTGGCCCACAAAGCGTCTGAAGAGGGCGTGGTGGTTGCCGAGCGCATCGCCGGTCAGAAGCCGATGATGAACTACGACGTGATCCCGAACGTGATCTACACCCACCCGGAAATCGCCGCAGTTGGCCGCACCGAAGAGCAGGTGAAAGCCGATGGCGAGCCCTATAACGTCGGTGTGTTCCCGTTCCTGGCGGTTGGCCGTGCAGTTGCTGCAAACGAGTCCGGCGGCATGGTGAAAATCATCGCCCACGCTGAGACCGATCGAGTACTGGGTGCCCACATCGTAGGCCCGAGCGCCTCTGATCTGGTGCAACAGGTAGCGATTGCCATGGAATTTGGTTCCAGCGCGGAAGACATCGGCATGACCGTATTCGGTCACCCGACCTTCTCTGAAGCGGTCAAGGAAGCGGCCCTCGCCGTTAACGGTCACGCCATTCACATGGCCAACCGTAAAAAGCGCAAGTAAGCGACCCGTTATACCGGGGCGGAAAGCAGTTTCCGCCCCGGATTCATTTCAGGGGGCTGATTTTGTAATGAAGCAGAATCAGGCTTCTGTCTAAAGGTGCAGAGCAATCTGCAAATTGGTAAACACATTTCAAATGTGAATTGGTATTGACTATGAACTTGCATGAGTATCAGGGCAAACAACTGTTTGCAGCATACGGATTGCCGGTTTCCAAAGGCATTGCAGCGGAAACCCCGGCAGCGGCAGCAGCGGCAGCAGACGAAATCGGCGGCGACAAGTGGGTTGTTAAAGCCCAGGTACACGCTGGTGGCCGCGGTAAAGCGGGCGGCGTAAAGCTGGTAGATTCCAAAGCGGAAATTGAAGAATTTGCGAAGAAGTGGCTGGGTAACAACCTGGTAACTTATCAGACAGACGAAAACGGCCAGCCGGTTTCCCGCATCCTCGTGGAAAGCTGCACCGATATCGACCAGGAACTGTACCTGGGTGCGGTACTTGACCGCGCTACTCGTCGCATCGTTTTCATGGCGTCCACCGAAGGCGGTGTTGAAATCGAGAAAGTCGCGGAAGAGACCCCGGAAAAAATCCTGAAAGCCACCATCGACCCGCTGGTAGGCGCTCAGCCATACCAGGGCCGTGAGCTGGCCTTCAAACTGGGCCTCGAAGGCGACCAGATCAAACAATTCACCAAGATCTTCCTGGGTCTGGCGAAAATGTTTGAAGAAAAAGACCTGGCCCTGCTGGAAATCAACCCTCTGGTAATCACTCCAGAGAAGAACCTGCACTGCCTGGACGCCAAGATCGTAATCGACAGCAATGCGCTGTACCGTCACCCGGACCTGCGTGAAATGCACGACCCGTCTCAGGAAGACGAGCGCGAAGCACACGCAGCCAAGTGGGACCTCAACTACGTAGCCCTCGATGGCAACATCGGTTGCATGGTGAACGGTGCTGGCCTGGCCATGGGTACCATGGACATCGTCAACCTGCACGGCGGCAAGCCTGCCAACTTCCTGGACGTTGGCGGCGGCGCGACTAAAGAGCGCGTTGTTGAAGCGTTCAAAATCATCCTGTCCGATGACAACGTTAAAGCCGTTCTGATCAACATCTTCGGCGGCATCGTACGCTGCGACATGATCGCGGAAGGCGTAATCGGCGCAGTGAAAGAAGTTGGCGTTACTATCCCGGTTGTTGTTCGCCTCGAAGGTAACAACGCAGACCTGGGTGCCAAGGTTCTGAGCGACAGCGGCCTGAACATCATCGCTGCCACCAGCCTGACCGACGCGGCAGAGCAAGTGGTTAAAGCTGCGGAGGGTAAATAATCATGTCAGTACTGATTAACAAAGATACTAAAGTCATCTGCCAGGGCTTCACCGGCTCCCAGGGTACTTTCCACTCCGAGCAAGCCATCGAGTACGGTACAAAAATGGTCGGCGGTGTTACCCCGGGCAAAGGCGGCCAGACTCACCTGGGCCTGCCAGTATTCGACACCGTGAAAGAAGCCGTAGAAGCGACTGGCGCAGAAGCGTCTGTTATCTACGTACCGGCGCCTTTCTGTAAGGATTCCATCCTGGAAGCAGCCAACGGCGGCATCAAGCTGATCGTGTGCATCACCGAAGGCATTCCTACCATGGATATGCTGGATGCCAAGGTTAAGTGTGACGAGCTGGGCGTGCGCCTGATTGGCCCGAACTGCCCGGGCGTGATCACTCCCGGTGAGTGCAAAATCGGCATCATGCCGGGCCACATCCACAAGCCGGGCAAAGTGGGCATCGTTTCCCGCTCCGGTACTCTGACTTACGAAGCCGTAAAGCAGACTACCGACCACGGTTTCGGCCAGTCCACCTGTGTGGGCATTGGCGGTGACCCCATCCCGGGTTCCAACTTCATCGATATTCTGGAAATGTTCCAGAACGACCCGCAGACTGAAGCCATCGTAATGATTGGTGAGATCGGCGGTTCCGCGGAAGAAGAAGCGGCTGCTTACATCAAGGCAAACGTCACCAAGCCGGTGGTTTCCTATATCGCGGGTGTAACCGCACCTCCCGGAAAGCGCATGGGCCACGCCGGTGCGATCATTTCCGGTGGTAAAGGTACCGCAGACGAAAAATTTGCTGCTCTGGAAGACGCCGGTGTTAAAACCGTACGCTCCCTGGCGCAAATCGGCGACGCACTGAAGGAAGTAACTGGCTGGTAATCAGCTATTCCTTTCTGAAAAGCCGCCTTCGGGCGGCTTTTTTTATGCCTGAAATTACCCTCCACAAGTCTTGCGAATCAATAACTGTGTAATTAGTGTCAAAACTGACATTCTTGCTTCCGGCGGACGGTAAAGTCCTGTGTTCAGCAGCCTATGGCTTGTGTGCAGGGAATGAGATAGGCTAAACCATTGATATACAAAAGGTTAGGGTATTTCATACAAGCCATTTGGAAAACAAGAACAAAAGCCATGGGCTTCTTTTGCTCGCATGAATGTGATGGCCTGTTTCTATAGGTTATTGATTCTTGGTTATTTTTGTTGGGGTGTTGATTTCTGTGCCGAGGAACAATTGCTTCTGCAACAAAAGCCTATGGCGTATGAATAAAACTGTTACGTGATAGTAAATAAACTTTGAAAATTGTATTTCTACCAGGAATGGATGGAACGGGATTGCTCTTTAATGAGCTAATTCTGAATATCCCTAGCGAATTCGACCGAGAAGTTATTTGCCTGAATGAAATACAGGGTGTGAGCTACCGCCAGCAAGCGGAGCAGATTGCTGAAAAAATTGGATCATCAAGCGTTTTAGTAGTCGCAGAATCATATTCCGGAAGAATTGCATATGAATTATGCAGCATTCTCGGAGCCAGAGTTTCGAAAGTGGTTTTTATAGCTAGCTTTGTTTCATGCCCCGGAGTGCTCGCAAAGCTTGCTGCCGTCCTACCAGAGTATTTTCTTAAGCCAAATCTATTTCCAAACTGGCTTATGAAAATGCTATGTTTTGACGGCCGTGGTAATAGGGTGCTAATGGATCAAGTTCGGCAAGCGATTACACAGGTCAAGCCAAGCGCTCTAAAGCGGCGTTTATTGAATATTGCTGAACTTGATGAGCCGAAAGTTCAACAATCAACCGCAGCAGTTTATATCCGGCCAACAAATGATCGCTTGGTTGCATATGATGCAGTCAAAGTTTTGGGTAATATATATCCCGAGCTAAGTGTCGAATCTGTTGAAGGCGGACATTTCATTGCTCAAACGGCCCCGGAATCATGTGCGAGAGTCATAGTCCGTGCCACAACCACGTAACAAACAGCGGCAGAGCGACAGCCAACGCTACGCACCTTTTGTGTTACTCGCTGTCGCTCAAACATTAACACAAAAGGTGCTCCGCGCTGGCTGCGCCTGCGCTGGGCGTTAAATGCCAGTAATCAGAAAATCTATGGCGTTTATAATTTCATCGCGAAAGGTTTCTAGGTTTTCGACGGGGCGCTTCAAAATTGATGCCGGAGCACTGGTTAGCTGATGTGTAAGTAGTGCGTACTCGTTGCTATCAATTTGAAAAATTGGGCACAAACGATCTGGCGCTTCTCTCTCCAGATTCTGAGCGGGAATTACCGGAATCACGATTCTGGAGTTCAGTACAGAGATTAGGTCAGTTTGCACATCCAAAAAATATGGATAGGCCTTTCTGGTGGTTTTATCTGTGTTTTCGTAGAGGGTAAACTGGCTCACTAGAAATCCCTGAATGCGTCAGAGAAAAGGCCGTTCTTTTCCACGAACTCATTGCAGGCTTCAAGGCCTTTATGATTGGCTTTTAGCCATTCTTCAGCCTGTCGTTTACTGACCTCGACAGCCAAAGCCTTCTCAAGCGTTGCGGAAAGGTTGATATTTAGCTGCTTTGCCTTAGTGAGTAAGTCTTTGTTTAGGCTAAGGTTTGTAGGTTTCTTGGCCGCTGAATGGTCATAAATTGACTTCATGGTCACAGTCCTCGCATTGGTCATGTGCATAGTTTATGCGCATAGCCCTTTCGTGGCAAATGCATTTAACAATCAGCGGCAGAGCGACAGCCAACGCTACGCACCTTTTGTGTTACTCGCTGGCGCTCAAACATTAACACAAAATGCGCTCCGCGCTGGCTGCGCCTGCGCTGGGCGTTATGGTGCCGTGTCATAAAAATTGTTGTTTGTGCCGGCAGATAATTTCCGGCACTGTTTTGGCATCCAGTATTTGGCATTTTGCCAAGGTGCTATTCAAGCAGTTCCGTTCCTAGAGTGTTCGCTCTGTTGCGGTAGAATAGGGCAGTCCGCTGCAGTATCGTGGAGTGCAAGTAAGAAAGTTTTTGGTTGAGAGAAGGTTCGGACTTCTTTCAATAGTTCGGCGGGCAGCGTTGCCAAAGTGCCATTAGGTATTCCGGAGCGCGTCAGCCATAACCAGGCCAGGCAGTACGCTCCGGGCCTGCGGCCCTCCGCGGGACAGCTTACTTTGGCCACTTTATTGCGCGGTCGCTGCGCTCCCATTTTTGCGCAATAAAGCGCCCAAAGTAAGCTGCCCCTGCTGGCGGCGTTCAGGCTGTAGAAAAACTCTTAAAACCTAGTGGATTTTGATAAAATCTGCGGGCCCGGTTTCGAGATCCCGTCATGCCTAACTTCAAGCCCTATAATTACAGCCAGGACACAATGGTTGTAATCAATTTCGAAGATCAATTGCAGCCGAATACCTTCGAGTACACGCTGCATCACCTGATCGACAACCGTATCAATCTTTCCGCTTTCTACGACAAGTATAAGAATGAAGATGGTGGTCGGTCTGCATATGATCCGGCTATTCTCTTGAAGATTATCCTGTTCGCTTACTCCAAAGGCATCACGTCCAGCCGGGAGATCCAATGGCAGTGTGAGCATAATATACTGTTCAAAGCTCTGTCCTGTGACAGCGTGCCGCACTTCACCAGTATTGCCAGCTTTGTGAGTAGTTATCCCGATGCCATACAGTCTGTCTTCGAGCAGGTGCTGATGGTTTGCGACCAGGAAGGTCTTTTGGGTAATGAACTCTTTGCCATTGATGGCTGCAAGATGTCGTCGAATGCCAGCAAGTCACACTCTGGAACTTTTAAAGAGCTCGAGGAAAAGCAGGCAAAGATCCGCAAGAAGATCCGTCATTGTCTATCGGAACATAAGAAGCTGGATGGAAGGAAGCCCGCCGAACGGGAGCGGAAGCAGCGTCTGGAGCAGGCGAATAAAACCTTGGAGAAGCACTTTGAAAAGATTGACAACTTCCTAAAGACGCAAGCCCCAAGGATGGGGCAGGGTAAGAAGCCGAAAGAAGTCAAAAGTAACATCACCGACAACGAGTCGGCCAAGATGACCACCAGCAAAGGTACCATCCAGGGGTACAACGGTGTCGCGGCGGTGGACAAGAAACACCAGATTATTGTCGAGGCGCAGGCCTTTGGTGAGGGGCAGGAAACCCACACATTAAAGCCAATTCTCGATGGCATTAATACGCGCTATCGGAATGCCGGCATCGCCGAGGACATTCTTGCGGAGCAGGTGATTGTCACCGCGGATACCGGGTTTTCCAGTGAGGACAATAATGCGTTGCTGAGAGGCGAAGGTATCAACGCTTACATCCCCGATAACCAGTTCCGCTCCCGCGACAAGGCGTTTGCTAAGCAAAAAGAGAAACATGGCAAGCGTCATCGAGATACCGTAAAGGGCGTTAAGCAGGTGATTCCTGCGAGCGAGTTCAAGCTTAATAAAAGAAGCAAGACCTGTATCTGCCCCGCTGGCAATGAAATGTTGCTCTATCGAGAAGAGCACGTCAGTGCAGGAAAGCGAAAGCTCTTCTTTGAAGGTCGGCTGACGGATTGTCGCCACTGCCCAATTAAACACCAGTGCATGCGTAACCCGGCTTCGGCCGATACCCGAGACGGCCACGGCCGACAGGTGTCCTTTACCTGGACCAATGGAAAAACCGCAATGGACTGGATGAAGAAGCGGATCGATAGCCTGGAAGGGAAAACGATTTACAGTCATCGCATGTCGGTGGTGGAGCCGGTCTTTGGCAATATCGGTACCAACAAGCGATTAAATCGCTTCTCGTTGCGTGGCAAACGCAAGGTGCAGGGGCAATGGCAGATGTTTTGTCTGGTGCACAACATCGAGAAGTTGATGAATTACGGCGCTATCCACTGATTAGCAGGGTTATCCACACTTGTGTCGCCGAAATATGCGAAAAATACACACAAGCGTGATTATGTTAAAGATGTGTGATTGAATTGTGATCAAGAAATGTCAATTGAAAGCAGCCAAGAGAGAGCGATTGTGAGAGTCGTTTTTCTACAGGCTCGTTATGTGTAGTAAGTGATGAGACTTCTATTAATTGGCATTGCTTCGGTTGTACTATTTTTCCCCTTATATTGGGCTTTGCATCCGTTTTTAGGGCCTAATTGGGCGGCCGGAGTTTCCGCATTTATGATGTATATCGGATTCCCAGCTCTATTCCTCCTCAAGTGGCGAAAGCGCAGCACTGGCCCGTTCATGAAAGCCTGTAATTATGTTTTGGCTGTCTTCGTACTTTGTTTTCTAGGTTGGGTTGCATATGAAGTATTATTCAATGACGGACCATGGCCAAACTCGATAGGATTGTTTTTCTTGTATGGAAGTTTAGCAATTTATTTCCTGAAAAATGGCTATATGCCATATCAAGAGCAAGAGGTCATCGCTGCAAGTGAGTGCCAAGAAAACACATAACAATCAGCGGCAGAGCGACAGCCAACGCTACGCACCTTTTGTGTTACTCGCTGGCGCTCAAACATTAACACAAAAGGTTCTCCGCGCTGGCTGCGCCTGCGCTGGGCGTTATGCGATACAACATGATTAACTCAATTTGGCCAAAGAAACTATTAAGTCCAAAAATTGATCTCGGGCAACCTATTAATGATGGTATCGCAGTTATTTCGGAACTAGGATCTCTAGTCGAAGAGAGTTCTGATAGTGAGATTTCGTATCGTGTAAATACTGCTCAGTTTGATGTCGCAATTTATGTGAAAAGTGGCATAGTTTCTTCGGTTTGGTACAACGATCCAATTGGCAGGTTTTGGGCGAAAGGAAAGGCAAGAAAATTACAACTATATCTTGCTAGGTACGGAAATCTGAAGGATTGGGAGCTGAGGTTGAGTAACGGAATTATGGCCCACTATTTCAATGAAAAACTCGGTATTGTACTGGTCTACGGGGTCCACAAAGACGTAATTCGCGTGAACCTCCTCCAGCACGCCTAGTATCAAGTTTGAACCGCGACAATAACTGTTATCTTCCATAGTACATCTCTTCTGGGGTTTTGTAGCCGAACCGTTTTCTGGGGCGGCTATTTAATTTCATTGCAATAGCGTCACATTGCTGCTGCGTAATGTCTTCCATGCTTTGATTCTTCGGAAGATATTGTCTGATTAATCCATTGACATGCTCATTGCTTCCTCGCTCCCAGGAGTGGTACGGGGTGGCAAAATAGAATTTTACTGCACAGCAGTCTTCAATCTTCTTATATTGGTGGAATTCAGTACCATTGTCAGCGGTTATAGTTTTAATATTTCTCGGATCACGGTTAATTAACCGTACAGTTTTTTTGTTCAGCTCATAGGTTGATTTATTTTTGAGCTTTCCAATCATGACAAACCCCGTTTTACGCTCCAGCAATGTAACAATGCAGTGGTTGCTGCCCCGGCCGTGAACAGTGTCAATTTCCCAATGGCCCTTGTAACGCCTGCCCTCAACACTTTTAGGTCGGTCTGTGATGTGCCGTTTATCCGCAAGTCGCCCCCTGCTGTCATAGGCTTTGTAGCGCTTTCGACGCTGCTTTGAGGCTTGGCGTAAATGCGTCCATAAATTGCCGCCATTCTTCTTATTTCTCCAGATATACTGGTAGATAGTTTCGTGGCTTAACCGGCGTTTCATCAATTTATGTCTGCGTATATAACCGACTATTTGCTCTGGGCTGTACTTTTTCCGAAGTAACGCTCGCACAAGTTTAAAGTGGCGTTCAGAGTAGTGCCTATTACGACGTGATCGTCTACGTCGCCCTCGAGTACGACTGTCGGCCTTGCTCGGTCTATAACCGCCATCTGTTCGGTGGCAGCTGTTACGTTGGAACTCCCTATAGAGAGTACTCCTGTGGCGTCCAGTCAACTCGGCAATATGGCTGACGGAAAGACCTTGTGCACGATAGGCCGCAATCGTGTATCTTTCTTCTCTGGTGATCTGTTGATACTTCATTGGTGCAATTCACTTCTTGGCGGGAGTAAAATGCCCCTAGTATCGCAGATCACCTCCAGTTTTAGGTAATGTGTCGCGGTTAGTATATGAATCCGGGACACATAACAAACAGCGGCAGAGCGACAGCCAACGCTACGCACCTTTTGTGTTACTCGCTGTCGCTCAAACATTAACACAAAAGGCGCTCCGCGTTGGCTGCGCCTGCGCTGGGCGTTAGCACTTAAAAATCACTCGAGATCACGCGATGAACTCATATATTGAAAAATATTGTGGCCTTTGGGAGAGTGAGTCTGGAAACCGATTAGAAGTATCCTTGAGTAATAATGAAACTGTGAGCGTGAAACTCTATCGGGCAGGTGAGGTTAAGCCGATGTCCCGTCCGTGGCTAAACAATAGCCCAGCAGTTAACATGGTCGGCAAGCTAGATCCGGAGGGCGGATCGCTAGATATAGCGCTGTCCGAGTACGAAAATAGCTTTTCCTTAAATCTGGTCTTTGATTTATCTGATAGAAATTATAAAAAAGTATTACCATCCATTATACGATACGAAAAGGATCATTTTTGGGAACAATATTATGATTGCATTGGGCCGCTTGAGCCCTATCAAAGGTGCTAACAAGTGACTATGGCTCTGAGTCAGGGTGCCAAATTCACTGTGCCATTAAAGTTGTCTCCTGCACAATGTGAAAGCTGTGGTGCTAAGTGCTTTGTACCGCTGAAGTACGGATTTTACTTATATTTATACTTGCAGATTCCATTCTGGGGTGCGGTGGGCATCGCGGACTTTCTGGAAAATAGTGCTGTTTTCGTGTTGGTGCTACCGATTATATTCTCAGTGGTGTTGAAAGGAGTCGCTCGCTTGCCATTGCAATGTGACAACTAAACCATGCAAGACCGGGTAATTTACTTTGGGCCTTCTGCCCTCCTCGGCACGTCCCGCTTTATACACGTTGTCGCGGATGAAGTGAGACTATTGGGAGGATGGCCCAGCAATAAAATTAGCTTTCGCAAGTCAAGTGGTGAGAGGGCAATTCCTGGAAGTTAAGATACGAGATTAACCTGTTAAAAAAGGTGTCAACGTTTTTCGCGGAGTACATCAATACTTCGTGCGTGCCCAGGCTGAGTATCGCCATGACAGTAATGTGTAGATTCAATACAGTGGCGGAGCGGTAGTATTGCGGCTCGCCAGGGGAGGCGGCGCAGCGCGGTGGTCAAGTGCCAATCGGCGCCTAAATGTGTTGTGGAACTGCTTCGAAGGCGGTTCTGCTTACGTGAGTGCACTATGGTTTTCTGTGATTTTAGGTGAATCCCGCAAATGTCGCCGGGGTCACTCGGAAAGATAAACAGAGGACTAAATGGTGAAAAAAGACGACTCGCAACGCACAACCAACGATGCCGGTATTCCGGTAGCCAGTGATGAGCATTCACTGACGGTGGGCCCCGACGGCCCTATCATTCTGCAGGATCACTACCTGATCGAGCAGATGGCGAACTTCAACCGCGAGCATATTCCTGAGCGTCAGCCTCACGCCAAGGGTTCCGGTGCCTTTGGGCACTTTACCGTTACCAAAGACGTCAGCGCCTACACCAAGGCGGCGGTGTTTCAGCCCGGTACGAAAACCGACACATTGATCCGGTTTTCCACGGTCGCCGGGGAAAAGGGTAGCCCGGATACCTGGCGTGACCCCCGGGGTTTTGCTCTGAAGTTTTATACGTCCGAGGGTAACTACGATCTGGTAGGCAACAATACACCAGTGTTCTTTATCCGCGACCCGATGAAATTCCAGCACTTTATCCGTTCGCAGAAGCGACGCGCTGATAATGGCCTGCGCGACCACGATATGCAGTGGGACTTCTGGACCCTGTCACCAGAGTCCGCGCACCAGGTGAGCTGGCTGATGGGGGATCGCGGTATTCCCAAGACGTACCGGCATATGAATGGTTATTCCAGCCATACCTATATGTGGGTCAATGCCAAGGGCGAGCGCTTCTGGGTGAAATATCATTTCAAGTCGGATCAGGGGGTCGAGTCGCTCACTCAGGAAGAGGCGGACCGCATCGCCGGCCAGGATTCCGATGCCCACCGCCGCGATCTTTTCGATTCGATCGCCAAGGGGGATCATCCCAGCTGGACACTGCACGTGCAGGTCATGCCCTATGAGGAGGCGAAGAATTACCGTTTTAATCCCTTCGATTTGACCAAGGTTTGGCCCCATGGGGATTACCCGTTACAGGAAGTGGGCAAGCTAGTACTGGATCGCAACCCGACGGATTTTCACACGGAGATCGAGCAGGCCGCATTTGAGCCTAACAACGTGGTGCCTGGGATCGGTTTCAGCCCGGACAAAATGCTGCAGGCGCGGGTATTTTCCTATGCCGACGCGCACCGTGCGCGTATGGGGGTCAACTACAAGCAGATCCCGGTGAATCGCCCGAGATGCCCGGTCCACAGTTACAGTAAGGATGGCGCGCTGCGGGTCGACAATGTGACGGATCCAGTGTATGCCCCGAATAGCAAAGGTGGCCCCAGTGCAAATCACACCTATACCGAAAAGTGGGAGACCAGCGGGGAGTTTATGCACGCCGCCTACACCCCGCACCCGGAGGACGATGACTTTGTGCAGCCGGGTGCTCTGGTGCGCGAGGTAATGAGCGATGAAGAGCGCGAGCGGCTGGTCTCCAACGCTGTCGGGCACCTTTCCGCGGGCGTTTCTGACGAAGTTCTGAAGCGCGCTTTCGAATACTGGCGCAATATCGACAAGGACATTGGCGACCGTATCGAAAAGGGCGTGAAAGGTAGTTGATCAAGGGGCCCGCGCAGCGGGCCCTCTGTTTTTCCGCCGGGCTAAACCCGGCTACCAGGCTTTCCCCGGCATCCGCTAATCGCACTCGTTCTCACCTTATCGAATCCCCCCTTGCAGCCGGGCCGGCAATCTATTTGAATGATCGGCGCGTATAACAATATGACCGGTAGATCGGTTTTGGCTGTCAGGTGGAGTCTCTTTTGTCGAATACGTCCGTGCACCGCACTCTATTTCCCTTGTTGTTTCTGCTGCTTGTAGGTGTGTTTACGGGCTGGAGCACACTGTCTTCCGCTCAGGAAACCGCCACTGGGGACCACGTAAAAGTCCGCTGGCTGGCGCCGGATACCTTTGGCCCCGGCGAGGAAACCATCGGATTCTATTTCGAGGTCGACCCCGGCTGGCACGTCTACTGGCGCAACGCCGGCGATTCCGGTGCGGCACCGCGCTTTGATTTTGTCGGTGCCAGCGGCAAGGTTGGCGAGATCCAGTGGCCGTTCCCGGTGCGTTTACCCATCGAGCACCTTACCAATCTCGGCTATGAAGGTGACGTGGCCTACCTGTTCACGGTGACACCGGAAGCCGAGCGTATGGAGCTGGTGGTGAATCTGGAGTGGCTGGTGTGCAAGGTGGACTGCATCCCCGGCTTCGGTGCCATGAGCCTGTCCCGCCCGGTGGCGGACCAGGTGGTGTGGCCGGACGGCGACAAGGCACTGCGGGATCGGTTTGCCGCGCAGGTTCCGGTTGTGGTCCGTGGCGACACCGGTTTTCCGTGGTCCGTGCGAAGTGTTACCGCGGAAGCGGGAGGGGATAGCCTGCAGTTGGTGCTGGAAGCGAGCGAAGGCGATTCTGCAGCGACACCGGCGGTCTTTCCCCTTGATGGGAACCTGCTGACCGCAAAAGCGCCCCAGATCGCACAGTCCGGCAGTACCATCGGTTACACCTTCCAGCGAGTGCCTGGTGCGCCCTTACCGGACAGCACCGGTTTTGTGATCAGCGACGGCACCCGGTCCTGGCAGCTGGAGCAGCTGGATATTCAGGCGGCGGCCACTGCTGCGCCGAGTCTGGTCGACGGCGGGCAGCCGCTGTGGCTGCTGGTGCTGGCGGCCATTGCCGGTGGCGCCATTCTTAACCTGATGCCCTGTGTGTTTCCGGTACTGTCGATCAAGCTGTTTGGCCTGGTCGGCCCGGAAAAGCATGCCGGTGAGCGTCTGCACGAGGGCCTGCGCTATGCCGCCGGGGTGCTGGTGACCTTTGCCGCGCTGGGAGCGCTGCTGTTGGTTCTGCGGGCCGGTGGCGCAGCGATTGGCTGGGGGTTCCAGCTGCAGTCGGCACCGGTGGTGCTGGGACTGATTCTACTCTTCTGGGTTATGGCGCTGTCCTTCAGTGGTCTGTACGAATTCGGCCATCATCTGATGAACCTGGCCGGTAACAGCCGCGGCGGCGCCTTCGTCACCGGTGTGTTGGCAGTGTTTGTGGTTGCTCCGTGTACCGGGCCGTTTATGGGGGCCGCGTTGGGCGCCGCCACCTTGCTGCCGGCGTACGGCGCCATGGCGATCTTTCTCGGGTTGGGTATCGGGCTGGCATTGCCGTTTGTTCTGCTGTGTGTCTTTCCCGCGTTGCTAAACCGCCTGCCGGCGCCGGGGCCCTGGATGGAAACCCTGCGCCAGTTCCTCGCATTCCCACTGTATGCCACGGTGATCTGGTTGCTGTGGGTGCTGGGCCGCCTGGTGGGCGAGAGCGGTTGGCTGATCGGGGCCATGCTGATGCTGACTATCGTGTTTGCATTCTGGCTCGGACGCCATGGGTTCCGTGGCAGCCGCTGGCTTGCCTGGGGGCTGGTACTGGCGGCACTGGTATTGAGTTTTGGTGCGGCCAACAAGCTGCAGCACAGTGGCGCCGCAGGAGCGGCACTGGCGCAGGAGAGCAGCGATTGGCAGCCCTACGATCGCAGTGCGATCAATCAGGCATTGTCCCGCGAACAGGGTGTATTTATCGACTACACCGCAGCCTGGTGTATTACCTGTCAGGTGAACAAAAAGCTGGTGCTGGAGTCGCAGGAGGTTGAGGCGCTGTTCCGGGAGAATGACGTGTATCTGGTGCGGGCCGACTGGACCGACCAGAACCCGGAAATCACCCGGGCGCTGGGAGAGTTGGGGCGCAACTCGGTACCGGTTTACGCCTGGTATGCACCTGGCGAGACCACACCGGTTTTGCTCCCACAGATTTTGAAAGCGGACATGATTGAAGCTCTATTCGACAGCAAGTAATTCTTTACCCTATTTTTTTTAACCAAGAGGATGCGTCATCGTGAATACTCAGCGTGTAAGTGGTAAACGGTCTTTTCGTCAATTTATCAGCAGTGTCGCGCTGTTTGCGCTACCGGCGTTGGCCGTGGCTGTTGCGGTTCCCGGCGAGCAGGCACCGGCCTTCAGTGAGGTGGATGCAAAAGGCGAGACCCGCGGCCTGGAAGACTACAAAGGCCAGTGGCTGGTGCTGGAATGGTTCAACAAGGACTGTCCTTATGTGAAGAAACATTACGGTAGCGGCAATATGCAGGCACTGCAGAAAAAATACACCGACCAGGACATCAACTGGCTAACCGTTATCTCTTCTGCGAAAGGCAAGCAGGGTTACCTGGAGCCGGCGCAGGCATTGGAAGTGGCGGAGAGCCACAAGCTCGCGGCAAGTGCTCCCTTCCTGTTGGATACCGACGGCAGTATGGGGCGCGCTTACGGGGCCAAGACCACGCCACATATGTTTATCATCAACCCGGAAGGGCAGGTAGTTTACGCCGGTGCGATCGACGATAACGACTCGGCGAACCCTGCAGTGATCCCCAACTCCAAAAATTATGTGGCCGCAGCATTTGATGCCGCATTGAAAGGCGAGCAAGTAGCGGTGGCTTCGAGTCGTGCTTACGGCTGTAGCGTCAAGTATTGATTTCGTTGTTGCTTAATCGCAAGTCGTTTAAATGAAAAGGCCCTCGGGGGAGTATCTCCGAGGGCCTTTCCAGTTGGTACACTTAGTTACCCGTTACGGAAATCAGTTCGCTGTACAGGTGGGCTCTACATAGTTTCCGGAATGGGTACCCTGCAAACCGAAGCTGGCACTCGCGCCGGGCTGGAGATTACCGTTCCATGCCAGATTGCTAACGGTAACCAGAGTGCCCCCATTTTCTACGGTGAAGTTGCCACCCCAGCCGCTGTCAAAGGCATTGCCCCCACTAAAGTTCAGTTTGACCTCCCAGCCGCTTACCGCGCTGTCGCCGTTGTTGGTGACAGTGACGGTGTTCAGTACAAATCCGTCTGTCCAGCTGTCGGCTTCACCGGGTACACAGGCAATGTCGGACTCCGGTTCTGGATCCGGTATCACTTCCTCAACCACCTGAATCTGTACGCTATCCGTTGCAGACAGCTCGATACCCGCGCTGTCCAGCGCGACAAGCTCTAACAGGTAGCTACCTGTTTCTGCCGGTGCAGTAATGGTGGTGGGGCTGCTATCCGCACTGGCGACCAGACCACCATCGATATAGATGTTGGCACCGCTGCTTTTGCGCTGGTTGAAAGCTACGGTAATGGTTTCTTCTACTAGGTATTCACTGCCGGAAGTCGGCGTCACGATATCCAGCACCGGACTGTCGTTGCCGTAAAACTCGCTTACCGTAATACCTGTTTCACTGCTGCCAAGTGGCACCTGGTGATCCAGGCCTACAAACTTGCCATCGGTGTTCTGCCACAGTGCCGGTTTGAGCAGAGCGTACTTTTCTTCATCCCAGGTCTTCCAGTCATAACCCCAGAGACCGCCGGTATCACCGGAGTTGGGATTCAGGCACCAGAAGGTATGGTGCAGCTTGTGCTCCACAATCAGATCGCGGGCATAGGTCATCCATTTTTCGTTCTGGCCGCCGTCCATAAAGCCACCCCATTCACCGAACAGCAGCGGGGAAATTCCCTGTTCATACAGGTAGAACCAGTTGTCTCTCCAGGCGTCCTCCATCAGGGATTCATAGGTAAAGTCCGGCTCAAACCAGGGCTGAAGGTAGACAGACGGACCGTAGATATGGGGTGAGTAGACCAGCTGATCCTGGTGTGGGCCGAGATCGATGGGATGATCTACCACACCGCGGAGGTTGCCGCCCCACCAGTAGTTGTGGAAATCTTTACTGGAATCACTGTCCCAGGTCACGCCGTCCTTCGGGTAAGACTCGATGCCTTCGCACAGAACCAGCACGTTGGGGTTGATGGCGAGAATACGCTTGGAGGCGGTTTCGCAGGCGTATTTCCAGTTGTTCTCGTCGGTGGAGCTATCCCATTTGGCGTAGGGAGAGTCCGCCCAGGGTTTGCCGTGGGGTTCGTTTTCAATATCGAATGCAATGACGGTATCATCATTTTTATAGCGATCCGCCATCCACTCCCAGGTTTCGTAGAAAATTTCGGAAGTGAGTTCTTCGTTGTACCACATGGGCGCGAAGTGACCGGAGTTATCCGCCTTGGCGCTGTGTACATCCACCATGATTTTAACGCCGTATTTTTTCGCAAGCGCCACAGTGGTGTCGAAAATCTCAAGTGTGGTCTTCCCGGCAATCTCCGGGTTGGCGTAGTCGTTGATGCTCGGCACCGCGGCCATACCGCTTTGCCACTCGTAAATCAGTTCTGTGGAAATGGGAACACGGAGAATATTGATACCGCGGCTGGCGATATCCGCCATAGCATTTTCGAGGTTTATTGCCCACAGGCCGTGAAATACCCGCTCACTGGCGTTGAATCCGAACCAGTTGGCGCCGGTCAGCCATACCGGGTTGCCCTGTTGATCGACAATCTGGTTGCCTTCCACACGCAGCCAATCGTCGTCCGGCAGTGCCTCGGCAAATGATGGTGCAGAGAGAGACGCGGCCAGCGCAGTGGCCAATGAAAGTGTTGTCAATGTCTTCATTGTATTTTCAAGACTCTAATTAATATTTGAAGCGAAACGGAAAAACACCCGACAGACGCGATGTCTGCCGGATGCTCATTGCGGGCGCTACTGGATATCAGTCAGCGCTACAGGTTGGCAGGGCGAAGTCGCCATTGTGTCCGCCCTGGAAGCCGGCACTGGCAGAGGCGCCCGGTTGCAGGTTTCCATTCCAGGCGGCGTTGGTGACGCTGACGCTGCGGCCATCAGAGGACAGTTGGAACTCGCCGTTCCAGCCATTCACGATGCTGATGGGGTTGGCAAACGTAAGCGTTACTTCCCAGCTGCTGATGGCACTATCACCGTTGTTTTCCACAACGATGTCGTTGATGACAAAGCCGGTGTTCCAGCTGTCGGCCGTGTCCACGGAGCACTGCACACCTTCTCCACCACCGGAAGATTGCTCTTCCACGACGATGGAAACGCTGTCGGTGGCGCTAAGCTCTTCACCATCGTCCACAGCGCGCACTTCGATCACGTGGTTGCCGAGTGAGGGGGCATCAATTACCAGGTCGGTGGCACCATTGGCACTGCCGGTGAGCGCTCCGTCCAGGTACAGGTTTACACCGTCTGCGTATTGCAGGGTGTACTGCACGGTAATGTCTTCCCCTTCCTCAAAGGTACTGCCGTTGGCCGGCGAGGTGATGCTGACCGCAGGGATGGGCGGGGACTCTACATCGATGGTCACGGTGGCCGGTGCAGAAACAGCGCCGGCATCGTCACTGACGGTGTAGGTGAAAGTATCGATGCCGAAGAAGCCGGCATCCGGTGTGTACAGCAGTTCTGCACCAGTGCCACTCAGGCTGCCGTTACCCGGGGAGGTTTCCACGGTGTAGCCGGTGATACTGCCGTCGCGATCGCTGCCGGACAGGGTAACCATCACCTGGGACTCGAATCCGGTTTCAACGGAAACGTCGTCAGCCACCGGAACACAGTTCACACCGGAGCTGCCGCCGCAACCTTCACCGGGCTCCTCGCCCCAGACCAGATTGCCGTCGTCGTAGAGGGCAATGCGCGGCGCTTCTTCACGGCTGCTGCCGTAGTTGTCCCAGGACGGATCATTGCTCTGATCCCAGGGCAGACCTTCGCGGACGCCAATGCGGAACTGGGATTCCTTTTTGCTATCGGACTGGCCGCCGGGGAAGATATCCACACCCTCGAAAGACACTTCGACGTAGTAGATATTGTCTGCGGGATCACCCCAGGGGTGCGGGCCGGTAAAATCACTGCCCTGGTTGTAGGCGGTATTCAGTTCCAGGTCACTGGCAGAATAGCCGGCATCCACCAGCTCGGAAATATCCACCCAGTAACGCAGACTCAGGTTGTCGGTAAGACGTGAAGGCCAGGCACTGCGGTTATGCGGGCGTGCGCTGATTTCGGTGTGGCGCGGGCCGGTGGAATTCAACTTCGCATCAACGAAGAATTCAGTATCCCGTTCTTCCGGGGCAGGGAAGCTGTCTTCGGGAATCGGGTTACCACCGAAGTCCATCCACAGACGTGCCAGGGCGCCGGTGAAGCCAGCGTTATAGTCGGTGGTCACTTCGTTCAGAATGTAATCGCCGCGGTCATTTTCAAACCCATCACTGGCATCCGGACCGCCCACCAGTGCACCCACCAGAGTGTGACGGTTATCCACCGGGTCAGACAGGCTGTCGTTCCAGGAACCGTGTGCGGTGCGGTGGTGCGGTGATGTGGGATACACAGAGCCATAGCCGATCTGATAGCTCATATTCATCGGGTTGTCGCCGAGCAGATATTCAATCTGGCTGACGGCGAAGTCGTAGTAGGTCTGTGCCTTGGGGTTGTCCGCATCGTTTGCTTTCAAGTAGTCGGAATAGATCAATGCGATGAAAGCGGTGTTGGAGGCATAACGGGCGGCGCCCCAGCGATCCAGGTGCGCGAGGCCACCGGGGGTATAGGTTACGCGGTTGCCTTCATAGCCGGTGGTCCAGTAATCCAGCCAGCGCTCGGCGTCAGCGCGATACTCGGGGTTGTCGGTGAGCAAGGACATCAGCACGTAGCTGCCGTAGCCCTTGTCGTCCCAGGCGTGGGTCCACTTGTACGAGCGCACTGGCGACTGTGGCTCGGTGGAGAGGTTGTCGTAATAGCTGTTGGCTTTGTCCAGATAGGACTGGTCGCCAGTGGCGCGATAGAGCCACGCCGCGCCCCAGACCAGTTCATCGTTATAACCGCTCCAGGAATTGTAAAACGCGGTAGCATCGGTGATGCAGTCGCTGTATTTCCCGCGATAGTTATCGGCAAAACTGTAGAGTTGCTTGGCGTGATCGAGCAGGGTCGCTGAATATTGCGGGTCGGAGCTTTCGAAAACCATGGAAATCGCGGCCAGTGCCGCAGCGGTTTCACCGGCCAGATCCGAGCCCGGACAGTTCTCGTCAATTTTGTAGGATGGCCGCGCCATCTGCATCACTTCCGCAGAGCCCCACCAGGCGTGATCCACGGCACCTTCACCCACCTGTCCATATAGTTCATTCGGCGCGGTATGTGCTTTGACAAAATAGTCGGCGACAAATTTCAGGTTATTTTTCAGGTGTTCGAGCTGACCGGTCTGTGCATAGGCTTCTTGGTTCTCAACGGCGCTCCAGGCGAGCATGGTCGCTGTTGCTGCCATCGGGAAACCGAACTTCACATGGTCGCCTGCGTCGTACCAGCCACCGGTGAGGTCGACGTTGTTGTCGGCACCATCCTGCATGCCGGAGTCGCCGCGCCATTCGTTGCGGTTCCAGCCAGGGATGGGACCGGATTGTTGCGCTTCGTAAAAGTAAATGGATTTCTGCAGTGCTTCACCGTAGTTGGCGGCGACGGCACCACTAGAAAACAGGCCGATGCCCGCGATGCTGACGCCGGCGATCGCGGCGGCAAGCGGTTTTGTGGTTCGAGTCATTCGCTTCATGGGGCTTCCTTCATTTTGATTCTTTATCTGCGGGCAGGATCAACTGCCCAGCGACTCTATAGTTCGCAACAGAAGGACGTGTATGTAACCGCTGCCGGAATGAAATTTCCGCCAGCGTTTTTGAAGTGTGACGAGATCCCCGTTGCCATGGCGACGGGGTTAAAAAGGGGAGGGAGACTTCGATTTTTTGATTAAATTTTTACAGCGTCGACAGGGTTTCGCACATGGCGGAAGTGAGCGAACTTAGGTCGCCTGTACTAATTATGTATGGGGGCATGGTGTACACGAGCTTTCCAAATGGTCTCAACCAGATACCTTGATTAATCAGGCTTTCTTGCACGGTCGTATTATTTACGGGGTTTTGCATTTCCACGACACCAATGGCGCCGAGTACCCGGACGTCGGCAACGCCCTCGGCATTTTTCAGTGGTGTCAGTTCCGCTTTCAGTTGGGTTTCAATTCGGTCAACCTGCTGTCGCCAGTTTCTTTGCAATAGCAGGTCGATGCTGGCGCTGGCCACGGCGCAGGCCATGGGGTTGCCCATAAAGGTGGGTCCGTGCATGAATACGCCGGCTTCGCCATTGCAGATTCCATTGGCGACCTTGTCGGTGCACAGGGTGGCGGCGAGGGTCATGGTGCCACCAGTGAGTGCTTTGCCGAGCGTGAGGATGTCGGGGGAAATTCCGGCGTGTTCACAGGCGAACATTTTGCCGCTGCGGCCGAAGCCGGTGGCGATTTCGTCGGCGATCAGGAGTAGGTCGTAGTGATCGCAGAGTTCCCTGACGCGTTTCAGGTATTCCGGGGAATAAAAGCGCATGCCGCCGGCGCCCTGGACGATGGGTTCGAGGATGACGGCGGCGAGGTGTTGGTGGTTCTGTTCGATCAGTTGCTGCAGTTCGGCCGTATCCGGTTCTGTGCAGGGTTCGTCGAATTTTGGATTGGGGGCGGGGGCGAACAGGTGTTGGGTGAGCTGGCTGGCGAACAGGTGGTGCATGCCGGTGATGGGGTCGCAGGTGGCCATGGCGCCGAAGGTGTCACCGTGGTAGCCGTTGCGCAGTGCGAGCAGTTTGTTTTTTTCCGGTTTTCCCTGGGAGTGCCAGTATTGCAGGGCCATTTTGATGGCGACTTCGACGGATACGGAGCCGGAGTCGGCGAGGAAGACTTTTTGTAATGGCTCGGGGGTGAGGGCGACGAGTTTTTTGCACAGTTCGATGGCGGGTTCGTGGGTGAGGCCGCCGAACATGACGTGGCTCATTTTTTCCATCTGGTTTTGCATGGCGGCGTTCAGTTCGGGAACGTTGTAGCCGTGCAGGGTGCTCCACCAGGAACCCATGCCGTCGATCAATCCGCGTCCGTCTTCCAGATAAATTCTTACCCCCTCGGCGCGTGCGACGGGGTACACGGGCGGTGGATTAATCAAGGAGGAGTAGGGGTGCCAGATATGGTGTTTATCGAACTCTAGATCCATCATTTGGGTGCTTTGGTCTTCGTGTGTGGCGGTCGGGCACCGGGTATTCATTTTCAGAACCGCTGTGAATACGTCCCTGTACGCTGCGTCGCAAACATCCCTGTTTGCGAAGCTTCTGAAAATGAATACCCGGCACCCGCCCTTCGCATTTGGTTTCTGTGCTTCGTAAGCTTTGTTTTGTCGTCATTCCGGCGCAGAGCCTGTGCCGGACTTGATCCGGTACCGGAATCCAGCACTACGAAGCCGGTAATCAAGCCAGTTCCCGCAGAACTTTCAACGGCGGCTGGCTCACCGCACTGCGACACGCCAGGGTGCCCGCAGTACCCACCAGCAGTGCCCCAACCAGCGGTCCAAGCAGCCAGAGCCCCGGGTGGAAATTCAACGGCATCTCAAACACCTGCTGGGTCAGCACCGCCAGTGTGGCTTCGGTACCAAAGGCGGCGAGTAATCCTGCGGCAATACCCAGCAAGCCGAACTCGATCATCAGGCTGCGCATCAGCAGTTGCCGGCGGCCGCCCAGTGTGCGGATTACGGCGGCTTCCTGCAAACGTTCGGCGATGCTGGCGCGGACGCCGGCGATCAGTACGAGCACGCCGGCGACTAACATGAGCGCGAGGACGGACTCGACGGCGATGGCGACCTGGCCGATGGTTTCGCGGATATTTTCCAGGATTTTATCCAGTTCGATGATGCTGACGCTGGGGAAGTTTTTTACCAGTTCGTTGACGAACAGTTTGTCTTCCGGCGGCAGGTAGAAGCTCTGGATGTAGGTGGCGGGGAAGGTGTCGAGGCTTCCCGGGGCGAACAGCATGAAGAAGTTGGGGCGCATGCTGTTCCAGTCGAGGGTGCGCAGGCTGGTGACGGTGGCTTCGGTTTCGAGGCCGCCGATGGAGAAGCGCAGGACGTCGCCGAGTTGGAGACCGAGGCGGGCGGCGACTTCGACTTCGACCGAAACACCTTGGGGAGAGACGCCTTCGTTCAGGTCTTCGCTCCACCACTCGCCGGCGACAATTTTGTTGTCGGCGGGGAGGGTGTCGGTCCAGCTCAGGTTGAGTTCACGGCGGATGGCACCGGTTTTGTGTTCCCGTTCGTGTACCGGGGTGCCGTTCACGGCGATCAGCCGGCCCCGTACCATGGGGTAGAACTCGGTGCCCTGAAGATTTTTACCTTCGACTTTCTGCTTTACGCCGTCCAGTTCGTAGGGGGCGATGTTGACGAGGAAGTGGTTGGGGGCGTTTGCCGGGAGCTGCATCTGCCATTCGTCGATCAGTGCGGTGCGCGCGTAGTACATGGCGAGCATGGCGAGCAGGCCGGTGCCGAAGGCGGCGATCAGCAGGGTGTTGAACCCGGCGCGGCGCTGCAGGCTGCCCAGCGCGATGCGCCAGCTGCCGCCGAGGGAGGCGAGTCTTCCGTGCACCAGCAGGCGGTTGATCAGGGCGGCGCCGGCCACGAGCAGGCCGAGGCCGGCGAGAAGCGCGAGGGTGATGGCGATGCTGCCGGAGAGCCACCAGATCAACAGCAGCATGGACAGGGGGCCGGGGATCAGGCCGAGCCATTCCCGCTTGTCCGGATTGCTCCAGTCCTGGCGCAGGGTCTGCATGGGGTCGGTCTGGGCCAGACGGAACAGGGGCGGCAGGGCAAAGCCGATGACACAGGCGAAGCCCGTCGCAAGGCCTACCAGCAGCGGCTGCAGGCCGCTGGGAGGCGGGGTGACCGGGAAGAAACCTTGCAGCAGGTTGACGGCCTGGGACTGGATCAGGGAGCCGAGGGCGAGACCGATGGCGGTGGCGATCAGGGCCAGCGCGGTCATCTGGCCAATGTAGATGCCGAGTATTTTGCGCTTGCCGGCGCCGAGGCTTTTCATTACCGCCACGTAGTTGGCGTGGCGCAGGCCGTAGCGGCGCGCGGCGAGGCCGACGGCGACGCTGGCGAGTAGCACCGCGAGGCTGGCGGCCAAGAACAGGAAGCTCTCGGCGCGATCCAGCGTGCGGGCGACCCGGGGCTGGCCTTCCTCCAGGTCAATGACCCGCTGGTGGTCGGTGAGCTGGGGTTTGAGCCAGTTGAAATACTGGTCGAGGGTCGAGTCGTCACCGGCAAACAGGTAGCGGTAGGTGACGCGGCTGCCGGGCTGCAGGATGTTGGTCGCCGCGAGGTCTGACTGGTGCATCATCAGTCGCGCGCCCATGGAAAACAGGTTGGCACCGCGGTCCGGCTCGTGGTCGAGGATACCGGCGACCCTGAGATCGGTGTCACCCAGCTGCAGGTCGTCGCCGATCGACAGATTCATCAGCGGCAGCAGGCGCGCTTCCAGCCACACTTCTCCGGGAGGTGGGCCCTGATGGATCTCGCGGGAAATGTCATCCGCACTTGCACGCATTTCCAGGTGGCCGACCAACGGATAGTCATCACTCACGGCTTTTACCGGGGCGAACTGGAATTCATCTCCGGCGGAGAGCATGGAGGCAAAGGTGGTGGTCTGGGCCTGCTTCAGCCCCAGTTCATCGGCCTTGGTCAACCATGCCGGTGGGATTTCCTTGCTGCTCTGCACCACCCGCTCCGCTGCCAGAAAACTCTGGGACTGGATATACATAGCGCGGGTGAGGCGGTCGGAGAAGTGGGCGATGGCGGTGACACAGGTCACTGCCAGCACCAGGGCGGTAGCGATCAGTGCCAGCTCGCCGCCGCGCCAGTCGCGGCCGAGTAGTTTCAGAGGCAGCATCAGGCGGATACCTCCGTCTGATCACCTAAAAACGAATCGGGGATATCGGCGCTGGTGATCTCTCCGGCGGCCATGCGCAGATGGGCGCCGCAGCGCTCGGCGAGACGCTGTTCGTGGGTGACCAGTACCAGGGTGGTGCCAGTTTCGGCGTTCAGGTTGAACAGCAGGTCGATCACCTTTTCGCCATTGTGGGCGTCGAGGCTGCCGGTGGGTTCGTCGGCGAATAGAATGCCGCTATTTATTTCAGAAGGCGTGTCAGAACCCTGGTTGGCAATGCTACAGAATGCGCGGGCGATGGCGACGCGCTGCTGCTCGCCACCGGACAGCTGGCGCGGGTAGTGGTGCAGCCGGTGGCCGAGGCCGACGCGCTCGAGGAATTCCTTGGCCCGTGCGCCGGCGTTGCGCTCGCCGCGCAGTTCGCTGGGCAGCATGACGTTTTCCTGGGCGGTGAGGCCGGGCAATAGCTGAAAGGTCTGGAATACGAAGCCGACGCAGCGGGCACGCAGCGCCGCGCGCTGCTCTTCGTCCATGGCGGTGATTTCCTCGCCAGCCAGCCAGATTTTGCCCTCGGTGGGGCGGTCGAGACCCGCTAGGAGGCCCAGCAGGGTGGATTTACCCGAGCCGGAGGCGCCAGTGATGGCGAGGCTCTGGCCGGCGGGAAGTTGCAGGGATATGTCGTTCAGGAGTGTCAGCGGCCCCTCGCTGGTACTGACGCGGTGTTGAAGGTTTTCGGCTTTGAGCATCACTGACATGGCAAGTCCCTGTAATTCCTGCAAAATGTGCGTGTTCAGAAGTGGAGAGTATGACATGGCGGCAGTTTTTTTCCGGCACCTTGCCCCCGGTTTTATCGTGTGTGGTCTGCTGTTGACCGCTTTGTGTTACGGGCAGACGGCGAGAGCGGATGAGCCGGCTGCAGAAGAGGGCACTCTGTTGATACTCGGAGACAGTATCAGTGCGGCCTATGGGCTGGATGAGCGCGAGGGTTGGGTGCAGTTGTTGCGGGACCGGCTGGCCGAACAGGAGCTGGCGGTGAAAGTGGTGAACGCCAGTATCAGCGGGGAAACATCCGCCGGTGGCCTGACCCGTTTGCCGCGCTTACTGAGTGAGCATTCACCCGACTGGCTGGTGTTGGAGTTGGGGGGCAATGATGGTCTGCGCGGTTACCCACCGCGGGCACTGCAGAACAACCTGGCGCAGATGGTTAAGCTGGCCCGGGAGGGTGGTGCAGAGGTGCTGATCCTGGGTATGCAGATGCCGCCAAATTACGGTAAGGCGTACACCAAGGCGTTTGCGGCGGTCTATCCGAAGGTGGCCGAAGAGCAGCAGGTGCCGCTGGTGCCGTTCTTTCTGGAGACGGTAGCGCTGGTGGAGGGGGCGATGCAGACCGATGGTATTCACCCCACGGCCAAGGCACAGCCGGCTCTGCTGGATCATGTGTGGCCCTGCCTGGAAGCCATTTTAAAAGCTAATGAGGATGCTCGGTCCGATAGCCTGTGCACTTCCTGATCGGAAAGCGTACAATCGCGCCCTGATTTTTGCTGGGGCTCCATTTAGTGGTGGGGCTTCGTAGATGGCTCCGGGGCGGCCCTGTCCCCGGTGAAGCCATTGCGGGACACGCTACGAGTTCATCCATGAACGCTCGGCTGTGGCCATCCATGGCCACAGACGGTCCCGCAATGGCTTCACCGGTGTCAGCGCCTTAGCGCAATAGTTTTCAATGCTGACCGGCCCACTTGCAATACCTCAAGAATTTTCGAGAACTACCCAATGTCTGATCTGGAAAACCGCCGCGAGCGGCTGGAATTCAACAAGCTGCAAAAGCGCCTGCGTCGCAATGTGGGCAAGGCGATCGCTGACTTCAATATGATTGAAGAGGGCGACAAGGTGATGGTGTGCCTGTCTGGTGGCAAGGATTCCTACGCGATGCTGGAAATCCTGATGAACCTGCAGAAGACGGCGCCGGTGCATTTTGAGCTGGTGGCGGTGAATATGGACCAGAAGCAGCCGGGTTTCCCGGAGCATATTTTGCCGGAATACCTGCAATCCATTGGCGTGCCTTATCACATCGTGAACAAGGACACTTACAGTGTGGTGAAAGAGGTGGTGCCGGAAGGCAAGACTACCTGTGGCCTCTGCTCACGCCTGCGCCGCGGTACTCTGTACGGTTTTGCCGAGGAGATTGGCGCGACCAAGGTGGCTCTGGGGCACCATAAAGACGATATCGTGGAAACCCTTTTCCTGAATATGTTTTACGGCGGCCGCCTGAAGGCGATGCCGCCGAAGCTGCGTGCGGACGACGGGCGCAATATTGTGATTCGCCCGCTGGCCTATTGCCGCGAGACGGATCTGATTGCGTTTGCCGATTTCAAACAGTTTCCGATTATTCCGTGTAATCTTTGCGGAAGTCAGGAAAATCTGCAGCGCCAGGCGATCAAAGGTATGTTGAGTGAATGGGATAAGAAGTTTCCCGGTCGCAGCGACAATATTTTTGCCGCATTGACGCGGGTATCACCGTCACAGCTGGCGGATCGCGACCTGTACGATTTTGAGAGCCTGGAGCTGGACCGCTCTAAGCCCGCACCTGCGGCGGACGCGCGAGCGATTGAGCAGTACGTGCATTCGTGGATTCCAGAGGACGCGCGGGATGAGGGGCCGGAGTCACAGGAGCAGCCGACACAGCCGATGTATATTGAGGCGCGGAACCTGTAAATTCGTCCTCTTCCACCAGTAGACAATCGGTTCTTGCGCCGTCCCTCTCTTCAGCAGCCGCAGTTTTCACTGCGGCTGTTTGTTTTTCGGGAAGGTTTTTTTCTGTGGGCTTTACCAGCTTGCTATAGCTGTCGATAAAATCGCGCAACCGCGCACTGGGGCCATGATGGAAGTGTTTTTTCCACAACTTGGCCATTTTCGGCAGGTTGTCGCTTTCAACCTTTTCCACACCGGCAGCGCGGTAAACGAGCCAGGCGATGGCGGTGGCGTAGCGCAGATTGGTGGCCAGTTCGGCGTGGGGGTGTTGCAGGAAGTCGCGCTGGCTGGCGAGGCCGCGGACTTTGGATGCGAGAGGGGGGAAGTTGATCAGGTATTTATCCCAGATCTGCCGGTGGGTACTGGGGAGAATCTGGAAGATCCCCATGCCGTGACGGCGCCCCAGTTTGAGGTGAAAGCCCAGTTCGGATTCCTGCGCGGCGGTGCCGAGCAGCAACGCCTCCATGCCAGGAGACCAGGCGCGCAACTGCTTTAAGGTGGGACGAACGACGAACAGGCGTAGTTCGTCCAGACAAATACCCATAGTGCTTTCGCTTTCCCTAACTGCTCAGTCGGTGACCGCCATCCATGGCGGCTTCTGGTAACTGTTCATACCCTTGGTTTAGTTTGTGGATTGAGTAACCGCCAGCGAATGGGTAGATTTACGCGTAATAAAGACCAATAACGACGGATTCAGCCTATTCTTTCGCGGGACGTGGCTAGATCTGCCAATTTTGACGGGGAATCCCAAATGTCCGGACAGTGGCTTGTCGCCCTTACGTTTATCGCTTATCTCGCCCTGATTCTTGCCATCGGTGTCTATGCCTACCGGCGTACCAAGGATGCCAGCGATTACTTTCTCGGTGGTCGCTCGCTGCCGCCGGCGGTTGCAGCGCTGAGTGCCGGGGCTTCGGACATGAGCGGCTGGCTGCTGCTGGGGCTGCCCGGTGCCGCCTATGCCACCGGGCTTTCTTCCGGGTGGATTGCCATTGGCCTGTTCAGCGGCATTGTCTTGAGCTGGACCACCATGGCGCGCCGGCTGCGCATCTACACCTATGCCCTGGATGACTCTCTCACCGTGCCCGCCTACCTGCACCGCCGCTTCAATCTTGCCACGCCCTGGTTGCGCACCATCTGTGCCTTTTTCATTTTGCTGTTTTTTCTGTTCTACGTGGCTTCCGGCCTGATTGCCGGCGGCAAGTTGTTTGAGACTGTATTTGGCTGGGATTACCAGTGGGCGGTGGTGATTGGGGCGATTGCTGTGATCTCCTACACCCTGTTTGGGGGCTTCCTGGCGGTGTCCTGGACCGATGTATTTCAAGGGCTGCTGATGAGCCTCGCGCTGGTGATTGTGCCGATCATGGTAATTTCCGATGAGGGTGGTTGGGGGAGCGCCTGGACGACCATGCAGGCGGAGCATCCGGAATTGATGCACTGGATGAGGGACAACACCGGCGCCACCCTGGGGGTGGCTGCGGTCCTGAGTTCTCTGGCGTGGGGACTCGGGTACTTTGGTCAACCGCACATTCTGGCCCGCTTCAAGGCGCTGCGGCATCCGGATGACATGCCGGCTGCGGCTACCGTCGCTGCGATCTGGTCCCTGGCCGGCTTTCTCGGGGCTATGTGTGTCGGCCTGTTTGGCCACCTGGAGCTTTCCACGACACTGCCGGATGGTGAGCGGATCTTTATGGCGTTGGTGGAGTCTCTGTTTCATCCTCTGGTAGCCGGCATTCTGCTGGCAGCGATACTGTCCGCCATTATGAGCACCGCAGATTCCCAGTTACTGGTGTCGTCCGCGGCGTTGGCCGAGGATATCTACCATGTGTGGTTCGGCAAACAGGCTTCGTCGGAAAGTATCGTGAAAGTGGGCCGTTGGGCAGTGGTGGCGCTGTCATTGATTGCGGTGGGCGTCGCGATGGATCCGGGCTCCAAAGTGCTGGATGTGGTCGCCTATGCCTGGGCCGGCCTGGGCGCGGCTATCGGCCCGGCGATACTGATCAGCCTCTACTGGTCGCGCATGACCGGTGCCGGTGCCATTGCCGGTGTGTTGGTGGGGGGTATAACCGTTGTGGTATGGAAACAGCTCTCAGGTGGCATCTTCGATATATACGAGCTTTTACCGGGTTTTGTACTCTCCGCAGCTGCTATTGTTTTAGTAAGTGCCGTGACGCATTGCCCTGAAGGAATTTCAACGCGCCACCGTCAATTACTGGGGCAA
Organism: Microbulbifer elongatus; assembly: GCF_021165935.1. NCBI lineage: Bacteria > Pseudomonadati > Pseudomonadota > Gammaproteobacteria > Cellvibrionales > Microbulbiferaceae > Microbulbifer > Microbulbifer elongatus. Next base: position 3,555,956 of record NZ_CP088953.1, on the reverse strand, counting down.
AAGCAGTAGTCTGATCGCGGTATTCGCGCAATGTTGCGCAATTGATCGGTGGTGCCGCGGCTGGAGTAGTTGGAGTGATCGAAGTACACCTCGGTGATATCACTCGGTTGCATGTGGATGTAATCGTCAATGCAGCCAACCAGAGGCTCCTTGGCGGAGGCGGCGTCGATGGCGCCATCCACCGTGCGGCAGGCCCAGAGTTGATGGAGGCCTGCCGCGCTATTGGCGGTTGCCCGGTAGGGGAAGTGCGCGCCACCGCCGGATACCGGCTGCCGGTGAAGCGAATCTATCACACGGTCGGCCCGGTCTGGCGTAGCGGTAATCTTGGCGAACCGGAGCTACTCGCCAGCTGTTATCGCCAGTGTCTCAACCTTGCGCGGCGCGAACACGCCCATTCCATTGCCTTTCCTGCCATTAGTTGTGGCGTCTACGATTACCCTCCTGAGCTCGCAGTAGAAATTGCCGTTGAGCAGGCTCAAAATCATCTCGACCGCGACGGTGGTCCCCGCCATGTCATTTTCTGCTGTATTGATGAAGATATGGCCGAGCTCTATCGCATGCAGTTGGACGCCTGTGTGCGTCGTTGAATAAGGATTTTTATTGTCATAACGCTTCGAAAGCGTACCAGTTAGCCGCGTGCGCCCGTCCGGTGACCCGTCGGGCGGCTCGGCCTAATTGGCACTACCGTAACAGTCAGTGTTTCTGCTACCGATAATCGGTAAATTCTCCACAGTTTTCCCCATTTCATCTCGCGCGCGGCTTTGCCGTGCTGCGCTCTTAATTTAGAATTTCTCCCTCAAGGATTTGCGTAAGTGGCACCATCGTTCCTAGTTTGCCATCGGTGTCGCTGCGTAGCAGAAAGGGAAAGTTCATGCAGGTGTATGTAGAGAATCAACGTGGGCAACGGTTTCGTGTGGTTGCGGGCTGGCAGAGCCCCAATTTTATGTTCGACAACGACGCCGCTGCAGATTTGCTGAGTACGTTTCCGCCATCTGCACTGGACAACATCTTTGATCTGTTTCTCGCCAATGACACAGTCTGTGCTGTTGATGCCTTCTCGCCTGAGAAACATTCACTCCTGCACACCGCACAGTTCCCCGGTATTCCGCCGCATTTCTCCGAAGAGCACAAAGCGGTGTACGCCGCAGTGCGCAATCATCGAATCCTGATCGAGGAAGCCCCGTTCGGTGAAGCCGTGCTGGAAGAGCGTCAGTCCGGTATTCGCCACAAAATCCGTCTGGCGCTGCAGAAGATCGTCGCGGAAGAGCGCATCGAAGCCGCACGTATTCAGGCCGTTCACGAAAAGCGCTCCGAACTGGAGAAAGTCGGTGCCCACATCAGTCAGAGCGCCAAAGGTTTTGGCGATGCGGTTTGGGGCCTGGCGGTATGGGCGAAAGACCTTGCCGAAGTGGCGATGGTGGTCAACCCGGTCCGCATGCAATACGAATTGGCTGGCGCGACATACGACTACCTGGTGCACGATAAGAGCTTTGAGGCGTCGCGCAACGAATACGCCGGTGAAGTCAAAAAAGAAGTGGTGGACGTACTTGGTTTCGATCCGTCCACGATTACCGAGGAGCAGTTAAAGCAGGCCTTCGAAATCGCACAGCTGGTCTACGATGACTCGGCCCTGCGCAATGACATTAGCCGCTTCGCCAGGGATTACGTAAAAGCACAGCACAGCTTGGAAATATCGGAGTTTGCCGGCGGTGGTGTATTCGAAATCGTATTGACCATTGTGCTCGCCGCCTTTACCGGTGGCGTTGGTGCTGCTGGTGCCATGGCGAAGAACGCGCGCCTGATGTTTCGGTTTAAAGATGTGGGTGATTTGATCATCGATTTTGCCCGTTACCAAAAGCAGCGAAAAATTCTGCAGAAAAAACGCGGGGCCAAGATCGATAACTCGTCCTACAGTGCATTGAAGTCTGAGGAGGTTGCGGTTCCGAGCGGTGGCAGTGGTGGATCTGGTGGTGCTGCGACAGGAGGCGGGAAAAAACAGTCTGCGGCGGGGAAACAAAAAGAATCCCCCGGCAACGGACCTGAACCCCGCGATTCTGATGCGCCCGACAACCAGAGTGATGCGGTCGGCACCACAGAGTCCGGTAAAACGACGCAATGTAATGCCCGTGCCTGTGAAAGCGGCGAGCCGATCAACCTGAAAACCGGTGAGGAGCGGCTCACTCTGGTGGATACGGTTCTGGACGGGCCTCTGCCATTGACGCTCGCGCGCACCTACCGCAGTAGCAGTACCCAGGACAGCGGTCTCGGGGTGGGGTGGAGTCACACCGTTGGCGAAACGCTCGTTATCGAAAGGGCGCGGAAAGAGGTGGCTCTGCACGATGCCGAGGGACGTGTTATTCGCCTGCCCATTCCCGGTGTAAGTGGTCGTAGCCACAACATCGTGGAGCAATTGTCCATTGCCCGGGAAAATGATGATCACTGGATTATTACCCCTTATGGTGCCCCGCGAGGAGTACAAAAGCACTTCCGTGCGGCAGGTGCCGGGGGGCCGCTCAAACTGTCTGAGATCCGTGATGATTACGGAAACTTCTATCGCTTTCACTATGTAAAAGGTCAGTTGATCTGTGTAGAGAGCAGCCTGGGCGAGGCGCTTCACATCACTCCGGTGAATGGCAGAATTGGTGAGCTGAAAAAAGAAAGTCGTGATGGTCAGATCTCATCGCTGGCGCGGTACGAATACGATGAGCAGGGTGACCTGGTGCGCGCGATTGACGCGAATGGTCACAGCGAGCAATACGAGTATGTGGGTCACCTGATCAAGAAACGGACCCTCAAAACCGGTTACAGCTTTCACTTCCGCTGGGATGACACAGGTCCCGGTGCCCGCTGTCTGCGCCAGTGGGGCGATCCCATCGACGGGCAGGCCACCTACGATTACACCTTTGTCTGGGATGAGGACGGCAAGGGTGTGGCTGTCACTGATACCCGTGGTGGGACGGAACGTTATCGTTTTAACGAACAGGCGCTGCCGATCTACTACCGTAACGCCGAAGGTGGCGAGACGCTGTATAGCTACAACCGACTGGGGCAGCCCACCGAAGTTCAACTGCCCGCGGAAGAAGGGTTTGAGCACAAGGAACTGTTTGAGTACGACAGCTTCGGGCGCCTGATTGCCAAAACCGATGCCAGTGGTGGCGTTCAGAAGATTGAGTACAGCCGCAACGGCCAGCCCGAAAAGATAACCGACGCCGCGGGTCGAATCTGGCAGCGTGAGTTCAATGAAAGTGGGCAGGTTACCGCCAGTATCGACCCCCTCGGGCAGGTCACCCGCTACACCTATAACCCCATCGGCCTGATCGGCAGTATCACCAATCCGCTTGGGCAGACCACCCGCTACCTGTGGAACCCACAGGGTAAACTCTCGGCGGTGCACGATGCTGCCGGTCGCTCCCAGCACTACCGTTACGACATGCACCAGCGTCTGGTCGAGGTGCAACACGGCCCGGACCTCTACACCCGTTATGAATACGACCTACAGGATCGGATTAGTGCGGTTATCGCCCCTGATGGCGGTCGTACAGAGTACCGTTACAACCCTCAGGGGCTGGTTGCGGAAATCATCGACCCCGAAGGCCGCAGCACCCGCTACGACTACGACGGCCTGAGCCAGGTAAAAGCCCGCACAAACCCGGACGGGAGCCGCCTGCAGTACCAGTACGACGGCGAACGCAACCTGGTTGGTCTCATCAACGAGAAGGGCGAACAGTACCAGCTCAAGTACGACCTGAACGAGCGCCTGACCGAAGAAGTCGGTTTTGACGGGCGTACCACGCGCTACGCCTACAACCGCGCTGGTCACCTGATTGCCAGTCGCGCCGTTACCGACCTGGCCACAGGCAAGGGCGTGGACACTCTGTACGAGCGGGACGCCTTCGGCCGTCTGCTGCAGGAAATCACCCCGGACGGCACCACCAGCTACCGCTACAATCGTGCCGGACAGATGATTGAAGCGGAAAACGCCCACCGCAAGTTGCGCTGGGACTACGACGCCTGCGGTCGCCTGATTGGCGATTGGCAGGACAACGCAGAAATCCTGCATCGATACGATAAAGCCGGCAACCGTATCGTCACCCGCCTGCCCAGTGGCGAAGAACTGAACTACGCCTATAACGAAGTGGGCCAGTTCCAGAGCCTGCACACCCGGTTTGCCGGCGCAGAAGCGGCGACACTATTGGCCTCTATCGATCGCGACGCGCTCGGTAGAGAAGTCGCCCGGGAACACGGCAACGGCCTCACCACCAACAGTAGCTACGACCCGCAGGGGCGCCTGCAAAGCCTGCGTGTGGGTAAGTCCGCAACGGATACAAACAAACCAGTAGAAAACCCGCTGCTGGAGCGCAGCTACGGCTACAATCGCAGTGGCCAGCTCACCCAGATCAACGACAGTCTGCGCGGCAACCGCAGCTACCACTACGATGCACTGGATCGCCTGACTCAGGTAGACGGCCCGTCCCCGGAACATTTCGTCCACGATCCCGCGCACAATATCCTCGCCGCTGCAGGCAGCGCGGAAGAAGCGAAGCAGCAGGCCAGCAGTACCCAGGTAAATGGCAACCGCCTGCAATTCCGCGGCGACACCCACTACGAATACGACATCCACGGCAATCGCACTGCGGCCCTGCGCGGCAAAGGCCAAAAGCTCCAGACCCGCTATCGCTACAACAGCAAGCACCAGCTTGTCGCAGTAGCGCAATACAAGGTGGATGATACCGGCGAGCCACAACTCCAGTCGGAAACCCAATACCAGTACGACCCCCTCGGTCGTCGCGTGCGCAAGCAGGGGCAGGGCACTACCACCGAATTTCTGTGGAATGGCGATGTACTGCTGCAGGAAACCACCCGGGATTTAGCAAACAGCCAGGACCTGAAATCCCGCACCTACTATTTTGAGCCGGAAACCTTCAAGCCGATCGCGTTAAGTGAAAATGGCGAGGTCTACCAGTACCACCTGGATCATCTGGGTACACCGGATACCCTGACCAATACCAACGGTGAAGTGGTCTGGAACGTCAGCTATAAAACCTACGGCAACCTGGCCATCACCCACCGAGAAGAAATCGCCCAGCCGATCCGGTTCCAGGGGCAGTACTTTGATGAAGAGAGTGGGCTGCATTACAGTCGATACAGATTTTATGACCCACGATGCGGGCAATTTACCCAGCAAGACCCAATCGGGTTGGTAGGTGGTGTTCATTGCTACCAATATGCGCCGAATCCAGTAGTTTGGATTGACCCGCTAGGGCTCACATGTAAAGAAATTGATGCGCTTGGTACTCCCATAAGCAGAATTCCAAAGGATCAGAGAAAAGTATTTTCGGAGTTTGAACAGAATCACGAGGGAATATTTAACTCGGATGAAGACTTAGTTAATGCGTTTGAAGATTTGCGTGATAATGAATCACCATGGCCTGTAGGTTATATACCAAAAACCAGGGTAATACAGCCTGGAGAAAAATTTAATATGATCACCAACACAGGGATGGGGAAATTTCCAGGTCAGTTTGGAACAACTGATGCTATTAAAAACTCGAGTTACGGAAGAAATCAGCTCGCAATTAAGCAAGTTTGGAAGCCAACATTAGATCGGAGAGTGCAGTATGAAGTCCAGCGTCCATTTGAAATTGAGTATGGTCCTGTTGGCCCCCAAATTGAAAAGTTGCCCGATGGTTCATATCGATACCTTCCGGGAGGTGGGACACAAATAAAATTACTTTATCGAGACTACGAAAATGCCGTTGCAAGGCCTGATAATGGGAATACATCAGGTGCGTATCTGAAAGTCATTAAGAATACTAAGCTGCCGCAAGGTTAGAGGTTTAGATGAAAGTTGAGGTGAGGGTCGGAAAGAATACAACTACTGTGGCCTGGGTTAGCTCGGGTGAGCGGGTTTCTAAGAAATTTCCCGGGAGAGTCAGTGCTGAGTATTCTGAAGCTAGAAGTGTAGTTGTCATTGCTGGGGGTGACGGAGTAATTCATCTATTGGATGTTGATGGCGGTGTATTAGATTCGTTTTCGTATAATCTTCCTGAGAATTGCAAATTTTATATTTTAGCGAAAAGTATTGTCTCAGATTTGGGTGTGGTGATGGTGGTGGCTCACGACCCTGAATTTAAAGGGGAGAGATTTTGGCAGCATGAGATAGATCTTGAAGGTAGAACAGTGGGCGGTCCGGAGAATAGGTGGAGATAATTGATTTTAATGGAATATAGCTGTTCGTGGTTTTGGTATGATTCTTGATAAATAGTACTCAATGACCGAAGATCAGGCGCGAGGCGAACTAGTGGGGCTGGTGAAGAAGTACCTTCTAGATGGCCCGAAAGAACGTAAATTGATAAAGGTGATTAATGATACGTCCCGGCCTGGGTTACCTGTTCGAGGTGTATTGGAAAGCATGAAAGGAAAAACGACGGAATTTTCGGGTTTGGATAAAATGTTAATTGAAGAGTTAACTTATTTGTACGGCTGAACTACGTGAGTGCGCTAGCTTAGAAGAGCAATTTTGGCGTAGAACAACTTCCTGTGAACTGAATGGAACTTATTCTCGCGCAACAATACTCGTATTTCCTCATTGCGGATGATGAAAGCTGGTACCTTACTTTTTTTACTGGAGGACCAGTTGATCTAGATATATGTGTCAAGCTCACACCTGAGGAGGTATTGAGAGTTGAAAATAGTAAGGACGAAACGGCAAAGCTCGCGCAAGAGTTTCAAGAGAATCGGTCCTTGTTTGAAGGGAGGAGGGTCATTCCTTCTGTTCGGCCAGCTCGATAGGAACTGCGGCCTCAGTTAAGCAGTTTGGGTGTTGATCGTGTGACCATTTGGTCTATTTCGGTTCTACTGTACCATCTCCAAAGCCAATCCAAATAACAACCAAGGCGAGGGAAAACCATGCGTACAGCAGACCAATGGTTCAGCGAATACGGCGAGAGTCACCAGAATTCCACCAACAAGGCCATCCATTGGGTGGCGGTTCCTTTGATTTACCTGACGGTAGTGGGGCTTTTCTGGTCCATCCCGCAGCCGGAGTGGATGGCTGCTTTGCCTTGGCTGAACTGGGCAATTGTTGCGCTGATCCCCACCATCCTCTTCTATATGCTTATGTCCTTCCCTCTGGCGTTGGGGATGCTGGCGCTTTCCCTGCTGTGTCTCGGTGCCTGTAGCGCCATGGAACGGGCCGGTATGAGTGTGCTCTGGTGGTCTGTGGGCCTGTTCGTGGTGATGTGGGTGTTCCAGTTTGTGGGACACCATATCGAGGGCAAGAAGCCTTCTTTCTTCAAGGACCTCCAGTTTCTGCTGATTGGCCCGGCGTGGGTGATTGGCTTCCTGTACCGCAAGCTGGGCATCAAATACTGATTCTGTCTTTGTATATGCTGTAGGAGCCTGCAGGCAGGCTCCTACAAGCGCGATTTCTACCGGTTGTAGTGGACCGGTACCTCCAGTGTCTCTTTTACCTGCTCCATTACCACATAGCTGGTGCATTCCTGCACCTCTGGCAGAGTCAGTAATGTTTCCCCATAGAACTTCCGGTAGGCACTCATATCGGCCACGCGCGCCTTGATCAGGTAATCAAAATTCCCCGACACCAGATAGCACTCCTGCACCTCTGGCAGGGCCGAGACCGCACTGCGGAACTCTTCAAAGGCATCCTGGGCTGAGCGGTTGAGGCGGATCTGCACGAACACCACCAGGGCGGCATCCAGGTACTCGGGGTTGATCAGGGTGGTGTAGCCCTGGATCACCCCGTCACTTTCCATTTTCTTGACCCGCTCGACACAGGGCGTGGCGGTCAGGCCTACCTGACGGGCCAGTTCCGCATAGCTGGTGCGGCCGTTTTTCTGCAGTACCCGCAGAATATTACGGTCGATGGTGCTGAGTTCACTGGCACGTCTTTTCATGGTTTCCCCTTGCGGTTTCCCCGGGCTTGACTTGGACCCGGGGCGACTTTTGGTTCTGTTTGGCTAAAAAGTGGTCTGTACGCCACATGGCCAGTGGATTCCACTAATAGTATTAAAAAATTTACAGAAATCCACTCAAAAGAGGCGCCTATACTACGGGAATCCAACAAAAGAAGTGCGCTTCAGAGGGCGCTAGCAGGGTAATTGAGGAGAAATCGTTATGTTGATCGGTGTACCGAAAGAGATTAAGAACCACGAGTACCGTATTGGCCTGACGCCAGCAAGTGTGCGCGAGCTGATCGGTCACGGTCACGAGGTGATCGTACAGAAGGACGGTGGTGCGTCCATCGGCTTTACCGATGAGATGTACCAGCAGGCTGGCGCCAAAATCATCGATACCCCGGAAGAGATTTTCGCCACCGCGGATATGATCGTGAAGGTGAAAGAGCCTCAGCCCCACGAGTGCGAAATGCTGCGCCCGGGCCAACTGCTGTACACCTACCTGCACCTGGCGCCGGACCCCAAACAGACCGAGCTGTTGGTGAAATCCGGTGCGACCTGTATCGCTTATGAAACGGTAACCGACCGTTCCGGTGGCCTGCCACTGCTGGCGCCCATGTCTGAAGTTGCCGGCCGTATGTCCGTGCAGTGCGGCGCGCACCATCTGGAAAAAGCCCAGGGTGGTCTGGGTGTGCTGCTGGGTGGTGTACCCGGTGTTGCCCCGGCCAAAGTACTGATTATCGGTGGCGGTGTGGTCGGTACCAACGCGGCCAAGATGGCCCTGGGTATGGGTGCCGATGTGACCATTCTCGATCGTTCCCTGCCCCGTCTGCGTCAGCTGGACGATATCTTCGGTGGCGCAGTGCGTACCGAATACTCCACCAATGATGCGATCGAATCCCACGCGCTGGAGGCCGATTTGGTTGTGGGTGCGGTACTGATTCCGGGTGCGGCGGCACCAAAACTGCTGACCCGCGACATCATCAGCCGTATGAAGAAAGGCGCGGTCGTTGTGGACGTGGCCATTGACCAGGGCGGTTGTTTCGAAACCTCCAAGGCAACCACCCACCAGGAGCCTACCTACGTTGTCGATGGCGTGGTGCACTACTGTGTCGCCAACATGCCCGGCGGCGTCGCGCGTACTTCCACCATGGCGCTGAACAACGCCACTTTGCCGTTTGCGGTCGCGCTGGCGAACAAGGGTGCCAAACAGGCACTGCTGGACGATGCCAACCTGCTGGAAGGCCTGAACGTACACGCCGGTATGGTGACCTACAAAGCTGTAGCCGATGTACTGGGTTACGAATATGTGGATCCCAAGCTGGCTCTGCAGAAATCCGCTGTTGATTCCGATGTTGCCGCTTGAGGGCTTTGGCCTTCAAGGGGTGCAGAACTGAACTTTATCAGTTCTCTTCTGGGGCGACCCCACGCCCCGCTCTGTGAGACCCGGCAGTGTCTGACTGCCATTGCAGCCGCGCTTTTTAGCGCGGCTTTTTTCGTTTGGGGCTCTGGCAGCAAGTGTGCTTAACCGGCGGGGAAGAGACGGCTGAGCAGTACCGGGAGGGCGGTTTCCACACGCAGGATACGCGGCCCGAGATGGACGGACTGAAAGCCCGCTTCCTGCAGCTTTTCCACTTCGTAGGGGATAAAGCCACCTTCGGGGCCGACCGCCAGGGTGGTCTGCTGCTGGATATCCACAGGGCAGGGCACTTCGGTCACCGGGTGTGCCACTAACTTGCGGGAGAGTTCGGCAATGGCCGGCAGTTCGTCTTCCACAAACGGTTTAAAGCGTTTGCGCAGTTCGATCTGCGGCATCGCCGTGTCCACTGCCTGTTCCAGGCCGAGTAGGCACTGTTCGCGCAATTTTTCTTCCGCGAGCCAGGGGCTTTGCCAGAAGGACTTTTCCACCCGGTAAGCGTTGATCAGGTAGAGCTTTTTAACCCCGAGTGCGGTGGCGTGCTGGATGGTGCGCTTGAGCATTTTCGGGCGGGGCAGCGCCAGAATCAGGGTCAACGGCAGGGGGGGCGGTGCCTGCTTGTGTAGCGTGACTGACATGGCGATATGGTCGTCGCCGCGGCCGGTAATCTCGCCTTCACCGATCAGACCATTTAACCGGCCCACTTTCATACGGTCACCGACTTCGGCCCGGTGCACCTCGGTCATATGTTGAAAGCGTCGGCCGCGCAGAAGCACTTCGGTGTCGGACTGGAAGTCTCGCGGGGTCAGCAGAATCAGGTTCATGGACTACCGCCGGGCGCTGGCCACGGCACCCTTGCCAATGCCTTCGTAGGCGCGCACGGTGATGTCCTTGCCGGTATTTTCTTTTGCCAGCGTGTCCGCAATAGTTTGCGCGAGCTGTTCGACGGTGGTGTCACAGTCGAGGATTTCACAGCGGCTGGCGGGGATACTCAGGGTGAAAGCGCCCTGGCGTGCCTGATAGGCGAAGTGCAGTTGTACCTTGTCCCCCTCACCGGATTCCCCAGCGAGATCCTCCCGCGTGCCCAGGTAAATATCTTCCCAGCGTTCTGCCCACAGCCTTTCGAGCTCGGAGCTGCGCTGCCCGTCCACATCGATACGAATACGCGAGCGGTGGCCGTGGGCAATGCGCTGACAATTGCCATCGTGTTTTTTGAGGCCGTGACTGTAGTGATAGAAGGGCGAGTCGATCTGTTCGTTGCTGAAGCCGAGAGTGAGCTGATCCACACTGGTGGGGAATACACCGTCCAGCTGTGTGACACACCAGCGCGCTACTGATTCCGCCGTGATGGATTCTGCTTCCACCAGGGCGAAGGCCTGAGAGGGGCCGCCGACGGCGATGGCTGTGCCATCGGCCAGAGCCCATTCCAGGTTTAGTTGGTCGCCGTCGCGCTTGATCGCGATGTGTGGTGATTGGGTGGGCACCAGCAGTCGGTGATCCAGTTCGTCGTCCAGCCAGTTGCGCAAGGTCTTTTTCACGATGCCGAAATCGCACACCATGCCCTGGTGATCCAGAGCGCCATCCAGTGCTGCATTGGCCAGCCAGGTTTCACCCACGATTCCCCGGGCGTGGTGGAGATAACTGAAGTCCACATTGGTGAGGCTGTCGACGAATAGATGCATAGATGGCTCGGTTAAATCGAAGGGCTCGGTACGATCGCAGAAAACGGACCCAGATCGGGCGCGGCACAGTATAGCTTTTTTACTCTGGCAATTTGAGCGGTGCCGGCGAATATCCCGCTCGAAACCAGCGGAGACACGAATTCCAAAATAGGGGCTGGAACCTGGCGCCGGGAGTCTCTATAATCGCGCCCTCTTCGAGTGCAGCGGTACCGGAAACTGCATCTCCTGCAGTCAACAGCCCGGTACCTGCGACAGTGCTATTCTGAGTGCTCGAGCGTTATGGCGGCCCTTCCGGTCTCCTCGCAATGATCAGCTGTGAACCCCGCCAGGCCCGGAAGGGAGCAACGGTAGCAGTGACATCATGTGCCGGGGGTGTGCTGGTTGGGCTGCCTCCAATCTCTCGCTTCCTCCCCGCCTTCTTACGGCGCTTTCCCGATTTGACCTTTACCTCTTCCGTTGCCGCGCTGTGCCTGCTCTGCGAGTCCCTGTCTGATGGCGGTGTTTGCGAAATAATCCTCCCTTGGGCCGGCATCAGGGGGAATATTGTGCCGATGTGGTTCCCGTATTAGCGCGATTGTCCCGGCTCTGGGGGCGGCTGTGCTATAAAACCGCGACAGACTTTTTTCTTGCTGCCGCCCGCTTGTCTCGGGCGTCGCCCCAGATAACGTCAAATAATGACCAGAGGACGCCGATGAAAAAGCTTGCGTTGGTAATCGCCGCTGCCACTTTCACCCTGGCGGGTTGTGACCGTGAAACACCGGAAGCGGGGGCGCCCGCACCCACCGCAGACAATAAGGCCGTGTACGGTGCCGATACCACCAATGCGGGGACCGTTGCACGGGCCCAGGACGCCTCGGCGGATCAGCTGGATGCCGAGGCTGCCAAGGCCTTCCTCGACAACGCCCAGGATCGATTGGCGAAAATGGCCGAAGAGGCCAGCCATGCCAGCTGGCTGGCGTCGACCTATATCAATGTAGATTCCCAGTACACCGAAGCCCTGGCAATGGAGCGCTACACCGCGCTTGCGGTGGAGTTGGCTCAGGAGGCGGCCAAGTTCGATCAGGTCGAATTGGACGCGGAAACCCGCCGCATGCTCACCATGCTCAAGCAAGGGCTGGTGTTCCCGGCCCCCAATGATCCCGAATTGACCGCAGAACTGGCGCAGATCGGCTCCAAGATGCAGGGTATGTATGGGGCGGGGAAATACTGCCCGGACCAGAAGCCCGGAAGTGAAAAGCCCGTCGCCAGCGACGACACACAAAACAAGTGCTACACCCTGACGGAAATGGGGCAGATGATGGCAAGCAGTCGCGACCCTAAGCTGCTGAGGGAGCTGTGGGTGGGCTGGCGAAAAGTGTCACCTCCGATGAAGCCCCTGTACGAGCGCCAGGTGGAAATCGGCAATGCCGGTGCCAAAGAGCTGGGTTACGACAATCTGAGTGCGATGTGGCGCTCCAAGTACGATATGCCTGCGGACGAATTTTCCGCAGACATGGATAACCAGTGGAACAAGGTGAAACCACTGTATGAGGCGCTGCATTGCCATGTGCGTGCAAAGTTGAACGAGCACTATGGCGATGACGTCGTGCCGGCCACAGGAAAAATCCCCGCACACCTGTTGGGGAATATGTGGGCACAGGAGTGGGGCAATATCTACGACCTGGTCAAAGATGAGGATATGCAGGCGCCCTACGATCTGACTCAGCTGGTGGTGGATTCCGGCATGAGTGAAAAAGATATGGTGAAGGTGGGGGAGAAATTCTTTACCTCCCTCGGGTTCAAACCTTTGCCGGAAACCTTCTGGGAGCGCTCCCAGTTCGTGCAGCCCCGGGACCGGGACGTAGTGTGTCACGCAAGTGCCTGGAACCTGGATGGCCAGGACGATATCCGCATCAAGATGTGTATCAATAAAACCGGTGAAGACCTGGTTACGATTCACCACGAGCTGGGGCACAACTTTTATCAGCGCATCTACAAGGATCAACCCTTTCTTTACAAGGAGGGTGCCAACGATGGGTTCCACGAGGCCGTGGGAGACACCATCGCTCTTTCCATTACGCCGAAATACCTGAAAGAAATCGGCCTGATGGATGAAGTCCCTGGGGAAGAGAAAGACATTGGCTACCTGATGCAGCAGGCTCTCGACAAGATCGCGTTCCTGCCGTTCGGTCTGCTCGTGGACAAGTGGCGCTGGCAGGTTTTCAACGGCGAGGTGCAACCCGGTGATTACAACAAGGCCTGGTGGAAGCTGCGTGAGGAGTACCAGGGCATTCAGGCGCCGGTTGCTCGCAGCGAGGCCAATTTTGATCCGGGGGCCAAATACCATATCCCCGGCAATACCCCGTACGCCCGCTACTTCCTCGCGCGTATCCAGCAGTTCCAGTTCCACCGCGCTCTGTGTGAAGCCGCTGGTGAAACCGGCCCGCTGCACCGCTGCTCTATTTTCAAAAACAAGGCCGCCGGTGAAAAGCTGCGCAACATGCTGGCGATGGGTGCGAGCAAGCCCTGGCCTGATGCCATGGAAGCGCTTACCGGGCAGCGGGAACTGGACGCGTCTGCCATCGTGGATTACTTCGAGCCTCTGATGGAATACCTGCAGGAGCAGAATAAAGATCGAGAGTGTGGTTGGTAAGCCGTTGCACACCTGATTGGCAGGGTCATTGACTGGCGCTATTGACCATATATTCACACTCAATAGCGCTGGGGGTTTGAATGACGATTTGTGACCATAGTATTTGTCCTGACCTGATGTAAATCAGACGGGGCTGTTGGTGCCGCAGGCATCATCCGGTGACCGTGGCGGGGCGCGCGGAGAGAGGGGAAGGCTGCAAGCAGCGTACTTGTCTCCAGTGACCTCGCCGAAATGGATTTAACTCGAACCAAAAAAGAGGTTGCTAATGAGCAATATTGATATCGGTATCGGTGAGAAGGATCGTGAGCAGGTTGCGCAGGGTTTGAAACGCCTACTGGCGGATTCCTACACTCTTTACCTGCAGACCCATAATTTCCATTGGAATGTGACCGGCCGTCTGTTTCGAGAGCTGCACCTGATGTTCGAGGAGCACTACACCGAATTGGCAACGGCAGTGGATGATATTGCCGAGCGCATCCGTACCCTGGATGTGGTTGCCCCCGGCACTTATAAAGCCTTCGCCGGCCTCAGCTCTATTAAAGAAGTGGAAGACGTGCCGGCGGCGGAGGAAATGGTGCGGATCCTTACGCAAGGGCACGAGCAGGTGGTGAAAACCTGTCGTGAAGTGCTGAAAGCGGCTCAGGATGCGGATGATGAGTCCACCGCGGCGCTGGTGGGTGACCGTATGCGTGTGCATGAGAAGACCGCCTGGATGTTGCGGGCTACCGCGCAGTAAGCAGTTCTCCCCTCCGTTCGAAAAACCGGCCTCTGGCCGGTTTTTTGTGCCCGTAACTTTTCTTTCGCGGTTCCTATCTGCGATTGCCACTTGCGCTTTATTACTGTGTGGTGCACAGTAATTACTGTGTGATACACAGTATGGGTTAAAACGGGATGACAGAAGCGCCGGAAAAACTCCAGCGAATGGTGATGGAAGTGCGTCGTGGGGCGCTCACCCTTGCGGTATTGCTCGCGCTGGGAGAGCCGCACTACGGCTACTCCCTGCGCAAGAAGCTGGCACAGCAAGGGCTGGAGATCGACGAAGGCACCCTCTACCCGCTGCTGCGCCGGCTGGAAGACCAGGGGCTGCTCTCCAGCGACTGGCGGCAGGAAGAGGGGCGCAGGCGACGCTTTTATCAGATCGATGACACTGGCGAGATCGCACTCGCAGCTATGCGCAGTGAGTGGCAGAGCCTGAACGACGTGATTGGCCAGCTGGCATCCAAAATGGAAAGTATGGAAAGTGGAGATGGAGTGAATGGCGACTCAGACTGATTGGTTGCAGCGTTATGTGGATAACGTACGTACCTATTTGCCGGCACGTCTGCGCGAAGATGTGGGCAATGAGCTTCTGTCGGATCTGCAGGATCAGCGGGATGATCTGGAAGAGTCCCTGGCGCGTGCGCCCAGCGAGCAGGAAATTCTCGATCTGTTAAAGCAGAGGGGGCACCCCATGTCGGTGGCAGCGGCCTATCAGCCGTGCCGTGCACTGGTCAGTGAGCCGCTGTTCCCGCTGTACCTGCAGGTGCTGAAGTGGACGTTTCTGATTATCGCGGTGGTAACGGCGATTGATGTGGTCGGCTCCCTGTATTTTGCCGAAAATCCCAACCTGCTTTCTGCCACGATTGGCTGGTTTAGCGGCCTCTACGAAAGTGGTGTGCATTCTTTTGTCGCAGTCACGCTGGTGTTTTATCTCATCGGGGAAGGGTTGAATAACCGTCAGGTATTTGCCAACTGGAATCCCCGCTCCATGCCGGACGTGGCGGACAGCGGCCGGCGCATCAAGCGCTTTGATTCCTCGGTGGAATTTGTCGTAACCCTGTTGGCAATGGCGTGGCTGAACGATCTCTGGCTGCTGCCGGCGAGTAGCGGAAGCAACGCACTGGTCCTCTCGTCGGAGATGATGGCGTTGCTGCCATGGCTCAATATTGCACTGGGCGCCAGCGTGTTGCTGTCGCTGTACAAATTAATTTCCCCGCTCTGGACACGTGTCCGTTTGCTGGTGGATGGGGTGCTGAATACTTACTGGCTGATACTGCTGGCATTTTTACTGGGCCTGCAGGCGCCTTTTTCCATACAGTGGCAAGGCGGTGACGTCTGGCAACCGAGCCAGGGTAATTGGCAGGTGGCCATCGGCGTTGTGGTGGCAATCACTGCGTGGGACCTGTTTCAAAATATCCGCCGGCTGGTGCGCTCGCCATCAGGAGTGCGTGTTTGACACCAGTGACAGAAACGCCTGGGCTGGCGCTGAAAGGGCGCCGGCTTCCCGCGCGAGAATTCCTACCGCATGGCTTACCACTGGCTCCGCCAGTGGTTTGCACACCAGTCCATAGGCGCGCATTTGCTCCTCACATAAGCTGGGCACCGCGCTAACCCCCAGGCCACTCTGTACCAGCCGGCCGATGGTGCTGAGCTGGTTTGCCTCACACAATAACCGTGGGAGCACTTCCCCAAACGCGGCGTCTGTCCAGCGGCGCACCGCAGAGCCCCGGTTCATGGCGATAAAAGGCGCCTGGGCCAGGTCCTGCCAGCGCACCAGTGTTTTCCACTGTAGCTTGTGCCCCTCCGGCAGCACCGCGACAAAGCGGTCGTCGCCGATGGGGGTGAAGCTCAGGTTGCCCAGATCGTCCGGGCGAAAACTGAATCCCAGTTCCGCGCGCCCCTCCTGCACCGCATTCACCACCCGTTCCATCACGATATCCTCCAGCACGATATTGATATCCGGGTGTTGCCGGTGAAATTTCTTGAGTAGTTCCGGCAGCTGGTTCAGGGCAAAGGCGGGGATGGCGGCGATGGACAGCTGCCCCTGCTGCAGGCGGAAACGCTGCTGCACCGCATCCAGGGTGTTGTCCCAGTTGTGCAGCAGTTGCTGGGCGCGCTCCACAAAGGCGGTGCCCTCCGGTGTCAGTACCAGTTGCCTACCTTCGCGGCTGAACAGGTCGCCACCCAGAGATTCCTCCAGGCTGCGAATGGCAATGGAGATGGCCGGTTGCGACACATGCAGCTGTGCGCTCGCTTCCGCCAGGCTGCGGGTTCTGGCCACGGCCACAAAGGCGCGCAGCTGTTTGATGGTGGTGCTCATACTGGAATTCTACGCCGTACAGGCCCTG
This sequence comes from Microbulbifer elongatus, assembly GCF_021165935.1. NCBI lineage: Bacteria > Pseudomonadati > Pseudomonadota > Gammaproteobacteria > Cellvibrionales > Microbulbiferaceae > Microbulbifer > Microbulbifer elongatus. Next base: position 3,539,202 of record NZ_CP088953.1, on the reverse strand, counting down.
ATTCGGTGTTAATCAAAACTTATAAAATGTTAATAAGTTTAAATTAGTCTTAAGTGTTAGACCAAGGCATGATTGTCCACATGGCGAGACGGCCAATAATGGTCAACCATACAGAACAGTAACCGTAACGCAGAAAAATGAGAGAGCCCGCCGCAATGAGTAATCCAGTGCAACCCCTATGGCAGCCCACGGAAGAGGCGATTGCCGCGACCCAGATGGATCAGTTTCGCCGCCAGGTCAACGAGCGCCACCAGCAGTCCCTGCCGGATTACGCGGGGTTGTATCAATGGTCTGTGGATCATCGCGAGGCATTCTGGAGCCAGTTGTGGGATTTCGGCGAAGTCATTGCCAGCGAGCGCGGCGAGCGGGTACTGGGGAAAGACACCATGCCCGGCGCCGAGTGGTTCCCGGATGCGCGGTTGAATTTTGCCGAGAACCTGTTGCGTTTTCGCGATGATAAGCCCGCACTGATCGAGCGTCTGGAGAATGGCAGCCGCCGCGAATTGAGCTACCGCCAGTTGTTTGAGCGGGTAGAGCGACTGGCCGCTGCGCTGGTGCATGCGGGTGTGGAGAAGGGCGACCGGGTAGCGGGCTTTATGCCCAATATCATCGACACCGTAGTGGCGATGCTCGCCACCACCAGCCTAGGCGCAATCTGGACATCCTGTTCACCGGATTTTGGAATCAATGGGGTACTGGATCGTTTTGGCCAGGTCGCGCCGAAGATTCTGTTCGCCTGCGAGGGGTATTTTTACAATGGTAAGACCCTCGACTCCCTGCCGCGCCTTGAGCAGATTGTCGAGCAGATCGACTCGATACAGCAGCTGGTCGTAGTGCCGGTGGCGCGCTCACCGGAGCAGACCGAGGCCGCCATCGAGGGACTGGATCGTGCGGTCAGCCTCCCTCATTTTGTGAAGGATGCACCTGCACGCGCATTGACGTTTACGCAGACGGCATTCAACCACCCGCTGTATATCATGTACTCCTCCGGCACCACCGGAGTGCCCAAGTGCATTGTGCACGGTGTGGGCGGTACGCTGCTGCAGCACATCAAGGAACACCGCCTGCATACGGATATATCCCGCAACGACACGCTGTTTTACTTCACCACCTGTGGCTGGATGATGTGGAACTGGCTGGTCAGTGGGCTCGCCTGCGGTGCCACTCTGGTGCTCTATGATGGTTCGCCCTTCTATCCGGCGGCGCAATGCCTGTGGGATATGGCCGATGAGGAGAAGATCAGCGTGTTTGGCACCAGCGCCAAATACATCGCGGCCCTGGAAAAGGCCGGGTGCAAACCCCGTGAAAGCCACAGTCTGGAGCGCCTGCGCGCGGTGCTTTCCACCGGTTCACCACTGGCTCACGAAGGGTTCCGCTATGTCTATCGCGACATCAAGGCCGATCTGTGTCTGAGTTCCATTTCCGGCGGTACCGATATTGTTTCCTGTTTTGCCCTCGGCAACCCGACTCTGCCGGTATACCCCGGTGAGCTGCAGTGTCGCGGTCTTGGCATGGCGGTGCAGGTGTGGAGTGATGATGGCCGACCGGTGCTGGAGGAAAAAGGTGAGCTGGTGTGCGCGACGTCTTTCCCCTGCATGCCCATAGGCTTCTGGAACGACGAGGATGGCAGCAAATATCACAGTGCCTATTTCGAAAGCTGGCCGGGTGTCTGGGCGCATGGGGATTACGCCGAAATCACCGAACACGGCGGCGTGATCATCTACGGCCGCTCGGACGCGGTGTTAAACCCCGGTGGGGTGCGCATTGGCACCGCAGAAATCTACCGCCAGGTGGATAAGGTGGATGAGGTGCTGGACAGCATCTGTATCGGCCAGGAATGGCGGGACGATGTACGCGTGGTACTGTTTGTGGTGTTGCGCGAAGGGTTGACCCTGGATGAGGCGCTGATTCAGAAAATCCGCACCACTATTCGCGCCAATACCACACCGCGCCATGTGCCGGCGAAGGTGATCCAGGTGGCGGATATCCCGCGTACCATCAGCGGTAAGATCGTGGAACTGGCGGTGCGCAACGTGGTGCACGGCCAGCCCGTGAAAAATCAGGAAGCGCTTGCGAACCCGGAAGCCCTGAAGCTGTTTGAGGCACTGCCGGAACTGGCCGGAGAGTAGCGCCCACCCAGGTTACACGGCGTTTGTCGCGCCGTGTAACGCCTATTCGGGAAGCCTGGTGCCCGGTAAGCCAGCTCGGGCTTCAGTGGGCGGTCTTGCGGGGCTGATGGGAGAGCTCTTCGTTCATCTTGCGCAGTGCCATGCGCGTGATATAACCGCCCATCAGGCAGATAAATGCGATAATGCCCAGGCTCAACAGGCCGGAAAAGCTGGTGAAGAGGTCGATCATTGCGTCCATTTTCGTGCTCCTCAGAAGGTGGCGCGGATAAACAGGAATGTACAGCCTCTGCCGTTTGTTGCGTCGCTGCACTTTCTCGATTGGCTCCAGTCTAATGGGCGATGTGCCAGTACTCTTGATCTGAATCAAACGTCAGGCCGATAGGTTGGCCCTGTCGTGCCCCCCGCCGCCGCCCCGGTGTCAGGAACGGGGATTTAGCGACCTTTACCCCCCGTTTCCCCTTGCCCTCGGCATGTCCTATCCGCCAAACTGCGCTACCCTGTGGGGTAGTGATTCCACCCCTATAAACTGAATAAATTCACGGAAGACCCGCATGATTACCTATCTCTACTGGGCCGCAGTTATCTCCCTGGTGGTGCTTTGCCTGTTTGCCGGCAGTCGCCTTGGCAGTCTGGGCAAGGGCGCCATCGTCGGCGCCATTGTGTTTCTGTCCGGCTGGCTTGCCTATTACTTCCACTTCGAGCAGGTTTTCGTAAAACGCTTTGGCGGGGTGATGTATATCAGTGTGCCCGACGGTCAGCGCCACCTGGGGTCCACCTGGAAGGAAGACAATCTGTGGGTGGAAAACTACGACCCGGAAACCAACCAGTGCATTTTCTCCGAGTACTCCAAGGGCAATCTGCTGGAGGGGCGCGTGGTGATCAAGAATTGCAACCCTCTACTGGAGCCCGCTGACAGGCCTTCCCGCGCTGGCCAATAAACCCGGGCGCGAAGCAACTTTTTGAGTCTCCTGACGTCGCAGTAGGAATGGTTGGCAAACGGATTTTTGTCTTGCGCAATTCTTTGTCCGCTCGCGGAGTGGATTTCATACAACTTGCAGTCGGCATACTGTTATCGGCACTGTTGCTTTTGCCGCAGCCGGGTATTGCCCTGCCTTTTTTCGATCGTTTACCCAAGTTTAAAGTCCGTGTGCTCGAAAACCGCGAGCTGCAGGAGTGGTTGAAAGATCAGCTGAACGAGCAGCGCAAGTCCAGCAGTGTGCTCAAGTCCTACGAAGATCCTCACGATGTGGCGCGCTACGAGCGCGGCACTCTGGAAAAACTGCTGCGCTCCCGCGGCTATTACGACGGACGGGTGCGCCAATCGGTGACCGGTGGTGAGATCCTGTATCGCGTGGTGCCCGGACGTCAGTTCCGCATCAAATCCCTCGAAATCGATATGCCGCCAAGACTGCGCGCGGGTTTTCCCGGTGTCGGTCTGCAGGTCGGGGACCCCCTAGAGGCGGTCAAGGTTTCTGAGGGGGTCAAGAAAATCGAGACCTACCTGGCGGAAAACGCCTGTCTGCTGGATGTGGATGTGGATTACAAGGCGACGGTTATCCACAGCGAACACGCCGCCCGCCTTGTGTACCGAGTGGCGCCGAGCCCGGAAGTGCACATCGGAGAGCTCAGTATCGCCGGTGCCACCAGTGTCAATGAGGACTATCTGCGCAAGCGGTTGAAGCTCTCGCCCGGTGACTGCTTCAACAGCGCCAAACTCGATGCCGCCAAGCTGCGCCTGCTGCGCACCAATCTTATCGCTGGTGCGAATGCCGAAGTTTCTGAACCACACGATGGTGTGGTGGATGTGACGTTTCTGGTGATCGAGCGCAAGCATCGCACGATTCGCTTGGGGGTGGGCTACGCCTCTGACGAGGGCGCCGGGGTTTCCGCCGGCTGGGAGCATCGCAATATCCTCGGACGGGGGGAAAAAATCGAAGTGGAAACGCGGGTCAGTGAAATTACCCAGTCACTGAAGGGCGAATTACTGGTGCCGCGTTTTTTCCGCGACGATCAGGATCTGGCGGCCACCGCAGAGGCATCCAATGAAGACCGCGAATCCTACCAGGCGGAATCCGTCACCATTGGCGGCACCATTTCCCGTCGGCACACCAAGCACCGCACGTTCAGTATCGGCAGCGAGCTGAAGTTCAGTAAGGTGCAGGAAGAAGGGGAGGAGAGTGAAAACTACAACCTGCTTTCGTTTCCTCTGGGGATCAAGATCGATACCACCGACAACCTGCTGGATGCTCGCAGTGGAGCCACCGTTGCGCTGGAGGTGAGCCCCTATTTCGACCTCAAGGGAAGCAGTACACGTTTTGTAAAAAATACCCTGGTGGGCACAGGCTATCTGACGGGCGAGGAAATCCGCTTCGATCCGACACTGGCGGTGCGTATCAAAGCTGGTGTCATCAGTGGCATCGATAATCTGGATATTCCCGCGGATGAGCGATTCTATTCCGGCGGCGGTGGCTCGGTGCGCGGATACGCCTATCAGGCCCTGGGGCCGCGCCGACTGATTCCGTCAACCGTTCCCGGTGAGCCGCCCACGCTGTCTGACCCTATCGGCGGCCGCGGCCTCAGTGAAATTTCCGTGGAAGGCCGCTTCCGGTTTACCGAAACCTGGGGCGGCGTGTTGTTTGTGGATGGGGGTAATGCCTACGCCGACCCGCAGCCCAGTTTTGACGACCTCTATTGGGGGGTTGGTATCGGCGTTCGCTATATGACGTCTTTTGCACCGCTGCGTTTTGACATCGCCTTTCCACTGGATCGCCGGGAAGACCTGGACGATAGCGCTTATCAGATCTACGTCAGTTTGGGGCAGGCGTTCTGAACATGACGGATTCCCGCCCTGCCAAAACCGCCCGTTCTCCCCGGCGCAGATTCTGGTCGAACCGGCCGCGTCTGACCTTGTTTGCGGCCATGTTACTGGTACCGCTGATTCTCAGCCTCTTTTTGCTCGGCTCTCAAAGCGGTCGCGAACTGCTTACCCGTGGTGGGCTTTCGGTGGCACGTCACTTTTTACCGGATCTGGAAATCCGTGAGCAAGGTCTGCGAAGCCCGCAATGGGGCAAGTGGAGCTTTGAGCTGCTGCAGGTGCGCTACAAAGAGCGCACCATGTTGGAAGCGCAAAATATCACTGTACACATCGCGTTGCGCCCGTTGCTGCGCAATCAAATCCATATTCCGGAAGTCAGCGCGCGGTCGCTCCTGTTCGACAATCTGGTGCTGGGTGAATACCTGCAGGACCACGTCAGTGAAGAGGAGGTTGAGGACGCTGCGGAAGAGGTGGACGACCCGACCATGCCGGCACTCTGGCTGGAGCGACTTGCCGTCGACCGTCTGACTTTGATCGATAGTAATCTGAAAGACTTTCCCGTTGTGGCGGTGAATGGGCGCGGCAGCTACCAGTGGCCGGGCAAGCCGTCAGAGCTGATGCTGGATATTGCCGAGCACGATGGGCATCAGCTGCATCTGCGTCTCGATGGGCAAATGCAATCCGAGACAGAATACCAGCTTACGCTGTCTGCTGACGAACAGGCCGGTGGGTTTCTGGGGCGCACACTGCAGTTGCCCGAAGGTAATGGGCTGGATGCCAACGGGCGTTTTCTGCTGATGCTCACGGGCGAGAATCAGTTGCAGCTCACCATCGAGCACTTCTCGGTGCCGTTGGTTCGCCACCGTTTTGGGCTGGGGGGGCAGGCGGACCTGGTGTTGTCACCCTGGTCTGTATCCACCGAGGACCTGACGCTGACCGTCGACGAAACCCGACACACCGTCCGCGGCCGGGTGAATAGCGAAGCCATGGACCTGCGTATCCACCTCAACCGGTTGCCGGTTGCGATCACACAGCCTTTTCAGGATTACCTGAAAGGGGGGTGGCTTTCGGCGGATCTGGCGGTGCAGGGTCCGTTGACCTTGCCGAACGCAGATGGATCTGTGGAGCTGCGTTCCCAATATCAGACACAACCGATTCACCTGACCGCTGAGGTGGAGACGGTTGAAGATGGTATCCATATTCGCGGCGCCCACCTTTCACTGGCGGAGGCGGCGGTGGAAGCGTCGGGGCTGGTGGATATCGAAGGAAAGTCCATCGACCTGAACGCTGCGCTGGAGCCGCTGCCGCTGGCAGAAATCCGCACTATTCTCGCGGCGCTGGAGGAGACCCGTGACGTCGAGATTCCCCCGGAGCTGGACGGCACTGTGGAGCGGTTGAAGGTTTCTGCCAAGGGGGCCTGGGAAAATCCGTCATTGGTGGTGGAGCTATCCAGTGCACTGCAGTACCAGGGGTTTTCCGCCAACGTCCAGGGACATGTAACCGGTAACCCGCAGAAATTTGCCGTGCAGGATCTGTTGCTGGAGGGCGAAGGACTGCGAGTGAGTGGCAGCGGTGAGGTCGACGTGCAGGCCAAGGCCCTGCAGGCGCAGCTGGATGTGGCTGCTCGTGGCCTGCAACCGGCGGAACAGTTTGGTGTGCCGGTGGATCCGGGTACTCAGGTCGACCTGGATGCGGTGGTATCGGTAAGCGGCCCCTGGGATAACCCGAAGCTGTCTGCCCAGCTCTCCTCGGATGGAGACTACCGGGAATACCGCTACCGGCTGCGCGGCGGTGCGGCCGGGAATACCGAGGCCATTACCTTTGATCGCCTGCGCCTGGATCTGTTTCGCGGGCAGGCTACCGCGGGGCGGGCGACACCCGCACGGGAGCAGTCCCTGCGCCCGGACGAGGTTGTCGAGCCTGAGGACGACTATCCCCTTCATCAGGCAGCGCCGCGCGCATCCGAGCAATCCCGAGAGCGGGTGGTCGGTACGGCAGCGCTGGCACAGGATGCCGAGCAGGCGCGCCAGCGTGGCAATGCGTGGCTGGAGATCAATGGTGTCGTCGAGCCCAGGGCACAGCGCGCCAACGGCAGCGTCGCCGGGCGCAATATCCCATTGGGACTCGCGGAGCTGGCCGGGGTAAACCTGCCTCACTCTCTGCGGGGCGAACTCAGTCTGGATGGGAATTTCACCGGGCCATTTAAATCGCCGGAAGCGCATGTCAATGTGCTCGGTCTCGGTGAATTTCAGGGGGAGCCCTGGCATATCCAGGGCGATGTGAGTTACGGCCAGGCAGCGATCACCCTGTCGGAGGTAAAACTGCTGTGGGCTGGCCGCAATCAGCTTACCGCCGATGGCACCCTGAGTGAGCAGACCCTGGATCTCGAGCTGCAGGCGCAGGCGGTGCTGGCGGATTTTGAAGAGTGGCTCAGCGCGGACATTAGCGAAAATGGCGAGCTCGCTCTGCAGGCGCGTGCATCCGGTACCCCGCGGGATCCCAACCTTGCCGGTGGGCTTCGGGTAACCGGCCGTGTCCCGGCTCTGCGCGACGATGCTCTGGTGCAGTCTCCCCTGGTGTTGTCGCTTACCTGGGAAACCGTGGCAGAAGACCTGCAGATGCAGCTGCAGGCCAGTCACGGCAGCCGTCAGGCCGCCGATGCCCGCGCCAGCCTCGCCATTGCGCCCATTCTGGCGCAGCTGTTTCAGGACAAACCGCCAGGGGCTGCGCCGCCACTGCCGATTGAATTTGACGCCAGGGGGGAGGCCGACCTGGCCACGCTGGGCAGCCTGTTTGACCCGGAGATCCACACCATGCGCGGCAAACTGGATTTCGACCTGTCGGCGGATGGCAACACGGGTGCTCCCAATGCCCGCGGTAACATCACGCTGCGCAACGGTTATTACGAGCATCGTCCCAGTAATACCCGGCTGCGCCAGATTGTGTTCCTGGCCGAGCTGGCGCCGGATGCCTGGCGTATCGTCGAGGCCAGCGCCCGCGACGGGGACCGCGGACGGGTGGCGCTTGACGGCGCCGTCCGGTTCAACGGCCCGGATCCGGCGGCACTGGACTTTACCCTGGCTGCCCGCAATGCACACCTGCTGAATATGCCCGGTGCCAAGGGGGCGGTCAGTGGCGATCTGCGCCTGTCCGGTGATACCAGCGATGCGACACTGGCCGGCACCCTCAACCTGCGCCCGCTGGCCATTCAGGTGGAGCACTTTATTGGCAGTAGCGTGCCGGAAATCGATGTGGTCGAGGTGGAGGTCGACGGCGTTACCGAGCAGGCCAGTGGTCCGCCGCTGATGGAAAATATCGCGCTGGCGATCCAGGTGGTTCTGGATCAACAGTCTTATGTACGTGGTCTGGGGCTCGACTCGGAACTGAAAGGCGAGGTGGATATCGCGGGTACTGCGGCTAATCCCCAGGCATCGGGTACCATCAGTATTGTGCGCGGCAAGTTCGACCTGCTGGGCAAGAAGTTCGAGCTGCAGGAAGGGCAGGTTCAGTTTGAGAACAATGTGGCTGCCATTTATGTCAAAGGGGTCCACACCTACGCTGAGGGCGAGATTACCGCAGAGATTTCCGGTACCACCGATGACCCGGAAATCGAGTTCAGTTCCGACCCCGCTGCGGCGCAGGATGAGATCTTTGCCCAACTGCTGTTTGGCAAGTCGCTGACGGATATATCGCCACTGCAGGCGGTGCGCCTGGTGAGTGTGGTGCGTACGCTTCAGACCGGTGGCACGGGCTTCGACCCGCTCGCCAGTACACGGGATCTGGTAGGGCTGGACACACTGGACTTCGAGTCGGAAGCGACCGAGAGTGGTGAGGATCAGTACGCGCTCAGCCTCGGTAAGTACATCACCAGTCGTATCTATCTGGAGTTGCAACGCAGTACCGACCCGCTGAACCCCTGGCGAGCGGAGATGCAGATCGAGTTGCGCAAAAATCTACGACTGGATTTCAAGTCAACGGATAACAACGAAAGCGGTGCCGGAAGTGTGGAGCTGCAGTGGAAGAAGGATTACTGAACAGCTATATAAGTTGAACACCAAAAAAAGCGATGGGAGAAAACAAAATGGAATATTCAGTCGCGGTTTTAGCTGCCGGTTACTCTCATCGCTTTGGTAGCGACAAACGTCTCGCAAGTATTCATGGCGAACCCATGTTGCTGCGCACCCTGCAAACGGTCATGGAGGCGGTCAGCGCCTTTGATGACGCCACGATTCAGGTAATTTTACGCGCTCGCGACCCGGTGATTGCCAACGGCCTGAGAAAGCTGCCGGTACAGGTGTTGCACGCCCCCGTATGGCCTGTGGGTATCGGCGCAAGTCTCGCCCATATTGTCGAACAACTGCAGCGTGCCGGCGCCAATCCCAAAGCGGTACTGGTTTGCCTGGGAGACATGCCGTTTGTCGAGCCGGATACCCTGATCCGTCTTTTGCACTCTGCCAGTGAAGATCGGATCTGTGTTCCGGTGTGTGCGGGAACCCGCGGTTATCCCATTGCCATCGGCCGTAAATACCTGTCTGCACTGGCGCGGATGCGCAATACCGGGATGGAAAAGGTTTTGCGCATTTTCGCCGATGGCGTTGTCGATGTGGAAGTCGCCGACCCGGCAATCAACTGTGATATCAACCGGCCGGACGATTTCCACGCAGCAATGCGGCCGGATCTGTTCGGAAAAATTTTTGCATCTCGCGATACAGCGAGGGATGTGCCGCTTCCATCGCTGTCGGAATAATAAAAAATGCCTCGGTTGCAACGGCGAAAAACTCCGCAGGCGATTGCGCGCCGTAGGTGTCGAGCACTGACGGTTTTTCGGTAAGCTCCGCGCCGGGCTCGTTTTCCCCCCGTGCCGCTTCTCCATGCAGTGCCTGAAGTCGCTGACGCAGCTCAGCAAACGCTTCCCGCATCACCGGTGCCCAGGTTTTGCCATCGGCACTGTGCTCAAATGGTGGGCGCCCGTCCACATATCCATCCTCTTCATCCAGCTTGTGGGCGAATTCGTGAATGGCGACGTTATGCCCCTGCTGTGGCTCCGCCAGGCCGCGTCGTAAATCTCCCCAGGACAACACTACCGGGCCGCGATAGTGTGCCTCGCCAGCCCGCGCGCTCATATGGGAGGACTGAATATGCCCGTGGTGGCGGGTTTCTTCCGCAACATAGGAGTCCGGATACACCAGCACAGTTTTCAGGTTGGGGTAGCAGTTGTTGGGGCGCTCCAGCAGTAGCAGGCAAGCGTGCGCGGCAATGGTAATGCGGACTTCTTCGGTAATCTCCTGGCCATCACAGCCCACGAACTCCTTATCCCGCAGGAACAGGCTGATGTTCTCCTTCAGCTCCTGCTGGCGTGCCTGCGGGAGGTAGGGAAACAGCGCCAGGGTACTGGAAAGCAGTTGCTCCTGGTGTGCGCTCAGGGGGCGAGAACGCAGATAGTGCCGGCGCCAGCGTTGCCACAGGATGGGAAGGACCCATACCAGTACCGCGAGGACAATGACGATCAGAAAACCATTCACTCTGTATTCCCTTGTTGAGAGATTCTCTCGATTGACCTCCGGTGGAAATTCTGCGACCATGTTGACCGCGTCCGCTACGGCGCCACGAGAAATAAAATGCGCTTAGGGAAATGATTGGGGCATGGATACGGGTATTCAATTCGCGGGAGCGGATACTGACGTGACGCAAATGTCAGGAAAGGGGGGGGATTCCTCACTGGAGTCGCCGGTATGTGAGCGGTATCAGCTGGTGCCGCACGGCTATGATGGAAACCGCGGAGGCTGGATCTGGATCGCAGACTTTGCGCAATCTGCTTCGGCGGCGCGTTACTGGCTGCGTATGGAGCCGCAGGGGGCGCCCACTGCTCTCGCCAGAGAATCCCGCTGTCGGGATATCCCGGTGGCCTTTGACCGCGCCGCGGACGGCTTGCGCTTTTCCTTCGTCTGCATCCCCCTGCACAAGGGGCTGCGCTACCGCCTCTCCTTGTGGCGCGAATGTACTGAAGACAGCCCGGCGGTACGGCGTGTCGCAGAAGGGGGGTGTGCCGGGCTGCCCGATTCCCTCGCCCAGGGCTTCAACGTCTGGTACGGCACCTGTTTCTACCGTCCTGCCGACCGCGGTGCGCTGGCAGATGCGCTCGCCGCCTTGCCCGCCGAGCACCAGCCGCAGGTTTCTTTTCTCGGCGGTGACCAGGTCTACCTGGACACCGCGTTTTCCAACAGTGGCCCGAGTATCATCCCGGGATTCGGCATCCGCAATTTCTCCCCTCTCGTGCTGCGTACACGAGCGACCATCCGCCGTAAGCTCAACCATGTTTTTTCCCGCGAATACCGGGAGAACTGGCGCAACGGCCTGGGTGCCAAGCTGCGCTCCGGATTTCACTATTTTCTCGCTGGCGATCACGAGTTCTGGAACGACTACCCGAACCCTCCCGGTTTTCTGCCGGTTCTGTGGCCGCGCAAGGTGCGCCAGGTATGGGAGGCCTGCGCGCGCGAGCTGTTCGCTGCCTACCAGGCCCCGGCCAATCATCCCGCCAGTCAGTTTACGGTGGCAGATACCCTGCGATTTTTTGTGCTGGATACCCGACTACAGCGGGCGCCGGGCCGCGATGGTCGGTTTACCGATGATCAAACCTTCGCCCAGTTGACCGACTGGCTGCGGGGTCTGGATCGTGCAGGAGTGCTGGTGCTGCCAGCTCCCCTGTTGACCCACTGGCAGTTCCGCAAGCTGGGGCTGGGAAAATCTCTGCTGGTACGACTGGGCTTTGGTGATCACTCTCTGGCAGATACCGGGCAATATCAGGATCTGGTGCGGGCCCTGCGCGACTGCCCACAGGATGTGCTGATCCTGGCCGGGGACGTGCACTTCAGTCGCTTTGCCCGTATGGATCTCGGGGGCAAGCAGGTGGTGGAAGTGGTTTCCTCGCCGCTTGCCTGCCTACCCAGCGCTGCGGCGGACCGCGAGCTGAAGCCGGAATACTTCCCCGACCGACCCACCGACGATATTCGTGCGCAGGTACATTACTGGCGGCATGAGGAATCCAGTGACAGTGCCCGGATCAGTCGCCGCGGCAACAACAATTTTGTGACATTGGGATTCAGGTCTGACGACTCAGACGACGACATTCGGGTGGATGTCGTCTGCTGGAATATCGAGGGGCGAGAGGTCAACGGCGCATTGACGCCTGACTGGCAGGTGCCGGATCTGGTTTTGAAAAAGCGCAGGCGGTCGGCGCCCGTGGCAGAACCCGTACCGCCATCCGTCGCAACACCGCTACCAGAATCGCCTGGCATTCCGGAAGTGCGCCTGGATTAAACCCGGTTGTTGCGGAAACCGAATACGGAAAAAAACAAGAAGAGAACCACCATGTCGAGATCCCTGTTTATCCTGTCGGGGCCGATTCTGAGCGCGGGCTTCTATTGGCTGCTTTCCTCACTGGGAATGGCATATCTGCCGGCAGTTACTGCGGCGATTACCTTGCTGACGGTGATCTGGTGGATTACCGAAGCACTGCCGATTCCCGCCACTTCCCTTGTGCCCTTCGTGTTGCTGCCATTGTTTGGGGTGGCCGATCACAAGCTGGTGGCATCCTCCCTCGGCAGTCACGTGATATTGCTGTTGATGGGTGCGTTCATGCTGTCCAAGGCACTGGAAAAGAGTGGCGCCCACGAGCGTTTGGCTCTGTACATGTTGCGGATTGTGGGCGTTTCCAGCGGCCGGCGGCTGGTGCTGGGTTTTATGCTCGCGGCCGGGCTGCTGAGTATGTGGATCTCCAATACCGCCACCACCCTGATGATGCTTCCCATCGCGCTGGCTATCCTCTCGCGGGTGGATAACCACCGTCTTACGGTTGCGCTGATTCTCGGAATTGCCTATGCCGCCAGTCTCGGCGGGGTGGGCAGCCCGCTGGGCACACCGCCCAATGTAATTTTTATGGGAATCTACGAGGAAGTGACAGGGCGGGAGTTCAGCTTTGCCAGCTGGATGAAGATCGGTTTGCCGGTGGTACTGATCACGCTGCCGCTGATGGCACTTTGGCTGACCCGTGGTATCCACCTGCATAAGTCCCTGGAGGCGCCAGAGGTGGGCGCATGGCGACCGGAAGAGGTGCGCACCCTGGTGGTATTTGGCGTAGCGATTCTGTTGTGGGTGACCCGCAACGAGCCGTTCGGTGGCTGGAGCACACTGTTAGGGGTGGCCGATGCCGGTGACAGCACCGTGGCGTTGGCGGCGGTGGTGCTGATGTTCGTGGTACCTGACGGCAAGGGCGGACGCCTGCTCGACTGGCAGACTGCCGAGCGTATCCCCTGGGGCATGCTGCTGCTCTTCGCCGGCGGTATCGCCATCGCCAAAGGATTCGCCGCATCCGGACTCAGCGATATGATGGGGGAGGGGCTGACCTTCCTGACTGCGCTGCCTCTGTGGTTGATGCTGGTGCTGCTGTGCCTGTCGGTCACATTCCTTACCGAGATCACCAGTAACACGGCGACGGCGACACTGCTGATGCCAATTCTGGCGGTAGTCGCCAGCAGCGCCGGGTTTGATCCCATGGTGTTGATGATCCCCGCCGCTATGTGTGCCAGTTGCGCGTTTATGCTGCCGGTAGCCACGGCCCCCAATGCCATTGCCTACGGCACCGGAAAAATTCGCATTCAGGAAATGGTGCGGGAGGGGGCTATGCTCAGCGTGCTCGCATCACTGATCATTGCCGGGGTCTGCTGGGTAATGCTGGTTTAGTCGGCAGTCTGGAGTTTTTGATCGAATATGTATTGTTTGGCAGGTTTATCTACTGGTATGTGGCTTGCCAGCCTTCAAAAGTGTAGATCTGCGCTGTAAAACGCCGAATCCCTTGATCTGCTGACGTGAATTGGGTTTCCTAGTCGGCTTATCCATGATTCTGATGACGACCGGAAGGAGTCCCAAACGTGAAGAGAATAACCATTCTGGCGATGGCCGGTATGCTGGTGGCCTGCGCGGGGGAGTCCCCGGACGCGCATAAAAAAGAGACATCCATGAATGAAGCTGAAACGGCAGACATGCCTTCCGTCGCAGATTCTGTCCTGACCTATCCCCAGACTCGTAAAGATGAAGTGGTGGATACCTACTTCGGCACCGAGGTGGCAGACCCGTACCGCTGGCTGGAAGACGACCGCAGTGAGGAGACCGAAGCCTGGGTCAAGGCTCAGAACGAGGTGACCTTCGGCTACCTGGACCAGATTCCCTATCGCGATACGCTGAAGCAGCGCCTGGAAGCCCTGTGGAACTACGAAAAAGTGGGTTCTCCGTTTACCGAGGGTGACTACACCTATTTCTATCGCAATGACGGCCTGCAGAATCAATATGTGGTCTGGCGGAAAAAAGGTGATGGCGAAGCGGAAGTTTTCCTCGATCCGAATACCTTCAGCGAAGATGGAACCACTTCCCTGGCGACGCTGAAGTTTTCCAAAGACGGCTCCATCGCCGCGTACGCCGTTTCTGAAGGTGGCAGCGACTGGCGCAAGATCTACATCATTGATGCGGAGTCGAAGAAAGTGCTCGAGGAGCCGCTGGTGGATGTGAAGTTCTCCGGCATTTCCTGGAAAGGCAATGAGGGCTTCTACTATTCCAGCTACGACAAGCCGGAAGGTAGCGAGTTGTCGGCAAAAACCGATCAGCACAAGCTCTACTTCCACAAACTCGGGCAGCCTCAGGCGAAAGACACGCTGATTTTCGGTGGGAGTGACGAAGAGAAGCGCCGCTACGTATCCGGCTACGTGACCGAAGATGATCGGTTCCTGGTGATTTCCGGTGCGACCTCCACCTCCGGTAACGATCTGTTTATTCAGGATTTGTCCAAAGCCGATGCGCCGTTGGTGCCAGTGCTGGCCGACTTCGATTCCGATACCTATGTGCTGGATAATCAGGGCAGCAAACTGTTTCTGGTGACCAACCGCGACGCGCCAAACAAGAAAATCGTCACGGTCGATGCTGCCAATCCGGCCCCTGAGCACTGGCAGGACTTTATCCCGGAGACTGAAAATGTACTGACCGCCTCCACCGGCGGCGGCTACCTGTTTGCTGAATACATGGTGGATGCCCTGTCCAAGGTGTATCAGTACGATTACAACGGTAAACAGGTGCGAGAGATCGCCCTGCCGGGCCCCGGCAGCGCCTCATCCCTGAGTGGTAAGCATGAGGATGAGACCCTCTATTACTCATTTACCAACTACAAAACACCGTCCACCATTTTTGCGTTCGACGTGAAAAAGGGCGAATCCCGTGTGTACCGCGAGTCGGGCGCCCAGTTCAATCCAGCGGGCTACGAGTCCAAGCAGGTGTTCTACACCTCCAAAGACGGCACCAAAGTGCCGATGATGATCACTCACAAGAAAGGGCTGGAGCTCGACGGCAAGAACCCGACCATTCTGTACGGTTATGGGGGATTCAATGTGAGCCTGACCCCGTCGTTCAGTATCGCGAATGCGGTGTGGCTGGAACTGGGCGGTGTCTACGCAGTGCCCAACCTGCGCGGTGGTGGTGAGTACGGCAAGCGCTGGCACGACGCCGGTACCAAGCTGCAGAAGCAGAATGTGTTTGACGACTTTATCGCCGCTGGCGAATACCTGGTGGAGCAGGGCTACACTTCCAGTGACTATCTGGCGATTCGCGGCGGCTCCAATGGTGGTCTGCTGGTGGGCGCGGTCATGACCCAGCGCCCGGACCTGGTGAAAGTCGCGCTGCCGGCGGTCGGTGTGTTGGATATGCTCCGCTATCACACCTTCACCGCTGGCGCCGGCTGGGCCTACGACTACGGCACTGCCGAGCAGAGCGAGGAAATGTTCCAGTACCTGAAAGGCTACTCACCGGTACACAATGTGCAGGCGGATACTCGCTATCCTGCCACGCTGGTTACCACCGCCGATCACGATGACCGTGTTGTACCGGCGCACTCGTTCAAGTTTGCCGCAGAGCTGCAGAGCAAGCAGGCCGGACCCGCGCCCACGCTGATCCGCATTGAGACCAACGCGGGCCACGGCGCCGGCACACCAGTATCCAAGACCATCGAACAGTACGCGGATATTTTCGGATTTACCCTGTTCAATATGGGGGTCTCCGAGCTGCCGGAAAGCTGACCCTGCGATTTCTGTCATCGTTTCGGCATGAATCGGGGGCAAGATAGTGGCTTGACGGGCGGATATGACCAGTTGGTCTGCCGTCCCGTCGCGAGGTATCATTTGGAGCCAAACGACTTATGCCGAGATTTAACGCTGTGCCAAAGGCAACTGACCGGTCTTCCCCCCTGCAGATTGAGCTGAGCGCGCGCCCGGCCATTCTTCCCCTGTATCTCCGCGCGTTGACTGCCCGCAGAAAGAAGGCTTCGGCCAGCCGCGGTGAGGCGGTACTGGCCAGTGTGAGCCTGTGCCGGCAGCGGGTCGACCGCGAGCAGTTGCGGGCCTATCGCGACGTCTGCGGCTTTGCCGAAGGTGGCCACCTGCCGGCCACCTACCCATTTGTTCTGGCGATGCCGTTGCACCTGAAGCTGCTGGTATCTGAAGCCTTTACCTTCCCTATTCTCGGACTGGTACACCTGCGTAATCAGATCACCCAGCACCGCCCGATTGCGTCGGATGAGGCTCTGGATATTCACTGTGAGCTGCTGCCGGCGGTCGCGGTGAAGCGGGGTTACGAATTTGCACTGGCCACCCGGGTCAGTGTGGCGGGGGAGCTGGTGTGGGAATGCGAAAGTGTCATGCTCAGTCGCGCCCGGCACAGTGGTAAAGATCAGCCGTTACATTCGGGCCTGGCGGCATTGCCGCACGGAATCCAGAACATGCCCATTGAGAGTGGCGAGTCATGGACGATTCCGGAGGCGGCGGGGCGCAATTACGCGCGGGTATCGGGAGATTGGAACCCGATTCACCTGTTTGCATCGTCTGCCCGTCTGTTTGGCTTTTCCAGCGCCATCGTGCACGGTATGTGGACCAAGGCGGCGTGTCTCGCCGCTCTGGAAAAGCGCGCCGGTCTGCAGCAGCGTTTCCGATTGAGCGTGGAGTTCAAGCGCCCCGTACTGTTGCCGTCTTCGGTGCGTTTTGAGTGTGGAACCGGTAGCGGGGCTACGGGTTTCCGAGTGACGGACGACGGCGGCAAGTCTCTGTATCTGAGCGGTCTGCTGGAGCTCCTATAGCAATGTGCCGGTGGCACAACGCAGATGAAACAACGCAAGTGAATCGAAAGGGCCTATGACGGAAGACGGCAGCGAACAGCGACGGGTTTTGGCTGCGGAGCTCGGCGAAGAACTGACCCGGCTGGGCTGGAAAGTGACCACGGCAGAGTCCTGTACCGGTGGTGCCATCGCCGCGGCCATCACGGCCATTGCCGGTTCGTCCGTCTGGTTTGACGGTGCCGTCGTATCTTACGCCGATCGCATCAAGCGCAGTTTTCTCGGTGTTGATCAGCACGACCTGGATACGACCGGCGCGGTCAGTGAACCGGTGGTGCGGCAGATGGCGGTGGGGGTGCTCAATCGCCTGGATGCCAATCTGGCGGTGGCGGTCAGCGGAATAGCCGGTCCCGATGGTGGCAGTGACGACAAACCCGTGGGTACCGTGTGGATTGCCTGGGCCCATGTGGACGGTCAGGAGCCCCTTTCGGTGGAGGCTCGGCAGCTGCACTTTGACGGCAGCCGTGCCGAGATCCAGGCGCAGACCGTGGTCGAGGCCCTGAACGGGCTGCTGGCCGTCACCCGCAGTCATCCTGCCTGACCTGGTGCCCGGGGTTTGCCTCCGGGTAGCTGCGATCCGCGCTGAAGCCGCGAATACCCATCATTCCCGATTACTGGTTGCTTATACAGTAATTTTTCTCTAAGCTCCCTCCCATAGCAGTCAATACTCAGCAAATTTCAGGTACATATGGGAAAGGTCATGGACTCCAACAAAGACAAGGCTTTACAGGCGGCGTTATCTCAGATCGAGCGCCAGTTCGGCAAGGGCACCGTCATGCGTATGGGAGACAAGGAGCGGCAGCGCATTCCTGCGATCTCCACTGGCTCCCTGGGCCTTGACATGGCCCTGGGCATTGGTGGCCTGCCGCGCGGTCGTATCGTTGAGATCTATGGCCCGGAATCTTCCGGTAAAACCACGCTGACTCTGCAGGTGATTGCCGAGGCTCAGCGCAAGGGTGGTACCTGTGCGTTTGTGGATGCGGAGCACGCCCTGGACCCGATCTATGCCGAGAAGCTGGGTGTCAATGTAGACGAGCTGATCGTTTCCCAGCCGGATACCGGTGAACAGGCGCTGGAAGTGGCGGATATGCTGGTGCGCTCCGGTGCCGTCGACGTCCTGATCGTCGACTCTGTGGCCGCTTTGACTCCGCGCGCGGAAATCGAAGGCGAAATGGGTGACTCTCATGTTGGCCTGCAGGCTCGCCTGATGTCCCAGGCGCTGCGTAAGCTGACCGGTAATATCAAAAACACCAATACCCTGTGTGTGTTCATCAACCAGATCCGCATGAAGATTGGTGTGATGTTTGGCTCTCCGGAAACCACCACCGGCGGTAACGCACTCAAGTTCTACTCCTCCGTACGCCTCGACATTCGCCGCATCGGTTCCGTGAAGGAAGGCGACGAAGTGGTGGGTAACGAAACCCGGGTCAAGGTGGTGAAGAACAAGGTGGCGCCGCCGTTCAAGCAGACCGAGTTCCAGATCATGTACGGGCAGGGCATCAATCTCCTTGGCGAGATTGTCGATTACGGGGTGAAGATGGGCCTGATCGACAAGGCCGGTGCCTGGTACAGCTACAAGGGCGACAAGATTGGCCAGGGCAAGGCGAATGCGGTGAAGTTCCTCAAGGAAAATGAGGATATCCGCAACGAGATCGAATCCGCGCTGCGTGTCCAGCTCCTCGGCGATGTGGCTCCGGCCCCGGCCGAAGAAATGGAAGCTGCGGAAGACTGATCTTGTCTTTTTTTCGCCATCCCAATGGCGGCGGGAGTCATGCAGACCGCGATCTCCCGTCGCCAGATCTTCCTCGCTCTTCCTCCCTGGCCCGACCTGACATTCCGTCACGGGAAAAACCCACCGATTCGTTCCAGGCGCTGTTCAACCACGCGCTGGAGCTGCTGACACGCCGTGAGCACTCCTGTGAAGAGCTGCGGCAGAAGCTTGTCCCGAAACATCCGGATGCGGATTTTGACGGCGTACTGCAACGTCTGCAGACGCTGAACTATCAGTGTGACCGGCGCTTTGCAGAGTCCTTCTGCCGCTCCCGTGTGAATCGCGGGCAGGGGCCGCTGCGTATCCGGCAGGAATTGCAGGTCCGCGGTATTCGCGGCGTTCTGGCGCAGGAAGTAATGGACGCCCTGCAGGAGGATGTGGACTGGTTCGAACTTGCCCTGGAACAGCTCCGGCGCAAGTTCCGCGATCCAATCGACGACACCTTGCCCCGTGCGCAGCAGCTCAAGGAGCGTGCGCGGCGCCAGCGCTACCTCGCCTATCGCGGCTTTTTTGGCGATGCCATCCAATACGCCATTGACGCGGCGAATCGTCCGGTGGACTGTGCTCCCGTGTGAGAGGGGAGCAGGCCGAAGGTATATACTGGCTGTAATTCAGCCGAAGTCCACTGGGCCCAGTATCCTGTGGGGCTGTTGTTTATTCCGTAACAATAACCCCGGACCTGGCGCATCCTAATGATTCTCTCCATTGATCAGGGTACTACGGGTACCACCGCCTTTATTTTCGACGCCGATGGCAGGCTGCGTGGTCGCAGTTATTCCGAGTTTTCCCAGCATTACCCTGAGCCCGGTTGGGTGGAGCATGATGCCAGCGAGATCTGGCAGGTGACGCTGAAGGTGTGCGCCGCGGCGATTCAGCGGGCCGGTATTGAGGCATCTGCGTTGCGCGCCGTGGGTATTACCAACCAGCGGGAAACGACCGTTTTGTGGGATCGCAATACGGGGGAGCCGGTACATCCTGCCATTGTGTGGCAATGCCGCCGCTCCGCGGGGATCTGTCGCGAGTTGCGCCGGGCCGGCGCGGAACCGATGGTGCGGGCGAAAACCGGATTGTTGCTGGATGCCTATTTCTCCGCCAGCAAACTGCGCTGGATCTTTCGTGAGTCACCGGATTTACGCCGTCGCGCTGAGGCGGGGGAGCTGTGTTTCGGTACCATCGACAGCTGGTTGATCTGGTGTTTCACCGGAGGCCGTCAGCACCTCACTGACCACACCAATGCCAGTCGCACCATGCTGTACGACCTGGATCGGCGCCAGTGGGATAGCGAGTTACTGGCGCTGTTTGACTGTCCCGCTGCCATTCTGCCGGAAATACGTCCGTCTGCAGGAGACTTCGGTGCGACCGATCCGGACGCTTTCTTCGGTGCCCGGGTGCCTATCGCCGGTGTTGCCGGGGATCAGCAGGCCGCGCTTTATGGGCAGGGGTGCTTTCGGCCGGGTACCCTGAAGAATACCTATGGCACCGGCTGTTTTATGCTGGCCTGCGCCGGTGCGCGGCGTCCACTGGTCCCGGAAGGGATGTTGACCACCATTGCCTGCCGCGCGGATGGGCAGCCGCAATTCGCCATGGAAGGCTCGGTATTCAATGCCGGTGCCGCGGTGCAGTGGTTGCGCGATGACCTCGGAGTAATCCAGCGGGCAGCAGATTCCGAGCAGCTGGCTCAGTCTGTTCCCAGTACCCGTGGGGTTTATATGGTGCCCGCGTTCAGTGGTCTGGGGGCGCCGCATTGGGATACCGATGCCCGCGGCGCACTGTTTGGGCTCACCCGCGGTGCGGGTCGCGCGGAAATCGTACGAGCCACCCTGGAGTCCATTGCGTATCAGAGTCACGAGCTGGCGGAGCTGATGGGGCAGGCGCTGGATGTGGATCTGCAGTGTCTTCGGGTCGATGGCGGCGCCAGTGCGAACAATTTCCTGATGCAGTTTCAGGCGGATATTTCCAATTTGCGGGTAGAGCGCCCGCGCCAGATAGAGTCGACCGCGGTGGGCGCGGCACTGCTGGCCGGTGTGGGGGCCGGGCTCTGGCACGGTGATGCCTGGCCAGAATCGCTGCAGGATATTGAGCAGGACTTCCTGCCGCAGATGTCTGCCCAGACCCGTGAGTCTCACCTGCGCGGCTGGCACAACGCGGTTTCCGCCTGCCGGAGCTTTTAGACTGGCGCCCCCGGGCGCTTATCCCTTCCTCCGCGTGGCCGCGGAAATCAGCCATCATTCGTGAAAAGCCCGAAAAAGCGTTGTACCATACGCGGTCATTTTTGCCTGCAGGCCCCGGGACATCCCGTTTCAGGGCGGTGGGCGCCATCTGAGTGAAGCACCGAGATCGACATGGATAAGAAATTACTGAGTTTACTGGTCTGCCCGGTCAGCAAGGCCCCTCTCGAGTATGACGAAGAGGCGCAGGAGCTGGTGTGCAAGGCCAGCGGCTTGGCCTATCCCGTGCGCGATGGTATCCCGGTAATGCTGGAGTCCGAGGCGCGCCAGCTGACAGCTGACGAGAAACTGGAAAAGTAGCGGATTGCGGTAAAACCTGGCGTCGTAGCCAGTCAGTATCAGGGGGGAGCAATGGCAGAGGCCAGCGTATTCAGTCGTATCATCGCGGGAGACATCCCCGCACCAAGACTGTACGAAGATGACCAGTGCATCGTCATCAAAGATCGCGCACCTCAGGCTCCGACCCACCTGCTGATTATTCCCCGCAAACCCCTGGTCAGCGTGGCGGACGCCCGCGAAGAAGATGTACCGCTGCTTGGTCATCTCCTGTGGGTGGCGTCAAAAATGGCAGAACGCCTGAAGCTGGAAGACGGCTTTCGACTGGTGATCAACAACGGTCGCGGCGCTGGTCAGACGGTGTTTCACCTGCACATACATTTGCTGGCACAGCGCGAGCTGCCAGAAGAAGGTCTCACCGAGGACCTGCAAGATTAAGCGGTTGGCCCCGGTACCCGGTGGCCAATAAGATTTTACCGACGATGTGGAAACTGCCTGAATGAAGAGCGCACAGATACGCGAAGCATTTCTCAATTATTTTGCCGAGCAAGGGCACACCCGTGTCCCGTCGAGCTCCCTGGTGCCGGGTAACGATCCGACCCTGCTGTTTACCAATGCCGGCATGGTGCAGTTCAAAGACACTTTCCTCGGTCAGGAGTCGCGCCCCTACGCGCGTGCCGCAAGCTCCCAGCGCTGTGTGCGCGCCGGTGGTAAGCACAATGACCTCGAGAACGTCGGCTATACCGCCCGTCACCACACCTTTTTCGAAATGCTCGGCAACTTCAGTTTTGGCGACTATTTCAAGCGTGAAGCCATCCGGTTTGCCTGGGAGTTTCTGACCAAAGAGCTTAAGTTGCCGGAAGAGCGCCTGTGGGTAACGGTACATATCAGCGACGATGAAGCGGCTGATATCTGGCTGAAAGAGGTTGGCGTGAGTGCTGACCGTTTCTCGCGTCTGGATGAGGATAACTTCTGGCAGATGGGGGATACCGGTCCCTGTGGCCCCAGCTCAGAGATTTTCTATGACCACGGTGCCGATGTGCCCGGTGGCCCGCCCGGTTCCGAAAACGATGACCTCGATCGCTATATCGAGATCTGGAATCTGGTGTTCATGCAGTTCGAGCGCTCTGCGGATGGCGAGCTGCATCCGCTGCCCAAACCCTCTGTCGATACCGGTATGGGCCTCGAGCGTATCGCCGCTGTGATGCAGGGGGTGCACTCCAACTATGAGATAGATCTGTTCCAGGCTCTGTTGAACGCCGCCGGCGAAGTCGTGGGTTGCAGCAATACCGAAGAGAAATCTCTGCGGGTAATTGCCGACCATATCCGTTCCTGTTCCTTCCTGATTGCCGATGGTGTCATGCCTTCCAATGAAGGGCGTGGTTTCGTATTGCGCCGGATTATCCGCCGCGCAGTGCGCCATGGGCACAAACTGGGTCACAAGGACATCTTCTTTTACAAGCTGGTCGCCGCTCTGGTCGCGGAAATGGGCGAAGCCTACCCCGAGCTGAAAGAAAAGCAGTCACTGATTGAGAAGGCTCTGCGCAAGGAAGAGGAACAGTTTGCGAAGACACTGGATAAAGGCCTGGCTCTGCTGGATGAGGCACTTGAATCCCTCGATGGCAGCGAAGTTCCGGGGGCGCTGGTGTTTACGCTCCACGATACCTACGGTTTCCCTACGGACCTGACCCAGGATATTGCGCGGGAGCGCGGCCTGACCCTGGATATGGACGGTTACGAAAAGGCCATGAACGCCCAGCGTGAACGGGCTCGTGCCGCGGGTAAATTCAAGCAGGATTACACCGACAGCCTGGACCTGGACGGCGCGACGGAATTCCTTGGTTACGATCGGGTCTCCGCGCAGGGTAAGGTCGTCGCCATTATCAAGGATGGTGCGTTGGTAGACGGCCTGCAGGAAGGTGAGGTGGCGGCCATCGTACTGGATCGCACCCCGTTTTATGCGGAGTCCGGCGGCCAGGTAGGCGACAGCGGTTATCTCCAGTCCGATGCCGGTCGCTTCGAAGTGGGTGACTGCATCAAACACGGTGCGCACCACCTGCATCAGGGTAAGCTGCTGTCAGGCAGCCTCGCCGTGGGGGCAGTGGTGAATGCCGAGGTGGCGGGGGACGTGCGTCAGTCGACGGCACTGAACCACTCCGCCACTCACCTGCTTCACGCCGCATTGCGCAAAGTACTGGGTGAGCATGTGACCCAGAAGGGTTCCCTGGTGGATTCCGAACGCCTGCGGTTTGATTTCTCGCATCCGGAAGCGGTGACAGGTAAACAGTTGCGGGCCATTGAAGCGCTGGTGAACAGCCAGATTCGTGCCAATACACCGGTGGAAACGGAAGTCACTGATATTGAAACCGCCAAAGCCAAGGGTGCGATGGCACTGTTTGGCGAAAAATACGGCGACACGGTGCGGGTCCTCACTATGGGGGAGCGCAACGATTCCGGTGCATTCTCGGTGGAGTTGTGCGGTGGCACGCATGTCGCGCGCACTGGTGATATCGGTTTGCTGCGGATCGTGGCGGAGAGCGGTATCGCCTCCGGTCAGCGTCGTATTGAAGCGGTCACCGGCGCCCACGCGTTGGCATTGTTTGATGAGGCTCAGCAGCGTCTCGATCACGCGGCTGCGCTGCTCAAGGCGCGGCCAGAGAATCTGGCGGAGAAGGTTGAGCAGCTGTTGGCGAATAACCGCAAGCTGGAGAAAGATCTCTCGACGCTGAAAACCCGCCTTGCCAGCGGGGCCGGCGGTGACCTTTCCAGTCAGGCCGTGGAAGTGGCTGGCATCAAGGTGCTCGCCGCATCGATTGATGGGGCAGACGCCAAGTCTCTCCGTGACCTGGCGGACCAGATGAAGAACAAGTTGGGCAGTGGTGCACTGCTTCTGGCTGCGCCCGGTGACGGCAAGGTGGCGCTGGTGGCTGCAGTAACCAAGGATCTTACCGGTCGGCTGGCAGCCGGAGACCTGATGCGATATGCCGCAGGTGAGCTCGGTGGCAAGGGCGGTGGTCGTCCGGACATGGCCCAGGGGGGCGGCACCGATGTGGCGGCACTGCCGGCGCTGCTCAAGGCCATTCCCCAGTGGGTGGAAGGTCATATCCAGTAATTCTGGCGCCGGTTATGTCGGTCTCGGGCAACTCGAAGAAGGTTATTGGCTAAAGCTCGCAATTTTTCAGTTGATTTGCCCGTAGATTGGTGATTTAGTGCGCGACTCCCGCGGATCTGGTACCGCGCAGCAAGGCAGTAAGGAACACTAGAGCGATGAGTTTGTTCGTGCAGAAATACGGTGGTACTTCGGTGGGCTCCATTGAGCGCATCGAAGCGGTCGCCGATAAAGTGGCGGGCTTCAAGGCCCAGGGCCATGACATGGTTGTGGTGCTTTCCGCTATGAGCGGCGAGACCAATCGTCTGATCGGTCTGGCGAGCCAGATACAGGAAAACCCGGACCCCCGCGAGATGGACGTTCTGGTTTCCACCGGCGAGCAGGTCACCATTGCACTGTTGAGTATGGCGCTGAAAAAGCGCGGCTACGATGCCTGCTCCTATACCGGCGGTCAGGTCAAGATTCTCACGGACAATGCCCATACCAAAGCCCGTATCCAGCGTATCGACGTAGAGCGTATGCGTCGGGATCTCGATTCTGGCAAGGTGGTCGTGGTTGCGGGCTTCCAGGGGGTGGACGAGGAGGGCAATATCACCACCCTTGGCCGCGGCGGCTCTGACACCACCGGCGTTGCACTCGCTGCTGCACTCGACGCCACCGAGTGCCAGATTTACACCGATGTCGACGGTGTTTACACCACTGACCCGCGGGTTGTAGATAGTGCCCGCCGCCTCGACCGGATCACCTTCGAGGAGATGCTGGAAATGGCGAGTCTGGGCTCAAAGGTACTGCAGATCCGTGCGGTTGAGTTTGCCGGAAAATACAAAGTCCCCCTGCGCGTCCTCTCCACCTTTGAGGACGGTAACGGCACCCTGATTAGTCTGGATGAGGAAGACAACGATATGGAACAGCCTGTAGTCTCCGGCATAGCGTTTAACCGTGACGAGGCAAAACTGACAATCCGCGGTGTGCCCGATACTCCGGGCGTGGCTTGCCGTATCCTGGCGCCAGTAGGCGCTGAAAACATTGAAGTCGATGTGATTGTGCAGAATATCAGTGCCATCGATGGCACCACCGACTTTACCTTCACCGTGCACCGCAATGATCTCGGCAAGGCGCGCAAGGTGTTGGAGCGGGTTGCCGGTGAGCTGGGTGCGCGCGAAGTGGTTTCTGACGACAAGATCGCCAAGGTATCCATCGTTGGTGTGGGTATGCGCTCTCATGCCAACGTTGCTTCACGCATGTTCGAAGCGCTGGGTGAAGACAATATCAACATTCAGATGATCACCACGTCCGAAATCAAGATCTCGGTCATCATCGACGAGCGCTACCTCGAACTGGCGGTACGCGCGCTGCACAGTGCATTTGAGCTCTCTGAGCCCAAGGCCTCGGCATAACTAACTATAACCAGAGTGATGGATGCCGCCGACGACCATAGCAATTC
Source organism: Microbulbifer elongatus (assembly GCF_021165935.1). Classification (NCBI taxonomy): domain Bacteria; kingdom Pseudomonadati; phylum Pseudomonadota; class Gammaproteobacteria; order Cellvibrionales; family Microbulbiferaceae; genus Microbulbifer; species Microbulbifer elongatus. Next base: position 3,513,228 of record NZ_CP088953.1, on the reverse strand, counting down.
AGTTGTCTGGCGCATGGTACGACGTGTTGAGATTTTCTGCGTCTGGGCAATACTGAATAAAGTGACGGACAAGGTTCTCGGTTTGCAGCGATCTCGGGTTATTATGGCCTGAGGTGCGGGCCAGGGATAACCGGTCGTACCAAATCACAGGATGATCAAGGAGAAGTAGGTAATGTTAATTTTAACCCGCCGTATCGGTGAAACACTGATGGTTGGTGACAATGTGACGGTTACCGTATTGGGTGTGAAAGGCAACCAGGTACGAATCGGAGTCAATGCGCCGAAAGAAGTAGCGGTTCACCGCGAAGAGATCTATCAGCGCATCCAGCGAGAAAAGCAATCCTCCAGTGAGGGAAGCGCCGACTGAGATCTGTCCCGGGTGACAGATCGTGTCGATGAGAGAAGGCCGCAAAGCGGCCTTTTTTGTGTCTGTATAATTTGTAAACGCTCGTGAAGAAATCCCAAAAAGTTATTGATTCCCCATTGATTTTTGCTTCGCCGTTGGTATGATGCCGCTCACTTTCAGCAGCCAAGACCAATTGTTCGCGATTGCTGTTGCTCTGCAAAAGCAGGGTGGAAAGTTATACGGTGAGGTGGCCGAGTGGCTGAAGGCGCGCCCCTGCTAAGGGCGTATGGGGTTAAACTCATCGAGGGTTCGAATCCCTCCCTCACCGCCATACAAAAAAGGCTCCATGCGAAAGCATGGAGCCTTTTTTGTATGGCGGTGA